>JAXGQG010000004.1:0-99280 GCA_040766535.1 Dehalococcoidia bacterium | reverse complement strand
GACTTCTGGCCCCGACGCCTTCACCCGGACCGGCGCGATTCCAGGTGCGCAGCCTGGACGTGTCGCCAGCAAAGGTTGCGCCATTCGGCAGAGTGACGATAACGGTGACCATCACCAACTCGGGCGATACCGCGGACGCATACCCCCTGGTGGTGGACGTCGACGGCATGACAGAACACACGGACAGCATCGACATCAAGCCGCGCCACTCTCGTACGGTCAACCTGACGGTGGTGCGCTCCACCCCCGGCACCTACGAGGTGTCCGTGGAGAACTTCAGCAAGGCGTTCTCCGTGGTGACTCCCGGTGCAACAGTACCACCAGAGGTCAGTCCCCCGGACGGCACTCCCGACTCACCGCTGGATGAGCCAGAAACGCCCGGGACGCCGGACAGCGGCGAAGGAATGAACCCGGTGTACATCGTGCTGCTCGCCATAGCCGGCATCGCGTTCCTCACCCTGGTTGTGCTGGTGCTCGCCGGAGCACTGTAGGGCGAATCCCCGTGCTCCATGCCACCCCCGTCAGCAGCTACGACGAACGGATAGACCACGGCAGCACCGCAAGCAAGGCAAAGAGACCGGCCGTGGCCACGTACTTGAACACGATGAACTGCGCCGGATGAAGGGTTGAAGGCGACGTTGCCGCGGCCATCATAGTCCCGTCAACCAATCCCACCACGAAGCCGACGATTGCGCCCACCACAAGCCCCTGGGGGATGCGGCGGACATGCATGAGGCCCCAGGAACCACCCCCGGCGATGATGCCGAACCCGGTGTAGAGCCACACATGCGCACCGGACGGTGTGACGAAGTCGATGACGAACGCCACCACCAGACCGATCACAGCCCATATAACCGCCGCTCGAGCCATCATGAGAGGAGTCTCCTGAGGGGAAGGAGCACTCTGCGCCTGGCGCCGGGGGCGGGCGCACCAACCTCGCCGGCGTACAGCAATGAACCGAGTGTCCTCACGAGGGACTATAGACGGGGTACGAGTGGGTGTCAAGGGGGGCAACGAGGCAGGTTCTCATTCGGAGAGGAGCCGAGCACCATCGGAATGGGAGCGCGCCAACACTCGGGGAGCACGGTTCCGTCATCATGACGGAGGCACCAGGCCCGTTGCCGGCCTAGCCGGCAACGGGCACATCATCATCGGAGCGCTGCCGATCATCAGTGGAGACCGGCACCACACGTGGGGCAAGCCTGTCGCGTACGGAAGGAGTCGGGCCTTCGGCATCTCTGCCGCCGGCAGCGGCGCAGGCGGACAAGAACAGCATCATCATCAGTCCGCCAACGGTGTAGAGTCCAGTTGCCTGAATCATCGTCCCGTGCCTCCTCTCACAGTAATAACGTCCAAACTCATGCTACCAGCCGATTGTTAAGAAGACGTGAATTGAAGTGACCGAGTCGCCCACAGCTGCCGCGACACCGGCTACCCCACCACCAGCGTCTCGTCATATGCCATCACAAGGTCTTCCATGAGCATCACCAGCGAGCCATCGACAACCCTCTTGGGGACTTCAGCCTTGGGGTAATCGACACACGCCCCGGCGATGCCGCTGCCATCGCGCGCATCGAAGGTGGTCGCGCAGGCATCGCACACCAGGATGGCGCCGTCCAGCGCGAATCCGCGAGAGCGGCACGGAGGACAGGCGTTGGCCCTCACGACAAGCGAGTCATCCAGCACGTAGGCCATGAAGGCAAGCTCGCGACCGTCAACCGCCAACGTGAAATGGGTGTTCACGTTCTGTTCCACCAGCGAGAGCGGCAAACTGACCGCACCGCCCGTGACAACCGCGTCCACCCACGTCCCTGGAATGCGCTCGTTCTGCGGCGCGGGCGCAGTGGCAGCCGGCGCCGCGCAGGCGGTCGCCGCAAGCAACCCCGCGAGTACCAATAGCAGTGCTCCTCTTCGTAGCTTCATCATGTCATCCTTTCAACAGCAGTTCCCGGCACGCCGAACCCGGCGCCGTGGCCAATCATGCTCATCCGCCGCAGCAGGAGGGTCGCGACGCCGGCTCGGCCGGCTCTTCCACCGCCAGGAAGACCTCTTCCGGCAGAGGCGCGGTTCCTTCAAGCTCGGTCTCGTCCCACGCCCTGACAAGGTCGACGACCTTCATGACGACGCGGTCGCCATCCACCTCATATGGCACTGAGGCCTTCGGGTAATCCACGCACGCGCCTGCAACGCCCTCACCCGTCACAACGTCGAAGCGGCTGTCGCACGCTTCACACAACAGTTCATCTCCGTCCAGCGTGTATGCCAGCGAGGTACACGGTGGACATGCGCTGGCGCGAACATAGAGCCGGCCATCCACGATGTACGCCATAAAGTCCAGCGACCGCTCATCCACGGAGATGCCGAACTCGGCGTTCACCACCTCCGCTATCGCCGACAGCGGGATGCTCACCGCGTCGCCGTCATGGGACACGATGAGCGGGGTGGCGGTGACGGGGCCAGTGGCGGCGACCGTCGATGGAATCACGGGGACCGGGGCGGGCGCCACCGGCGCCGGCTGTGATGCGGGTGCCGGCGTGACTTCCGGTGCGGCAGCCGTAGGTGCAGGTATCACAGGATCCTGCGCCGGGGCGGCACATGCCGCCAACGTGGCGAGTGCCGCCACAAGACCACACACAAGTACCGTTCTCTTCGCTCTCATAGTTGTCTCCTCTCTACTCCTTCATCCCTCGCAGGGCCGTCAGTCCGCCTGTCACGGCACGCAGCAGCGCGGCCATGACCTGTCGCCGCGGTCGTCGTCCTCGATAACCTCAGGCAGCGGCAGTATGGTCTCTTGCCCCGATGAGGTCCGGGCATGGGCCATGGCGAGCTCCGCCAGAGAGAACACGAGGTAGTCGCCGTTCAATGAATATGGAATCGAGCCCTGGGGATAGCCGCGCCCATTCTGGCTTGCTTCCCCGGTAACGAGGTCGAATGTGGTCCCGCACGCGCGGCACACGACGAGGCTCACGCCCCATTCGATGCGTTCCGCCCCGCAATTTGGACAGACCGTGGCCCGCAGAAGGAAATCAGCACCGGAGAAGTAGCCGATGAATCCCAGTACGCCAGTTGCACCGGGCACCTCGACGTGTACGTGATCTCCAAGTGCGGCAACCTCCGCGGAGAGCCGCACTTCATCGCCGGAGATGGTGGGATCCGCCCAGACATGTCCGCGTGTAGTCCGCGATGACAGTCCTGGAAGTGCGTTCGCCGTGGGCGCTTCAGCCATGGCCGCAGGCACGGCATCGTCACCGGCAGGCTGCGTTCCGGCGGCGGGAATGGAAGACGCCGGCGGCTCACCTCCGGGACCGGGCGCCGCCTCAGGAGCTTCCGGCGCACAGGCCGTGGCGAGCAGCATGAGCGACAGTGCCAGGGCACACGTCGCCAACTGCACCACACGCCTTCGTCTCACGCCGGCACCTCACATAGACGCGCGCCCTCGCGCCAGGTGGCCGACGGCGACTCACGCTCGTCCACCAGTCTGCGCGAGACCACATGACCGTCGGTCAGTTCTACGATCTCCCTGGCGCAGCGGGCCAGCTGTGGATTGTGGGTCACCATCACGATGGCCCGCCCCTCTTCGTTCAACTCCATGAAGAGTCTCATTATCTGCTGCCCCGACGCCTGGTCCAGGTTGCCCGTGGGTTCGTCGGCGAGAATAAGCGCCGGGTCGTTCACCAGCGCGCGGGCGACTGCCACCCGCTGCTGCTCGCCACCGCTCAGTTCCGACGGCCGGTGTCCGGCACGATGACTCAACCCTACCCGCTCCAGCATGAGGCGCGCCGTATCCATTTCGGAGGACAGGCCACGGAAAACGAGTGGGAGCATCACGTTCTCCAGCACGGTGAGCGACGGCACCAGGTGGTATTGCTGAAAGACATAGGCCAGTCTGCCCCGCCGGAAGGCGGTGAGTTCCTCCTCCGAGAGCAGGTCGAACCGCACACCGTCGAGAAGGATCTCTCCCTCGCTGATACGGTCGACACCCCCCATCACGTTCAGCAGTGTGGATTTTCCACTGCCCGAGGGCCCCATTATCGAGAGGAACTCGCCGGGGGCGATGGCGATGGACACGTGATCGAGCGCCGTCACCCTGGCAGCCCCCTCGCCATAGAATCGGGATACGCAATTGAGTTCCAGCATTTCCTCGCTCCTCAGGAAGACGTCCGGACGGCGTCTGCGACCTTCATCGCTGCCGCGCCGAGCGCAGGGTGCAGGGCGGCGATCATGGAGATGCCCGCCGCAAGGCCGACGGCCAGCGGCACATACGCGAACACCGGCGTGATGCCGACGCCATCCAGCATGAGCGGGCCCACTCCAAGGGCCAGCAGAAGACCGGCGGCATAGCCGGCCGCGCCTCCGAGCAGTCCGAGCACGAGCGCCTCGTACAGGAACATGGAGACTATCTGGCGCCTGGATGCGCCAACCGCGCGCATGATGCCTATGTCCTTGCGCCGCTCCATCACCATGGCGGACATGGAGTTCATGACTCCGAACAGCCCGACCAGCAGCGTCACCGACGCGAGCACCAGCACGATAGTGCGCATTCCGTGCCACATCCCCAGTTCGGCTTCAGCCACCTGCCGCACGGCCACGGCGTGAATGCCCGGGATATCCGTCGACAGCGCCTGCGCGATCATCTCCACCGGGCATCCAGTACACAGAGCACGGACATCAATGGTCGAAACCACGCCCTCCTTGCCCGAGGCCGCCTGCAGGGTCTGCAGCGGGACGAAGAGCAGGAAGTCATCGTTCGAGCCACTGTCCGAGAGGATGCCACTGACGCGATAGTCGCGACCCGAGACACGGACGGTGCTGTCCGCCGAGAGCCCCAGCGACCTGGCCGCAACCGCTCCGGCCACAAGCGAATCGGGACCGCTCATATACCCTCCATCGGTGAAGCCCCACCACACACGGATAGCCTTCTCCTCCGCAGGCAGAACGCCGACCATCGTGACAGTGCGCCCGTCGACGTCGCCAGGCAGGTACAGCCGCGGCGCCACGATGGCAATTGGGCCAGGGTCAGAGATGCCCATATCGGCCCGTATGGCATCGTCAGCCACCTGCTGAATGAGGGGCAGGACCGACTCATCGATCATGGTCTCACCCACGGTCACCGAACCCATCGTCAATCCGCCAAGCTCCACATCCAGCCGCGCGGTGGCGGGCACCACCGTGAGATTGGGCCCATACCTCTCCAGCTCGCTGCGCAACAGGGTCTCGCCGGCATCGGCCACGGTGAGCATGGCGATGACCGTGGTGATACCTATGGACACACCAAGCACCGAGTGCAACACGCGGCGCTTGCGCCGCGCCATGTCTTTGATGACTATAGTTGACAGCCTCACTGCGGGCTCCTCTTCCCGGCGGCCGACAGGCCCCCCGGACCCGGCGCGGCGACGCGCAGCGGTTTCATCGCTTCCGGCACACACGCGCCTCGTGCCTCTGACTCGTCCTGGTGGATGAGATCGGCCAGGGTCTTCGAACGCAGCACCCCGTCCATCGCATCCGCGAGTTCAACCCACAAGCGGCGGGTCGCACACGCGAGAGAGCGCTGGCACACGTCAGGACTGGACACGCAGTCGACGGCACCAAGCGGACCCTCGAGAAGGGAAATCACCTCCACCAGCGGTATCTCCTGAGGCTCCCGCAACAAGGAGAGCCCGCCTCCAGGACCACGAGTGCTCCTGAGCAATCCTCCGGCGATGAGAGGCCCGATGATGTGCTCCAGGTATGAGAGCGAGACATCCTGCCGCCGGGCGATGTCCTTCAGCCTGACCGGTTCTTCGCGGCTCTGGCGCGCGATATCCACCAGGGCCCTCATGCCGTAGCGGGAACGTGTACTCAGTCTCACCGGTCACTCCTTTGCCGCTAATGTAGACTCTTTTAGTCAACAATTATCGCCGCACTATCACCACTGCCTCTGCTGGATGTTGTGTGCACAGACACGAAAGCTTTCGGCCCGCCCGCGATCCGGGGGACCAGGGCTTCGCCGCCCGAGAGGTCCTTGAGCGGCGGTCTGTGGTGGGAAGAGGAAGTGAGGTGACTGCTCCCCACCACATCCCGCCGGTGAACCTCGGGACTAACAGTACTACGGTTGTGTGAAGAACCTGTGAATGCCGCGGGAGTAAACCGTGACGGGCGCGCCGTCGATGGGATAGCCCCTCACCTCCCCATGGTTCAGGCGCAACGTCTCAAAGGTGAGACGACCCAGGCGTGCACAGGCCGGTGCGTTCTCAGTAGCGGATGCCTTCGAGGTACTCCTGCATGCGATCATCGTGCCCCAGCTTCTTCACCACGACGCCGATAACCGCATCGGACTTGATGGTGAATCGGGAGCCGGCCAGAGACTCGCCGCCGACCTCACGGCACTCCTGTCCGATCCAGCGGTTGGCGAGGTATTCTCCCTCCGGGACGGTCAGACTCAGGCCGACGACATCGTCGTACCAGTCGTCCCCCCAGCACACGTTCTGCGTCCGCGGCGAGATGCCCGGACCGCACTCGATGGCGCCGAGATAGCAGGCCGAGGTGAAGACGCACTCATCAAACGTGACAACCGCGCCCGACACCGCGACTACCCTGGCGAGATACTGTCCGGGCCCGAATGCATGACAATCGCTCCTGTTCAATCGGTCATCATACTGCACCACGTCACCGGGCACAGGAACCTTCTCGGTGTCGATCAGCACGATGTCGGCCACCTCGTACCCGTATCCGCCGGATACCAGAACGAGGCTCCCATCCGCTTGAACGACCGGCCAATCCGTTGTGACATCGCGAGGCGTGCATGCAGTGCCACCCAGGGCGGCGAGGCACACAAGCGCCATGAGCGTGACGAACGCACGGAATGCCGGAATCCGGCGGAAACCTGGCTCAGACATGAGGCAACCTCTCAAGCGACCGAAGGATACACATTCTTAAGGGTCGCTGTCGAAGCACGGTAGAGCCGCTATCGGAACGTGGCAACCGGGTCGCAACGAGTCGCGACCGAACGCGTGGGCGCGACGAACTGGGTGACTGCGTCTGAGCGGAGGCTACCTCGGCTGCTCTCCAAGCGCGGAGAGCAGGTTCTCTCCAAGTTCAGAGACGACGTCCGATTGATACTCTTCTATGAGGCCACGGTCGCATAGCGTCGCCAGCGACGGGTCCACAGGAATACGGCCAAGCAACGGAGCGCCAGCCACCCTCGCCATCTCCTCGCCACGACTGGGGCCGAAAAGCTCCATTCGTTTGTCGATCTCGGGCACATAGAGGTAGCTCATGTTCTCAACCACACCGAGAACACGCTTCTGCATCATGCCGGCCATATTGATGGCCTTGCGAACGATCATATCCACAAGATCCTGCGGCGTGAACACGACCACGGCCCCATCGATGGGGAAGGCCTGCATCACAGTGAGAACGGCATCGGCCGTGCCCGGAGGCAGATCGATAAGCAGGTAGTCCAGCCGCCCCCATAGCACTTCCTTGCCGAACTGCCGTAGCGCCTTATCGATGAGCGGGCCGCGCCAGATGACCGGCTGATCGCTGCTTTCAAGCAGCAGGTTCATGGACATAACGGGCTTACCCGCGGATGAGACCACGGGAATGATGCCGCCGGCGTTGCCGTACGGCCTGCCCTCCACTCCGAACATCTTGGGAATGCTCGGGCCGGTCAGATCGGCGTCGAGAATACCGACCCGGTACCCCATGCGTCCCAGCGCGACGCCGAGAAGTCCAGTCACCAGCGACTTGCCTACGCCACCCTTGCCACTCATTATCGCAACCGTGTGACCGATGGTGTTGGCCTCTTCAGTGGTCAGACTGACGAACTCAACCACGCATTCCTGGCCCACAACCGCGGTACACGAGGCCCGGACTGCCTGTTCGACCATGTCCTTCACCTCATCCACCAGGGCGGTATCGCCGAGGACGATGCGCACGTGACCGTCCTCTCGTTCGATGGCGCGGACAAGCCCCAACTGCAGTAGGCTTCGGTCCGCCCCCGGAACCAGGATCGAATCCAACAGGTGCTCTATCTGTTCATCCATCGAAGGCACATCCTCTCAGCACGAATGAACGCCATGTTCATGATCGCAGACGTTGTCTCCCGTCGCGAGAGAGCCCGCGAGGTAGGATTCCATGACTTCCCGCGGTTCACCCTCGGGGGCTCCAAGGATGACCTCGACCCGATTCTCTTCGAAGAGGCTCACCGCACGTGGTCCCATACCGCCCGCGATGATCGCGGACACACCCTGTTCCGCCAGCCATCCAGGCAGGAAGCCGGGCTGGTGTCCCGGAGACGGGATGATTTCACTCGCCACGATCGCATTTGAGGCGTCATCAACATCGAACATGGCAAACGCCTCGCAATGCCCGAAGTGCGCCGCGAGCCTGCCGCCGGTTACCGGTAGCGCGTATCTCATTACTGTTCACTCCCTGTTTCCCCCGCGGGCCAATTTCTCTCTGCCGCGAGGAAACACACAATCTTACATCATATGGCAGGCAATCACGCCGCTCACACGCGAGCCGATACGGCGTGCCACGCAGCCTCGATGGGCCCGACGAGGCTCGGATCGTCGGTGAACTCGGCAATGGAGACGCCCTGCACCTGTGCCTGCGTCACCCTGGTGTCGAAGGGGATCTTCGCAACGACCGCCACACTCTGCTGCTCGCAGTACCTCTCGACCTGCTCAGTCCCCTCTTCGTTGATATCGAACTTGTTGATACACACGAGGGCAGGCACACTGAAGTGGCGGCATACCTGAAGCACACGCTCCATATCGTGGATGCCTGACACCGAGGGCTCCGCCACGATACAGGCGAGCCCCGCACCCGAGAGAGAGGAGATGACCGCACAGCCCACACCGGGGGGACCGTCGTTGATCGTCACTTCGAGCCCCTTGCTCACCGCGACCTCTTTCGCTTTCTGCCGCACCAGGTGAACCAGCTTGCCGGAGTTCTCCTGTGCGATGCCGAGTTTTGCGTGCACCAGCGGGCCGAATCGCGTCTCCGAGATGAACCAGTGGCCGGCGAGGTTGTCGCGCATCTGGATAGCCCCGGCGGGACAGATGCGCGCACAGAAGCCACATCCTTCACAGCCAACTCTGCCCACGGTGTAGTCGTGAATGGCATCGAAGCGGCATATCTCCTGACAGAGGCCACATTGCGTGCACTTCTCAGGATCGATGACAGCGACTTCTCCGCTCCAGAACTCGTGTTCCTCCAACGGAGTCGGCGAGAGCAGCAGATGGAGATCAGCCGCATCGACATCGCAGTCGGACAGCACCTTCTCCCCCGCGAGCGCGGCGAAGGCGCCGACGATGCTCGTCTTGCCGGTGCCCCCCTTGCCGCTAAGAACGACTACTTCTTTCATTGACCAACTCCGTGACCCGCTGATAAAGGCTCAGAAACCGTTGGCGGTATTCCGGAAGGGCCTCAACGAGGGGAATTCCCCGCGAATAGGTTCGTGCGATTCTTTCATCCAACGGGATAGTCATCAGCACAGGGATGCCTTCCTGTGCGCAGTATTCCTCGGTTCGCGCGTCGCCGACACCAACCCTGTTGATGATGGCGCCGTGCGGCAGGCCAAGCTCCCGCATCGTCTCCACGGCCAGCCGAAGGTCGTTCAACCCGAACGGAGTCGGTTCAGTGACAAGAATGCAGAAGTCGCTCCCTTTCACCGCCTCAACCACCGGGCACGAGGTCCCTGGAGAGGCGTCTATGATGGTGATGCCCTCTGTACCTGTATGCTGTTTGACCTGGCGGATTATGGGCGGCGCCATGGGCTGGCCGATGGTGAGTACGCCATCGATGAAACAAATGCCACCGGCATCGCCCTCCTCCACAACTCCGATCTCGTGAGGCACTTCGGTGATTGCGCCCACCGGGCAGAAGTGCGTGCACGCACCACATCCATGGCACAGCTCTTTGAAGACGAGGACCGCCGAGCCCATCACCGCGATGGCATTGAACTCACAGACATCGTGACACATGCCACAGTGGATACACTTCGATTCATCCACGAAAGGCACCTGAATCGCCACGGGCCGGGATGCGATGAGACGAGCGTTCATGTACAGGTGATCGTTCGGCTCTTCCACATCGCAGTCCAGCAATGTAACAGGCACGGTTCCATTCAGGGCACACGCAAGGCTGGTCGCTACCAGCGTCTTGCCTGTGCCGCCTTTTCCGCTCGCGATTGAGACTATCATGAACTACGCTCGCGTCATCCGCGCCCCGCAGTTGGGACACTTCAACGAATTGCAGGGGACTCCCACCTGGTGCTGCGCCCGGGCACCACACGCGGGACAGACGCATGAGCCCCCCGGCCCCGCTCCAGCCCTGTCGCCCGCCATGCGACCGCGACCCAGTCCACGTCCCAGTCCACGACCAGTGCCGGCTCCCTGTCCCATAGGTCCAGTTCCATCTCCGAATGGCATTTCCACACCTCCCAGGCTGTGCGAATGGGTCTCGCACAGCGTCGTTTGCGACTGTACCTGGTGCGGGCGAGGCCACCCTACAGCTGGCCTCGCCCGCAGAGCAGTCCAATCAGTTCTGCTTGTGCAGTTGATCGATACGGTTGTTTATCTCGGCAACCTGTTCGCGCAGCGCATCGAGTTGCATCTTGAGATCGAGCAGCAAGTCGGTCACTGCGGTAGCAGGCTGTGAGGTCGAGGAATTGGCCCGCGCAGGTGTTTCGCTGCGCATCATCCCACTCCCCATGCCACGCCCCTGGGTCAACCCCATTCCATGGTGCGAGGCCACGTTTGGCCGGTCACTCGGCTGCATCTGCCCACTGGCATACGCACGGGCGGCATCGCGCACCGACCCTGTGACGCCGGTGACGACCCGGATTCCTGCGGCCGCGAGTGCCTCATACGCATTCGGTCCACAGTTGCCGGTGAGAACCACCTCAACTCCCTTGCCGGCGATCATCTGAGCGGTCGCAATCCCTGCGCCCTGGGCTGCCGCCACACTTGCATTCTCGATGGCCTCAGCGGACATCGTGTCCGTATCCACCACCACGAAATACGTGCACCGACCAAACCGGGGATCAACCGGTGAATCGAGCGTCGGCCCGGCAGCCGATACGGCGACTCTCACTCTTCCTCCCCAGAATCGGAAGCACCTTCTGCCTCGATCTGACCGATGCGTCCACGTATGGCATCGAGTTCATCTTTGAGCATGTCGGCTTGTCCCTTCAGGTACTCGAGTTCTTCTTCGCGGCTGATCTGCCACGCTCCCCATCTGCCGGCAGGCGCAGCCCACCGAGGAGCCACGAAACACGGCCCCGGCCTGCGAGTGAACCTCCAGCCGAACCCTCGGCCAAAGCCACCACCCCATCCAGACGCCCCCCTGGCATAGCCAGGCGCGCCAGGACCGCCACAATAGCCCAATCCGCGCCCCGTCATCGGGCCCATACCCATCGGTCCTGTTCTATCTCCTCCAGGCATAGTTCATCCCTCCATCCGCATTGCATTCGTCATTCATCGACTTCTGCTACCAGCGGCCATACGGCATGCCGTACCAGCCTGCCCGCATGCCGAAGCCACGACCGGGGCGTCCCCGGCCTGCCCAAGCGCGGCCAAATCCCGGGCCGAGTCCGCGGCCGAATCCACGGCCATAGCCCCAGCCAGGGCCGGCATTCATGTAGCCAGGCGTACCAAAGCCGGCGCAGAAGCCAGCCGCCCGACCCGTCATCGGGCCCATACCCATCGGACCAGTGCCATCACCTCTCGGCATCGTGCACCTCCTTCACAGCGTTATTCCAGTTCATGTTCCTGTTGCTCACGCACACGGGACCCCGGTGAATCCAGGCTCATACCAGACCGTGGCCCGTTCTCATCGGTACGTGCTTCAACTTGTGACATACCCTGATCAACGTCTGGTTCCGACTCGTCTTCTCGGAGTCTCCCCCGCCATTGGGGTGAATTGGGGCGTCTCCCCCACGGCCCCTGCCAGCCGTGTCCCCAGCGTCCGGGCATGGCATTCCGCATCGGTCCGCACGGTTGCGGCACCGGATGCACTTCGTGGCTGTTGCATGTAGGACAGGTTACCGAAGACAGGCCGGGCAGCGGGCCAGGTGGCAGGGTCCATTCACTACCATCGCGTCGACAGCGGAAACGCCCACCCGGGAAGGCAAACGATCCGCCCTCAACCCGTATCGCCTTGCCGTTCAATATGGCATCGGCCAACTTGCCACGAGCCGATTTGAGGATCTGATGGAATGTGCCTCGGGACACACCCATCCGTTGCGCGCATTCTTCCTGATGCAGGTCTTCAACATCCTTAAGCCGTATCGCCTCAACCTCTTCCAGCGCCAGCGTCACCATCTCCAGGCTATTCATCGGCATTCCCGCCGGCTTGAAGAACGTTACCGCTGGTACTGCCGCGATCTGTCTCAGTTTCGGTGGTCTTGGCATGTCTTCATCCTCGAAGCGACCATCATCATTTCTGACATATGTTAGAAATAAACGAGTGATCTGTCAAATCGTGCGCCATATCTCACGTTGCGGGGCAATCAAAGACGACGACTGCGCGGCTCGAGCAGCGCGCGAAGGCCGGTCCCATGGCAACGGCGGAAGGACAGCGGCACTGACGACTGTCGGCTGGCGATTCGGAAAGGTCAGAAGCGGAAACGACCGTACGTGGTTACGCCTGGGGCCCGGCGTTCTCGTAGCAGTAGAGCCACAACGCGATGTCCACCTCGGGTACGGTCCAGACGGGACCCAGTTTGCCTACATATGTTCTCGTGAACTGCTGACACCACTTGAGCGCCACCCCGGCATCCCCGCTCACATCGAACAACAGGGCGATAGCGAGTTGAAGCGATGATTCGTCCTCTGTTCCCCAGCCAAAGCGTGGTGAGGCGTCCTTGATCGCTTTTGACGCCGAGGGCGACAGCGCACGGGGGTTCTGATCATCGCAGGGCAACGCGGAATCGTATACCGTAACAACGAATTCGCTATCCAGCTCCCGCCCCTGATACACGCGGGATGGGTGACGGGCGCAGCGGTAGTCGGGCAACGATGTATCTACGGAGTTCTCCATAACAACGGTGTAGTGTGCCACAAACCTCTCATCCGCACCAGCATGCGTTCACGTGAACGTCATTGACAATTGTCCACCATTCTCAGCAGCGCATGCGACCGAATGCGAAATGCCGAAGAGGCACTCCTTAGACCACACAGCGCGAGACACGATGCCAACGGAGCAGCACTACGAGGCGGCGGTGGCGTGGACCGAGGGGACGGACACTACGCCGGACCGCGGCGAGCCATCCGGGGGCTGCCAGCTTCGCAGGACAACGGTACGAATCCATCCGCAGAATCATCCAAATGGCTATCGCACCGTTGTGCACAGTGTGGTATAGTTGACACTCGTGAACCTCGGCGATACTTTGGCGCGCTTTCGTGTCGGCCGCGGGGGCGGCAAGCGGCACCCGTCCGACGGAGAGACGCGCGACTACCACAGTGTGGAGGAGGCGGGGAAGCTGATAGACCCTCCTGTCACCCGGCAGGCGGTCCACCAGTGGATCAAACGCGGGGTCAACGGCACGAAACTTGAGGCCTTCCGCGTCGGGCGGGCTTATCTCGTGCAGCACTCCGCATTGGAAGCCTTCTGCAAAGCCACGGGTAAGAAGCTCAAAGCCTGAGCGCCGTCAACCGGGCTCTGACCCCGGGGTGCCTCAGACCACCAACGTGACTTACCGCGTTTGACACGGCACCGTGCAGGCAGTAGCCTCTGGTCATGTCGCCCTCAACGCCACCCAACTCCGAAAGCGCTGCTCATCCCTTGCCCGCCGCGGTACGACAGCTCTTGACGACGGGTGAGGAAGTCGAGGTTCGTTACGAACTCAAGGGCGCCGAGGCGTATGCCACGGCAACCCGTCTCATCATCCTGCGCGACGGCGCCGCCGATGCCTTTGAGTATCGCAGCATCGCAGGACTGCGAGAAGTGACACATGTCAATGTCTGGCTCATCCTCTGCGGTGTCGCCCTCTTCGCGCTCGGCGGCACAAGCACCGCATTTCCTGTCGCGGGCGCCGCGCTCCTGCTACTTGGAATAATGGTCCGTGCCCGCGAACTGGAACTCATGGTGACAGGGAGGCGGGAAACGGTGCGGTTGAACGGCGTGCGCGAGGTCATGGGGCCACTCGCCCGGAGACTGACGGAGCGAGGCGCCCGCACTCTGCGTTCTTGAACTGTCCGGCGAAGCCACCACGCCGGCCAATCCACAATCACCCCACCACAGGAAGTCAGTGCGCGACACACGGCTTGCACATTCGCGCCACCCACAACCGGTTCTCAGCCAGCACCGGTTTGACATGTGGGAATCAGACGTCTAGTCTAGCCGGCATCACGTGCTCCAAGGAGTGCTATGAAGCCGAGAATCGCCATACTGCTCGGAGACCCCGCAGGCATCGGACCGGAACTTGTCGCCAGGCTGCTCGCGTCCAGGGACATCGCCCGGTCGGTCCACGTGGCCGTCATCGGCGATCGCGGCGTACTTGCCGACGCCCAACGCATCGCGGGCACACGCGTTCAACTGGACGCCATCGAGGACATCCGCGACCTCCCCAATCAGACCGGCGTCAGGTTTCTGCATCTCTCTGCTGCAGAGGTTGGGCCAATCACTCACGGCAGAGTCAGTGCCGCGGGAGGCAAGAGCGCCCTCATCACCGCACGATTCGCGCTTGAACAGGCAAGAGCTGGCAATTTGCATGGCATCCTTTTCGCGCCCTTCAACAAAGAGGCTCTGCGCCTGGCCGGCTCACCCTATCCAAGCGAGCTGGCGCTATTTGCGCACGAACTCGGCGTGACCACGTCCTACGGAGAGCACAATGTCCTGCGCGATCTCTGGACGTCACGTGTCAGTTCACACGTGTCACTGGCGAAGGTTCCGTCTCTGATCACAAGAACGCGGGTGCTTGAGACCATACGTCTCCTGGACAGATCTCTCCGGAACTACGGAATCAAGGCTCCGCGAATCGCAGTATCTGCACTGAACCCACACGCAAGTGATGGCGGCCTCTTCGGCTCGGAGGAGAAGGCCCAGATTGCCCCTGCTATCGAAGATGCGGTGAGAGAGGGAATCGCCGCATTCGGGCCATTCCCGGCCGATACCATTTTCCTGCGCATCAAGGTTGAGCGATACGATGGCGTGGTGTCCATGTACCACGACCAGGGGCAGATAGCCACCAAGCTCCTCGGTTTCCACAGGGGAGTGACGGTTTGTGGGGGACTTCCCATCCCGATCACCACACCCGCTCACGGCACGGCAATGGATATTGCGGGCAAAGGCATAGCCAACCCCGGGGCGACGAAAGAGGCCTTCAAACTGCTGACGCGGCTTGCCGCGGGCAACCTGAAGGCCTCTCTGAAGTAGCTGCTGGACGCTAGGCAGCGGCCATCGCAGATAGAAGCTTCGCGGCCCTGACCGGATTGAAGACGCCACACGTACACTGCCGTGCCAGCTCCTTCGCCGCATCTTCAGCGGTTCGAGCGCCCGAGCGTATCTGCTCCACCATATGGGTGACGAGACTTGCCGAAACCAGTCCGTGACCACACATCGTGGTCACCTCGAGAACCTCTTCGGGGGGAAGCCTGTCGGTCTCACCCCACACACCAAGTGAGAACTCCACGGTGTGGCGCTTGAGGCCGGCATCCTTACAGCACTTGTTCACTTCATCGAGGATGCCGCTCACCACCACAGACATGCCTACGTCGGCGCTCTTCAGTTCACGCAGACACGCGATTACCGCCTGTGGATTATCGAAGACGGCGTGCATTACCCCATGCGCCTTCGAGATGATTTCCTCGGGTTCGTGACTGAACATGTTGCCAAGGCTCACCGCACCGATATTCACCGGCTTGTGGTGCATGGCGATGCGCATGAATTTCTGAAGCTTCTCATCGGAGCCCTCATCGTTGAAGCCGACGGCCCTGATGGAAAGCATGGGAAAATCGTTGGAGAGGCTTTCAGCGGAACCCCGCCTGTGCAATGTATGTGTCATTCCATTGTCCTCCTGCAAAGCTACCAGACCGAAGGCCTCGCGTCGCCGGTGACAGGTTGAGAGATCCCAACCGACCGCGAGCACCCGCGTCGTCATGCCGCCAGCGGGCGACCGAGCCCCACGTTGGTCTTACCATTGATGCGTCTCGTGATGCCCATCTCCTTCAGAATCGCATCCATCGGCAGCGAGTCATCCGGCTCCACTTTGTTGATGCACTCCACGCTGACGACCGTATGCAACTTCGGAGCCAGTGTCGTGAAGGTTCGCAGGACGTCTTTCATCTTCTCGATGGGGAACATGCACTCGATGATGGCGGACATCACCTTCTGGTCAAGAACCTCATCGCTTATCTTGCCGGTCTTCTTGTCCACCATGAGCTTCGTCACAGGGTTGTTGTCCGCGAAGACCACACCCAGACGGGCCAGCGCCTGAGCGACCAAATCCACGTCACGGAAACGGGCGCCGATGCCAGGTCGGCCAAACTCGAAGCCCATTCCGATCCAGCCGCTCTTGAACAGTCCCGTGACTTCATTCGTCTTCATCTCCTCGGTCCCACGGCCGGCCACACGGGTCTCCTTGTGTTCAACCGTGGGATTAGAGAAGGCGGAACGAACCGAACGCGGCCACGAGGCCGGTTCGTCAACGAAGGCATCGACGGGACACACCGCGGCCCGAGCACAGACGCCACATTCGACGCACTCATCCTGGTCGATGACCGCGACGTCACCGAGACTGATCGCCTTCATAGGGCAGTACGGCACACAGGAGCCGCACGCGATACACAGATTCTCATCTATTCTCATCGGGTTTCTCCTAGGAACAGAATTGCCACCCTGGAATCACAGGCATGGAGCAGGACAGAGCGCACCACCATGGCCACCTCCACCCCCTCATGCATGCCAGTCTGCGGGCACGGATTCCCGGTGACCACCCAACTTCGACATCATCTCACCTGGCCACACGCGCTGCAGATCAGTCTGCCGGCGGCGCCAGTTTGCGACCAGCGCCGCCGGCAGCAACGGACGGTTACTTCTTCTTGGCGGCCATGGCCGCCACCAGCTCGCCGGCGCGCACCGGATTGAAAATGCCGCACGTGCACTGCGGCGCAAGCGCCTTTCCGGCCGCCTCCCCGGTCATCTTGCCAGCGCGCACGTCCTCGACAACGGACTGAACGAGTTTAGGAGGAACCATGGCATGGCCGCACATCGTGGTCACCTCAAGGATGTCATCCGGAGGAAGCAATTCGGTCTTGCCCCAGATGCCGAGAGAGAACTCAACAGTATGGCGCTGAATGCCTGCCTTCTGGCAGCATTCGTCGACCACATCGACCAACCCGCTGACAACCACGGACATGCCGAGATCGGCCTCCTTGAGGTCCTTCATCATCGCGACGAGATCGTCGGTAGTTGAGAAGACCGCGTGAGAGACCTTGCCGGCGCCCTGCAGCACCTGCTCCACAGGCTGCTGAAAGACGTTGGCTGTAGTGCTGCCCATGTTGACAGGATTGTGACGCCTGGCGATTTCCAGGAACTTCCGCAACTTGAGCTCAGAACCTTCGTCATTGAATCCCACGGCCTTGATAGACAGCATGGGAAAATCGTGGGCGAGACTCTGGCGGCTTCCACGTCGGTGTAGTGTATGGGTCATTTGGCGCCTCCTTTGTAGACCGGGCGGCCCAGTCCCAGATTGGTCTTGCCATTGGGATACCGGGCGATGCCCATTTCCGTGAGAATGGGCTCCATCGGCAGGGAGTTGTCCGGCGCCACTACGTTGATGCAGTCGACCGTGAAGACCGTGTCAACTTCCTTGGCTATCTCCTGAAGAGCCTTGAGGCCGTCACGGATCTTCTCGACCGGCAGGGCACACTCGATGATGGCGGACAGGCACTTCTCGTCGAGGACGTCCTCGCGAATCTTGCCCGTCTTCACATCTTCCATCAGGATCGTGACCGGGCTGTTGGCCTCGAAATGAGCACCCAACCTGGCGAGCCGCTGGCTGGCCTTGTCGACGTCACGGAGTCGCGCACCGATACCGGGCCGTCCGAACTCCAGTCCAAGTCCAATCCAGCCAGGCTGAAACCTGCCGGTGACCTCGTTGGTCTTCATCTCCTCAGTGCCACGTCCGGCGATGCCCGTCGCCTTATGAACGGTGGTCGGATCGGAGAACGTGGACCTGACTTCACGAGGCCAGGTGAGTTCTTCCTGCTCAATGGCGCCCACAGGGCACACATGGAACCGGTAGCACACGCCACACTCGACGCACTCATCCCTGTCGATCTCAGCCACACCATCGTTCAGACTGATAGCACCGACCGTGCAGTGCAGGACGCACTGGCCACAGCCGATGCACATATCTTGATTGACTCGCATATGTTCACCACTCCTTTGATACTATGAGAAACCATCAGCAACGATGACCGTTACGGCGACGACGGCGTACCGCCTCACCACGGCCATCAGTCGCATACGTACTACTTCCGGGCCATCGCATCGAGCAACTCTGCTGCACGCAGCGGGTTGAAGATGCCGCAGGTGCACTTGGACGCGAGAGCCCTGCCGGCCGCCTCGGCCGTCAGCTTGCCCTCCCGGACATCCACCACGATCGACTCCACAAGCCTGGGAGGGACCATGCCATGACCGCACATGGTCGTCACCTCGAGCACATCGTCGGCTGGCAGCAGTTCCTTCTTACCCCAAATGCCGAGAGAGAACTCGACGGTGTGGCGCTTGAGTCCGGCCGCGCGGCAGCACTCGTGGACCACATCAACCAGTCCGCTCACGATTATGGAGATTCCGAGATCAGCTTCCTTAAGGTCCTTGAGCATGCCGATGAGGTCTTCTTTGCTGGAGAAAACCGCCTGCGACAGGTTGTGGGCGCCTGCAATAACGTCCTCCAGCGGCGTCCCGATCACGTTGGCAGTCACCGTGCCCATGTTGGAGGGGTTGTGGCGGCTCGCGATCCGGAAGAACTCCTGCAGTGCGGGCTTGGAGCCAACATTGTTGTGGCCCATGGCCACCATACACAGCACAGGATAGTCCTTGACCAGACTATCGCGGCTGCCTCGTCTGTGAAGCGAATGGGTCATCTGGCATCTCCTGCAAAGAGAGGGCGGCCAAGCCCAACGTTGGTCTTGCCATTGGGATAGCGGGGAATGCCCATCTCCTCAAGAATGGGATCCATCGGCAGGGATTCATCATCCTCTGCCACATTGATGCAATCCACAGTGAAGACCGTCTCCACCTCGTTGGCGATCTCCTGAAGAGCCAGCAACCCTTCACGGATCTTCTCGATGGGCAAGGCGCACTCGATGATCGCCGACAGGCATTTCTCATTGAGAATATCCTCGCGCAGCTTGCCGGTCTTGACGTCTTCCATGAGCACGGTAACCGGACTCTGAGGCTCAAAGTGGGCACCCAGGGCGGCAAGCCTGCGGCTGGCCTTGTCCACATCGCGCAACCGCGCGCCGATTCCCGGCCGTCCGAATTCCAGTCCAAGTCCGACCCAGCCGCGTTGGAACCTCCCGGTGATCTCGTTGGTCTTCATCTCCTCGGTCCCGCGTCCGGCCAGACCGGTGGTCTTGTGCAGCGTGGTGGGATTAGAGAAATCGGCCCGAACCTGCCGTGGCCAGGTCAGCTCCTCCTCCTCAATGGCCTCCACGGGGCAGATCTTGAAGCGGTAGCAGACGCCGCACTCGACGCATTCATCCCTGTCGATGTGTGCAACTCCATCATTCATGCGGATCGCGCCGACCGTGCACTGCAGAACGCACTGACCACAGCCGATGCACGTATCCTGATTGACTCGCATGTGTTCGCTTCTCCTTAGGTATAGTCCTGGGCTCTACTAGCCTACCGTCACCGAGGGCAACCACGTCACGATGCTCGGGAAGACTATGCATAGAACAAGCCCGATGGTAATCAGTCCGATGAACGGCACAACACCCTTAATGATGTCTCCAAGGGTCACCTCCGGCGGCGAGACCGCTTTGAGGTAGAAGATGGCATGCGCGTTCGGCGGACTGAGGAATCCGGTCTGGTAGGCAACACAGATGATGATGGCGAACCAGACGGGATCGAATCCGAGGGCGGCCCCAATCGGCGTGAAGACCGGTACGACGATGTAGATGGAACCGATCCATTCGATGAACATGCCCAGGAGATAGATAACTACCAGGATGATGAGCAGGCTGGCCCATTTGCCTCCAGGCACGTTGGTAACCATCGCGGTGACAAACTCACCACCGCGAAGGTACAGGAAGATGGCAGCGAAGACGCCCGCGCCGATAGTGAGGAGACCGGCGAACGCAGTGATTCTCAACGTCTCAGAAATGGCTTTCCTGAGCGTCTGCCAGTTGAGGGACTTGAAGGCTGCTGCCACGACAATCGAAGCGAAGGCGCCCATTCCGGCAGCCTCCGTCGGCGTCGCAACGCCAAACAGGATAGTCCCGAGAACCGCAAAAATGATGGCCAGCGGCGGCACCATGTACACAACGGCAAGGAATAGCTTCCGGGCCGCAGGCACCGCCTCCCGTTCCTCCAGTGGAATCGGAGGGCCGGCATGCGGCTTCACGCGGCAGTACACGATGATGTATAGGATGTACAAGGCTGAGAGCAGGAGACCTGGAAAGATGGCTCCGGCAAACAGCTTGCCAACCGAGATCTCGGCCATCGGGCCATAGATAACCAGCATGATGCTGGGGGGAATGAGGATGCCGAGGGTACCACCTGCCGCCACAGCGCCCGCTGAGAGCGACCTATCGTACCCCCGGGCAACCATCGGGGCCATGGCGATGATGCCCATGGTCGTGACCGAGGCAGCAATAACGCCGGTGCAGGCGGCAAACACGGTGGAGACTACGATCACCGTCAACGCAAGTCCACCACGCATGCCGCCAAGAATCGTATAGAGGGTGCTAAACAAGCGTTCAGCCATGCCTGAAGAGCCAATCATCGAGCCCATGAACACGAACAGAGGAAGCGCGAGGAGAATGTAGTTCACCATCAGCTTGTAGGTGTGTGCACCCACAATGCCATAGACTCGAGTCGGCCCCATGAACAGGAGGCCCGTGATGAAGGCCACGCCGAGAATCACGAAGCCAAGGGGAAAACCGGTGAAGATACCGACGACCAGGAGGCCAAACATGATGAGGGTTACCATTTGAGGGGAAGGCGTGAAATCAAGCATTGGACTCCCCCTTGAAGACCACGCGCAGGTCTCGAATGAACTTGACGATCACGGAAACGAGCAGCAGGAACATCGAGAACGGCATTATGGCCTTGAACCAGTAGATCGGCACGCGCCAGGCGCTGTCCGAGCTGACTTCCTTTATGCTCCACGACAACGCGGCTGTGTTGTACATGACACGAAGCGCGGGGATGAGCACCGGCAGGACGATGATGAGGACTACCACCACATTGATGATGGCGCGAGTACGCGGGCTCCAGCGGTTATACAGGATGTCCACCCGTACATGCTGGTCCCGAAGGTAGATGTAGCCAAGGGCAAGAACGAACATGGAGCCGCCGAAGAACCGGCTCATCTCCCATGCCCAGATGGTCGGAGAATGCAGCACATACCGGGAGAAGACCTCAACCACGACTACCGCGATGAGGGGCAGAACAAGAAACCCTGATGCTTCTCCTAACCACGATATGGCTCTGTCGATCCACGAGAGAATCCCACTGCCACCCTGCACACTTTTTTCATTCTGCATGTCAAACCTGCCTCTAGAGAAGGGGAGGGCTCTGGCCCGGTTTTGCCCATGGCCAGAGCCCGTTTCTCAACTCTTAGAAGTTCATCGACTGATAGCCGCTGAAGAAGTCGTACTTGGCCTTGAATTCACGCTGGCTGTCATACACCTTCTTGAAGAAGGGATCAGCAGCGGAGTTCTTGGCGTACTCCTGATCAGCAAAACCGGCGAACGTCTTCTGCAGGTCCGCGGGGCAGACGACGATTTCGAGAGACGGAAGGGACGCGTAGAAGGCCAGTGCCTCGGCATCGGCGAGTACGTAATTGCCGTACCACTGCACGCCGGCCGCCCTGTTGGCTGCGTCATACATGGCCTTCATATCGGCGGGAAGCTTGTTCCAGGAATCCTTGTTCACCACGTCAGACAGCACGGTGGCCGGCTGATGGAAGCCAGGAACCATCAGGTATTTCGTTACCTCGT
Source organism: Dehalococcoidia bacterium (assembly GCA_040766535.1). GTDB lineage: Bacteria > Chloroflexota > Dehalococcoidia > GIF9 > AB-539-J10 > SKVJ01. Next base: position 77,120 of record JAXGQG010000004.1, on the reverse strand, counting down.
AGAAGCCGAGGGGCAGGTCGCTTCCAGGCGTAGAGTACTCCAGCGCATCGAGGATGCCGCGCTCCAGTGCGGAGTAGAGTTCTGAGCTGGAGAGCGTCGTCACAGCCGCGCCCACCTGAGGATTCTGCAGTATGTTCGCCCAGATACCCTTCGTGCGGAACTTGAGACCCTTCCACGCGGCGAGGTTGTCAAGCTTCACGTTGGACCAGCAAAGGCCCTCGGGTGTCTGGAAGACAACCGGCTGCGCATAGCCGAAGTTGTAGGGCTCAAGCATCTCCATCAGGAGATCCTTGCCGCCGGCATAGTCGTACCACGCCTGGTACTCATCGCGCTTCAGGCCCAGCGGCATGGCGGCGAACATCGGGGATGCGGGGATCTTACCGATGAATGTGTGAAGGGTTGCGTTGAAGGCATCGATCGTGCCGTCATGCGCGGCATCGAACACGTCCTCGGCACCCATCAACGCGCCGGAAGGATGCGACTCAATGATGAACCGGCCGCCGCTGATGTCCTTCAGGATCTGATTTCGTAGTTCTATGCCCTGAAAGCCAAGCTCGGCCGCAACCCAGGGGGTCGCCTGCACCCACTTGACGGTCTGGGTGGACGGCTGGGACGGTGTAGTGGGGGTGGTGGGAGTGGTGGGAGAGGTCGGAGTCGTGGGGGTGGTGGGAGTGGTAGGAGTGGTTTCGGGCGCGCAGCCGACAGAACCCAGCACGAGCGCACTCACCACACCGACCATGGTCAGGATCCGCAAGACACTTCTCATGGCAAATCAAACCTCCTCTCTATATTCACTTGAGGTTATTGCGTTGTGAGATGGATACTGCACGTACGACTGTTACATAGGCAGACCTCCGAACAGTTGCGGGGTAGAATTCGAGTGTGACATACCCTTATGTAATCTGCAAACCGCAAGGCGACGAGATTCACGCTCATGCAGCATCAGGCAACCGAAGAGCGGGAGACCCGTCCAGGTCCACCTTGCCGCATCACGAAGCCGCTCCTGTCGCCATCCATCGGCAATCCTGGGCGCGCCTGACACTAAGCGCAGAGTATCGGCGAAGAGTAAACTGTTCAAGGGTCTGCCATCCCGTTGACAGGGTGACCCAATGGCCGGGGGCCATTTGGCCTCTGCTCTCAGTCAGGTGCTCAGCGCGTGTAGGAGAGCCATACTTTGTACCTGCAGGCGTCTCACGCGGTATACTGGCGGCGCCAGACATCCCCCGACTGAGAGCGAAGAAAGGACTGCGGCCAACCGCAGCACACACAGAGTGAGTCAGAACGAAGCCGTATACAATGGGGCTACGGACTCGACGATAGCAATAATGCTGGTGGACGACCACCCGCTGTTCCGCGATGCAGTGAAGCGTGTTCTCGATCGAGAAAGCGACTTCAAGGTGGTGGCCGAGACAGGTGAGGGCCAGGAGGCAGTACGCCTTGCGGTGGAACTCCATCCGAGTGTGGTCATCCTGGACATCGGTCTACGGGGTGTCAGCGGTCTCGAAGCAGTGCGCCAGATCAAGGCCGAATGCCCGACAACGGCAGTCCTGGCGCTCACCGTTCATGATGATGCGGAGCATGTACGCTCCATGCTTCAAGGAGGCGCCAGCGGCTTTCTCACGAAGGATGTACTGGGAGGCGAAATCGTGGAAGCCATTCGCCGCGTGGTCGCAGGTGAGATCTACCTGTGCGCGGTGGCTCTACGTCACGTCGTCGATTCCGCCATCTCCAGCGCCCATACGTCACCTGAGGCTGCCGGGCCGCGGCTGACCACCCGCGAGTTCGAGGTACTGTCGCTACTTGCTCAGGGTCTCAGCAACAACGAGATAGCCCAACGGCTGGGCGTGAGTACGAGGACGGTGAAGGGGCATCTTGAGGAGCTGTTCGCGAAACTTGAAGTGGATAGCCGAACCGCTGCTGTCACAGCCGCGTTACGATTAGGGATCCTCGGGATGCAGGATCTCCAGTAGGGAATCCATGCCGTCGTCTGCAGCCGCCCGCCTGAAGGAGCACGTGAGGCAGACTCTGCCAAGCAAGCATTGGTGGGTGACCATGGCACTGGTGGTCATCATTACCATCTTCTACTGGCAGTTCTGTGACAGCAGATTCAGCCTGACCCAGTACTTCTTCTTCGAACTGAGGAACGACCTGGTTGGAGTGCTGTACCTCATACCCTTCGTCTACGCGACTCTGACACTGCGCCTCAGCGGAGCCATCGCCTCGTGGCTGCTGATCTGTGCGGTGGCCGCCCCCCGCCTCGCCAGGTACTCGCTCGGCCTCGATTCCAGTGTCCACAATGCGGCGAACTTGAGCGTGCCCTTCCTCATAGCCCTGGTTGTGCTGCTGGAGATGCGCTGGCGCGAACGGCACAGGCAACTCATGATTGAACGGGAGAACGAACGGCGCATGCAGATCGAGCGAGTGTTCGCCGCACAGGAGAGCGAGCGCCAGAGGATCTCTCAGGGACTTCATGACGATGTGCTGCAGCGGCTGCTCAGCATCGCCTACATGGCGGAGAGCCTCGGAACCGCAGGGCCCTGGGACCCTGCCTCCATACAGCCGCAGTCGTTCGCCATCAGGGATGAGAGTATCCGTCTTTCGGACGAACTGCGGCGGCTCAGCTACGATCTGCGACCCAGCATCCTCGACAACCTTGGACTGCTCCCGGCGGTGAACTGGCTATGCGTCCGAATGCGGAATGAATCGGGCATCAACACACGCGTGGTCACCAGGGGCGAAACCAGAAGACTGCCTGACGCGGTGGAGACCGCGGCTTTCCGTATCGCGCAGGAGGCGCTCCACAATGTCGCACGTCATTCTCAGGCAACCGAGACCGTGGTCAGTCTGCTGTTCAACCCGGATCATATCGTGCTTGAGGTATCCGACAACGGAGTCGGTTTCTCCCCGGGACATGCGACCACAACTCGAGCGGTGCTGGACGGACACCTCGGGCTCTCTGGCATGAAGGAGAGGGTGGCATCACTTCAGGGCAACCTCACCATCAGGAGTCGGCCAAACGAAGGGACGCGTGTGAGGGCCAGGTTGCCCATCAAGCTCCCGCCACCCGCGGAGGCCGCTGGCGATAACCCGGTCCTGCGCACCGCGGCGTGACGGCAATGTTGCCGGCTGCGCCGCATCTGAGGAGCAGCTACGCCCGGAGCACCCGGCTGCTGACCGGGGCTACTCTGAGGTCCCGTCTGAAGCGAACCGCGAGGAGCACGGCAGCCACAGGGAATGTCCCTCCCCATACTCCCAGAAAGAACATCGACGCGGGCGCCAGTCCGAGGACTCCTGCCATAACGCCGACGATCGCCATCGTGCCGTTCACGAGGAGCAACCACCGGGTGGCTCTGCGCCAGCGGCCGGGCACGCGCCAGGCGAGGCCCGCGAAAACCGTAGACAGGCCCATCATGAGGTAACCGGCGCCTCCCAGTGCATTGAGAAGCGAATAGGGGCTTCCCACAACCAGCCACTCCATCCCTCCTGCCGTCTCACCCGCCGCCACCGCGAACCTGACAACCGTGCCCAGCAGGAAATACGTGGCTCCCAGAACAGCTCCGTAGAGGCAGGCGAACACCAGCGACACCAGTGCCGGCGCCCTCCTGTCAGCGGGCAGATACAGGTATACCGCAGCCATGAGCACCGGGAACGTCACCGCGAGCAGGAAGCACGGCACCACCCACGCCATGTAGCCGAGAGCGTCAAAACCGGCCACATAGGCATCGATACCATGCCACGCAGGCAGTCTGTACTGCCACACTCCGAACGCCGCCATGAACCAGACGGTCCAGATCGCCGCACATACCGCAGCCCAGAATCCGGTATTCAAACCCGTCCACGACCACTGAGAACGCTCCGGCATTGTCCACCCCTGTTGTACGCCCACCGGCGTCCGGCCACATTCTACAACAACACTGCGTTGGCCGGACCAGTGCCGACCAGCAAAGGAGTGCAAACAGCCAGTGCGATATGACGGCATGACGATACCGCAGGAGAGGACGCAGGACCGTCGGGAGGGATCCGCGTGCTCTTCCGAGTCCTGTTGCCGGGCGAAGGGACGCGGCGTGATTGCACCGCCCCATTGCGCACAGCGAATACGGATGGACGCATAGCCGCAGCGCCGAGTGATTGGCGACACGGCACGCATTCAGAAAGACGCCACTACCGCGGAATGAGGTACCATACAACGGCGGCGCCAGGTCTGGCGTTCCCTGTCCCGGAGCGCCGCCGCACCGTGAGCGAGCATGAGAAAGGTCACGATCGTCACTGACAGCGTTGCCTGCCTGCCTCAGCATCTCGTGGCGGCGTGCGACGTTCACGTCCTGCCCGTCAGGCTCTCCATCGGCGACAGGGTTTACAGAGATACCGGCGATGATCTGCCTCCTTCAGAGGTGACCCAACTGCAACGGGCGCCAGCTATAGACACGACGCCATGGCCGCCCGAGGTATACCGGCGGACTTATGAGGAGGCCGGCGCGGCCACCGGGTGCGTCGTACACGTAGTGGCCTTCTCGCAGTTCACGTCCACGATTTCGCTCGCTCGCGCCGGCGCAGAATCGGCGCAACGGCGGAACCCATCACTTCAAGTCGTGGTGTTTGACTCCGCCACAACCTCAACGGCCCAGGGATTCGTCGCCCTGGCGGCGGCGCGATCGGCTGCGCGGGGTGCGGATCTTTCGGCAGTGCTGGCAGCAGCCGAGCGAGTCAAGCACAGTGTGACCGCGGCTTTCACGTTTGATTCGCTCCAGTGCCTCGCCAGGACGGGTAGAGCGACGAGGCTTGCGGCATGGGCCAGTTCGCTGCTGCATGTATTCCCCGTGGTAGGGTTGTCGCAGGGGCGTGAACGTCCGATAGCGTTGACGCGGTCCAGGAACAAGGCGAAGGAACGACTACTTGACCTGGCGCGCAATCTGGACGAACCTGATAGACCGCTACACATCGCTATTGTCACGTCCGAGCGCTACGATGAGGCTGGTGAGATGCAGCGCGAGATCAACGAGATGCTGCAACCAGAGGAGTCTCTCCTGGCCGTCGCCAGCCCGGTGACTCAAGCGGTGGCGGGTCCGTCGCTGCTGGGATTCGCCCTCTACTGCGGTGAGTGAGCCGGCCGGTGGCCCTGCGACATCTTCCGCCGCGAACAAGGCTTGCGCTCCGGAGGGCATACCCGCTACCATGTCAGGATAATGCGTCAGGGCGCTTATCCAGTCGACGAATGGCGACAGATCTGCGCTGTCCCACAAACCACTGAGCAAGAAGCGAGCTCTGAAGGCCTCGTCGGGCGATGGCGACGGAGGGCCTCTTCTCTGACCTCGGGCCTCGTGCGAATCGATGCCAGCACCCTGAGGAAGAGACTTGTTCTACTGAGTCTTGTGCCCGCGGGCTTCAGTCTCGGGTATCTCTTCTACCTCGGGTGCGCCGCTGGGTTCGCCGTCTGCAAGGTCTGCGGCGGGACAGAAAGCGGGCTGCAAGGGCGCGTTCGGTCGATCATCATCCCGATACGAAGCCATGAACTGCATCTGCATCACTGGCTGCTTTCGGCTGTGGCCACAGCAACCAGCGCCATCCATGGATTCTCTCTTGTGACTCCCGGGCTCTTCTACGGGGTGCTCGGAGGCCTCATGCTTCAGGGCATACTGTGCTATAACGACTGGCACCGCATCGTGAAACGCCGGGTCTTCCACACACAACCCGGGTTGATCAACTGAATTCGGCTACATACGAGACCAGCCACGGGAGATTTCTTCACGTCTCGGGAATGAGCCCGGACCGGCCCCCTGCCCAGTCATCCACTTCGGACGTATGGCCTCGATTGGACGGCCGTCCCGTCGCCACATACAATATGTCGGCCGCGGCGAAACGCCGCTTCTCCGGCCGGAGGCAGGCCGGACTACATCGATTGAAGTGCAACCGCTCACACACGGTATAGACCCAGAACTCACTCGCGCGCTCTGCCTGCGCCGCTCGAGATTTCGAGACCATGGCCACCGGGCAGTCCGGCGCGCCTGATACCCATCCACGTCTGACGCTCTTCTCGTTCCAGATCCACTGGTGGAAACTCATGATGCGTAGAATGCTGAACTGCATGCCCCAGCCTACGGGGGAGTCCCCCACGGCGGCACCGCCGCGTGCGCTCGCGGCTGTTCTGCGCGGCAATGCCGGATCACCGTGGTAGACCGATAGACAGGAGTCCACAATGCACTATGAAACGACATCCGCAACACCGCCGGCGTGTCATTCACGATGAACAGCGCCGGAAGGTGCTCGTCGACGCGCTATAAAGACGACCGTGTTCGGGGACAATCAGAACGTGGGGGGAGCTGGTCATGGACCAAAATGCGCTGGAACGAGAACGCGGCATCACCATCATGGCGAAGAACACCGCCGTCGAGTACCGGGGCGTGAGGATAAACATCATGAACACGCCCGGACACGCTGATTTCAGCGGCGAAGTCGAAAGGGTGATCAACATGGCCGATGGGTGTCTGCTCTGGTGGATGCGGCGGAGGACCGATGCCGCAAACACGCTACGTGCTTGCCCGGGCAATGAGACGGAACCTTGCCTACATCGTGGTCATCAACAAGATAGACCGCAAAGACGCACGCGTCGCCGACGTGCTTCGACTCACTCGGGATCTTGTTCCTCGACCTCGCACTACCGCGGAGCAACTCGATTTCCCGGTGTTGTACGGAAGGAAGGAACCGTGACCACCGACCCCGGCGCACCGGGCCGTGACGTCTCCCCGCTGTTCGACTGCATCCTGCAGCGCGTTCCGCCTCCCGTCATTCAGGAGGGCGCCTTTCGGATGATGGTCTCGAACCTGGACTACGACAACCGCGGGGCCGCATCGCCATCGGGCGGGTATGGAGAGGAAGTATCAGCCCCAGGCAATCACTTGTCTGCATCGCGTCCGATGGTTCAGCGACGCAATTCGAGGTCACCGAGGTGTTCACGCACCTTGGGCTTACCCGGTATGGAGTGCCGTTGGCGGAGGCAGGCGATATCGTGGCCATCACCGGCATGAAGGAGATCACCATCGGCGACACGCTGGCGGCTCCGGAGCAACCAGAGGCGCTGCCGCGAATATCCATCGGCGAGCCGACGGTGGAGATGACCTTCGGCGTGAATACGTCACCGTTCGCCGGACGGGAGGAGTTCTGCACCACCCGGCAGTTGCGCAAGCGCCGCAACACAAGGAACTGGAGACGAACCTGAGTCTCAGGGTGCAGGACACAGACAGTCCCGACACCTTTCTGGTCAAGGGACGTGGAGAACTGCACCTCGCCATACTCATCGAGACGATGCGCCGGGAGGGCTACGAATTCGAGGTGTCCAAACCCGAGGCCATCACCAAGTACATGGACGGCACGCTCATGGAGCCTGTGGAGGACCTCCTCATCGACACCCGCGAGGAGTTCTACGGCGTAATCAGTGAGATGCTGAGCCGACGTCAGGCCGAACTGGTCGACATGCACAGTGACGGCAACGGCAACATCCGGCTGCAGTACCACATTCCGACCAAGGGACTCATCGGCTTCCGCAGTGCCTTCCTGACTGCGACCCGTGGACAGGGCGTACTCAACTCCGTGTTTCTCGGCTACCGACCATGGCGGCGGGAACTGGCGCCGACGCGCAGCGGAGTCCTGGTCGCCTCCGACGAAGGGACAGCTGTCGCGTACGGGCTCGAAAACACCCAGGGGCGCGGGCAGACATTCATCGAACCGGGGATCGCGGTGTATGAAGGCATGATCGTCGGCATCAACCCCCGCCAGCAGGATATCGCGGTGAACGTGTGTAAAGAGAAGAAGAAGACGAACATGCGCTCGTCGACAGCGGACATCGCGATCAAGCTCGAGCCTCCGATCAAGCTGAGCCTGGAGCAGTCACTCGATTTCGTGGCGCAAGACGAGCTGGTTGAAGTCACGCCGCAGAACATCCGCCTGCGCAAGAAGCTGCTCACGCAGCAGCAGCGGCTCAGGGCTGCGGCCAGAAGTGAGAGAGAATAATCCGCCGCTCTACCGGCGCCGGCAGGAGACCCGTGTCAGCGCCCGTTGTGTACCGTTTCTGGTCACTGCATAATGGGGTGAACGGGCCAGGCGGCCGCACGGCAGATGAGTTTCTACCGCACTCTTACTCGGCGTTTCCTCGCACCCGCATACGACCGCATTCGGGGCACCCGCAGCATGCGCTGTCTCGGGGAGCTCGAGGAGTCGCAGTGGTGGCCACGCGACCGCATTGAAGACCTCCAGTCGCAGCGGCTACAGCATCTCATACGGTACGTGTATGACCGCGTGCCGTACTACCGGCGCCTGATGGATGAGCATGGCATCAGCCCGGCGGACATCGCGAGACCTTCCGACCTGCCACGGCTGCCCATCCTGACCAAGGAAGACATCCGCATGCGGTCTCCGGAGTTGCTGGCCGAAGGTTTCCCACACGGTCGACTGTTGGAGGGAGAGACGGGGGGATCGACGGGAACGCCACTGTGCTTCGTCGCATCGCGAGAGGGACGATGGACGCACGGCTACGCCAGATCGATGCGGGCGCTCGAATGGGCCGGAATCTACCCGGGCGACCGTACCTGTCTCGTGGCGAAGGGGCGCTTGCCCGGGAGCGAGCGTGCGAGTCTGCTGCAATCCCTCGCCAGCCGCCTTTCGAGGGACACGTTCATCGACTGCTCCACCTTCACAGACGCGACACTCCCCCACGTGGTCGAAAGGATCGCCAGGGCGAAACCGTCGGCCCTCCGCGGCTACACCAGCGCCATCTGCATCATCGGCGAGCACATCAGGGACACAGGGAGAGACGCTCCGGACGTAGGCGTCATCGTCGTAGGAGGAGAGCAGCTCTTTGACGAGCAGAGAGCGCTGCTGCGCCAGGTGTTCGGCAGGCAGCCGTTCTCGTGCTACAGCTCCTTCGAGAACTTCGAGATCGCGATGGAGTGTGAGGCGCACCAGGGAATGCACGTGAACGCGGAGGACCTCATCGTCGAGATCGTGGACGACAGCGGCAGACCGTTGCCTCCAGGGCAATTCGGCCACGTTCTGGTAACGAATCTCCACGAGTACGGAATGCCTCTGATCCGCTACAACACTGACGACGAGAGCTTCGTGCTGGACGGCGCGTGCCCGTGCGGCAGGCAATTGCCGCGCATCGGCGCAGTGGTCGGCAAGACGGGCAACATCATCCACACGCCATCCGGAAAGCGCCTCTCTCCACTCACTCTTGGTTCTTCGTCACTGGGCCCGATGGGGGTGCGCCGGTTCCAGTTCATTCAGGAGAGGGTCGACCATGTCACGGTGAAGTTGGTGCCCGGATCGGGACTGTCTCCAAACGAAGTGGAGGCTCTTCCCTCCCGCGTGGCGACACACTTCGGCTACACGCTGGGGCCCGAGGTGGAAGTCGATGTCCAGGTAGTTCAGAGCATCGAGCCAACGGCCGCAGGCAAACACCTGTTTCTCATCTCGATGATTGGAAACGAGCACACGTAGCACCCGGCGAGGAGCGGCGATAGTCAAGCATGCACACGATTGGGTCCTCATCCCCCGGTATTGAAAGGCGCAGCATGAGGACGCGACAGGGAACGAACAGGAGTTCACTCCAGTGAGCATCTACTCAGCATTGGTGCGGCGGTTTCTTGCGCCCGCGTTCGACGTGGCGCGCGGCACAGGGACGATGAGCCGCCTGGGACACCTTGAACGCTCGCAGTGGTGGCCACGTGACCGGATCGAAGTCCAACAAGCCACGCACCTCCGGGCACTGGTGCAGCACGCCTATGGCCACGTCCCGTACTACCGCCGCATGTTTGATGAACGTGGTCTCAGTCCCGACAGCATACAGACTCCCGAGGACCTTAGGTTGCTGTCTGTTCTCTCAAAGGACGATATCCGCGAACACGCGGCCGAGCTTATCAGTGATGCGGTACCCCGGGACCAGTTGAGAGCAGGCTGGTCTGGAGGCACCACCGGCGAACGGCTCACCTTCTTCTCGACGCGGCAGGAGCGGCTGACCTATGCCTATGCGCGCTGGGCGTTGACCCTGGAATGGACCGGGGTGAACCTGGGTGAAGCACACGTGTCTATCAGGCAGCAACGTACCTCGGGTGTGGAGATCACGCCGCCTCCCAGGTTAAGCCATCGGCTGCAGCGGCTGACCAGGGTGGACGTGATGAGTGTGCGCGAGGAGAACCTCGCGGCCATCGCCCGCCTGCTGCAGCAGATTCGGCCGCGAACGGTGCACTCATATCCGAGCACGCTCGTCCTGATAGCTGCTTTCATGAAGAACGGCGGACTGAGCTGTCCCCGGATACCCTCAGTCTGCGTTGCCGGCGAGCGGCTGTCAGAGAGACAGGAGCGTATCCTAACCGAGGTGTTCGGCAGCATTCCCTTCATACGCTATGGCTCAAACGAGTTGCACGAGGTAGCTGGCCAGTGCGAGGTCAAGGACGGCCTGCACGTACTCGCCGAGGACTTCATCATCGAGGTGGTCGACTCAGAGGCGCGGCCGGTACCACCGGGTACGCCTGGGCATCTGCTGATCACCAGCCTGCATAACTACGGACAGCCCTTCATACGCTACGCGCCCGGCGATATCGGGACGCTCCGCAGCGACGTGTGTCCCTGCGGTCGAGGATTGCCGCTGATGAGTCCTCTCGTCTGGCGCACCCGTGAGTACCTGCGCTCGGCATCAGGCGAACGAGTTGCGGCAACGGATATCCCATTGGAGCCACTACTGCCGGACGGCGCGGTCCAGTATCAGCTGGTGCAGGAGTCCCTGGACCGCTTTCTTCTCAGGGTTGTACCGGCGGCACCCGGCCAGAGTGCGGATTGCCTGCACCTGCAGCGGCGCGTTTCCGATCTCCTGAACACGTATTTGCGCGGAAGCGCCCAAGTTGAGGTGCGATACATGAACGAGATCGAGATGAACCTGTCAGGGAAGCGACTGTCCTTCGTGTCAAACCTCGAAGACCTGCGAAGGCCCTTCGTCACCAAGCGGGGTGAGGCGCTATGAGCGCGTACAACACGGTGGCGCGCCACGTGATGGCGCCGATTGTCGACACACTCAGGAAGACGCACACCATGCGGTTCCTGAAGGAACTCGAAGAGTCGCAGTGGTGGCCCAGAGAGCGTTTAGAAGAAATTCAGAACCTGAGACTGCAGCGGCTCATCGCCCACGCGTATGAACACGTGCCGTACTACCGGCAGGTGATGACCCAACGCCATATGACCCCTTCAGACATCCGTACGGCGGCCGACCTGGCGCTGCTGCCTGTGCTCACGCGTCAGCAAGTCCAGCAGAACCTGGAGAGCCTGGTCGCCGACAACTGGCCGCGAAGACGCCTGCACGCCATGAATACCAGCGGCTCCACCGGCACTCCTCTGCGCTTCTACAGCACCAGGGAGGACCAGATCGACCACGGATACGCCCGGAGCATCCGCGCCATGTCCTGGGCAGGTATCGCGCTTGGCGACCGCATCGCACGGATCGGGAGGATTCACTACGCCAGGACCCGCCGTGGCCGCATACTTCAATCCTTCAGCAATCGTCTGCAGCGGTGCCAGAATATCCCCGTGGATATTCTCTCGGACGAGGTTCTTCCGCAGGTGGTCCGCCGCCTTGCCGAATCTCACCTATCCGGAATCCGTGCGTATCCAAACGCACTCGCTCTGATCGCCGGATTCATCAAGGATAATGGTGTGCCGATGCCGGCGGTACCGTCCATCGTGACGGGAGCAGCGCAGATCCTCAGCCACGAGCGCCGCATCATTCGTGAGGTCTTCGGCGCCGAGCCCCATTCGGACTACAGTTCATCCGAGGCGCTCGAAATCGCATCCGAGTGCAGTGCTCACCAGGGGCTCCACGTTTCGATGGAGGACCTTGTGCTGGAGATCCTGGACAGCGAGGGGAGGCCCCTGCCACCGGGTGCGGAGGGGCGGATCGTAATCACCAACCTGCACAATTACGGCATGCCCTTCCTCCGCTATGACATCGGAGACTCCGGATCACTTGTGGAGGGAGACTGTCCATGCGGACGGACCCTGCCCCGTATCAGCGCACTGGTAGGCAGGCGAGACCAGTTCTTCATCACGCGGAGCGGCTCGCGAGTGTTCTTCGGCACGCTGTTCCTGGAGGACCTTGCCCTGCTGGGGATGCGGCAATATCAACTCGTCCAGGAGAGCGTTGACAGTGTCCTACTGCGGCTGGTTGCTCCACCCGATGCGGGCCAGGCTCAAAGAAACGACCTCGAGAAGAGGGTGCTCGCCATGTTCGAGTCCAGTCTCGGCTCTGAGATGGCTCTGAAGGTCGACTTCGTGGACCGCATCGAACCGACGGAGGAGGGCAAGCATCTGTTCATGATTTCGCGGGTATCCGGACGTGGCCACCAAGAAGGATGTGGGTGAGGGAGTCCCTGCCGTGTCGTATGCGTACGGCGTACACCATGCTGCCTGCGAGTCAACCAGCGGAATCACCGCATGGCCCGCGCATCACGTGGGGGCACCGTGAGCTTGTACAACCAGATCGTCCGCTACGGCCTCGCCCCGGCGATGGACTTGATACGCGGCACTCGGACCATGAGGCACCTCCGGGAACTGGAGGAGTCTCAATGGTGGCCCGCCGAACGTATCGAGGAGTTGCAATCCAGGCGACTGCAGGCTCTTGTGAAGCACGCATACGTACATGTGCCGTACTACCGGCAGATAATGCAGCGAGCGGGACTCACACCCGACGATATCCGAACATCCGGGGACCTCTCCATATTGCCGGTGCTCACCAGACAGGCGATCCGTTCGGCTGGTGACTCCCTCATCGCTGACAACGTCCCGAGATCTGCGCTACGCCCCACGTCCACAAGTGGATCCACAGGAGAACCTCTGCACTTCTACAGTACGGTCGAGGATCAGTTCTCCCGTGGATTGGCCCGTTCGTTCCGTGCCCTGGAATGGGCCGGTGTGAACATCGGAGACCGCCACGCCACCGTGAGTCGGCCGAGACACTACGCGAGAAGACGGGAACAGCTCCTGAATGACGCCAGTCAGCGGGTGAGGCGCTCAGTTGCCATCAACTACGGTTCCCTTTCCGATGAGAGCCTGTCAGCCGTTGTTGCACAGCTTTCCCGAGGGAGGTTCACTTCTCTCGGTGGCTCACCTCCCCTTCTCGCCCTCGTCGCGGACTACGCTCGCATTCACTCCGCGTCGATGCCGCCTGTGCGCGCGATCGTATGTGGAGGAGAGCAGTTGTTTCCGCACGAGCGCCGCCTGCTCCGCGCCACATGGGGTCCCGAGCCGCACTCCAAGTACAGTTCGTACGAGATCTACGATATCGCCGCGGAGTGCGATGCACATGAAGGTGTGCACGTGCAGGCCGAAGACGTAATCGTTGAGATCACTGGCGAGCGTGGCCTGCCGGTTCCAGCCGGACAGACCGGCTCATTGTGTTTAACGAACTTGCACAACTACGCCATGCCCTTCATACGATACGCCATCGGTGACATCGGTTCCGCGGACCCTGAACCATGCCGTTGCGGACGCAGCCTGCCCCGCCTCAAGGACATGATTGGCCGCACAACTGAGCTTATTGTCACCCCGAGCGGGAGACGCATATTCGCTGCGGACATAGACCTGGAAGCATTCTCTGCGCTCGGAATCCGCCAGTTCCAGATTCTCCAGGAGGACATAGGGAGCGTCACCGCATTCATTGTGTGGCACGACGACGTGGATCCCACCGCCAGAGTGGACCAAGAACGAGAACTCAGCCATACCCTGAGCCGAAGCATGGGAAGCGAGATCAGCGTGACCGTGAGAGCCGTACCCTGGATCATGCCAACTCCCGCGGGCAAACACATGGTCGTCGTATCGAAGATCGCGCCGCGCCATCTCGACACGATTATCGAGGACGAGAATGGGGCCGATACCGCACCCCGTAGCATTGGGACAGGAGGATTGGATGGTCAAATACAGTAGCTTCGCACGCGGCGTGCTCGCCCCGGCGATGGACTTGATACGCGGCACTCAAACCATGAGGTACCTCCGAGAACTGGAGGAGTCTCAATGGTGGCCGGCGGAGCGCATCGAGGAACTGCAGGCTGAGAGGCTTCGACGTCTGATCCGGCACGTATACGAGAACGTGCCGTACTACCGGAAGGTCATGGACGACCGCGGCCTCGGTCCGGACGATATTCGTTCCGCAACGGACCTTTCACGAATGCCGGTCCTGACACGAGAACTGGTGCGTTTGAACGCCGCCGACCTTGTCTCTCGCGTGCCGCTGCGCACGCCGGTATGGAAGGCGTCCACGGGAGGATCGACCGGTACTCCCCTCTCCTTCTACACCACAAGTGAGGACCAGCGCGAACATGGATTCGCCCGCGGCATCCGCGCCCTCGAATACGCCGGGGTGAGGCTGGGAGATGGCCGAATGCTGATCCGCAGGGCCCGCCACAAGGAGGGCGTCAAGGAGAAGGCGCTGCACTACATGAGCCGGCGCATCGAACGAGTGACCGAACTCGATGGTCGCGACATCACACTCAGCACCCTGCCGGCCATCGTCGCAACCCTGCGGCGTCCGGGACTGCACTGCCTCACCGGTTACCCGACCGCAGTGGCGTACATAGCCGCATGGATACGTCAGACAGGAGTCACCCCACCCGCACTGGACTCGGTCATCACTGGCGGCGAGCAGCTGTTTGAACACCAGCGGCAATGGATCCGGGATGTCTTCAGACAGGAGCCACATTCGAAGTACTCCTGTCAGGAGGTCTTCGAGATCGCGATGGAATGCGCGGCACACACGGGACTGCACGTGGCAGCAGAGGATGTAGTGGTAGAAACCGCTGACTCTGAAGGCAATCCCCTCCCTCCAGGAGAGGAAGGCCGCATTCTGCTCACGAACCTGCACAACTACGTTATGCCGTTCATCCGCTATGAGAACGGTGATTCCGGCTCCTTTGTCCCCGGCCACTGTCCCTGCGGTCGCTCCTTGCCGCTCCTGGCCCACGTAGTTGGGCGGAGATTCGACACCATCCACACCCCGTCCGGTCGCCGCATCACGGGCTCCAACATTGGCTCAAGTCGACTCGCGCAGTTTCCGGTACTCCAGTTCCAGTTCGTACAGGAGGAACTCGACCGTCTCGTGGTCCGTGTCGTTCCCCATCCCGATACCCGGGCGGAGGATCTCGAACAGATGATGAGAAGGATTCCTCCGATGCTCAACGAAACCATCGGCAGCGATGTGCGCGTTGAGGTCGAGTTGTGCAACGAGATCCCCCTGACGTCGGGAGGCAAACATCTCCTCGTAATATCGAAGGTGGACCCTGATTCCTGGCTCAACAGGGCCAAATCATGAACACGGCATCAGGACGATAGTAAGGCCAGCTTAATGCCGGATGGAATGAACCGGATGGTTTCGCCAGCCGTTAACCTCAGTGTCACCTCCTCTCCCCTCACGCCGGGATGTTTCCTCGCGCCCATTGGGAGAGATTCCCTGAATCGGTTGGCTGTGACTCCGGCAGGGACTTGTGACACAATTGGGGTGCCGTGACCACAGTAGTAGAACCAGAAGTCCCATCGCGTAGACCGCGCGGCGGCAGACTGATACTGATTGCGGCTGCGCTCGTTGCGGCCATCGCCCTCATCATCGCCGCCGCGGTCACTCTTGGCGGCGAAGAGCCACCAGCCGACGTGGACCTCTTGTCGGGTCCGGCCCAGTCTCCATACGTGGCGGAGGCGAGCTTCGTACTGCAGAACTTCGGAACCCTGCCTCCCGAGGCCGCTCAACTATGGCGGGATATGACCCTGGACAACGTGGTCGCACTGGGCATTCCATTCAACAGGTACAACCGCTACTACACGCGTTTCTTCCTGAAAGAGGGGGAGACCGTTGAGGTCGCGCTCGAGGCGAACGTCCCCATGGGAGCAGATCTCGGCGACAGTAATGAGGGGGTCTCAGTGTCGCTGATAGCGGGGAGTGCGCCCTATGACCAGTCACGAATCAACATGTATCTACCCCAGACAGAAGCCAGCACGACCGGGTATTTCAGCGGACTGGAGCGGGTTGGCGCCAACTGGACCGTGAACTGGGCGATAACGGCGCTCAGCAGCGACTTCTACTGGCTGATACTGACCAACACCGCACGGCAGGATGCCTGGTGCCACTTCACCGTCAACATACCAGCAGATTAGAGGAGTGAGCATGGAAGAAGAGTCGAAAGGTGGCACGCCATTCGAGGGATACCACGTCTCAGAGGACCGAAGCCTGGAAGCCGCACTTGAAGAATACAAGGCTGCAGATGACAAGGTGTGGGCGCTCACTCGCAAGTACCTGTACCCTCCCGAGGAAGTGCCGTATGTCGGCCAGCGCCAACTGGTGTTCCCCAATGTGGCAGCACGGGACCAGTATGAAGAAGCGAAGCGCGTTGCGAGAGAGGCTGAGGAACGTTATGAGCGTATCGCTCATGAACGCCAGCAGCGTGAGCAACCGGACAAGGGACAGTAGAAGCGAAATTCAAGCGAACTGAGAGCGACCACACCCGTGACGAGGTAGCTGGTGACAGTCGGGATTACCCTTCATTTGCGCAACAAGCGCTATTGAGAACTGATTTGCGCGGTTGCCAGCGGAGCGTTACTCTTGGATGATGCGACTGCGGGAGCCAGAGACGGGGTAAGGGAAGAGATGCTCCGGAGGCAGTATGCTGGATCGGGCAACAGGCTACCCCAGTGACACATCGACCATCCTCACCTTCGCGGGAGGGAATAGGGCATGGATAGAAGGAACACCCTGTACTACGCAGCGGCGGCCGGCACCGTCCTCGTGTTCATCATAGCCCTCATCGGGCTGACCACGTGCGGCAATGGAGGGACTCCTGCTGACGTGCCACAGGAGGAGGCGGTACTGAACGCCTATCAGCAAGGTTACCTCGATGGCTACTCCAAGGGCTACTCTGATGGTTTCTCCGCAGGCATGAAGTCCGCCGTGGCCGATCAGACCACAGCAGCTGTCGCAACAAGCCGCGGCTGCGGGGTGACGCCCTCCGCGACCGAGGAACCGGACACCACGACAGACGAATGAGCGCTTTTCCGCTGGCGTGAGGGCGGCCCGGCGTGCATCGTACAGCAATCGCGACGGACTGGGAGGACCTGGGGACATGTCAACGAAGCAGGGAGACGAAGTCCGCCGCTGGGCGGAAGCCGTGCAGCAAGCCGAGCGTGAATACTGGGGACTCATTTCGAAGTACGTCGTGTTAGGCAATCCCGGCCCAGACGAAACAAAGAAGCGGCCTTCGCGCGTGTTCGATGTCGCAGCGGTGCGCGAATTCGAGTCAGCAGAGCTGAACCGCCGCCGGGCGGCAGATAGCTTCCACGCCCTGCTCAAGCGGCGCGCACGCGCCATGGATGAGTGAGCATCGTGTCAACCCCCTGGCTGTCTATGCCGCCAGGAACAGCCAGTAGACTCCCGCGCAGACGGCCGTACAGGGAATACCAAGTCTCGCGAACTCCGCAAACGTGAGCGTCACTCCCGCCCGTTTCTCGGCATTCTGAATGATGATCACGTTGCTAGCCGCCCCAAGAATCGTCAGCAAGCCCGCAATCGTCGATCCTGCCGCCAGCGCCATATAGGCCTCAACGGACGCACCGAGCCCCGCCAGCAGCGGCAGGTAGAGCGCCGTCAACGGGACGTTGGACAGCAGCTGTGAGGCTGACACACTGAGCGTCATGACCACGCCAGGCGCGGACAGGTCCAGACCGGCGCTCCCGATCGCCCGCTGCAGATAGCCAGAAAGCCAGACGCTCTCCATCAGCACGAACATGGCGGCAAAGAAGACGAGCGTGCTCCAGTCGATGCGGCGAACTACTCCGACCCGGTCCGCGCTTCCGGCAAGAATCGGCAGGGCCGCGGCAAGGGCGATATACGTAAGGCGAAAATCGACCTGAATGCCGGCAAGCACCAGAGATACCTTGACTCCCAGCATCACCGCCAGAACCAGAAGCGAGATGCGGCACAACCTCGCCATGGCCGGATCGGAAAGCGAGGCATAGACGTGAACCACCGGCGAGCCGTCGAAATCCGCGCGATAGAGTAGGCGCAGCATCGCGTAGACCACAAGCAGGCAGAGCATCGTCGGCAGCAACAGATACCGCCCGAACGTGACAAATGGGTTGGCCACATTCCCGTGCACTGCGACCAGCAGATTCTGCGGATTCCCTATGGGGCTCATGACACTGCCCACGGTGACAGCACAGGCGAGCGCCAGCAGTAGAGGCTTGGCGCGGATCCCGGCATACCGCGCGAGAGAGAGGACCACTGGGGTACCGATGATCGCCATCGTGTCGTTCATGAGCAGAGCTGAGAACAACGCCATCACCAGCAGCACGGCGAGCAGCAGTCCATTGGTGGTACGAGCGTACCGGAAGATGCGGTAGGAGAGATGCGAGAGATAGCCGCTCTGATCCATCGCCTGTCCGACCACGAACATGCCGAAGAGGAAGACCATGACGTCAGCGTTGATGGCACGAATCGCATCGCCAGGTGCTATCTCGCCGGTGAGAAGTACCGCAGCGGCCCCCGCGAGCATCACCTGCCATATCTGCAAACGGATGCGGCCGATCCGCCTCACGGCAATGAGGAGAAAGACGAGAGCAAGGACAGCGAGCGATATCACGTGGACAGCTTCAGCAACCAGGGCCGATCATACCAATAGCGGCGAAGTGTAGCATCGAGATGTGCGAGCCGCAATTCCGCGTGAAGCCCGCATGACAGACAGTGAGTCGAGATTGACAATTGTACAGTCACCTTCGCGATTCCGGCCAGCGGGCGACCCACGCCGGCGTTTCTTTCCAAGCAGCCCTGAGCATGCGGCGATGCTCCCTCCAATTCGCATCGTGCCGCTCCAACAGCTGCCAGAATGCCGGCGCATGATTCATGTGCACTGTGTGGCAGAGTTCATGGAGAATCGTGTGACGAACCAGTGCCGGAGGCACGAACATCAGGCGCACATTGAGACTGATGGTGCCCGTGCGAGAGCAACTCGCCCAGCGGGTTCGCTGCGATCGTACAACGCCGCGGCCAACCGCCAGTCCCGCGCTGCCCGCCGTATCCACCAGAAGGGGCAGCAGCGTCCGCCGGGCGTTGCGTTTCAGCCACCGCATGAGTGCAGCACGGCACGCCTCATCGTCACGAATGGCGCCACGCACCAGCAGAATCCCACCCGGGCGCTCCACGGCAGTCAGCCGCTGTGAATCCGTCTCGCGGTACTCTACCGTGAAGGACTGACCGGTCGCCGCGAGGTGAACCGTCTCCGGCAAGACGGCGGCCTGCATCAGCGTGTCGCGCTGCCGCTGCAGCGCAAGACGGGCCGCGGTGCGCTCGATCCAGGTGCGTCTTGACGCCACCACGTCCGGAAGAATACGCAGATCGAAACGCCAGGGCACGGTCACGACAAGTTCACCAGAGGCTGAGAAGCGCAGCCAGACATGGCGCGCACGCCGGCTTCTGCGCACGTCATAGTTCATACTTCGATACTCCGCACCCTCGCACGCCCGGTCACATCCCGGAAACCGGCCCGTCCGCCGAAGACCTTCCCGGCAAAGCCGCCGCCATACTATCACAGCCGGACGGACCGCCGGACAGCTTGGGGCGAGAATGATTGTGCCGGCAGGCGGGCACGAGGCTGCACCGAGCGGCAGTGTACCCTCGGGCGAGCCTCCCGGGTTGACAGACAGTCGCACGTAACGCTAGCCTTGGTCCGCCGGCGCAATCACGATGCTGTCTTCCTGTTTGTGCATGGGGCCCGATCCGCGGCTCTCGCAAGCAGGCAGCGTTTGAGACAGGCACCTTGGAAGTGAATCCTCACATCGAAAACACGAGCCCTCGCCTGGTCCCTCGCGGAGCCTGGGGCATCGTCAAGGACATGTTCCGCCTTTACGGGCGGTGCATTGTGCCGATGACGGTCATCACTGCGGTTGTGACGGTACCACTTGTCCTGGCAGGTACGGCTATACTCGGCCCGGAATACGCGTCGCTGTCGAGAGGCCTGCCCGGAACAACGTCCGCACAGCCCCTGGATGCGCCGCTCGGGACGCTCGCGGCCTATGCGTCGCTCCACCTGGTGGGGATGATGGCAGCCGGGGGCGCCACGATGGAGGTGGGAGCAAGGAGACTCGCAGGCTCGACGGTATCGATCTCCAGGGCATACGGCATCGCCGTACGACGACTGCCGGCGATGATTGGCGCCGGACTCATAATGGCGCTGGTGGTCGGGGTCCCGACGTTGCTCATGTTCACGCTGCCTGCCACGTTTACGCTTTCAGGAGTCGTGCTACTCGTGCCGATGGCGATGCTTGTCCTGTACCTGGCGGTGAGGGTGATGTTCGCGGGCTACGCCGCGGTGCTGGAACAAGCTGGTGCTCTGACGGCAGTTGAGCGAAGCTGGAAGCTCGTCTCCGGCTGCTGGCGACGCACATTCCGGCTCGCGGTGCTCCTGTCGCTGTGCGCGTTCACAGTTCAGGTGTTGTTTGAACTCACCCTCGGCACGGGGTCGGTGGTGGGAGCGACACTGGCCACCCTCGTGGCCGCGCCGCTGACGGTCATCGGCAACCTGTACATCTACCTGGACCTGAGAGTGCGCAAGGAAGCCTTCAACAGTGCGCAGTTGATGCAGGCGCTGCAGACACTCGCGGGAGAGTGACGGGCAGGATTCGAGCCCATCGACCGGCCCGAAACGGGTCCACGACACCCCCTGCGCTCCCTCATGATGCCAACTCCGTTCGTCGGCAGCGTTCATGGTACGATAGCATCGTCAGTCTCCGCGCACTACGATTGACTGGTTCGGACCACGAACGAAGATCGTCCAGCAGGATGGCGAGAATGGCACGGGAGCCAGTAGAGAGACACTCGTCGGGAGCGTTCGAACCGGTAGCGGAGCAGTACGACCGCTGGTACGACAGTCCTGAAGGCGCGCCGGTCTATGCCGCGGAAGTCTCGTGCCTGCTCTCGGTCTTCCCTTCAGCAGCGACACGATGGCTTGAAGTGGGAGTGGGCACAGGCCGATTCGCACAGGCGCTTGGTGTGAGCCTGGGCATAGACCCATCGGCCGCGATGCTGACCATGGCGGCTCGCCGTGGGATCAGAACCGGGAGAGCGATTGGAGAGAGACTACCCTGCCGCACGGGCTCCTTCGACGGCGTGCTGATGGTTGCGTCGCTCTGCTTTGTTCCTGATCCGCCGCGCGCCCTTGAGGAGTCACATCGAGTGCTGCGCCCGGGGGGCTCGCTTGTCATCGGCCACATCCCGGCCGACGGTCCGTGGGGCAGGGCGTACATCGAGAAAGGTAAGGCAGGCCACCCCGTGTATTCCCATGCGCGCTTCACCACCATGACAGAGCTGGAATGTCTTGTTGCCGCGAAGGGATTCATCCTGCGCGCGGCGGCCTCCACACTGTTCTGGCCGCCGGAAGTCGCACCGGAGGCGCCAGCGCGCATTGTACAAGGAGTTGTTCCGGGAGCCGGATTCCTGGCGCTCGCCTTCACCGTCTTATGACAGACGTCTCATGTGCCAGCCTGAGACGCGCGGAGTAGAATCAGTGGCATGAACGAAGTGGCGACACACGTCGACGCACCTCCCAGTGCGATCGAGGTCCGGAATCTCACCAAGCGGTTTGGAGAAGTGACCGCGGTTGACAACATCTCCTTCACAGTGTCCGCAGGTGAGTTGTTCGGATTCCTGGGGCCCAATGGCGCCGGAAAGACAACCACCATCAACATGCTCACCGGACTTGCGCGTCCGCTCCACGGGGAGATACGCGTGAGGGGAATCGACTGCTCACTCAATCCCAAGGCAGCCCAGCATCTGATGGGCATCGTGCCGGATGAGAGCAACCTGTACCCGGAACTTACCGGCTTCCAGAATCTCTGCTTCTGCGGAGCGCTTTACGGTATGAGCCGCTCGGACCGGGAGTCACGCGCACAGGAGCTTCTCGGCCGGTTCGATCTCACCAATGCGGCACAACGCAAGTTCGCGGCTTACTCCCGCGGAATGAAGCGCCGGCTGACCATCGCGGCAGGCATCATGCACCGGCCTTCAATACTGTTCCTCGATGAGCCCACCACCGGCATTGACATCGCGAGCGCCCGGCAGGTTCGGCAGCTGATCAGCGAACTCAACGGCGCCGGTACCACGGTGTTCCTGACGACACACTACATCGAAGAGGCTGAGCGCCTCTGTCGCAGGGTCGCGTTCATCGTATCCGGACACATTGTCTGCGAGGACTCCGTCTCCCATCTTATGCGGCAAGTGGAAGGAAAACATGTGGTGGAATTCGCCGTCTCATCCGCAACTCCCGAGATGGCATCGATGCTGGCAGCAGCGTTTTCGGGAACGGAGTTCGAGGCGGAATCCCGTACGCATTTCAAAGCGACCTCCTCCGCGCCCTTGCGGGTGGGGAGCCTGGTCGTCTTCCTGGAAGAGCATGGCATCGCGGTATCGGAAGCCCGTGAGAGCCGGCTGTCTCTGGAGGACGTATTCGTGCGTGTTACCGGCCTTGGCTCCCAGGAGATGAAACGCGAGAAGGAAAGAATGGGCGGGGGAGGAGCGCAGTGATGTGGCGCATCGCGTTCTGGAACATCCTGCTCAAAGACATCCGCTCATACTACCTGAAGCCACCCAACATCAGCTGGGGCATCGTCTTTCCGCTCGCATGGACAGGCATGTTCTTCGTAAGGTCCGGTGGCGGCATCGAGAGCATCATGTCCATCCTTCCGGGAGTGGTGGCGCTTTCCGTGCTCTTCGGGACCACATCGGTCCTCGCGGTCACCGTTACCTTCGAGAAGAAGGGGCGCTCTTTCGAGAGACTGCTGCTGGCGCCAATCTCGCTTGAGCTGCTCATGCTGGCCAAGACATCCGGCGCGATTCTGTTTGGCGTGATCAATGCGTTCGTCCCCGTCCTACTCGCCAGCGTCTTCACCGACACTTCGGGGGCCAACTGGAGCACCTTTATCCCATCGGTTCTGCTCATAGCGATGACATCCACGTTCCTCGGACTGTTCATCGCAGTCTCCGTGAGCGAAGTATTCGAGGCACAGACCTTCTCGAATTTCATCCGCTTCCCGATGATCTTTCTCTGCGGGCTCTTCTTTCCGATCGCGATGCTGCCGGAATTCCTGCAGCCACTCGCCTACGTTTTGCCGCTGACGTATGGCGTGGACGCGCTGCACAGCGCATTCGGCGCCCGCAGCATGCTGCCTCTTCCACTGGACTTCGCGGTTCTTGCCGCCTATTGCGCGGCCCTGTTCGGCCTGAGTCTGCACAATATCCGCAGGCGGTGGATCATGTAGCGCCCACTCCGGGGATTCCGTGCACCCAAGCGGGACGCGGTACAATGAAGTGCGGCACGTCAGAACGAACCATGCGGGGAGACACGCGGCGATGGTCAAGTTGATTTCACTTGTCTACAGGAAGAAGGGACTGAACGACGAGGAGTTCTACCGGCACTGGCGAGAAACGCACGGTCCGCTGGTAACCAGCATGATTCCGTTCGCCAAACGCTATGTGCAGAATCATCCAGTTCAATGGCCGGGACTGGCATATGACGCCGATGGCATCGTCGAGATGTGGTTCGAGACGGAGGATGAACTGCGCAGATACCTCGAGTGGCGTGATACGGCCGAGGCAAGCGAACTGCGGGAAGACGAAGACCGCTTCCAGGATTTCAAGAAGACCCGCAGATTCGTGGTTCACGAGTATCAGTTCGAGACATCCGGCAGGCAGTGGAATCCGGCGGCCGGACTGCCCGACTCCGGGGGCTAGAGCGATCCCGCGCCCGACGCGAACGCGTGATTCTACCCGGAGGCCGGCACAGGAAACGCACATCAGTTGGATGCCCAGGCCGTTCAACCCCTGAGACAGCGATTCCGCGAAGCGCCGGATCTCATACCCGTCCCTGCGCAAAGGCGCAGAGGCGCCGTGGCGCTGAACCGGCCTGATGCAGGGGGACGAACGGGACGAGGACGCACTGCGGTCAGACAGTCGCAACCCCGTCTTGCCACTGACAGGGTCATGTGGGCTACAATGGTGCCGTGCCGCCGATGGCGGCAGAGGAGGATTCGCGTCGGATGATCAAGGTCATCTCCCTCGTGTACAGGAAGAAGGGCATCAGCAACAAGCAGTTCCTCTCCTACTGGCTTGATAAGCACGGCCCGCTGGCGGTGGAACATATTCCCGGCGTGCTCCACTACACGCAGAACCATCCGGTCATCGGCCCGGGCACGGAGGACGATGCCGACGGCATAACTGAGATGTGGTTCGAGGACATGGATGCGTACAACGACTACATCGAATGGCGTGACTCCGACGCGGCCCAGGCGATGAAAGAGAGCGAGGAGAAGTTCCTCGATGAGCCGCAGACAAGACGCTATGTAGTCGAGGAACACGTCTTCAAGAAAGTCGGGGTAACCGGTGAGGTGGCGAGGCTGGGGTAGCTGTCCGATCAAGATCCTCCCTCATGTCATGCTCCCCACAAGAGGTGACACACGACGGCAAGTCCCATGATCGTGGCCGATAGGCCGTTCCCGAAGAGTCCCTCTCAACAAAACTCACCAGGCCAGGAGGAACAGCAGGTGGTGTACGCAAACGAGGCTACCCAGGAATTGCCGCGGGAGGCGATCGACCAGCTGCTGAGGGAGGCGCGCTACGGACGGCTGGCCCTCTCCTTTGAAAACGAACCCTACGTTGTGCCGGTTTCGCATTTCTACGACGGCGCGGCACTCCATTTCTGCATCGGGAAGCAAGGCAAGACGACCACCTACCTTCAGGCAAATCCACAAGCGTGTTTCGAAGTTGATGACGTGAACGAGCACGGCTGGCGCTCGGTCATCTGCTACGGCTCCGCATCCCTGAGCGATTCAGTCGACGCGAAACGCGCATTCTTCGTTCTTTCCGGAGCCGAGCCGCCTGGAGACGATGACCTCTCGGCACTGCCCGTGGTCATCTGTACGCTCGCCCTCGAAGAGGTAACGGGACGAAGGAGTTCAACCGATCTCGAGTAGGCGAGGCCGACAATCACCCCTGTCAGCAGGTAGCGAGCCGTAGTCCCGGTCTCGCGAATCGCGTTCGCAGCAGCTACTTCTCTTCCAAAGGCTGCAGCCGTGCCAGCAGATCGAGGCGGGGCGGGGCGAACACCTCTATCACCTTGCAGCCCGACTCATGCGTGTAGGAGCCATGAGCGGACCCGGACGGCACCGTCATGATATCCCCCGCGGTGATGCGGTACAGCTTGCCGTCCACAATCTCGTCGCGCTCGCCTTCGAGAACGATCACAATCTCCTCGGGCTCGTGGCTGTGGACTCTGAAGGAACAGTGCGGCTCCTGTGAGATGAAGCTTACCGTCATGTTCTTCGCGGCGAAGAGATGCGCCACGGCCCCCGGGCCCAGCTGGATCGATGGCAATCCCCAGCAACGCTTGACCCGCTTCATCTCCTCTTCAGTTGCACGTGTCTCGATCGGTTCCGGCATGGCGACCCTCCTCTGCGGCGCTTCGTCCCACAGATATTACACGCTCAATCTCCCCGGAGCATGAAACGCCCTCGAGCAGCAGCCTGCTTCAGGACACACCGTTTTGGGATATCATGATGTGGCGGCACACCGAAACCGCGTGCAGAAGGAGGAGGGCTCATGAAGCTGCCGGAGTACATCACAGTGGATGAGGTCAAACGGGTGTGCAGGGAACTGGGCATCCGCGACTGGACAACGCTCAAGAAGCCCGAGGTCACGAGCGATGAGGCGTCCAGGATACTCGCCGAGGTCAATGTCACCAACATGCCGGTCACGCTCGCGGACTTCAAGTCCGGCCTTGAAGTCGAACTGGAGCATGGCGTGGTCTTTCCGGACGCCAATGTCACGAACAATCACCCGATACTCACCGGGAAGATCGTGATGGCCCACTTCAAGGAGTCTCTGGACTACTATCAGCGCCTCGATGTGGCCGAGATAGAGGGCGATATGGCCAAGGCAGCCGCGGCAGGAAGCGCGGACAAGCTGCTGGCCAAGTATCGCAAACTGGTAGTGGCGAGACGGGAACTTGCAGAGGCCGAAAGCCGGCTGATCAAGTAACCATCACTGGGGTCCACGACGCCTGCTAGCCCGCGGGCGGTTTCTCGGCGGCCAACCCCGACTCATAGCCGTCCGCGAAGCCGAGCCCGTAGCACGACTGACACAGGTCAGCATCATGCTGTTCCTCAGCCGCCGCGAGGCCGGCTTCGTAGCCATCCTGATAGGCCTGCTCCCCCTGCGCGATCTGGTCCTGGAGCGAGGCAACGCCATCCGCGTAACCCCGCGAGTAGGCCTCGTCGATTTGACCGGAGCCCGTGCCACAGCCAGCCAGAAACGCCACACAGAGAACGAGGAGGATGGCCACATGTCCTTTGCTTCGTATCATCTCACATAACCCCTGCCGGGAAGGCATTCACACGCAGCCGGGAGTGTTCCCGGGACGGCAACCCATTCGCCGCTCAAAGGCGCTGTTCATCAGCGCAACAAAATCACCCTGCGGCATCAGCGGGCGACGAACGGCCCGGAGTGCCTCGTCGCTCAGTCCTCCGGTTCGAACGAGTTCTCCGCCGGCGCGCTGGACCGCATCAAGTACGTCGCGAACATCGACGCCATTCGCCTGCATGAATTTGAGCGCCAGACCGTGGGGCCGCAGCAACGCCCCCGCAAAACGGCGGTGATGAGAGCGGGTCAGATCGCGCACCTGTGCGACCAGCGAGTCGAATGCAGCCACCTCGTAGTATCCGCACGTCGACACAAGCACCACCGCCTTTCTCCCGTCATCCGGTGGGCCGACGTGACGAGTGATACCATCATGCACCTCGAACATCGGAGACATGAGCATCACCGTCCGCTCCATGAAGCGCACCGCGAGTTCAGTCATGCCTCCGACGTGCACCGGGGTGGACAACACCCACACGTCCGCAAGCGCCATTCGCTGGATGATCTCGGTCGCATCATCCTTGTGAATGCAAAACCCGGGAGTCTTGTACCAGCAGACCATCCGGCAACAACACGGCTCAACTTTCAGTGATCGCAGTGAGACCCGTTCAACGCTGGCCCCCGCTTCGATCGCACCGGCGACGAACCGTTCCAGTACGAGGGACGTGTTGCCCTGTTCCCCGTGGGGGCTGGCATCCAGCGCAATCACATTCATGGACACGTATGGTACAACGGTGCGGGACGCCATTGCCAGCCGGGGCCCGCTCGCGTTGCACCGACGACCCGTAGCGAGCATAATCGGTTCGCCGTATGCGGCTCATCGGCGAACTGAGATCCGGCTGCATCCGTCGAGACCGGTAGGCAGGCTCCACAAGAGGGGGAACTGACAGGTGAGAATCCTCGTGACTGGCGGCACCGGCTACATCGGCGCCGAACTCGTACGCGCCCTGCTCAATGAAGGACACGATGTGGTGACGTTCGGTCCATCATCGAACCTGGGGAGGGTAGCGGATATCTTGAAGGACATCACAGCCATCAGAGGCTCGCTTGCCTACGCAGCCGAGGTGAACAACGCGGTAAAGGACTGCCGCATCGAGCGCATCTACCACCTGGGGTCCATGCTCAGTTCTCCTTCGCAGTCCGATCCGTGGGCGTCATTCCAGGTGAATGTGGTGGGCACGATGAACGTGTTCGAGGCGGCCCGCCTCTTCGAGGTACCACAGGTCATCTTCACCAGCAGCATCAGCACATTCGGCATAGGGGCAGGTGCGGTGGCCACAGACCACACCATACAGCGTCCTGCCACCATGTACGGAGCAGGCAAGCTCTACGGCGAATGCCTCGGAAGGTTCTACAAGAGCCGCTTCGGCCTTGATTACCGCGGGGTACGCTTCCCCTCCGTTATCGGGCCCGGCACAACGCAGCGAACCGTCGCACAGTACAACTCCTGGATGATCGAGTACCCGGCGTTGGGAAAGCCGTTCGAGTGCTTCGTCACACCTGAAACGAAAGGGCCCGGCATGTACTTCAAGGACGCGGTGACCGCGCTGCTGACGCTCGCGGAGGCGCCCCTCGACGGCATAGAGACGCTCACCTACAACGTAGGCGGTCTGACCCCGACTCCCAGCGCGAAAGAGGTGGAGTCCGCTGTGAGGGGCCACATCTCTGACGCAGTAGTGACGTATCGTCCCGACCCGGCTATCATGCAGTACTATGCCAGCGCGAAGATGGAGGTCTTCGATGATTCCTGCGCCAGACACGAATGGGGCTGGCAACCTCGTTTCGGCACACTTGGCGAGATAGTCCCGGATTTCATTCACGAGGTGCGAGCCAATGGGGCAAGATTCGGGCTGTGAGGGCGGCGAGGACTCACCGCTGGTGACACCCGTTCGCACTCGCGCCTTCGCGTCGCCCGCCGCGCCGGATCAGGTATCACCGCTTCCACGCGCAGAGTGAGAGAGCTTGAGATGTCCACTCGGTTTTCAAGACAGTCGTTTCTCAACGCGGTAGCCTGTCCGCGGCTGGGATGGTTCAGCCGGCTGGCTACTCCGCCGGTGGAGCTGTCACCTGGACAGGGCACTCTCGCGGAACGGTTCCTGGCCGAAGAGCAACGGAACGTACACGGTAGAGCGCGGTCGCTGTTCCCGGAGGCAGCGATGGTGACCCGGCAGGCATACGAGGCCGCGTGCTGGCAGACTCAGGACCTCATGGACCTCGCCTCAACGACTGCGGTTCTGGAGGCAGCATTCGGCACCAGCACATGCCGAGCCCGCGCGGACATACTCGCGCGCGAAGGCGAGAGCTGGCACCTCTACGAAGTGAAGGCACAGACTCACCTCACAAACGAGGCCGTGGACCAGATGGCGTTCATCTGGATGGTCCTGGATGAGGCTGGGGTGCAGTTGAGCCGCGCCTCGATGGTACTTGTCGCGCGAGACTACCGCGCCGGAAGCCCGGCTCGTGAACTCTTCCACCTGGAGGACGTTACCACTCCGACGGCGGCGAGGGCGGGGGAGTTCGCCCGCATGCTTCCGCCGCTCAACGTCGAGACGCGCCGCGCCGAACCACCCACGCCTCATCTCATAGCGCATTGCCGGCATTGTCCTCTGTTCCGCTCTTGCTTTGGAGCCGACCTGAAGCATCCGGTGTTCGAGCTTCCCCACGTTACGCCGTCTCAACTGGAGACTATGCTCGAGATGGGTTGCAGGGCGATCACGGACGTGCCGGACCGGACACTGCTGAAGGAGCGTCAGACTGCGGTATGGAGAGCGTCAGGAACATGAAGTCGTCCTCACGGGTGACCTGAACGCAGAGCTGAACGCTATCATGGCCAACTCACTATCTCGATTTCGACCGTTGAACCGCACTCCCATTGCTCCCTGACTATGCGCCATTCGAGCAGATGCCGTTCCTGTACTCGGTATCCGCGACAAGCCGGCAATGCGTATGCATCGTGCGTACCTGGCCCCGCACGACCGAGACGGCTCACGAGAAATGACCGAGCGGCTGCAGGACCTGGGCAACGAAGGAAGCATAGTGATCTACTCGCAGTGCCAGGCGCGGGTCATTCGGGACTGGCGAGGCGGCACGCTGACCTCTCCGAGGCGCTGAACAGTGGTTGCGCGGCCGGCTGGTTGATTTCGAATCCATCATCCGCCATTCCGTCTACCACCCCGAGTTCCACGGGGCCACGTCCCTGAGAGCCGTCGTCAGTGCGCGTATCCGGTTCGAGCTACATCGACCTCGAGATCGAGGATGCGCAGACCGCAAGCGCCGCCTTCGTGCCCTGATGGGGTGACTACTTACAGTGCGATGAGAGCACCGCCCGTGAGGCGCGACCTGTATCTGCCACTGCGCGCGCGACACCTTGCGCTCGCCGTGCTGTTCGTGCGCTCCTCACCGTGTCATCGCCGTGGGCATTCCCGGCCGATCCTCAAAGCCGCGGAGAGAAGCACCCGCGGTCATGAAGACGCCGACGTGGGAGATATCCATCACCGTTGTCACGAGCGGAGCGGAAACGAGTGCCGGGTCAACTCTCGAAAGGCGAAAAGCGAATGGCAGCGCACTTCCAACCTGCTTCAGCGTTGCCACAACTACCAGCGTCAACGCGACAATGAGCGACACTGACATGTCCCGCCCCAGCCAGAACGACCACGCCAGTACAGCGGAGCCGAGCGTCACTCCCAGCAGGAGTCCAACGCAGACTTCACGTCCGACGATACTCAGTGCCCTGCGTGGCCGTATCTCTCCCGTGGCAAGACCTCTGATGACAACAGTGGCTGACTGGGCGCCGATATTGCCCCCCGTACCGATGAGCAACGGAATGAAAGCAGCCAGCAACACCACTTCGGCAAGCAGCTGCTCCTGGCCGGCGATGATCGACGCGGTGGCGGTGTTGACCACAAGGAGCAGTAGCAGCCAGGAGATGCGGCGGCGGACCACGTTGAATACCCGCGTGGTGAAATAGCCACGCTCCGTGCCTTGAACAGCACCGAAGCGGTAGATGTCTTCAGTGACCTCTTCCTCCATGATGTCGGCCACGTCATCCTGCGTGATGATGCCCACCAGCCGTTCCTCGCTATCAACTACCGGCACGGCCAGCAGCCTGTTCTCCCGCAACACCATCGCCGCTTCCTCTCGGTCGCTGTGGGTGCCCACCTTTCTGGGGTTGGGCTGGGTGACATCGGCCACAGTCATGTCGGGACTCGCAAGCACAAGCGCCTTCAGCGAGACC
Source organism: Dehalococcoidia bacterium (assembly GCA_040766535.1). GTDB lineage: Bacteria > Chloroflexota > Dehalococcoidia > GIF9 > AB-539-J10 > SKVJ01. Next base: position 46,413 of record JAXGQG010000004.1, on the reverse strand, counting down.
GTTCCCTCAAGCCTTCGCCGGGGATCGATGACGTAGCATTCATAGATGGTCTCACGGTCCATCGCCAGCTTCCGAATCCGTTCCATTGCCTGCGCGACCGTCATGGTACTGCGCAGGTCTACGAAGTACGGAGTCATCTCACGACCCGCGCTGTTTTCCTCGTAGCCCAGCAACTGGAGCGTCAGCTGTCTCTGCTCTGGAGAGAGCAATCCCAGGAGTCTGCGCGTGACCGAGGCCGGAACCTCCTCCAGCAACTCCGTCCGGTCGTCCGGCGACATCGCCTCCAGGAGCTGCCCTGCGGTGCGGTTCGCCATGGATTCAAGCAGCCGGTGCTGTGTCGGCCCGTCGAATTCATCGAAGACATCGACCGCGAGTGCCTTGGGCAGGATGCGAAAGGCGAGAGCCATTTCGTCCTCCGACACCGACTCCAGTAGCAGGGCGACGGCAGGCGCCTCCATGCTCATCATGCGTTCACGGAGCGCGGTCAAATTGCGCGAGTCCATCAACTCCTGGAAGGTCCTCTCGTCCAGTGTCTCCATGCCACTCAGCCTCCGGTCGGGTTCTCAGACTCCCGCTCCCATAAACGAATCGCCACCCTGTCGAGACGAGGGTGGCGACCGAGGAACAACGCCTCACCGGGCGCGCTATGGCGCCCTATCGCGTCCCGCACACACACGTGGACGGCCCACATAGTCTGCGCCGAGATGCGCGGCACTACGACGCTGCTTCGGCCCCTCGCTCTCAGGGCGAGCTACAGGGCTACGGTCGCCTGAATCGCTGTCTGAATCCATGTCTACTGACTACCAGACACCGGGCACGACAACATGCGGCTATCGCGCCGCGGTGTTCTTCTCGAAGCATTGTAGTATCCATCACAGGCATCGTCAACGCCGGAACCGAAATCACAGGGGCAGCACGGCTCACGGCGCGGGTTCTGCACAACCGGATACCGCCGGCCCGGAGCGCACCGCACTGCGGCCTTGATGGCCTGCGCCGGGGCCGGGTCGCAATGCATTGACGACCGGCGACGGTGTGACTACACTCAATCCACAGCAGACACGCTCAGGAGAACACTGCGGGCGCTCAGTTGTGTCTGAGAATGTGGTGGAGGTGGATTCGCCCGCTGTTCCCGGCACGGAAGGAGCGACGCAGGTGAACAGATCGAGATTTGTAGACCGGGTTATCATCGTCACTGGTGGCGGCTCAGGCCTGGGCGAGGACTACTGCAGAGCCTTCTGTGCCGAGGGCGGAAAGGTGGTGTGCGCGGACATCGACGAAGCCGCGGCTGCACGCACGGCCCAGAGCCTGAACACGGCCGGGGGCAAGGCCATGGCCGTCGCCTGCGATGTGACGAAGGAGCGAGACGCGCAACAGATGGTCCAGGAGGCGCTGAAGGTCTACGGACACATAGACGTGCTCATCAACAATGCCGGCGTCATTCGACGCCGCAGCCTGATCGGCACGACCGAAGAAGACTGGGACAGGGAAATCGATACGGACCTCAAGGGACCCTTCCTCTGCGCCAGGGCAACCGTCCCACACATGATCGAGCGAGGCTACGGCAAGATAGTGAACATCTCGTCCGTGGCGGGTATCGTGGGCTGCATCTCCACCGCGTATGCGGCCTCGAAGGCCGGAATCAACGGGTTGACCCGGCAGTGGGCCCTTGAACTCGCTCCGCATGGGATACGCGTGAACAGTGTGGCACCGGGGTACACGGCGACGCCCATCAACGAGAAGCTCAGGCAGACGCCAGTAGCCAAACGCATCGGCGAGACCATCCCCCTCGGATGGGGCAAACCCGCGGACATCACCGCCGCGGTCCTCTTCTTGAGCGCCGGCGAGTCAGACTACATCACCGGGCAGACGCTGGCGGTGGACGGCGGGCTCACCACCACCGTGGACTTCGGCCCCGAGTACCGGACATTCGACCGCCAGGCCGGGGGCGGCGCCACGAGCACCGGCTAGTCGGCCCCTTACGAGGACCTCAGCACGGCAGCACGGGACTGCGCCACAAGATCGCATACGTAGCGCATCGAGTCCTCGGAGACATCCTTCTCGAACGGCCGCGGCAGTCCGAATGCGAATCCCAGGGGCTTCACCTTTCCCATGTCCGCATGAACCCATTCCATCGGGTCGTGCTCGACTCACCAGCCGGGACTATGGCGCAGGACGGCTTGTCTCTTCGAAAGCGCGCTCCCGCAAATACTCTGAGACTGCCCGCTCCGTCAGGCACCGCATAATCGAACCACCCTCTTTGTCCATGGTGGGTGGTTCCTGTGCCGTGTCGGGATAGGCATCCATGATGCGGTTGTGCATGACGGCGAGTATCGAGCGCAGAGGGTCACGGCACTTCGCCAATACTGTCGATCATCTCGGGCAATTTCCTTTCTCAGACACTTGGAGGCTTCAACTCCTGAGGGATGAGGCACTCATAGCACCTGCCACCCATCGCCAGCGTGAATTCTCTCTGTGCCACATCGAGCACGGCGGGGCCGCGCAGCACTTCCACCATGCTGAGAGCCAGCACTTTCGCCGCCCAGTGCATCGCCTTCAGGCCGATCGACGACCCGCATGACGCGGCAGCCTGCCAGGAGTGCAAAGGCACTCCAAGCGGCATGCAGCACGCGGCCATCTGCACGGTGGGCGCGATGTGGGAGACATCTCCGACATCCGTGGACACCGGCTGCACCGCGCCCCTGCGCAGTGTCCCCACTTCATCAAGCACGGACGTACACAACGGATCACCCAGCACTTCCCGCGGGAGGCCATACGCCTGCACAGCGTCGTCCACCGCGCCTTGAGGCAGCGTCTGTTGCAGTTCCCGGGCGAACGTAACATCCGCGTCGTCGAACGCGGGAGGCCCCAGCCTCTTCATGTTGGACAGGACGACTTCCTGCAGGGTCTCGTTGGGCAGATAGTCGTAGCACGCGGCCACCGGCTCAACGTCCAGCGACGTATCCGTCATCAAGGCGGCGCCTCTCGCCACGTTGAGCACGCGCGCGTATATCTCCTCCACCTGAGAACGCCTGGGGGCGCGGACGTAGTACCAGCTCTGCGCGAAGGAGGGCACGATGTTGGGGGCTTCTCCTCCGTGTGTGACGACGGAGTGAATCCGCGCCTCCGGTATGATGTGCTCACGCAGGTAGTTGATCCCCACATCCGTGAGCATCACCGCATCCAGGGCGCTTCTCCCTGCCTCCGGGGAAGAGGCGGCGTGGGCAGACACACCATGGAACGACAGTCTGAACGAGTTGAGAGCCGCGGACGACGCGGCCCACAACGTGTTGGCATACATCGGATGCCACGTGAAGAACGCGTCGACACCGTCGAACACTCCCTCTCGAGCCATAAAGACCTTGCCCATCAACGTCTCTTCCGCCGGACAGCCGAAGTAACGCAGCGTGCCGCCAAGTCCTTCAGCCTCCATCTGCCGGCGAGCGGCAAGGGCTGCTCCCAAGCCGGCAACTCCCAGAAGGTTGTGTCCGCAGGCATGACCGGGAGCACCGGGCTCCACAGGTTCCTTTGAGGCGGTCACTTTCTGTGACAGTCCCGGAAGTGCATCATACTCAGCGAGGATGCCCACCCGGCCGGCCTTCTCCCCATTCCGCTACGAACGCCGTGTCGATGCCGGCAACGGGCTTCAGGATTCTGAAGCCATGGGCTGAGAGCATCTCGAGGATTCGCCCGGACGCGTACGTTTCCCTGAATCCCACCTGCGGGTGCTGCCACACATCACGTGCCGCGGCGGACAGGTCCTCACGCAGACCATCAAGGTAATCAATGACGTCTCTGGCACCGGGCATTATCGCCTCCACCGGCACAGTGTAAGGAATTGCGGGGCATTCTACATAACTGAACGAGGGTAACACCACCGTAGAGCGAGGCATACGTCCCCTCGCAGGATGGAGCACGTCCCTTGTCGCCGAACGGACATCATGCGTGGGGCATGTCAGATTCCCTCTGGAACCGGGCATTTCCGACAACCGGACGGCAGAAGAAGGACTACGCTCCATTTGGTGGCACATTGACATTGCACGCCTGCTGACGGCTACAATTGCCACAAGCGCTCGGTAAGACTGGAGAGTGAAATGATCACTATGGCACGCAGGCTTCGCGAAATACTGGAACGCCCGGGCCCCATGGTCAGCATCGGCGTATGGGATCCCTTCAGTGCGATAGTCGCTGAACAGGAGGGTTTTGAGGTTCTCACCCTGTTCGGCTCCATGACTTCCTGGTCGATGATCGGCAGGCCGGACTCGGGGAACATCACGCAGACGGAGATGCTTGACGCTGCCCGTCGTGTCATCCGCGCCGTGTCGGTCCCGCTCATCGTGGACTGCGATGATGGATTCGGCGATCCGATGAACGTGCGCCGGACCGTCCAACTCGTGGAGCAGATCGGCGCTGCCGGGATGTACATCGAGGACCTCCGCCGTCCGTTGCGGTGCTCCACTGGGCGGAGGACGCCTCATCCCAAGCGATGATATGGTGCAGAAGATACGAGCCGCAGTGGAGGGCGCGCGCAATCCCGATTTCTTCATCATGGCCAGGACTGATGACTACAAGAGGAGCTCGACGAAGTAGTCGCCGAGTCGAAGAAGTACGTTGCAATGGCGTCGACATGATTCTTGCCATCGGACTCACTTCGAAGGAGGCGATGGAGAAGGTGGGGCGGGAAGCGGGCGTGCCGCTATCCACCATACAGGCGATGGCACGAGAATGCCGCTGCCCCGGGACACGCTGGGGGCATGGGCTACAAGGCGATCTTCCATGTGCCAACCATGTTCTCCGCCGCAGCACACTCGATGCGCAGGCGGCGCGGCCGGTGAAAGCCGATCTCGACGCGGGGACAGCCCAGCGCGGTGCTGCCGGCGAATCCGGTTGAGATGGAGAAGATGGTCCGGGCTGGATGACGATGACCAACTGAACGTACGCTACGCCGGTGGGTCGCACGACTGATGAACCGATATCTGCCACGCAGCAATGGAATCAGGCGCAGGCCTGACGGGGAGCAGTCCGGCTGCGGGTTGATTATGTCACTACTACTGCGATTAGCCGAGGCTCTGAACCAGGACGATGAACGCTCCCGCCGCTTGAACATCTCTCTGGCGGTGGTGGCGGGACTTGTGACCCACGGGCTGGTCTTGTGGCTGACGCGAGGCGCCACAACGGATTCGATGCCGTGGTTCGCACTGCCCGACTGGGCTGAGGCACTGGTGTGGGTGGGCCTTCTCGCGTTGCTCGGCCTGTCAAGGTGGATGCTCAATTCATACACGATTATCGGGGTGTCCACCGCGCGAACACTGGTGACGCTTCTCATTCTCTGCTGTCTCCTCTGGCCGTTCTACTCGCTTCCCGCGGTTGACCTTCGAGTTGCGCTCTTCGGCAACGCCGCCACGCTGTTGCTCGCACTCGCCAGCATCGTGGTCGTGCGCCGCCGCTCAGTGGAGTCATCGTCGCTCATCATGCCGCTCGTCGTGTGGCTCTGTTTTTCGATCCTGGTCGTGCTGACAGCAATCGGTTGGCTGGGTGTGTGAAGCCCACCCGGCACAAACTGGATAGACAGGACAGGGGCCGCTCACACGGTCGGCATCAGGGCAAGCCAGACGCACCAACGAGGAGGGACATCGATCATGAAGAGTGACTCAGTGAAGAGGGGGGTGGAACGGGCGCCGCATCGTTCGCTGTTCTACGCCCTTGGGCACCCCAGGGAGGACCTTGACAAGCCATTTGTCGGAATCGTCAACAGCTACACATCCGTCATCCCGGGCCATATGCACCTACAGTCCATTGCCGCATCGGTGAGAGAGGGCATCCGGGCCGGCGGCGGCGTGCCGTTTGAGTTCAACACCATTGGAGTGTGCGACGGGATCGCCATGAATCACCCGGGCATGAAGTTCAGCCTGCCGAGCAGGGAACTCATCGCCGATGCCGTCGAGATCATGGCCGAAGCACATGGATTCGATGCGCTGGTGTTCATTCCGAATTGCGACAAGATCGTACCAGGAATGCTGATGGCTGCCGCGCGCCTTAATCTGCCATGCGTCTTCGTGTCCGGCGGCCCGATGCTGCCGGGCCGCGTTCCCGGCGAAAACGGACCGGTCGAGGTCGACCTCGTCCATTGCTTCGAGGGTGTTGGCAAGGTGCTGGCTCACCAAATGACGGAGCGGCAATTGGACGAGCTTGAACAGCGGGCCTGCCCCGGATGTGGATCATGCTCTCCGATCGCCACCGCCAATACGATGAACTGCCTGACAGAAGTCCTCGGCCTGGGACTGCCCGGGAACGGCACCATTCCGGCCCCTGAGGGCAGGAGGCTGCAGTTGGCGTTCCTCGCCGGCAAACAGGTGGTTCAGGTCTTCGAGAAGGGCCTCAAGCCACGTGACATCCTCACCCCGGATGCGTTCCACAATGCGTTCGCCGTAGATATGGCTCTGGGCGGCAGCACGAACACCGTGCTGCATGTGCCCGCCATCGCCCATGCCGCCGGAGTGGACTTCCCACTGCGGCGCATCAACGAGATCAGCGAGTCCGTACCTCACCTGTGCGACATGCGTCCCTACGGAAGATACGGTCTGGTAGACCTCGACCTCGCGGGCGGCATCCCCGCCGTCATGAAGGAGATCTCGAGGAAGCTGAGGCCAGGAGCGATGACGGTATTGAGCCGTACTATCGGCGATATCTGGCGCGATGCGGATGTACGAGACCGCCGTGTGATTCATCCTTTCGAGAAGCCACTCCACAACACGGGCGGCGTCACCATCCTGTTCGGGAACCTGGCCCCCGATGGGGCCGTGGTGAAGAGCGCGGGTGTGGCCGACAACATGATGGTGCACGAGGGACCGGCTCGCTGTTTCAACAGCGAAGAGGAGGCGACCAGGGCAATCGCCGGCCGTGTCTTCCAGCCGGGGGATGTCATCGTCGTGCGTTACGAAGGCCCGAAGGGTGGCCCCGGAATGCGGGAGATGCTGACGCCCACTTCGATGCTGTCAGGAATGGGAGTGGACAACACGGTAGCGCTGATCACCGATGGCCGTTTCTCGGGTGGCTCGCGCGGAGCCGCCATCGGCCACGTATCGCCCGAAGCAGCAGCGCGAGGACCGATCGCCGCACTGCGGGATGGAGACATCATCCGCATCGATGTCAGCAGGCGGACGCTCGACGTCAAGCTCGACGAGCGAGAGATCAAGGAGCGGCTGGCTTCGCTGCCTCCGTTCACACCAAAGGTCAAGAAGGGGTTCCTTGCCCGCTACAGTAGACTCGTTACCTCCGCCAGCACAGGAGCGGTGTTCGAAGACGAGGTATAACACGCGAAGCGCTTGCCGGAAGAAGGTGGCAGGTCGCCCCGCCACCTTCTTCGTTACGGCCCGCCGCCGGCAATGTACGCGCAGCGAATCACGGAGTACTGAGGCGCCTCACGTGTGCGACACAGCCGAGCACGTGATAGACTGCTTACCCCTCTGCGACAGCGGCCGCTCCGTACATATGGCAGCGGGCGCAAAGGGACTCCCGGAGAGCCCGGACATCCCGAGTCAGGCAACCCTTTCGGAAAGGAGACTATCGTGGAACTCAGCGGCTACAGACGACCAGACGGTCGGGTTGGTTTCAGAAATCACGTACTGGTGCTGCCCACGGTTGCATGCGCGAACGGCGTCGTTGCCGCGATCTGCAGGAAGGCCCCTGAGGCGGTCATGCTGCCAATGGATAGCGGTTGCGGCATGCTGCGGGAAGACCAGATCGTCTTCGCCAGGACGCTCACGAACCTCGCGGGTAATCCGAACGTCGCGGCGGTACTGTGCGTGGGACTTGGTTGCGAAGCCTTCAAGCCGGAGCAGGCAAGGGCGGCCATCGAGCGCTTCGGAAAGCCGGTTGAGGCCATAACGATGCACAATGCGGGAGGCTACGCTGCCACAGTAGATAGGGGCGCGCGGATTGCCCGGGAGTTGATCGGCCAGGCGAGCCATGTCCGCCGGGAGCCAGTTGCAGTGAGCGATCTCATCCTGGGGCTGAACTGCGGCGCCTCCGACCCTGCATCCGGGCTCACCGCCAACCAGGCACTCGGAGCAGCCGTGGACCTCCTTGTGGATGCGGGGGGCAGCGCGATTATCGGTGAGACCACCGAATGTGTCGGCGCTGAGGAGGAGATGGCTTCCAACGCAGCCTCCCCGCAGGTGGCACAGCGGATACTCGACACGGTGCATCGCTTCGAGCACCATGTGAAGATGTACGGCGCCGACCTGAGCACAGGGGAACCGAACCAGGGCAATATGGAGGCCGGCCTCAGTACCCTTGAAGAGAAGTCCCTCGGCTGCATCCGCAAGATAGGCTCACGTCCCATCACCGACGTAATCGAATACGCAGACATACCGGAGAACAAGGGCCCCATGCTGATGGATTCTCCAAGCTACGACGCCCCGTCAGTAACGGGAATCGTAGCCGGAGGAGCACAGGTCGTGGTCTTCACCACGGGACTGGGCACTCCTTTTGGCATGTCGATCGTGCCCGTCATCAAGGTGATGTCCAACACGCCCGCCTTCCGGAGGATGGAGGATACTGCCGACTTGAATGCGGGAACCATACTGGACGGGAAGGAGACCATAGGGGAGACCGGAAAGAGGCTGTTCGACCTCGTGCTGGAAACAGCTAACGGTCGCACCACGAAGGCCGAGGAGTTGGGTGAGAACCAGTGTCAGATATGGAGAACGACACTCACGCTCTAGCCGCGTGGTAATGGAGACTGCTCATGACAGATAAGGCCGCCGTCATCGTGATTCGTGACACAGACAACGTGGGCACAGCTACCCGGGACATCAGTAGCGGGGAGACTATTCGGGTCGGCGCGGGCGACAACGCCTCTGACCTCACTGCCCGGCAGGACATCCGCTTTCTGCACAAGATCGCACTGCGCGACATCGCCGCAGGGGAGAGAATCTACAAGTACGGCGCCGTCATCGGAGAGGCAACCCGGGCGGTGTCGGCCGGCGAGCATGTCCACACGCACAACATACGCAGCCTGTGGGGCCGCGCCTCGCACTGACGCTTCTGCTCTTGACAGGAAGCCGGGCGCGGCCTGTGGCCGCGCCCGGCAGGTACTCATCACGCTATCCCGGCACTACGCCGTATTGCTCTGGTCTTCAAGAACCTATGACGTCCACTGAGCGACGACGTCCTGATTCGCATCGACCCATTCACGTGCAGCGGTGGCAGGATCAACTCCATCCACGTTCACTGCGTACATGACTTCGCCAAGCTGTGCCTCGGTGAGGAAGAACTTGCTCAGCATAGAGGCCGCCTCGGGCATGTCTTCACTGAAGCCGGTGCGCGCAATCGTGTGTTCTCTTCGGAGCCGCCGTAGGTCTCCTCCGGGGTCCTCCAGGAACTTGAGGTCGAACGCGAAGAACTTCCAGTGAGGCGCCCATCCGGTGACTACCACGTTCTCCTGCTTGTCGTAGGCACTCTGCAGGGCCACGGTCATCGCCATGTCGCTCGCGTCCATGACTTCCCACTCATCAAGCCCATAGGTCGGTATCGTTTCATCGTATGTGTGCTGCATCAGGCCGGAACCCGGCTCGATGCCGTATATTGTCCAGTCAAAGTCATCTCCTACGGAGTTCAGTTCCGTAATCGAATCGATATCCACGTACTTCGGGACTACCAGTCCTATCCTGGCGCCTTCGAAGTTTACGCCGAGGTCCTCAACCTGGTTGCCATACTCCGCCATGTAGGATTCATGAGTGTAGGGAAGCCAGCCACAGACCAAGGCATCCGCATCACCCGTTGCGACACCGGTCCACATCGGACCCGCCGCGACCGTCATCAACTCCACGTTGTAGCCTATGTCCTGCAACACCGCCTGCGCGATGTGAGTCTGGGACTCCGCACACGCCCACTGCACATAAACGAGATCGACTGTGCCCTTGCCGTCAGCACCGTCGGACGCGCAGCCACTCAACACCAGGGAAGCGGCCACGAGACAGGTCACCACAACCATCATAAGTTTCGTTCGACGCATTCACAATCCTCCTTCGCGATTCGATACTCCACCCATCCTCCACACGTCCAATCCGCCGCACCGGGGCATCCCGGCGCCCGATTGGCTTTCCGTCGTGCATATCACCTCCTGCGACCGCAAGCGGTGGTATGCGACGGGCATGCCACAGCAACGCCGGGGAAGGGAGGGCGACAATGTATACGACACGACCCTGCCATAATGAGCGAAGATGAACGACGCTCGAAAGACCCGTGGGCCTCAGACGACGGACCGCTGCCGATCCTTACATAGAACGCGGGGGTTTTCGTCCCCGCCAGCGAACGCTGCTGCGAACACCTGCTGAAGCCAGTCTAGCAAACCGATCAGCGCCGGGTCAAACGTCTGAACGTAGACCACGAGAGCGGCGAAGCATCGCCCCGCCGGCCCTCAACCAGTTCCGGTGGGCGTTCGGACATCATCCCGCGCCGCTCATGACCGTAGTCCACGGAAGAGACTGTTGATGCCTCACAGCCACGTGAGAGTGCCGCCACGATATCGCGCGACAGCCTGGTCTTGAACATCCTGCCGGTGGACGAGGTGAAATAGGCGAAGCGCACATCCTCGGGCACACAACTCCACACTTCCAGCCTGTTGAGCAGCTGCTCCACGGAGACAGTCTTGACGACCGGCCGCTGGAGTCCAAGCTCAATCGGAAACTCGCTCATCTGGGAGCGCGGCAGTACGACGCGGTGTCCGGTGCTGAGTATGAGGCCACAACTGACGAGAGTAACCGGCTGGCCATGCACGTTGGCGGCCTCGAGAACAAGTTGAGCGTCACGCGCCTCAGGGTCGTCAGACATCGAAAGGCCAACGCCAACGGTGACCTTGACCAGCGGCCGTTCCCAGTATCGCCTGATCATCTCTATGCCAAGAATCACGACGCCGGCAGCAACTCCACCACCGAACGCCGCGAGAAATATCCCCTGATCGAGCTGCATCTTTCCTCCGTGCTGCACCGCGGTCCGATGAAAGGAACCGACAGGCCACACACATAATACACTGATACGCGCGGACAATGCAGGCGCCTCGCGCTTACCTGGCACGAGGTCACCGAGAAACCACCAGCATGCGTTCCAGGGTCCTTACCGGATCGCTGTCCACTTCACAACCGAAGCACTCCACGCGTGAAGTTGATACTCCGGTTGATATGTCCGATCGTGTGCATGGCATGATAGCAGCAATCTGGTTGACAACCTTGTTCACAACCTGGAGTTGCGCCATGCCAGCCCGTTCCCGTTGGCCGCGGAACATGCGCGGCCCGTTGTGTGGCACACAAGGATATCGTCGGCCATTCGTGACGGGCCGGAAGAACCCCCCCAAATCCTGTTTACCACACCATGCCGCGACTACCGGCAACGAGCCACTGGCTGCCGCACACATGGCATGGTACCTTGCGCGGGACGCCGCCGCTCGCTACTATCGCACCATGCGCCGGCACCGGCTCGTGGCGTTCTTTCTCTTCTCCTTCGCTCTCTCGTGGGGCATACCCGGAATCCTGCTGCTTGCCTCCGCATTCGGGGCCATAGACATATCCGTCGTCCGGCATTCCCCACTATCGTTCCTGTTCTTCTGGACCCCGGCCCTCTCGGCACTCATCGTAATAGGGTGGACGCAGGGACGTCACGGGATCTCACTGTTTCTGCGCCACTCCATCAGGGGGCGATTCAAGTGGCGCTGGTGGGCCGCCGTGGTCGTCGGCATACCGTTGCTCAAGCTCCTGGCGTACGGATTGTCCGAGGACAGCATCCCCTTCGATATGCAGGCGGCGGCGGCGACCGGAAGCGCCCTCGCGTACGCCGGTCTGCTGGCGCTGCTGGAGAGTCCGCTGTCCGAACTCGGCTGGCGAGGCTTCGCGCTCCCGCTGATGCAGCGTCGCATGAGCGGACTGCTGGCGGCGATCACACTCGGAGCCGTATGGGCCGTGTGGTACATGCCCTGGTTGCTTCCCGGCACAGTCATGAACTGGTCGCTGGGTGGCGACAGCATTCCAGCCATCGTCCGTTTCTTTGCGGGCGCCATCGCATTGAGCATCACCATGACGGTGGTATTCAACGGCTCCGAAGGAAGCATGCCGCTCATGCTGCTGTTCCGCTGGCTCAACAGCCCCCCACCCCACTGGGAGCTGGGCACCCACGTGTCCTACGTCGACACCGTCATCACCATCACCACGGCAGTCGTTCTCATCTTCGTGCTGCGCACGCGCTACCTTTCCCGCGCCAATCTGTACAGGAAAGTGACTCCCGGCGCCTCGTACGTGCCGGGAAGATGACGGCAACAGCAGTTGCATATGGCACCGCCTGCCCGGGGAGAGTGCGCGTACGGGCGCAGCGGACACATCCAGTCCACCATACCTTCGCCGGCGATCGATGGCGTCAATCGCGCCGGGCGTTTGACAGAACAACCGCACACTGTTACTTTCGAGTGCAGGAGGGCTCTGGTGTCGCCTGTGGCATCCCCGCCACAGGATCCGATACCGACACCAGACCCGACTATTTAATCCTGCGATTCACCTCCTGGACCACGTGTACGCTCATGCCCATACGGTTCACCCAGTACCCGCAACTTCACCGTCGTGTGGTGCATCGTTCGTATTGCCAGCAGAGAGCCTCCATGGTAGAGTGCCCGTTGATATTCACGCCGTAAAGGAGGACTACATGAAGCGCGAAGCCATCTCGGTGCCCGGTGCACCCAAACCGATCGCGCCTTTCTCTCCAGCCATCAAGGCCGCCGGCCTCGTATTCGTGTCCGGACAGCTACCCATCGACCAGTCGGGTGCGATTCCAGAGGGAATTACCGCACAGACCAGGCAATGCCTGGAGAACATGAAAGCCCTCGTGAGCGCGGCGGGACTCGGCATGGACAGTGTCGTGAAATGCACCGTGTTCATCACGAACATGGACGAGTTCGGCAAGATGAACGAGGTGTACGCGGGCTTCTTCCCCGGAACACCGCCGGCACGATCAGCCGTCGAAGTCAGCCGTCTGGCACGTGGGGCGTTGGTAGAGATCGAGGCCATCGCGGTGGCCTGAGCGGCACACGCGTCACCTGTGCAGTGAGCCGCCTACACCTACGCCGATGCCAATGCCAAGCGGCACAGCGACCTCCTCGAGCACCCTGGTGATCGCCGCTTTGAGCGATTTCTTCTGTTCGCTCGATATCTGGTAGCGGGTCTTGACCAGGCGTGCGATCGCGTTGGCCAGGTCAAGCTGCAGTTCGACACGGTCGGGGCACTCTTCGATGAGGGCGCGCAACCGCACACGCAGCAAGGCGATCTCATCGTCGATGCCCTCAACGCCGGTGGCGTCTTCGAGTTCGAGCTGCTCGGCCGCGTTCAGAGCCCGGGAGTAGAACCCGGTCTTCTCCGTTGCAGCAGCCTTGGGGGCAGCGCGTTTCCTAGCCACTGCCATCCACCTTCGGCGATGATTCCAACATGGTCTCTCCGGGCGGAGTGCGAGCGGGTGAGCACTCGGAGGCAGCAGTTGCGTCCTGCCACAGGCACGCCCTCAGCAGACCATAGACCAGACGGTAGGCAGCAAGCTCGTAATGGCCCAGTTGAATGAGCTGTCTCAGCGAACGCATAGCGTCAACTCCTCACGCTCGACGTGCAGATACTAATACCATACAAATGTCCTACTGTTAGTATAGCATTGTCTCAGCGCCAAAGGCCCTTGAGCGCGGAGCTGGCGCCTGGCGGGGATTCACCCGAGCGCGGCGGCGGCTGGCGTACGGGCGTTGTGCCTCGAAAGCCATAGCCCGGCTTGCGAATGCTGGGCGCCGATGCTATCGTTCCCGCCGATGCGACCGCCATGGGAGGACCTGGAGCCGGCGTCAAGGAGTGCGGTCGAGAGACAGCGCCACGCCGCCAAGCGCGTGGAGCAGTTCGCCACCGCCGTGTTCGCCGTGGCCATGGCGCTTCCGGTCGTACGCCTCATCGAACAAGCGTCAATATCGATTCTCCCGGGACGTCCCTTGATTCAGATGCTGCGGACCATCGGGCCCGCAATCGCATCGTGCGCCATCGCATTGCTCGTGTTGCTGGCGAACTGGCTGTTGCACCATCTCGTGTCACACTACCTGACACGCTCGAGCGGTACGCTTCTGCTGCTGCATGTGGTCCTGCTTCCTTCGGTGCTGTTCATCCCCTTCTCGGCATCCCTGCTCAACGTGCAGTCGCTGACCCAGACAACACTGCTCATATTTGAGTGCAACGTTGTGTTGCTGCAGTTACTGCTCATGCTCACGTGGCGTCATGCGGTACGAGGAGGACTGCTCTTCGGCAGCGATGTGCCGCGCCGAGTCGTACTTCGTGTCAGGCTTCTGCTCGGCGCCGGCGCGGGGGCGCTTGTCGTAGTCGCCGGTGTTGCCATGGTCAGTCCAGCCGCGTCCCTGGTGGCATTCGTAGCCGTGCTCCTGGCGCAGATGCTCTTTATCGCGCGAGGTGGATACGCACTGGACCTGCATGCGCCACCGCCGCGTTCACCCAGCGGGTACTAGCGCGGGACAACTACCCCGTCTGAAGCAGTCACACGACGGCGCCGCCAATCGAGTCGCACGATCCCGACGAATGCTGGAGTGCACGTTCCACGCACCCGCCTCTGGGGCGAACGCAGTGACTCCCGAATTCGACAGGAGAGTGAGCGCCTGGCGCCCGGCCTACGGTGGAGGCTCAGCTACGGAACGCCTCACGGCGCCGGCAACCGGTCTCCGGCGCGAGGGAGCGGCCGCATGCCAAACAGGAACCGCAGCACTCCCACCCGGCGGACGACATACTCATAGACGGCCACAATGACAACGAAGGAACCGGCGACGGTCAACAGGTACTTCACGACCGGCAAGGCATCCATTTGGACGACGAAGAATGCCACGGCCAGGATAATCGGTTGATGCAGGATATAGAACGGCAAGACGGCCTCGTTTGCGCGCTTCACGAAGGCGTTCGAGAAGTTGAGCCTGGCGTGACCGAATCCAAGGATGGCGAGCACACAAGACCAGGCGCAGGCTGCGCGAACAACCGCCCAATGCAGGGATCCGGACGGCTCCATGGCTCCCGCGAGCACGACGAGTGCAAGCGCGGCACACAGCATCGGCCACCGCAGCCGGTCGATGGCGGCCTGAACCAGCTGATCGGCATGCAGCACATACCCGTAGATGAAGAACAGCAGATACGAGAACAGATCCCAGCTTCCGAATTCCCGCGTGACGCCAAGGCCAAGGGCGTCGGTGAGCAGAGACGCCAGCGCCAGCGGGAAGACCAGCAGCAACAGCACGGGAGTCCGGCGACACGCGGGAGAGAGTCGCGAAAGCAGGCTGCGCCCGCTTCTGCCCACTGGAAGCAAGAACGGCAGCAACAGCAGCACGAACAGGAACAGCATCATGAGATACCAGAGATGCAGCCCCATCCAGGCGAAGTTCCCGCCAAACCCGTAGAAGCCGTCGAAATAGCGAGGCAGGAAAGCCAGGAATCCGCCGGGGACGTCTCCGTGCGAGAGACGTTCAATGTATACCTGGAAAGGGCCGAACACGAACATGCCGAGCCCAAGCCAGGGAACGGCTATCCGGAGGAAGCGCTCCGTGACGAACTGGCGCGGCGTACGAGAACGCAACGAGTGATAGATAGCTGCGCTGGAGAGCACGAAGAAGAGCGGCATCATCCAGTAGTTCAGAACCTCGACCAGCGAGCTGGCCGCCTGGGTGGTGACATCGTTCTTGATGTGCCAGTCAGTGAAGTCGTAGGCGCGCAAGTTGTGAAAGAGGAAGATGGCGCCCATGGCCAGTACACGCAGCCAGTCGAGGTGCAGCAGGCGCTGCTTCATCTCGGCAGCGGGTGAGGTAGATATGGCGGGAGCTAGCGGCGACATCCGGAGAACTCTCCAGGACACAGGCTACACCGCCCGGGACGGAGGTTCAATAGGAGCAGGCAACAATCAGCGGGCATCCCGCGCCCATCGCCGTTGATCGGCGAGGAAAGGCAGGGATGCGCCGCCAATGCCTCCACCGGCACTATCGGGTACGCATCGATGGCCGGTCGAGGACCCGGGCAGCCGATCGCCAAGCCTTCGAGCACTTGATGTTAACCTCGCGGCGCAGATAGAAATGACCGCGTGAGGCTGCCAGCTGCTCGACGTCCGCTCCGCCACACACCAACCATCACACGCGTGAGCGCTTGACGCGGTCTGAGAACACGGTGCTGCTTTCACCCACGCTGCGTACGAAGCTTGAGGCTGATTGACAGGCGCTCCGCGGCGGAATCCAGCGTGCGATGCAGCACCTTTGCGCGCTGCTTTGTGTCATCCGGCCCCATGCGTCCCCGCTCCACATCGAGTCGCGCCGCGCCCACCGCCGACTCGAGTTCATCGAGTGGCAGCAGGGCAGCCGCGAGACAGCAGTAGCTCTTGGAACGCCCCTCATCGAACTCGTCAAGCATAACCTGCAAGAGTCGAATACGTTCCCGCTGCCGGGACGCGAAGGCGTCAATGCCCCCCGCCCGGATGGCACGCAGATTGGCGATCGAGTTGAGGTGGCTGACGAACGAGTCACCCTTGTCCCACGCTTCGAACCGGTAACACGGGAACTCGGCGCATTCGGCGCAGGTCTCGTAGCCGCGGCCGCGTACCGCGCAGCGGGTCATCTTGCACCACTGGCCGCCACGGTCGAGAAAGCCCTCGGGCGCGCAGCCGGGACACGGTGTCCCCGTCCTGGTGTGATAGCGCGGACACAGACCGCAATCGATGCCACAGGCACCGATGGTGGGGTATGCCTTGACGTTCACCCGTCCCTCCTGTCGCCTCATCGCGACTCCTCTCAATCCTACACTACTGAGTGGGAGCGGCACATGGTCTTGCCATCGATAAATGCCGCGACGAGTCAAGTGTACAGTAGCCTTCCTGCCGAGACGCGGCACGCCCTCTCCGAAGCATGCAGCCTGCTCCGACGGCGCCGAAAGGAGGAAAACCGATGTCAAACTCACAGCGCGTGACACTGCCGCAACTGGCCTGGTATGGCGATACTGAGCTTGAGATCGACTTCCCGGAGACCTGGGACGTAACCGTGTGCCCGGCGCGAGGACACAACGCGCCACCGCTGGACGATGCCGGTCTGCGGGCAGCGTTTTCGCGGCCTATCGGAACCGGGACCATCCGCGAGATGGCAGCGGGCAAGAAGGATGTCGTCATCCTCTTCGACGACCTCACCAGGGCAACCCCAACACATGCGCTGCTGCCTTACGTGTTGGAAGAACTCAGGGAGGCAGGAATCAAAGACGGGCAGATCCGCCTGATCGCAGCTGTCGGCGCGCACGGAGCCATGAATGGCGTCTGCCTGCGCAAGAAGCTGGGGGATGACATACTTGAGCGCTTTCTCGTCTACAACCACAACCCGTATGAGTTCTGCACCCCGCTGGGCAGCACCAGCCGGAGCGTACCTGTTGCTGTCAATAGTGAAGTGATGCGCTGTGATCTCAAGATCGGGATCGGCTCCATCGTGCCTCATCCTCTCGCTGGCTTCGGGGGCGGCGGCAAGATCATCCTTCCGGGGGTGTCATCGGTGGAGACCATCAGCGTGAATCACAACAAACTGGGCACTCTGCCGACATCGGATGTCGGCAAGTATGAAGGCAACGTGGCACGCGCCGACATAGACGAGGCGGCAAGGATGGCAGGGCTGGATATCAAGGTGGATGCCATACTCAACCTCAAGCGCGAGGTCACGGCGCTGTTCGTAGGTGATGTGGTGGAGGCGCACCGCGAAGGCGCGAAGGCGGCGAAGACGCACTACGCCGGAGGCTTCATTGGCGACTGCGACATCGTCATCGCCAACTGCTACTTCAAGGCGAACGAGGTTACGCTGGCCCCGCGGGTTGCATCCCCGTTCCTGAAATCCAGCGGCGGCGACATGGTATTCATCGCAATCACGCCGGAGGGACAGATGACCCACTACCTCGCGCGAACATTCGGCAGCAACATCGGAGGCCGCACGTGGTTCGAGAGGTCCGCGCTGCCGCCCCACACGAGTCGACTGACCATCATGTCGCCGTACGCGGACAGGGTGGGCGCCGACTGGACCGGTCCGTACCACCTGGTTAGCCGTGCACGGACGTGGAGCGAGGTGCGCACCATGCTTGAAGAGACCTACGGGAACTCGGCAAAGGTCGCCATCATCCCGGACGCAACGTGCCAGTACTTCCCAGACGAGCCGGCCTGAACCGAAAGGGTCTTGGTGCACCGACTATGAGGACATGCCGGGGGCGCCACCGGTCCTCAGGCGGCCACGCGGAGGGTCTTAGAACTACTGCGTCCGCCTGGATTGCAGGGAGTGATAGCCAAGCTGCTGGCGCGCCTCGCGCAGCGTCATGCCCTGCTCGATGAGAGAGAGCATGGTACGCTCAGCCTGGTCGATCTCCAGTGCCGCCGCGGCAACCTCCTCGGCTCGCTCATACGGGACGACCACCACACCCGAATCGTCACACACCATGATGTCACCCGGCTTCACGCCGACATCGCTGATGGAAACCTGCACGTTGACGGCCTCAAGCTCAACCCTGTCCTTGCCGGTGGCCACGTATCGTCCGCGGGTGAAGATGGGATACCGTGCGACAAGAATGCCCGGAACATCGCGGCAGACGCCATCGATCACGGTCCCCGCGATGCCTCGCCGACCGGCCACCATCGTCATCAGGTCCCCCCACACCGTGCAATAGGTGCGCCCGCCGTTGTCGATCACCACCACCCTGCCCGGCTCCACATCGTCGATGAAGTCCCCCACGGAGCCGCATCCGGTCCCGCGCGCCCGGTACTTGACGGTGAACGCCATTCCCACCGCCTTCACCCCGGAAACCACGGGCGCAATGCCGTGGCACGCACCCTTGATGCCGAGGCGATCCAGGGCATCGGAGACACAGGTAGCATCAAGCGCCTTGAAGGAGTGGATCAGTTCCGGTCGCAGGTCCGTCATCGTTCTTCCTTCTCGCCCTCGCCGCCTGGCGGCATGCGTTCTTCCGTGAGCTTCCTCTCCGACAGGAGCTGCGCCAGACCATACATATCAAGCGTCGTCTCTCCCGCCCGCAATCGCTCCATGGCTCGTGCCTCCGCGCGTTGACGTTCCTCTGATCTGGACACAACCTCCACGGCATCGTCCCTGCTCACGACCACCACGCCGTCCACATCGCCGAGAACCAGGTCTCCGGGGTTGATGAGCACATCGTTCATGATGAGGGGGTGATTGATGAGTCCGAGCGAGGTCTTCTCGGTGCCCTTGATGGACACTCCGACGCAGAAGACAGGAAACCCCAGTTCCGCTATCTCTCGGGTATCGCGTACGGCGCCGTTGAAGACGAGTCCGCCAAGTCCCCGTTCCATGGCGGCGACCGTCATGATCTCGCCCCATGCACCCGCCTCGCAGAATCCCTGTGCATCCGCCACGATGACGTCACCCGGCTGCGCGACGTAGATCGCCTTGTGCAGCATCAGGTTATCGCCCGGCCTGAGCTTCACCGTCATCGCTGGTCCGCACAACTTCATGCGATTATCCACGGGCTTGATCCGGCTGGAGAGCGCGCCCCGGCGGCCGTACGCCTCATGGACGGTGGCGCTTGAGAGATGCCGGCACTGCTCGATAACCGTGTGGCTGACTCTGTGAATAGAGTGAACGACGGCAGGGTCTGTCATAACCGGGGGGCCTCCCACTATCGCATGGCACTTCGCCGCCACAGCGTAGCACAACTCACCATTCTGCTGAACGCGTGGGGCATAGTTGCGGGGAAGCCCGATGCCCCCTCGACGCTCCCCCTCTCGCAAGTTGCATCACGCGTCTGCCGGCCTCCTTGAAGCATGCCGGGCGGTAGCCTATTATGTGTCAGACCGAACGCGACGGCGAAGAGCGGCTCCCTGGCGTTGCGTATCGCGGACCTGAACGCGACCGCATGGAGCAATCTCGCAGGTGGAAAGCGGAATGTGCGACGGGCGTAAGATCCCCCTTCTCTCCAAGTCGCGATTCACCTCCGGCCTGCAATGCCACAAGCGGTTGTATCTGGAATGCTACAACCGAGACCTCGCCGACGAGGTGTCCGAACAGCAGCAGGCGATCTTCGACGCCGGCACCGACGTGGGTGCGCTTGCACGGCAGCTGTTTCCTGGCGGCGTTCTAATACGGGACGACTACTTCGACCATGAGGGCGCCATGGCCTCCACCCGGCAGATGCTGTCGCTGGCGAGTGTCCCACCAGTCTACGAGGCCGCCTTCCTTTACGATGACGTGCGGATGCGAGCCGACATCCTGGCGCCTCTGGGCAACGGACGCTTCGACCTGGTGGAGGTCAAGTCCACGAGCCGCGTCAAGGACGAGCACATCTACGACACAGCGATCCAACTCTACGTACTGCGTGGCAGCGGCCTCACGGTACGGAAGGCATGCGTCTGTCACCTCAACACAGACTACGTGTATGAGGGAAGCACATACGACCTCAGCGGACTATTCCGGGTGGTGGACGTAACGGCAGAGTGTTCACTGGCGCAGCCTGGAATCCCGGCGCTTCTGGCGGATATGCGTGCCATGCTCGCACGGCCTGAGCCGCCGGATATCCCGACAGGCCGCCACTGCACAACGCCGTACCAGTGCCAGTTCTACGGACACTGCCATGCCAATGAACCCGAGCACCATGTCTCGCAGCTGCCCCGGGCTGGACAGGGACTCCTGAGCGCCCTCGAGGCTGCCGGCATCGAGGATATTCGAGACATCCCCGCATCCTTTCCAGGGCTGAATCCGCTGCAGTGGCGCGTTCGCGATGCGGTGCTCTCCGGCCGCGCATACCTTGACACCGCGCTGTCCCGGCAGTTGCGGCGGCTTCAGCCGCCGATCCACTTCCTCGACTTCGAGACGTTCAATCCGGCGCTCCCGCTGTACAAGGGAACTCGACCGTACCAGGTGATACCCTTCCAGTGGTCGCTGCACACGCTGGACAGCGACGGCACACTGCGGCATCGCGAGTTCCTCCACGATGGCGCCAGCGACCCCCGTCGCGCATTCCTGGAGAGCCTGGTGTCCGCCCTCGGAGACTCAGGACCGATCCTTGTCTATTCCGGCTTCGAGGCCAGCCGCCTGCGCGAACTCGCGTTTCTCTACCCGGAGTTCTCACAGCAGATCTCGGCCATTCTCAACGGGCGTATCGTGGATCTGCTTCAGCTGGTGCGCGCGTACTGCTACCATCCCGGCTTTCACGGTTCATTCTCTATCAAGGCAGTGCTGCCGGCGCTTGTTCCGCACCTCGGCTACGAAGACCTCGCCATCAATGACGGGACACTGGCGGCGATGGCGTACGCGGAGATGGTGAAACCGGATACCGCGCCCGGGCGGCGTGCTGAGATACGGAGAAATCTCCTGGCGTACTGCGAGCGGGATACCCTCGCCGAAGTGGAGCTGTTTCGGTTCTTCACGAGTTAGGCTGTGCCTTTCCCGGCCGGGAACGCGTTGTTTGACCGGCCAACCGCAAATCCTCGGACCGGCCTTTACAGCATCAGCGCGTCCGAATACTATCGCCGGAAACCAAAGATGCATCTGTCGTGTAGCGGGCGCTCCCGTCCGCGCGTCGAACCGGATCCTGTTCCTGCAGGAGGGAACGATGGGACAGACGAAGACGAGGGTTCTCGTCCTCATGTGCGTCTCGATGCTACTGGGGTACATGCCCTGGTACAGCTTCTCGGCAGTGGCGGCATACCTGGTGCGAGACTTCCACCTGAGCGCCAGTCAGATGGGCGCTATACTCTCCGTCTTCCAGGTAGGCTATGTCCTCATTGTGGTATTCACCGGGTGGCTGGCCGACCGCGTCGGACCGCGAAAGGTAGTCGCGTGGGCCACGCTGTGCGCGGCTCTTTCCTCGACCGCCTTCCTGTTCATGGCTCGTGGTTTCACCAGCATTCTCCTGCTACGGCTCGCCGTCGGCCTCTCCTGCGGCGCGATCTACGCACCGGGAATGGCGTTCCTCTCTTCATGGTTTGCCCCAAGAGAGCGCGGCAAGGCGCTCGGCGCCTACACCGCAGCGCTGACCGCCGCCTACGCCGGCGGTTACCTGGTGGCGGCGCCACTGGCTGCCGCTCACGGTTGGCGAGCCGGGATGCTGGGCACCTCGCTGCCCGTCTTCGCAGCGGCCCTTATCGTCTTCTTTCTGATTCAAGACCGGCCAGACCAGACCATCACCGAAGCAGGCGCCTCGATCACGACTCGAAGCGGCATTGACCCGGCCTCCTATGGCGGGACACGCCGCACGCTGATCGCGGCGCAACTGCTCATCTCACTGGCCTATATGGGGCACATGTGGGAGCTATATGCATTCTGGGGATGGATCGGGCCGTACTATGTGGCCAACGTGTTCCATGCGGGATATGCCGAGGCACAGGCGGTAACGATCGGCGGCATGCTCTCAGCCCTGGTCATTTTCGCCGGCGTGCCCGCAGTCTGGGCGATTGGTTCGCTTTCGGACCGCATCGGGCGACTCAGGGCAATCATCACCGCGGCGCTGTGCAGCCTGACTGTGCAGTGTACCTTCGGCTTCCTGTTCGGAAGGCCCCTCGAACTGGTAGTGCTCGTGGGACTCTGGCTTGGTTTCTGGGTGATTGCCGACTCCGGTATCTACAAGGCAGGACTGACGGAACTGGTGAGTGCCGATCGGCGTTCACTCGCGCTTGGACTCCAGTCCGCCGCCGGCTTCTCACTCACCATCATCGCACCGATGGCGTTCGGCAATCTGCTTGAGGTGGCTAACGGCGCAGGGGTCGATCCTGTCATGGCGACACACTGGGAGTTTCCGTTCCTGGCACTGGGACTTGGCGCGCTGCTCGCCCCGCTCTCTGCACTGGTGCTCAAGAGGCTGCCCGAGGCGAAACTGCTAGCCAGATGAGGAAAGGACCGTCACCTTGCACGGTCACCCCTTGTCAGGCGTATATGAAGTACTATCCAGCGGCCGAGAATCCCTGCACGAGTAAGATGACCACCACCACGGCGAGCACGATCAGCAACCCGATTCTGAGCTTGCCGCCGCGGCCGCTCATGCCGCAGCAGCCACACTCAAATGCTCCGCCATCTTTCAGCCCGCACGTCTTGCCGCCTTGCTCTTCCGGTTCGGTCTCCACCGCATTCGCGCGAGAGGTGTCATTGACATTCGACAATTCACGCTGGCTCCCCATTGGTTCTCGCTCCCGTGACGACTGTCTTTCACGTCTCAACCGGGCATGGTAGTCCCGGCTGCGGCACAGGTCAAATCAGCTATCGGCGCCGGGTTCATCCCCGGATACTCCGCTGCTCAAGTCCCAACGTGGCGCCCGTCTGCCAAGAAATGCGTCGGCTCCTTCCTGGGGCTCCCCCGCCGCGTAGAGTCGTTCCAGGAGTTCCGGTTCCGTGATAGAGACATCTCCAAGCCACACCGGTGAGGCCGCGTTGACGAGCTTCTTGGCCATGCGCATGGCAACGGGCCCTCCGGTTCGCATACGGTCCACTATCTCCTCAGCCGAGGCAAGCAACGAGTCGGGCGCGACGCTCATGTTGGCGAGGTTCATGCTCACCGCCTCAGCGGCGGTGAGTTGCCGCCGTGTGAGGATGAGATCCTTCGCATTGCCCGGTCCGACGAGGCTCACGAGCACCGGCGTGCAGGCCCACGAGAAGAAGTAGCCGAGGGCGGTGTTGGGCAGCGACCACATCGAATCGGCGGCGGCGACACGCAGATCGCAGGCGATGGCCACGGCGAGGCCCGCTCCGATGCAAGCGCCATTTACCGCCGCCACAGTGATCTGTTCAAGCTCGCGCAGCCGTTTCACCAGTTCCTGGCCGGCACGCTGACGCAACCTGGCGGAATCCGGCTCCTTGTTCACAGACATCGCATCGCCCCTCATGTCCACACCGGCCATGAAGGAGCGCCCTTCTCCCGTGAACACCACGAAACGCGTCGCCTGGTCCTGCTCCAAACCTCGGACCAATTGAATCAACTCGTCCAGCATCCGGCCGTCCAGGGCGTTGTGCAACCTGGGATTGTTGAACCTGACCTGCATCAGGTCGCCGTGCTTCGAGACCAACAGTCGCTCGTACATCTTCCGCCTTCCTTTTGTGTGCCCGCGCAAACGCCGGCCATCATACCATGCGAAGTGAGATATCCCTGGGCAGCACGAGAGCCGGTTTCGCTCAGCCGAGGGCGACGTCCAGGGTCATCATGGCCGCGAATCCGAGCATGCCCCCGAGGGTCGCCAGATCGGTATGCCCGCCGCGCTGCGATTCAGGAATCACCTCTTCGATCACGACGAATATCATTGCGCCGGCGGCAAACGCGAGTGCGTAGGGCAGCAACGGCCGGGCGACAACCACGGCCAGAGCGCCCAGCACACCTGCGATCGGCTCAACCGCACCCGAGAGCTGCCCAAACCAGAAGGCCCTGCGCTCGGTCAATCCTTCGCGCCTCAGGGGGAAAGAGACGGCCATTCCCTCGGGGAAGTTCTGTATGCCGATGCCGAGTGCGAGGGCAATTGCCGCGGGCAGTGTCGCCTCCGGTATGCCGGCGGCGAGGGCCCCGAACGCGACCCCAACGGCGAGCCCCTCGGGCACGTTATGCAGGGTGACGGCAACCACAAGAAGCGTGCTTCTTCTCCACGTCGTACGCACACCCTCCATCTCGCGCAATGGCGCGTTCAGATGCAGGTGAGGGAGGATGGCATCGACGCACCTGAGAAACGCCCCACCGAGCAGAAAGCCGACGAGCGCGGGCACCCACGAGGGCAATGGGCCACCTTCGGCCATCGCGATCGCGGGAGAGAGTAGCGACCAGAAGCAGGCGGCGATCATCACGCCTGCCGCAAAACCCAACATCGAATCGAGAACGGAACGCTTCATCTCACCGCCCAGGAACACACCGGCGGCGCCGAGAGCGGTCAGCCCCCACGTGAAACAGGTCGCAAGCAGCGCCTGCAGCACCGGATGAAGCGATACAAACCAGTCCAACAAGATACCTCCAGACGCCGTGCCGAAGCGCAACCGACGCACCAATGCGGTTCGGGCCTCTGAATGCCCACAGCATACACCACGGAACGCCCTGTCACACCCTCTTGCCGAGAATAACGGCATGCCGGCTGCATGGCAAGGCGACCGGCCACACAGCACCCATCATACGGTGTCTCCACCGGTCCTCCGCGGCGCGTTCACACGTTATTGACACCGCTTCCGCCGTGTCCCTACAATCGGCATTGCGGAACAGGCGTCGGCCGCACGCAGTGCGGAACAGGCAGCCGGGCTGGTTGGCTGGCAGCGGGATTCTCAGACCCGTGGGACCGGAACGGAACCCACGGGTTTCTGTTTTCTTAGCGGGACGCGAAGGAAAGACGACAAGAGTCGATGAGTACCGATCAGCAAGACGCAGGCAGACATATTGCCACCCTGCAACGGGCCAAGGAGCGCGTTTCCCGCGTTTCCATCGCCACCATCCTGCTCCTCATCGTGATGAAAGTGGTGGCAGCCGTATTCACCGGCAGCATCGGCATTCTCGCCGATGCCGTTCACAGCCTGATCGACCTCACCGGAGCCATCATCGGCTACCTGGCAGTGAGGGTGGCAGGAAAGCCACCAGACGAGCAGCATCGCTTCGGTCATGGCCGAGCAGAGGATATGGCAGGCGCCAGCATCGCCGCGCTCATCTTCATCGCCGGGGGCACGATTGCCTACCAGGCGATACACCGCCTCTCGTCAGGCGCGGTGGTCGAGATGGTGGACGCGGGCATCATCACTACGGCGGCGGCAATCGGCATCAACGTGGCAATTTCGAGATACGTCTTTGCCGTGGCACGCAGGGCGGAATCGGTCGCACTTGAAGCCACCGGGCGCGATCTGATGGCGGACGTGCTGAGTTCAGTCGCCGTACTGGCAGGACTTCTCCTGGTTCGAGTGACTGGAAAGGCGATTCTTGACCCGATCGTTGCACTCATCGTCGTTGTCTTCATCGTCCGCGCCGCGGCTGTCACCATGCGCCGCTCGCTGTCGGCACTCATGGACACGAGTCTGCCAGAGGCAGAGGAGTGCCGTATTCGCGAAGTACTCGAACAGCACCAGGAGGTCGCCAACTACCACGGGCTGCGCACCCGCAAGGCGGGCAGTCAGCGCCACGTCGTCCTGCACATCGTCGTTTCGAGAGACAGGACCCTGGAGGAGGGGCACCGAATCGCAGAGGAAGTGGAAGATGAGATCCGGGGCTTGTTCCTCGGCTCCACCGTGACCATTCATGTGGAACCGTGTACACCAGACTGTAGCGAGTGCCCCGCCCCGTGCGAAATGCAGCAGCGGAGAGGCAGGGCTGGGGGCCCCTAAACCGTGTCCGCGTTGAGTCGTTCATACTCCTATAAGGCCGCGCCCCGGAGGGGTTGCCGGTTGCAGGGGGGAACATGGACGACACGGCATTCCACTACTCACAAACACTCAGGATCATCATGGTCCTCGCTATCGTGATTCCCATAGTCGTTATCGTCGCCTTACTCTGGTACTTCGGCGCCTTTGACGGTCAGCCAACAGGCGATGACCAGCCGGCAGTACCCACGGTCCCCGGAGCCGCGACCGGCGGGGCCGGCCTTTTGCTTGCCGGCGGGCAGATGCTGCTGCTCGAAAGGGACGGCTCCTGACTGGCAGAGCAACCCTTGGGCGCCACAGCGGTGAACCCTCGCTCTACGAGAGCTTGACATTCGTATACGACGACACATACAATTACGTTCAACAGTGAAACACTCCGGCTGCGGTCTCAGATCCTGATGGGCCTCGTGGCCCTGTTCCGCGCGGAACAGGGCCTTTCACTTGTCACAAGGTACTCACTCATCAGCCAGCCAGACTGTCCACTGATAGCCAGAACTTGAAAAGCAATGACCGGGGCGTCTGCCCCGGCAGGAGGATTGATGACTACCAAGTACGTGTACTCATTCGGTAACGGGACCGCCGAGGGCAGGGCAGATCTGAAAGACCTGCTGGGCGGCAAGGGGGCAAATCTCGCCGAGATGGCCCGCATGGGCATTCCCGTCCCGCCCGGATTCACCATTATCACTGATGCGTGCAACAACTACCTCAAGAACGGCAAGGTGATTCCCGACGGTCTGAAGGAGGAAGTGGAGAAGGCGCTGGAGCGACTCGAGCAGTCCTCCGGGCTGGCATTCGGCGACCGGGAAAACCCTCTGCTGGTATCAGTCCGGTCGGGCTCGCGAGTATCCATGCCCGGAATGATGGATACCATCCTTGACCTTGGACTGAATGAGGATTCGGTACGCGGTCTCGCTGAGAAGACGAGTAACCCGAGATTCGCGTGGGACAGCTTTCGCCGCCTCATCAAGATGCACAGCAACGTGGTGATGGGCGTGCCCGATGCCGTCCTCAACAACATCGAGAACCAACTCAAACGGGACCGCAATGTCCAGCTTGACCGCGAGTTGCCTCCCGAGGATCTGCCGCTGCTCACCGAGATGCTCCGTGCAGAGGTGAACAGATTCACCGGCAAGGACTTCCCTCTCGAGCCGCGCGAACAGCTGTGGACGGCGATTGAGGCAGTGTTCAATTCGTGGAACAATCCGCGCGCCATCGCGTACCGTGAGATGAACGAGATTTCTCACGACCTGGGTACCGCCGTGACCGTGCAGATGATGGTGTTCGGCAACATGGGAGACGACTGTGGAAGCGGCGTCGCCTTCTCTCGTGATCCTTCTACGGGCGCGAAAGTGCTGACAGGCGAGTTCCTGTTCAATTCCCAGGGCGAGGACATCGTCGCAGGCACCGCCACACCCCGTCCCGTTTCAGAGATGAAGGAGTTGATGCCCGCCGCGTACGACGAGCTGGAGGCAACGGCCCGGAAGCTCGAACGACACTTCAAGGATATCCAGGACATCGAGTTCACGGTCCAGAACGGGAAACTCTGGCTGCTGCAGACACGGGCCGGCAAACGAGCGGCTCAGGCCTCCATCAAGGTGGCAACGGACCTCACGCGGGAACGCGTGATGGGCGCCACCGATGCGTTCCTGCGCATCACGCCGCAGCAGTTGGAGCAGGTGTTGCACCCGATCATCGACCCGAGCGCCAAGCGCGAGGTAGTGGCGCACGGCCTCCCGGCCTCCCCGGGAGCGGCGTCCGGCCGCGTCGCCTTCAATCCGGATGAGCTTATCGAGATGCAGTCGAAAGACGGAGGCGCCTACATACTCGTGCGGGCCGAGACCTCGGCGGACGACATACGCGGCATCAATGCGGCAGTCGGCATTCTCACCACGCGGGGCGGCATCACATCACATGCAGCCGTCGTCGCGCGCGGCATGGGCAAGTGCTGCGTCGTAGGTGCGTCCAGCATCGACATACACGAGGACAAGGACGAGTTCGTGGTCGGCAACCGCATCGTCACCAAGGGTGAATGGATCACGATCGACGGCACCACCGGCGAGATCATGCTGGGACAGTTGCCGACGACCCGCCCGCAGTTGAGCACGGAGTTCCAGGAACTCATGCTCTGGGCCGACCTCGTGAAGCAGATGGGCGTCATGACCAATGCGGACACGGCAAACGATTCTCGCGTTGCCCGGCAGTTCGGCGCTGAAGGCATCGGCCTCTGCCGCACCGAACACATGTTCTTCCAGCAGGACCGCATCGATCACTTCCGTAAGGCCATTCTAGCCCAGGAGACAGAGGAACGGGATGTCGCCCTGCAGGAGCTGCTCCCGTTCCAGAAGGGAGACTTCCTGGACATCTTCCAGGTGATGGAGGGGCTCCCCGTCACCGTGCGGCTGCTCGACCCGCCGTTGCACGAGTTCCTGCCCCTGCCTCACGATGAGGAGGAGTTGACATCACTGGCAAAGCGCCTCAATCTGCCGTACCGCCGGGTCCGGGAACGCGTTCACGCGCTCGAACAGTTCAATCCCATGCTGGGCCACCGTGGCTGCCGTCTGGGCATCACCTTCCCTGAGATCTACGCCATGCAGGTGCGGGCGATCATCGAGGCGGCTTATGAACTCATGCGCCAGGGTGTCACCGTCCTGCCGGAGATCATGTTGCCATTCGTGAGCGCCGAGGAAGAACTGGCCATACTGCGTGAGCTGGTGTTCAACACGGCGGAAGAGGTGCGCGCGCGGATGAACTTCCCCGAGACCAGCTTCAAATTCGGCATCATGATCGAGCTGCCGCGGGCGGCGCTCATCGGTGACCGCCTGGCGCCGTACTGCGACTTCTTCTCATTCGGGACGAACGACCTGACGCAGTCTACCTACGGCTACAGCCGTGACGACATCGGCACCTTCCTCCCTGCCTACGTGGAGAAGGGCATCCTGAAGAAGGATCCATTCGCGACCATCGACCGGGCCGCCGTGGGCGAATTGATGCGCACCTGCGTGGAACGCGGCAGACGCACGAATTCCGAGCTGAAGATCGGTGTCTGCGGCGAACATGGCGGAGACCCCGAGTCCGTCAAGTTCTTCCACCAGATAGGCGTGGACTACGTGAGCTGCTCGCCTTATCGCGTGCCGGTGGCGCGATTCGCTGCCTCACAGGCTGCGATCCTCACCAAGCGTGAGAGCAGCGGCAATCTGGACACTCGAAGCAAGATACTGCATCCTCTGGCGTAGCCTGAGAGCCGAGCGCCGCGGCGGTGAGCCTGCGGCCGAGTAGGCCGGGCCCGAGCGCCGGGGGGGGGCCGGCCGGGCCCGGGCGGGGCCCCCCTCGGTCGTTGAACTTCAGTGGCATCCGTGTCTGCTGCCTCGATGACCACTCGGCAAGGTGACGCGAAGAGCGCACAGGACACGATGAACATGCTGCTCCGTACGGCCCGGCGCAGACTCGCCACGGAGGCAACAGTGGGAGGCGTGGACAAGGAAGCGGCCGGTCGTCAACCAGCGATGCGTCACGGTGAGGCCTTGAGACTATCGTCTGACCCGCGTCACCGTGTCCGACCAGATGAATTCGCGCACGGCATCGTCGGTCCGCGCCCGCGCCGTATCGTACTTGTCCCAGTGGAGCACGGTGCCGAGGTCTCGGCGCAGCGGGGCGCGCTCGCGAGCGGGCTTGAGCGCAGCAGCGCGAGCTCCTTCCACTTCATCGGCATAACCAAGCGGGATGATGTGGTCGATTGTGAAGCATTCCGGAATCTCCAGGAGGTTGCGGATCTCCGCCTCGGGAGACCCGCCCTGCAGCGTGCCCCAGGCCGTGGAAAGCCCCAGGCTGGCAGCCGCAAGCTGCAGGCCGTACACACAGATGGCAAGACTCTGCCGCAGGAGGACATTTCCCCGCAGGACGCTGGGATAGGCCTCCAGCAAGCGCCGGTCCCCCAGCACTACGATGAGAACAGGCGCCTGTCCGAGGAACGGCTGCACCGAGACGCTCCAGTTGAAGCTGGCGTCCCGTTTCCTGGCCTCGGAGAAGAGCGACGCAGCCGCCCTGGCGAGCTTGCCCCGCATAACCTCGTCCTGAACTACCACGAACTCCCAGGGCTGACTATTGGCGGCCGAGGGCGCCAGGCGTGCGACATCGATCACCTGTTCGATGATCTCGCGGGGGACGGGGTCAGGCTTGAAACGCCTTGTACTCCGCCGCCGTTCGACGATCAGGCGTAGCGTCTCGTAGTCAGTATGATCGGGTGACTCAGGTTGATGTGGCATATCCATCGCGAACGCGGCGTGAGGAGAGCGGACGCTCACCCGCACATCGCCGGACTACTCAAGTCCACCATGCAGCAACCACTCAGACCTCTCCCTGTTCAGGCGGTCAACCTTCTTCTTCTCCGCCTGTTCCTCGAGGTCCCGACTGAGCTGCTCCTGCCTCCGCCACAACACCTGTTGTGCCTCGGACAAAAGGCGGAAATCGCAGTCTGAAGTCAAGGTACCCCTGTGAAGCTCGCCGTATATCGCGCCATGCTCAACCGGGTACCGGCGAACGAGCCGCTCATACAGCACCTTCACCGCCCCGTTCTTGGGACCTCCCTGGCAGATGATGCGCTCAATGCCCATCAACTGCTGGATGTACTCTCGATCCTCCCAGCGGGTTTCCCGGAGGCGGTTGCGGACGAACTCCGTCCGAATGGTGCTGTAGTCAGCCACCACTAACTCCTGTCTCCCGAGAAGCGACCGATCCCCTTGTGCAGACCGGACTCCGTAGCCAGGTAGCGCAGTTCCAGCTTGAGGCGCAGCCGCGAGTTCCACACCGCCCGTTCACCTTTCTCCTCAATCAGCTCCCTTGTCCATTCGCGCACCACCTTCCGTTCTTCCGAGGACAAGCCGAGCGGTTCCAGGTTGCCGAGATAGACCAGTGGATCGTCCACCGGCGTCTCCGGGAACTTCCAGCCTTCATCGGCACGCTCGAGCATCTTGGCGAAGTCAGCATTCAGCACGCCCTGGTGGCTGGCCGCGGCCTGGCGCTGCTTCTCCTGTCTGGCGATATCAGCAGGCGTCAGTGGAATCGATGGACTGTCATAGGCGGCCTTGGGAGGGTTGGCCGATTGGCTCTTCTTGCCGAAGAGACCTCCAAGGAAACTGCTGAATTGCACGGGGCACCTCCTTCACAGACAGCTATCAGCAAAGGGGCTGCCTGGGGCAGCTATGCACGCATGCGCCACAGATACGTGCGACGAACGCGGCACTGCATGAGACTCACAGCGATACCTATTGTACCACACGTGTTCTCCCACCTCTGCCTGTGCTTTGTGCTCACATGGGTAGTTCACGCGAACCTGGTATCTCCTTCATACAGCGTTCACACACCGCTGGTAGCATGAACCATGTCTGAACACAGACGGGCACAAACACTGTGAGGAGGGCAGAGTGACAAGAGGAAAGAGACTGACCATTGCTCTGGCTATCGCTATACCAATCGTGGTAGTCGGCGCGGGTCTGGCAATGGCATCTGGGGATGCTGACGACCTGCGTACCACCAGCATTGTCGCCGCACCTACACCGGCACTGGCGCAGGTTGCCAACGCGAGCGGCTTCGTGGAAGACTGTGATGGGTGCACCGGGTCCTGCAACCGTGGCGGTTTGTGTGACGGGACGTGTGACGGGACATGTGACGGGACATGCGACGGTGGCGGAGTATGCGCTGGCGCGGGCTACGGAAGCGGCTCGTGCTCTGGCGACTGCAGCGCAGCAGGGTACCGTAACGGCGGCTGCGCGGGTAATCGAGTGAGCGTCGGCTGCGGCGCCTACGAGAACAGTGGCTGCTCCGGAGGTTGCGGCGGCGCCTGGGGTCAACCATCGACCACCGCAGGTGCTACTACCGTCTAAGACGGTCCCGCGAAACAGCAGATACCAATCCATTCCTGCTCGAAGCCATCAAGGAACCCGCCTTGTACGCATATAGAGCAACCAGTCGTGACTCCATGCCGATTCCTCACCGTACGGCGAGGAATCGGCACTTTCCGCCGAATCAGCCAACAAGTTCACAAAACCTTCATGACTACGCGCTACCGTATGACCGGCTGGCGGCTGTTCTGCTCGCCAAAGCAGGCCGGAAGCCGAGGCCCTGCGTGGTGTCGTCCACGCCCGGCGCGACACCACTTGTCCGGCCCGTTTCAACGGCAGTATGCAAGGGCGCAGCCTCACCTCCTTCATGCCGGCCCCGCTTCTGATGGGGCCGGCATGGCGTTAGAGCGGTACCACGACACAGTGAGGGCTGTGGTACCATGATGACTCCAGCTACGGAGCGTGCACCTGAAATGGCTGCAGGAACGATTCTCATTGTCGACGACGAGTTGAAGGTATGCGACCTGCTTCGCGTGTATCTTGAACGGAGCGGCTACGCGGTGCTGTGCGCCTCTGACGGTCGTGCGGCGGTCGCGGAGCACGAACGCCACAACCCCGATCTCGTGCTACTGGATCTGAACCTCCCCGGCATGGATGGCCTCGATGTCTGCCGCACGCTGCGCAGAACGTCAGACGTGCCTATCATCATGCTGACGGCACGTGACGAAGAGCCCGACCGTATCGTCGGGCTGGAACTGGGGGCGGACGACTACGTCACCAAGCCTTTCAGCCCACGCGAGGTGGTCGCGCGTGTCAAGGCGGTCCTGAGGCGGCGTGACACCTCGGTCGGCGAAAGACGCCCCATCGCCGTGGGCGATGTGTACGTTGACCCGTCTCGATACGAAATCTCTTACCGAGGCAAGCCCCTGCGGCTGACCGCGCGTGAGTTCGCTATCGTCGAGCATCTTGCCCGGAACCCTGGACGCGTGTTCTCCCGAACACAGATCCTGGACCAGGTCTTCGGAATAGACTTCGAGGGATACGAGCGAACCATTGACGCCCACATCAAGAACGTCAGGCAGAAGATGACGGAGTCCTCTCCCGATACTCCCACACCTCTCACCACAGTCCGCGGCGTGGGCTACAAGCTGGAGGCGAACCAAAGTGCGCAGTCTGTCGCTCAAGCTTAGCCTGCTCTTCATTGTTGTCGCCCTGGCAGCCGTGCTGGTGGTTGCCATCTGGGTCGGGACGACGGCGCGAAGCGAGTTCCACACGTACTGCTCCCAGGCATGCCTGCAGGAGGACTGTGGCGTCCCCGGCATGCACGGACAGGGCGGGGCACCCGTCGGCTCCCTTGAGCAAGCGTACCTGGATGCGTTGCGGTCGGCCCTGTGGAGCGCCGCGTTTGCCGCCGGACTCATCGCCGTGGCATTGGCATTCCTCTTCAGCCGCGTCATCACCGGTCCGGTCAACGCCATCAGGACGTCGGCACAGCGCATTCGGGACGGTGACCTGACGCAGCGAGTTCCCCCGGGTCCAAACGACGAAATCGGAGAACTGGCCTCCACCTTCAACAGCATGGCCGCACGCCTGGAGGAGAACGAGACAGGACGCAAGCAACTGCTCGCCGACATCGTGCACGAATTGCGCACTCCACTCAGCATCATCCAGGGCAATCTCGAAGCATGGCACGATGGTGTGGTCGCCGCGACGCCCGAGGCCATCGCGCCCGTTCACGACGAGGCAATACAGCTTTCGAGGCTCATCACAGACCTGCGGGACCTTTCTCTCGCCGAGGCAGGCCGGCTAAGCCTCTGGCGCGAGAGCACGGACATCGTGGGCCTCATCGACTCCGTGGTCTCCGCGCACAGGGAACGGGCCATTGCCCATGGCGTCGACCTGCTTTCCGATGCACCGACGGCGCCGCTGCCACCGGTGGACATCGACCCCCTGCGGGTGCGCCAGGTGCTGCGCAATCTGCTGGACAACGCCATACGGCACACTCCTGCGGGTGGCGCCATCAGGGTCACGGCAGCGAGTCGTCCTGCCGGCTTCGTCCAGGTGGATGTGGTGGACACGGGCTCGGGGATTGCGCCAGATCATCTGCCCTACGTATTCGAGCATTTCTACAAGGCGGACCCGTCACGGGAGCGCGGACGCTCGGGTTCAGGCGTCGGACTGGCGATAGTGAAGCAACTTGTCGAGGCTCACGGGGGCGTCGTGGCAGTGCGTAGCGAGGAAGGCAAAGGCAGCGTGTTTTCCTTCACGCTCCCCGTGGCGGCCACGCCATAGCCCATTGCCGCCTGCCCCTTCCGGTGCGCTGGGTACTCACTGGCCGCTCGGCCCTGTCTCTCTGCAGTCCTACAAGGGCTTTGACAGAAGACTGAAGAGTGCTTAGACTGCCCCAACCGCTATGGGTTCGTAAGGAGGATCAGCCAGGCATGGGCCAGCTCAACGTTCTTGTGAACGACCAGATAGTCGAGGAAGTACTGCCCCGCATAGAGGCGGTTGACCCCAGAATCAAGGCCACGCACGTTGGCAGGCTGCTTTCCGCGGAGCTTGAGGGCGACGCCGAGGCAACCAGGAAGATGGACGCCCTGCTGGCCACGGCCGAGGTATACGCAGGGATGAGAATACCGGCGCGCCTCCTGGCGCGGGCGCCCCAGCTGAAGTGGTTGCAGGTAACGCAAGCCGGCGTGGACAAAGTCCTGCTGGACAAGGAGTTCAGGCAGAGCCCCGTCATACTGAGCAACGTCGGTGGAATCCATTCCTTCGCACCCGCCGAGATGGCGATTCATTCCTGCCTCGCCTGGGTGAAGGGCACCATCGAATGTGCGCGCCAGAAAGAGGAGCGGCTGTGGAAGCCCTTCAGCCCCGGTGTTCTACGTGGCAGAACCATGGGAATCGTCGGCTATGGCAACATCGGACAGAAGGTGGCCCGCGTCGCAAAGGCGTTTGGCATGTGGGTCATCGCAACCCGGAAGTCCGCCACGAAGCAGGGCAGAGCCCGCTACGCGGACCTGATTCTGCCGCAGGCTGAGTTGGGCCGCCTGCTTGCGGACAGCGACTTCGTCGTGATGGCCACGCCGCTCACCCCGGATACCTACCATTTGCTCGGCGCGGCGGAGTTCCGGCTCATGAAGAAGGACGCGCTGCTGGTGAACGTGTCCCGCGGACCGGTCGTAGACGAAGCCGCACTTGCTGAGGCGCTGCGCGAGAAGCGCATCGGAGGAGCCGCCCTGGACGTGTTCGAGCAGGAACCATTGCCGCAGGAGAGCCCGCTCTGGGACCTGCCGAACCTGCTCTACAGTCCGCACATCGCCGGATACATCGCCGCGTACCCATCGCTGGTGCAGGACCTGTTCGTCCGCAACCTGGAGCGATATGTGAAGGGCGAGCGACTCCTGACGCAGGTGAACAAGAAGCGCGGCTACTAGCAGCTCAACGGGACCGGACGAAGGTGAGCGGTACGGTCAGAATGCGTCCTGCGCCACGCATCGTGGGGTGCTCGACGCTCCTTTGACAGACCGTCCCGGCCCACAGTAGAGTGAGCGTACGCGTGAGGAGATGCCAATGAAAAGCTGGAAACCGACTACCGCAGGCGTTCTCGAGATTGTTGCCGGCGCGCTTCATCTGATTGCGTCGGCGGCGACCATCCTCGTAGCCGGAGGCGTGGCTGGGGGAATGTACTGGTCCCACATGCCGAGAATGTCGATCGGAATGCCGTTGCCACTGATAGCAGGCGTCGGATTGCCCTTGCTGATTATGGGCGTCGTCTCGATTCTCGGCGGTATCAGCGCCCTGCAACGCCGGCGCTGGGGACTTGCTCTGGCGGGCGGCATCTGCGCACTCGTGCCGATGCAGACCTTGTTGGGAGTGCTGGCCATCGTATTCCTTGCCATATCGAGGGAGGAGTTCAACTAGCCTTGTCCTCGGCCCCGCGTCCGTCGCCGGGCCGGGGGAGCCACACGGAGCGAGGATTCGAAGCATGGAGCGAACCTGGAAGCCGGTCACTTCCGGCGTACTGAGCATAATCGCGGGCGCGTTCACCGTGGCGTCAAGTCTGATGGTCCTGCTGATGGGGCCCCTGATCACAGGGCTCCTGTCTGCATTCGAGCTCCCCGTCCCACTATCGCTCGTCCCCCTGCCGGTGCTGGGTTTGCTGGCGATGCCGCTGTTCATTCTGGGGACGGCGGCCATCGTAGGAGGCGCCTGTGCGCTACGCCGACGAGCCTGGCCCATGGCTCTGGCGGGTGCAATCTGCGCGCTCTTTGCTCCACAGCTCGGTCTTCTCGGCGTCATCGCAACGGTGTTTGTGATACTCGGAAGGGGCGAGTTCACCTGAACCTGGCCATGTAAGGGAGGCACTATCATGAAGACATGGAAACCAACCGCCGCGGGCGTACTGGCAATTGTCGCGGGAGCGCTGACGGTACTTACAGCACTGGCGCTTTCGCTGCTGATGCCTATCGCCGCAACATCCCGGTACACGATGGCACCCGTAGCCGCCTTCGGCATCCTGTGGCTGGCAGGCGGAGTAGTCGCCATCATCGGCGGAATCTTCGCCCTGCAGCGGCGCCATTGGGGACTGGCCCTCGCGGCAGCAATCTGTGCACTGCTTCCACCTGCGACCCTCCTTGGCATCGTGAGCACGGTGTTCGTGGCGTTGTCACGAGACGAATTCGAAGCCGCAGGCGCCCGACAGGCTCTCGAAGGGGAGAAGGGACTGCTGTCATCGCAGTCGACGAGTACGTCGGCGGGCGAATGCGCACCGTGTGATGCTGCCCTCAGGGAACCGAGCGAGGGCGAGCGGAACGCCTGAGCGGAGGCCGAGAGCAGCGGAGGCCGGGGTGCGGACGACGGCCGGTCAGCCCACCGTTCACAGGGGATAGTACAGCGGCCACAGGATGGCATCCAGCACCACGGTCTGCCAGCAGAAGAGCAGGCATCCCAAGACTGCGGCGCGGTACCACGACGCGGGCTTGCGCTCACGCAGCTTCAACAGCGCGACCAGGAGGCCGATCGCTGCCAGCGCGACCATCGCCAGCACCACTCGAATGGCATACCATACCGGTTGCGACGGCGCTTCGATCATCCGGTAGGTAAGGGGCATCCATGCCGCAGACGCAACCAGCGCCAGCGCATACAATGCCACGATTACGCCATACCCCGCGGCGCCGGGTAGCCTGACATCCGTGGGGCTCACCTTGAGCAGAAAGAACAAAGTGAAGGGAAAGAAGCCGAGAGCGGCAGCGAACATCGAGAAGGTGTAGAGTGGCCGCAGGGACAACGGCACCCCACCCCAGATGTCCCACCGGCTCTCCGGATGCGCAAGGTAGCCATACGCGTAGCTGGCGAGCACAGCAAGCCCACCCACCACCAGGACCACAAGGAGCACACAGCGCAAGCGGCTCTTCCCTTCGATCACAGTCTCCTCCTGCATTTCGCGAGGTACCGCTGGTGGTACTCTTCCGCCCGCCAGAATGAGCCGGCGGGGAGGATTTCCGTCACCACCCCGCCTGCCAGCCTCCCGGACAGGGCAAGTGCATCCTTCGACGCTTCAGCAGCGGCCCGCTGCTCGTCGTCGTGATAGAAGACGATGGAGCGGTACTGCGTCCCGATGTCGGGCCGCTGTCTATTCAACTGCGTGGGGTCGTGCGCGCCCCAGAAGGTTCGGAGCAGCATCTCATACGAGACAACGGCGGGATTGTAGACAACTCGGACCGTCTCCGCATGGCCGGTTCGTCCGGAGCACACCTGCTCGTAGGTGGGGCCTTCAGTCGTGCCGCCGGCGTACCCCACCACCACATCAACCACACCCGGCACCCGGCGAAACGCCTCTTCAACACCCCAGAAGCACCCCGCCGCGAACGTGGCGTTCTTGAAGACCGGATCCTGTCTTACCGTAGACACCACACCCTCCAGAACCACACCCGGCAGGTGCGGAAAGCGGCGAACGGCCGGGCTAGCAGTCTCCTGTGGGGAAGGGAGGTTTGTTGCGCGCTCTGCGATCTCTCAACGCACGATCTCGCAGCTTCACAAGCAAGCGCACGAGTTGCTTCCGGTCATCGTCCTCCAGGCACACAAGTATCTGCCTCACGGATTCACGCTGGAAGGTTCTGAGACACATCTCTCGGCCATAGTCGGTGAGGATGATGGACACCGAGTTCTTCCGGTCCGGATCAGGGATCCGCTGAATCAGCCCATCCCTCTCCATTCTCGAGAGGAGTCCTGAGATCGAGTGTGGTTCCCGAACAAGCCAGCGGGCGATATCCGCCGGGCGTGTCCTGCCTCCCATGGTGTGAATCACGAACATCACACCAGCCTGAACAGTGGATACTCCATACTGCTCCAACTCGAGTTCCCGTGCTTTGTAGATCGCGTTTCGCGTCTGCTCGAGGAGCAGCCACAAGGCCTGGTCTCTGTCATCACATGGGTATTGCTTCTTGGCAGTCACCTGGTTCACCCCACTTCATAATAGTCCACTCCACACTACATGCACGCGGGCACATGGGTCTGATATCGAATACGACTATCAGAACGATTCTAGCAAACCTGAGCAGTACCGTCCAACCATTCATGTCGCATACGAGATACCTGCGTCCGGTTGCCGCGTCAGAGGCCAGCCAGGAACTCATCGAACCGGTTTCGAGCCTCGGCAGTGGCGTGGAGCCGCCCTGAGGCGTCGACGCTGATGTGCCATATACGCTTGAGCCCGTCC
The DNA here is from genome assembly GCA_040766535.1 of Dehalococcoidia bacterium. Classification (GTDB taxonomy): domain Bacteria; phylum Chloroflexota; class Dehalococcoidia; order GIF9; family AB-539-J10; genus SKVJ01. The sequence goes on along the minus strand of JAXGQG010000004.1, from coordinate 7,460 downwards.
TGGCAGGCGGGCTTGAAGACATCCGCAGCCCAGTCGCGACAAGCCGATGGACGGACACGGTAGATGCGGCACAGCGCCACCTGGTCATTAGGGCGATCAAGGAAGACACAACCCCGATCATCGTGCCGTATGAGGTGGCTGCGGGGGTCGGGCCATCTCGGATCACAGAAGCGCCCCACCCAATCCCAGTATTCGAATCCCATGGCATCCGCTACGGTCTGCGCCTCCGACGGGCTGAGTCGCACCTGGTAGACGGTGCAGCAGACACCGCAACGAATGCAGGGCAAGTCGAAGGGTTCATCCCCGGCTGTCCGGGCTTCGGGTTCCTGGAACGGAATTCCGTCACGCGTCACTGCAGTCTCCATGCGTCGTTGACTCTTCTAGGGTGATACCTGTATCGTGAGCGGCATAGTATAGCGCTGATAGAAACAAAGGGGGCGGGCCGGATGAGGACTCGGAGCCCGCACCGGGAGGTTACGCAATGGCATATTCGGCAGGAGCTGCAGTGGCCGCGGTGGCACAGGCGATCAAAGCATCCGGCGCAATCATCAACATGGAGCCGGATGATTTCATGTCCATAGTCGACCGCTGTGAGAAACCCCTGGTCGTGATGGCCAGCGGCGGCCTCCTGGACAGAAGCTTCAGATACCTGGTGAGCTACAAAGGGCTCATCTTTCACACCAAGAGCAAGACGGGACTCATGTTGTCAGGAAGAACCGAAGTAGTGCACGCGAAGTCGATCTGGATTCCCGGCTAGGCCGCGTACATACGGAGCCTTGACCCCTCTTACCAGGAATCATAGAATGGCTGCCCGCGTTTCAGCGGCACACAGGCTCACATGAACGAACCCATCGTCAAACTCCGCTCCCTCGCCGAGGCCGCAGCTCTCATCCCGGATGGCAGCCGCATCCACCTCGGCGGAATGGCCGTACACAACCATCCGATGGCATTTGTGCGCCAGTTGTTGCGCCAGGGAACAGCAAACCTCACGGTCGTGAGCCATGTGAGCGCCAGTGACGTTGACATGCTGATTGGCGCGGGGAGAGTGAGGAGGCTCGAGTTCTCCTACGTGGGTTTGGAGGAGTTTGGGACCGCGCCATGTTTCCGCCGTGCGGCACAGCGAGGCGACATCGAGCTTTCGGAATACAGCGAGCCGGTGGCCTTCGAACGTTTCGCGTGCAGCGCACGGGGCATGCCGTTCTTCGTGACGCGCGAGATGTTCGGAACCGACCTCCCCCGTGTGAATCCGGACATCAAGGAGATCATGGATCCCTTCGGCAGCGGCTCCTACCACGCTGTCTCGGCAGCCGAGCCCGACTGGGTCATCATCCACGCCCTGGCGGGAGACAAGTACGGCAATGTGCTCTTCTTCCCGCACAGGCAACTCCCCGAGGATCTTGATCTCACTGCGTCGCGCACAACGAGGAACCTCATCGTGACGGTGGAGCAGATCGTTGCCCACGAGCGCATCCGGCAACTGCCGTACCTCAATCTCATTCCGCGCTTCAGGACCACCGCCATCGTAGAGGTTCCGTACGGTGCTCATCCTTTCTCCTGTCTGCATCTGTACGACCAGGACAGGGAACACCTCGCCGAGTACGCACAGGCCGGCCGCGACGAGGAGACGTTCCGCCGATACATGGACCGGTATGTCTACGGAGTGCCGTCTCACGATGCGTATCTCGAACTGATCGGCGCGCCGCGGCTCGCGGGGCTTCGCCAGGTGGGAGGGGCACTGTGAGCCGAATTGACGCAACCGTCCATGAGGTGATGGCCGCCGCCATCGCGCGAGAACTGCGTGACGGCGAACTGTGGTTTCTGGGAATGTCCACCGGTCCGCAGACCATCCTCATGCTCACCAGGATTCCCATCGCAGCGATGGCTCTGGCGCAGCAGACCCATGCACCCAATTCCTGGATGCTCGTGGCAGGATGGGTGATGAACCCCGACGTGAGCAAGGTCCCCACGCGAATGGAGAGCGAATTCGGCACGACGCTGGGCCAGTGGCCCTGCGAGGCGTACAACAACAGCCTGGCCATGTCCTACGTGGCCGCGAGGCACGAGATAGACGTGGGCTTCGGTTCAGCCGCCCAGGTGGACAAGTACGGGAACTGCAATACCGTAGCCATCGGAGACTACAACCGCCCCCGCGTACGTCTGGTCGGGCCGATCAATCAACCGGGCCATTTCTCCCTGTTCGGACGAGAGATCATCATCATGCCGCACGAGAAGCGCAACTTCGTCGACAGGGTCGACTTCATTTCCGGAGCGGGCTATCTCGACGGCCCGGGAGCACGCGAGCGCCGTGGCCTGCATCGGGGCGGGCCGTGCATGATACTGACGGACAAAGCCACCTTCAGATTCGACCCCGAGACACGGCTGGCAGTCCTCGCATCCGTGCATCCCGGCATCGATGTGGACGAGGTGGTGGCCAGCACAGGGTACACGCATGACTTCGTCCCGGCGACAGTCGGCGTCACTCCGGCTCCAACGGCTGAGGAGCTGCGTCTTCTGCGGCAGGTCATAGACCCGAGCGGGGCGATGTTGTCGGAGAACCCGTTCTAGAAGAAGAAACCCAGCCGCCTGCGTCGAAGGCTCGAGTCCAGCCGTGATTTGCCCAGTCAAGTACAGTTCCCTCCGATCGACGCGATCAGTCCTTCTCAAGAGTTCCTCAAGGATGCCATCGACGTCTTCCGGTAGTCAAAACCCGCCGCCGGGCTTCTGTGTGTAGAATGGCAGGTCATCCGATGTTGTCGGAGAACCCGTTCTAGAAGAAGAAACCCAGCCGCCTGCGTCGAAGGCTCGAGTCCAGCCGTGATTTGCCGGCCTCAGTCAAGTACAGTTCCCCTCCGATCGACGCGATCAGTCCTTCCTCAAAGAGTTCCTCAAGGATGCCATCGACGTTCTTCCGGTAGTCAAAACCCGCCGCCGGGCTTCTGTGTGTAGAGAATGGCAGGTCATCCGGGGTGAACGTCTCGTCGTATCGGAGGACCACGTCCCGGCGGCTGCTCGCGTCCCTCACAGTCAGGAGCGTCCACAGCTTGAAGAAGTTCCAGCGGTGACGGTCGAACCCTCGTTCGTAATCGCCGTTCTCGCCCGCCACGCCCTGCTGGATGCCCTTCGCGGCCGCGGTCAATTCGAGCGCCAACTCCACGGCAGAGCGCAACAGCATCACGGCTATGAACACGGACACGAGAGCATCGACGAAGTACAGCCCGTGGCGCGCGGCAACCAGTCCCAGAAACACACCTCCCGCCTGGAACACATGGTTCCGGTTATCGACGGACTGTGACACAAGCGCGATGCTCCCGCCCTGTCGCCCCACGGTTCTCTGGTAGACACCAAGCGCGTACGACACCCCACCAGCGATGACCACCGCCAGAAAAGCCGCGAAGGGAGCGTGCACCACCTCGGGCCGGGCAAGACGCGTCAGGCCCTCATACACGAGGGCACCACCGGAAAGCCCGAGGAGGGCAACGACGAACGCCGCCGAGGCCAGCTCTCTTCCGAACCGTACTCCAAGTAGGACGATGGATGCCGAGAGGACATCGATGAGGCTGTCCACTCCGTCCGCGATCAGGGCGACGCTGCTGAACGCGAATCCGGTCGTCAACTTGAGGAGGGAGAGGACGACATAGGAGAACACCGATATCCGGGAGGCAACGGCAGGACTGTGCACTGCCGCAACGGCGTAGTCCTCAGATTGGCGCGCCCGGCGATAGGCCGCGTCGGCGGTTTCCGCGCCGTCCGGCGTCAACTGGAAAGAGTCACCATCGCTGGACACCAGCCCTTTCTTAACCAGGATATCCAGGTTGTCATCCAGCTCTCGGTGGAAACGCCAGCCACGGTCTTCTCCAGCAAACGACACCGGCAAGCCCATGTAGTGGAGAAGGCGTTCGTAGCGGCGGCGCAGACCGCGGCGCGTCTTGGCGCCGCTCCTGAGCGCCATCAGTATGAACGGCTGATGCCCTTTGAGTCTACCAGGTGTCATGTGAAAAGGCCGTAGCGTCCATTATAGACCGCCGGGCACACAGTCCAAACACAGGGCGAACGCGACAACCACCGTTAAGCGACGCGGAGCGTCGCCGTCAGAAGCACCACTCGATACGGCCGTACAGATCGACGGAGGCAGCGGCCTCGCTCACACGCTGCCGAAGAGCCGATTCATAGGCTGATTGCTCCGGTGCAAACACCACGCTCCTGAACTCAGCAAGCAGCGATGAATCGAACGCCTGTACAGCCCGGGATACCGCCGGCCACATGCCGGCGCGGCGATTCAGCCTGTCCACGAACACGGCATCGGGTCCGACGGACCCTATCGCGGAGAACAGGCGATGAAGGCCTTCGCCCCGGTCGGAGATGCCCGGCAGAAGCGGCCCAAGGAATACGAACGTCTGGATACCAAGTCCGCGTGCCGCGGCCAGCACCCTGAGACGTTCAGTCGGAGTCGACGCTCCGGGTTCGAACAGCCTGGCGGCGCGCTCATCGACCGTCGTGACCGTCACCCCGAGCCGAAGGTCGCTCTTTCCCTTCAAGAGGTCGAAGTCCCTCTCGATGAGTGCATTCTTCGTCTGCATGAAGAGCGGAAAACCGGCATCAAGTATGAGCTGGAGACACTGCCGCGTCACCCCGTACTCGGCTTCCTGCGCCTGCCATGCGTCACACACGGAACTCATGTAGACGGTACCGGGACGAGCCCGGGACAGGTCCCGGCGCAACACGGACGGCGCATTGATCCTGACGTCGACATAGCTGCCCCATTCCTCTCCGGGGTGTGAGAACCGGGTCGCAAAACGCGCGTAGCAGTAGACGCACGCGTTCGCACAACCAGCGTACGGATTCACACAGTAGTCAAACAACCTTGACCGCGTCAGTGCGGAGCGGACGCTCACCTCGCGTACGAGCATCGTCGACAGTCCTCCGCCAGCATGATAGCGCTCCGGCCGCCGGCAATCGAAATCCCCGCCGACGCCTGAAAGAGGGGAGGGACGGCGCAACTCCCGCAGGCGATGCCGCCAGCCGAGAGCCACCCAGAAGGAACGGATCACACAACGCGAAGAATGAGGTCTGCCCCGCGTCCTCGTGTGCCATACATGGGGTGGTCGGGTCCACCCTACAGTCTCCCTCCAGCCCTCGAACGGACAGGGGAGCCGTGAAGGCTTTCGTCCTCGGGCGAGGACGAGGGGCAGTCCCTCATGCGCCGACTATGGTAGCACACGACTATTCACAATCGAAGATGTGCCCGAGAAAACCGCTCCCGGATTACGTGGCCGTTGTACGAACCGGAACGGCATCTTTCCGAGCGGGTGAGCCCGACGATGCAGTGCTATAATCGAATCAGGGACCAGGCCAGCTTCCTTACGGGTTTCAGTCGCAGAGTCCCGAGCCCGACAAGGCCCGGGCGGGACGAAGGAGGTGTGGGGTGATTACAAGGATCCTGGCGCCAGTTGATGGGTGTGAGCAGTCCGAAGCGGTCCTGCCCTACGTTGAAGAACTGAGCAATCGACTCAGTGCCCACGTGACCTTGTTGCACGTCTTCCCCTCCACTCTTCACGAACAGCGCGAGGCGCACATGCGTTACGTCGAGACGCTCGCAGCGCAATTGAGAGAACGGCTGCGGCACTCGGGCGTCGACGTCGCCGGCGTTGCCGTGGAAGGCACACCAAACCGGGAGATCGCTGACTATGCGTCCCGGGAGGAGATCGGGCTCATCGCCGCCGCACCTCACAGCCAGAGCAGTGGTGGACACTGGAACGTGGGGCGCACCACGGACAAGGTGATACGTCAGACCAGCAAGCCGGTCCTGCTTGTTGGCGGGGATCACGTTTCCGGCATGTCCGGCAACTCCCTGATGAGCCGCATACTCGTGCCGCTCGACGGCTCTCGTGCCAGCAGGGAGGTGCTGCCCCACGTAGAGGCGGTGCTGAGGCGCGACTGGAGAGAGGGCGACAGCATCGTGTGTCTGTTACACGTGATCCCGGCCGAGCACTACGCGGCGGGACCGATAATCGCCAAGCGCGTGCCGTACGAGAAGGACGAGGCGGATGCCTTGCACGCGCAGGCCTCGAGGTACCTCGAGGAGGTGGCCGCGAAGCTTCGTGCCAGAGGAAGGTCCGTGTCGACGCATGTGGCGGTGGGTGATGCCGCGACCATGATACTCAGCACGTCAGCCGAGATAGGAGCCAACCTCATCGCCATGACCACTCACGGCTACTCCGGCTTCAGCCGGCTCTTTCTCGGCAGTGTTGCCGAACGGGTACTGCACCACTCAAGCGTCCCGCTTCTGCTCGTGAAACCGGAACGGTACTGACCGCTCGGGCTCCGGTGTGCCGGGCGTTGTGGCGGCACGTGGCAGATCAGGGGCGCTGACGGGTGGCGTTGCGACGCGCCAGGTAGAAGGCCCGTTCGGCGTGCGCACTATAGCCATTGGCCAGTGTGCCGTGTTCGAGACTGTACGCCTCAACGGAACCGAATCCCGATGCACGCAGCGCCGCGAGTATCTCGGCATCGGAGTGGCAGCGCTGCCACAGCGTCACCATCTCGGGCTGCGGTGACGGGCAATCGACCCGGGTGATGGATGCTCTGAAGATGCCCAACCTTCGTTCAGGGTCGTACTCCGACCTCGTGCGCAGCATGTGGTCGCCCGCCTTTCTCCGGTGACGGCCATTCCAGTTTCGCTCGTATGAGCCGGGCGTGTTCACATCGAACAGGAACCACCCTCGGGGGCGAAGGCACGTACTCACGGAACTGAATGCGGCCGCCAGATCTTCGCAGGAGAGCAAGTGGTTCAGACTGTCGAAGAGGCAAAGGGCCGCGTCGAACCGCGAGCGCAGAGCGAACCGCCGCACATCAGCCTGAACGAGATGGACGTCCACCGCGTTGGTTCGCGCGTACCGCAGCATCTCGCGGGAACCATCCAGGCCGACCATGCGAAAGCCCCTGCGGGACAATGCCGCGGCGATCTGACCTGTGCCACAGCACACATCCAGCACGCGCCCGTGCGACGGCAACCGGGGCACGATGAGTACCGCCAGCCACGGTATCCAGTGGAGTGAGATGGGGCCCCAGCGCGCATTGTAGACGGATGCAAACGGATCGTACGAATCCGCCGACGTTGGCGGCGTTTCCCGCTGGAAGCCGGTCACGAACGCAACGATAGCACGATCCACCGGCTCGCAGCTACACTACTCCGGAGCCGTCGTCAGAGCCCAGCACAAAAAAAGCGGGCCCCGGAGGAGGGCTAGGTACCGGGGCCCGTATGGTAAAGAGGAGAGAGGACAGCGAAGCAGCGCAGGGCATGTTACCCGAGGACGAGGGGGGCAAATCCAACAAGAGGATGCGCCATCTCTCCTGCTTCGACACGTGTTAGGCTTACTAAGGTGCGTTCTGTCGTATCAGATTCCCATCCGTTGATTCCGGCCCATGCCGCGAATCATTTCGCATACGACAGACATAGTATG
>JAXGQG010000039.1:0-2407 GCA_040766535.1 Dehalococcoidia bacterium | reverse complement strand
TATCACCTGGTATGGACGGGATCCTTGGTACCGCGGGAGCGCCGGATTGAACGTCTCGAAGTCGAGGAAGTGGATCGGGGGCTGGAGCCGCCGTAACCGCCGGGACAGCTCGGTGTCGAGGTATGCGCGGCCGGAGAGCACGGCATCACGAACCCGCCGCTGCAATGGATTGAGCCCCGGAAAGGATGCCGGGATGTCTCGAATATCCTCTATGCCGGCAGCCTCGAGGGCGCTCAAGAGCCCCTGCCCGGCTCGCGGTAGCTGCGAGACATGGTGCTCGAGTTCATCGGCGTGGCAATGTCCGTAGAACTGGCACTGGTATGGCGCTGTGCAGTGGCGGCCTGTCGGTATATCCGGCGGTTCAGGTCGCGCGAGCATGGCGCGCATGTCTGCCAGCAGTGCCGGTATCTCAGGCTGCACCAGTGAACACTCTGCCGTCACATCCACCACACGGAATAGCCCGCTGAGGTCGTAGTTGCCTCCCTCATACACGTAGTCCGTGTTGAGGTGGCAGACGCATGCCCTCCGTATGGTGAGGCCGCAGCCACGCAGTACGTAGAGTTGGATCGCCGCGTCGTAGATATGCTCGTCCTTAACCCGGCTGGTGGACTTGACCTCCACCAGGTCGAATCGTCCACCGCCCTGAGGCGCCAGGACATCGGCCCGCATCCGCACGCCATCATAGAGGAACGCGGCCTCGTAGACGGGCGGGACCGCTGGCAGCGACAGCGCCTCCTGGGTGGAGGCCATGGCGCCCTCATGGTCGAAGTAGTCTTCCCGGATGAGGATTCCGCCGGGGAACAGCTGCCGGGCAAGCGCACCCACGTCGGTGCCGGCATCGAAGATCGCCTGCTGCTGTTCGGAGACCTCGTCGGCGAGTTCTCGACTGTAGCACTCCAGGTACAACCGCTTGTGGCATTGCAGGCCGGCGGTGAATCGCGACTTCGAGAGAAGAGGGATCTTGCGCCCGTCGCACATGCCGGTATCCACCTGCGAGATTGCCCCGCGCGGTCACGTTCAGATCCGGGACACGCAGCTTCAGGGGGCCGCTCTTCGCCGTCGCGTTCGGTCTGATACATAATAGGCTACCACCCTGCATGCATCAAGGATGTTCGCGGATGCGCCCGGCAAACGGCGCCAGGCGGAGGCGGGAACTGGCATCGCACGTTCCTCCATCGGTTTCTCATGCGTTCGGCAGGATGGTGAGTTGTGTTACGCTGTGGCGGCGAAGCGCCAAGCGATAGTGGGACACACTGGTATGACAGACCCTGCCGTCGTTCACTCTATTCACAGAGTCAGCCGCGCTGTTGTCGAGCAGTGCCGGCATCTCTCCAGCGCCACCGTCCACGAGGCGTACGGTCGCCGGGGTGCGCTCTCCAGCCGTATCAAACCGGTGGACAATCGTATGAAGGTGTGCGGACCGGCGGTGACGGTGCAGCTCAGGCCGGGCGACAACCTCATGCTGCACAAGGCCATCTATATCGCGCAGCCGGGCGATGTCATCGTGGCGGATGCACAGGGGTTCTGTGAGGCGGGTGCATGGGGCGAGATTATGACAGTCGCCGCCATGGAACGGGGACTTGGCGGACTGGTCCTCAACGGCGCCGTACGTGATACGCGAGAGATCACGGAACTGGGGTTTCCCACCTTCTGCGTCGGTGTGTCTATCAAGGGCACCGAGAAGTCCTCGCTCGGCCTCATCAATCACCCACTCATCGTGGACGATGTGCTGATCAATCCCGGAGATCTGGTGCTTGGCGATGTGGATGGCGTGGTGGTTGTGAGCAGGGACGATGCCGTGGAGGCCGTGCGCGAGTCAGAGGAACGTGAGTGCGCGGAGGCACCGGCCATGGAACGACTGCGGGCGGGAGAAACGACGCTTGACATGTATGGACTGGCGCAACTCCTGGCGGAGCGGAGACTCACGGAAGAGCGGATGCTGCCGAACGAGGACATGAGGGAAGAACGATGACGAACCTGCGGCCGGAACTGCTCCTCTCCTTTAAGGCGCTTGATGCTACCTGTGTCTCGGATGCCCTGGACCGCCTCGGCATCAAGGGGGCGTGCCATGGCATTGCGCCCGTGGTCTCCGGTGTGAAGGCGGTGGGAATGGCATTCACCGTCAAGTACCGGGCACGCGGGACCGAATGCGGTTCCGTCGGCGATTTCATCGACGACGTGGATCCGGGCAGTGTCGTGGTGATCGACAACGGCGGGCGCACCTACTGCACGGTGTGGGGCGACCTGATGACGATGGTCGCCGGTCGGCGAGGCATCGCGGGGACCGTGATCGATGGCGTCTGCCGAGATGTCCCGGGTATTCTCGCGGCACGGTATCCCATCTACACCCGCGGGCGGTACGTGGCCACCGGCAAGGACCGGGTCGAGCTTGAGGCCGTCAACGTGC
>JAXGQG010000038.1:0-2438 GCA_040766535.1 Dehalococcoidia bacterium | reverse complement strand
AGCGCATCGAGTCCTCGGAGACATCCTTCTCGAACGGCCGCGGCAACCCGAATGCGAATCCCAGGGGCTTCACCTTTCCCATGTCCGCATGAACCCATTCCATCGGGTCGTGCTCGGGCTTCGCAGCCAGGACTATGGCGCAGGACGGCTTGTCTCTTCGAAAGCGCGCTCCCGCAAATGCTTTGAGACTGCCCGCTCCGTCGGGCGCCGCATAATCGAACCACCCCTCTTTGTCCATGGTGGGTGGTTCCTGTGCCACGGTGTCGGGATAGGCATCCATGATGCGGTTGTGCATGACGGCGAGTATCGAGCGCAGAGGGTCACGGCACTTCATAATACTGTCGATCATCTCGGGCAGACTCCTTTCTCAGACACTTGGAGGCTTCAACTCCTGAGGGATAGGGCACTCATAGCACCTGCCACCCATCGCCAGCGTGAATTCTCTCTGTGCCACATCGAGCACGGCGGGGCCGCGCAGCACTTCCACCATGCTGAGAGCCAGCACTTTCGCCGCCCAGTGCATCGCCTTCAGGCCGATCGACGACCCGCATGACGCGGCAGCCTGCCAGGAGTGCAAAGGCACTCCAAGCGGCATGCAGCACGCGGCCATCTGCACGGTGGGCGCGATGTGGGAGACATCTCCGACATCCGTGGACACCGGCTGCACCGCGCCCCTGCGCAGTGTCCCCACTTCATCAAGCACGGACGTACACAACGGATCACCCAGCACTTCCCGCGGGAGGCCATACGCCTGCACAGCGTCGTCCACCGCGCCTTGAGGCAGCGTCTGTTGCAGTTCCCGGGCGAACGTAACATCCGCGTCGTCGAACGCGGGAGGCCCCAGCCTCTTCATGTTGGACAGGACGACTTCCTGCAGGGTCTCGTTGGGCAGATAGTCGTAGCACGCGGCCACCGGCTCAACGTCCAGCGACGTATCCGTCATCAAGGCGGCGCCTCTCGCCACGTTGAGCACGCGCGCGTATATCTCCTCCACCTGAGAACGCCTGGGGGCGCGGACGTAGTACCAGCTCTGCGCGAAGGAGGGCACGATGTTGGGGGCTTCTCCTCCGTGTGTGACGACGGAGTGAATCCGCGCCTCCGGTATGATGTGCTCACGCAGGTAGTTGATCCCCACATCCGTGAGCATCACCGCATCCAGGGCGCTTCTCCCTGCCTCCGGGGAAGAGGCGGCGTGGGCAGACACACCATGGAACGACAGTCTGAACGAGTTGAGAGCCGCGGACGACGCGGCCCACAACGTGTTGGCATACATCGGATGCCACGTGAAGAACGCGTCGACACCGTCGAACACTCCCTCTCGAGCCATAAAGACCTTGCCCATCAACGTCTCTTCCGCCGGACAGCCGAAGTAACGCAGCGTGCCGCCAAGTCCTTCAGCCTCCATCTGCCGGCGAGCGGCAAGGGCTGCTCCCAAGCCGGCAACTCCCAGAAGGTTGTGTCCGCAGGCATGACCGGGAGCACCGGGCTCCACAGGTTCCTTTGAGGCGGTCACTTTCTGTGACAGTCCCGGAAGTGCATCATACTCAGCGAGGATGCCCACAACCGGCCGGCCTTCTCCCCATTCCGCTACGAACGCCGTGTCGATGCCGGCAACGGGCTTCAGGATTCTGAAGCCATGGGCTGAGAGCATCTCGAGGATTCGCCCGGACGCGTACGTTTCCCTGAATCCCACCTGCGGGTGCTGCCACACATCACGTGCCGCGGCGGACAGGTCCTCACGCAGACCATCAAGGTAATCAATGACGTCTCTGGCACCGGGCATTATCGCCTCCACCGGCACAGTGTAAGGAATTGCGGGGCATTCTACATAACTGAACGAGGGTAACACCACCGTAGAGCGAGGCATACGTCCCCTCGCAGGATGGAGCACGTCCCTTGTCGCCGAACGGACATCATGCGTGGGGCATGTCAGATTCCCTCTGGAACCGGGCATTTCCGACAACCGGACGGCAGAAGAAGGACTACGCTCCATTTGGTGGCACATTGACATTGCACGCCTGCTGACGGCTACAATTGCCACAAGCGCTCGGTAAGACTGGAGAGTGAAATGATCACTATGGCACGCAGGCTTCGCGAAATACTGGAACGCCCGGGCCCCATGGTCAGCATCGGCGTATGGGATCCCTTCAGTGCGATAGTCGCTGAACAGGAGGGTTTTGAGGTTCTCACCCTGTTCGGCTCCATGACTTCCTGGTCGATGATCGGCAGGCCGGACTCGGGGAACATCACGCAGACGGAGATGCTTGACGCTGCCCGTCGTGTCATCCGCGCCGTGTCGGTCCCGCTCATCGTGGACTGCGATGATGGATTCGGCGATCCGATGAACGTGCGCCGGACCGTCCAACTCGTGGAGCAGATCGGCGCTGCCGGGATGTACATCGAGGACCTCCGCCGTCCGTTGCGGTGCTCCGCACTGG
>JAXGQG010000037.1:0-2503 GCA_040766535.1 Dehalococcoidia bacterium | reverse complement strand
AGTAGCCAAGCGATTGCCCCTGCCCTCCGTTGCGGTACTGTCCCGGTGTCATGCCGAGGTTGCGACTGGCGCCCTCATAGACCCTGCTGGTGGAACCGTAGCCGGCATCCAGGGCGGCCTCCAGGACTCCGGCGCCGGCGCGAAGCGAGCTGCGGAAACGCTCCCGACGATGCGCATCGGCATACTCCCGCGGCGTTACGCCAAGCGCCTGCTTAAAGAGGCGATTCACCGTCGACGCACTGAGCCCCGCCCGAGAGGCCAGTTCCGCCACGGCGGGGACGGTCTCCGACTCCTCGATGTACCGGCACAGGTCGACGACCGCAGCCACAGATGCATCGGCCGTACTTGAGCCGTCCGGATGACAGCGTCGACAGGGGCGGTAGCCGGCTGAAACCAGTGATGACGGAGAGAAGGCGAACACGACGTTCTCCCGCCGGGGAATGGGACTGGGACAGCCGGGCCGGCAATACACGCCAGTGGTCTTCACGCCGAAGTAGAACACACCGCCGTACGAGGCATCCCGTTTCCTGACGGCATCCCACAAGGAATCCTCATGCAGGTCTTGCATACCACTCCTCCCGAATGTCTCTCACAATGGCTGCCACGGCAGTCACGGTCCGCGCCACGCGCGCACGCGCGCCACCACCCGGCCATCGATGATGCTCAATCCCAGCATGATGAGCGCCATGCCGATAACGGATGTGACGTACAGAGCCTCCCCAAGGAGCGTGGCTCCGAGAATGTGCGCGCTCACCGGCATCAGCAGCGTGACCAGGAGCAGGTTCGTGGCACCTGCCGAGCGAAGCACGCTGAAGTACAGCAGGTACGCCACCACGGTGCTGAGCAGAACCAGTCCGGCGATGGCGCCGGCGCCGGACGGGGTCCACGCGAGGGTCCACGGCCGGTCGAACACGAGCACCAGTGGCAGCATGAGCAGCGACGAACAAGTGAGCATGCCGGTGGCGGCCACCAGTGTGGTCTGCTCCCTGAACCTCTTGCCGAATATCCCGGCAAGGGCAAGGGACAGCGATGCGGTCAGCCCCGCCATCTGGCCGAGCCCTCTCATCGATACGCCACCGGAGAGTTCCGGCCGCAGCAGCACGTAGGCGCCGAAGAAGCCGATCGCCACCCCGGCAACCTTCCGTCGCGTGAGCTTCTCGTCCCGGGTGAGGAAGTGCGCCAGTATCACGGCGAAGCAGGAGGTAACCGCGTTCATGATGGAGGCGATGCCCCCTTCCACATGCGTCTGCTCCCACGTGATGAGGCTGAATGGAATGGCGTTGTTGATGAGTCCCATGACGAGGAAGTCCCGCCACACGCGAGGTGTGGTGGGCATGCGCCGGCCGGTAGCCAGCAACAGCAGCCAGAACACGATGGCGGAGAAGAACACGCGGAAAAAGACGATGGTCAGGATGGGAAATGCGCGTAGCGACAGCGACTGGAAGAGGAATGTCCCTCCCCAGAGCACGGACAGGGCAGCGAGCTTCAACCAGTCGACGTTCTTCATAACTGCAAGGGAGGCCCAACAACCGATACCGTCGCCAACAGGGGAATCGTAGCAGGGCCGTGTGCACGGTTCTATCCGATTGCGTTCGTCACTATCCGGTCAGCGAGATGCGGATACGGCACGTCCGGCCCGCAGCCGCTGGGCCAACCGGCCATCCATAATAGTCAGTCCCACCACGATGATGAGCATGCCTGCCACTGAAGTGGCATACAACGGTTCGTCAAGCACCAGCGCACCGAGGATATGCGCAAAGACAGGCGCCAGAAGCGTTGCGAGCATCAGGTTTGTTGCGCCGGCCGACGGCAGGATGCGGTAGTACAGCAGATACGCGGCCACGGTAATCAGCCCCAGAGCGCCGACAGCTCCGAGCGAAACGACGTCCGGCCGGACGCTCCAGGGTCGGTCAACCAGAACGGCAACGGGGAGGAGCCAGAGAGTTGCACATGTAAGCATCCCGGTGGCCGCTACGAGGGGCGAGAGGTCCCTGAATCGCTTGCCGTAGATTCCAGCGATGGCATGCGCGAGGGAAGCGGTGAGGCCGGCAAGCTGGGCCAGTCCACGCATCGACACCCCACCGGCAAGGTCGGGTGACATGAGTACACAGGCACCCAGAAAGCCGATGAGCACGCCAGACGCCTTGCGCGCATTCAGTTTCTCATCTCTGGTCAGGAAGTGCGCCAACACCACCACGAAGCATGGCGTCATCGCGTTCAAAACGGAGGCGATGCCGCCCTCGACCTTCGTCTGTTCCCACGTGATGAGGCTGAAAGGTATGGCGTTGGTGATCAAACCGCTGACGAGGAATTGTCCCCACAGCCTCCTGTCGCGCGTCATGGTACGTCCGCGCATCGCGATGTACAGCCAGAACAGCAATGCTGCCAGGGCAACACGTGCGAACACGAGAGTGAAGCCCGGAATGTCTCGCAGTCCGAGGGAGACAAACAGAAACGTGCCTCCCCAGACGACCGAGAGCGCCACGAGACGAAGCCAGTCGAC
>JAXGQG010000036.1:0-2972 GCA_040766535.1 Dehalococcoidia bacterium | reverse complement strand
CATATGAGGGGCGCACGGCCGGGTATTTGCCTGTTTGAGGAGGACGGATGACCGACGCTTCGGCGCTGATCGCCCCCTGCGGCATGAACTGCGGTATCTGCATGGGGTACCTGAGGAAGAAGAACACCTGCCCCGGCTGCCGCGAGCTGGAAGCCACTACGCCGGTCTCGTGCGTGCGCTGCATCATCCGCAACTGTGAGACCGTCAAGACGAATGTGTCCGGCTTCTGCTACGAGTGCGCGAAGTATCCGTGCAGGCGGCTGAAGGCGCTGGACAAGCGCTACCGCACCAGGTACGGCATGAGCATGCTGGTGAACCTGGAGTTCATCCGGGAACACGGACTCGGAGCGTTTGTGGAGAAGGAGGCTGACCGGTGGCGCTGCCGGAAATGTGGAGGCGTCATCTGTGTGCACCGGGGCTACTGCTTCACGTGTGGCGCGAAGCCGGAATAGCCTCTACCACAGAGGTTTTCGTCCATGCGTGGGCGCAAGGACATGTGCGCCCGTTCACGGCCGCCGCGCCTCTTTGCCCCCGATTCTTGATGTTCTCCGAACCCTGACGTGGTACCTTTGTCCTTGGTCGCGAGGATGCGACTTGAACCGCTGCCGGAGGTGCTTGCAGCGTTAAGGAGGGCTTCTTGCATGGAAGAGGACAAGAACAACCTGGAAAACACGCAGATAGTCAAGGTTGAGGAAATCAGCCTGTCCACCATGGACCTGCAGCAGCAGAGGATGGCCGAAAGGCTGTACTCGCAGCTCGGTCTGGATCCGGTCGTGAAGAAGGTGCTCAAGGAATACAAAAGCAACCTCAACGGCATGGACCGCGCCACCGACACCGTCTTCGGTCCCTTCGACATCAAGGGCCGCGCCGAAGCGGCGGCCAAGGTCTCCGCACTGATGACCTACACCGCACTGCACGAGCAGTACAGCAAGGAGATCGGCGCCATCCAGCAGCAGATCGGTGAAGTCGAGAGCGAGCGCGACCGGGAGCGGGCGAACTACGATTCGCTGGTGCAGAAGGTCGCCGATGTGGTGGGTGGCGACTACGATGAGATGAAGTCAAGCTACGACGAGGTGGTGCGGAAGCTCGGGGAGGTGGACCATCTGAAGGCGCAGATTGAGTTGCTGAACCGTGAGAAAGCTGAGCTGACGCAACGGTATGACGGCCAACTGGCGTTGTCTCAGCAGGAGAAGAACGAGCTTGTACAGCGAACCGAGGCGCAACTCGCCGCGGCGCAGCAGGAAAAGGCGGACCTCGCGCGGTGGCATGAAGGTCAACTGGCGGCGGCGCAGCAGGAGAAGACCGAGGTGGTCAACCGGTATGAGCTTCAGCTTGCCGAGGCCCAGAAGGAGCGCACGGAGACGGTCAGCCGCTACGAAGAGGAGTTGGCTGCACTGCGAGAGGAGTTCCGCAAGGCGGCGGAGGACCTTCGCGCGCAGATCAACGACCGCGGCGAGCGGATCTCCCTGCTCGAGCGGGAGAAGTCAGGACTCATTGGCGAACGTGAAAGCCTCGTTACGCAGCTGGGCGAACTGAGAAAGGCACATGCCGACCTCGATTCGCGCCATGTGACGCTCAGTACGAACCATGCCAGGTTGCGCGCGGCGGCGGCGGGCGTGGAAGGCAGCGTGGACTATGCCGAGATCCGCAAGCGGATGGGGCCGGAGATGCACGATTTCGTGCTGAAGGACTCCAAGGTCCCCGATGCCGTGATCGATGGTGTGGGCAAGTTCATCGACCTCAAGAAGTACCTGGCTCACGCGGTTGAGGTGGGTGCGCGCGAGGCAACGAAGAAGGCTGCTGAGGTATTGAAGGGTTCGTAAGGCTGTTGTCCGCTACGTTCGCGGAGCGGCTGCGGGCTAGAGAATGGTGTGTTCGAGCACCGTCTTCACGCCGATGGCGATGAGGACGAGCCCGCCGACCACGCGTGCCCACTTGCCGGTGAGGCTGCCGAGCCGCGCACCGAGCACAAATCCGTCCACCGTGACCAGGAAGGCGATGGCGCCGATGACGCTGGACGCGAGCGCGATCTCGACTTCCAGAAACGCGAACGTGAGTCCCACCGCCAGGGCGTCGATGCTTGTGGCGATGGCGAGGACGACGAGTCTGACACCGCGGGTGATGTCGCTCGAATTCCTCGTCTCCTCCTCGTGTTCGAACGCCTCGCGCAGCATGTGGCCGCCGACGAGGGCGAGCAGCCCGAACGCGACCCAGTGGTCGTAGCTGGCGACGAGGTCCACGAACTCCCGGCCCCCGGCCCATCCCAGTATCGGCATGATGAACTGTGCCAGTCCGAAGGCGAACGCCGTCCGGAACATCTGGGCGCGAGTGGGGTGAAGAAGAGCGATGCTGCCGCTGACCGCCACCGCGAAACAGTCGGCCGAAAGACCCAGCGCTGTAAGGACGAGTGTGAGCAGCGTCACGACGCAGCGGCCTCAGACCTTCGCATGGTGCTCACTGTGTCTGCTCCACGGAGAATCCACCCGCCTTCCAGCCATTGAATCCGGACTCGATGTGGCACACGCTGCCGAATCCCATGGCGAGCATCTGTTCCATCACCCGCCGTGTGGTGCTGCCGGTGCGGCAGTAGAGGATGTACACGCCATCCGCGGGCAGTTGTCCCACCTGGTCCCAGAACGCGGCGTCCTGAGTCGACAGGTTCAGCGCGTCGGGAATGTGGCCGCTGTCATACTCCGCTGGCGTGCGCGTGTCGATGACCGTCACATTGGTCTCCACATCGGACATCAGCTCAAACGCCTGCTCGGGCGTCAGTCCCTCGCCACTGCAGCGCGGGTCCACGGACCCCGCCGGCACGGTGACATCCGCGCCGTCCGTGTCCGGTGATGCTGTCGGCAGAGACGGCAGCGGACAGGCGGTTGGCTCGGGTTCCGCGGCACAGGCTGAAACAGACATAACGACCGCAATGAACGTTGATACGGCGGCCAGCAGAGTGGGTCGCTTCATTATCGTGT
>JAXGQG010000035.1:0-3401 GCA_040766535.1 Dehalococcoidia bacterium | reverse complement strand
TAATCTAGCTGCCCGACCCGTTCGATAACATGGGCTCTCAACTCGTAAAGGAAGCTTCCACCAAGACAAACGACCAGTGCGGTGACGGCACCAGCACGTCCGTGATACTGGCCCAGGCCATCGTCCGAGAGGGATTCAAGAACATCGCCGCCGGCGCCGACTCCCAGTCGCTGAAGCGCGGCATCGAGAAGGGCGTAGCCGCTGTCGTCGACGAACTGAAAAGCATGGCCATCCCGGTCAAGGGCAAGCAGCAGGTGGCCCAGGTTGCCGCTCTGTCCGCCGTTGACAAGGAGATCGGCGAACTCATCTCCGACGTCATGGAGAAGGTAGGCAAAGACGGCGTTATCACCGTTGAGGAAGGCAAGGGCCTCGCCTTCGAGACCGAGTTTGTCGAGGGCATGAAGTTCGACCGCGGCTACATCAGCCCCTACTTCATCAACAACGCCGAGACCATGCGTGTCGAACTGGACGATCCCTACATCCTGATAACCGACAAGAAGATCTCCGCACTCAACGACATCCTGCCCGCGCTTGAGAAGATGGTCCAGACCTCCAAGAACATCGTCCTCATCGCCGAGGATGTTGAGGGCGAGCCCCTGGCCACCCTCGTGGTCAACAAGATGCGCGGCATCCTCAGCCCCCTGGCCGTCAAGGCGCCCGGTTTCGGCGACCGCCGCAAGGCCATGTTGCAGGACCTCGCCGTCCTGACCGGCGGCACGGTCATCTCCGAGGAAGTCGGCCGCAAGCTCGACTCCGTCACTATCGACGACCTCGGCCGCGCCCGCAGGGTTGTTGCTGACAAGGACAACACTACGGTCGTCGAGGGCAAGGGCAAGCCTGATGCCATCGAAGCCCGCATCAAGCAGATCCGTTCTGAGATCGAGGTCAGCACCTCCGACTATGACAAGGAGAAGCTCCAGGAGCGCCTTGCCAAGCTCG
Organism: Dehalococcoidia bacterium; assembly: GCA_040766535.1. Classification (GTDB taxonomy): domain Bacteria; phylum Chloroflexota; class Dehalococcoidia; order GIF9; family AB-539-J10; genus SKVJ01. Next base: position 2,462 of record JAXGQG010000035.1, on the reverse strand, counting down.
CGGGCGGCGTGGCCGTGATCAAGGTCGGCGCCGGCACCGAGGTTGAACTCAAAGAGAAGAAGCACAGGGTAGAGGATGCCCTCAGCGCCACCAGGGCGGCCGTAGAGGAAGGTATTCTGGCGGGCGGCGGCGTCTCCCTGCTCGCTGCCTCCAAGGTCCTTGACAACCTGAAGCTCAGCGGCGACGAGGCAACCGGTGTCGCCATCCTGAAGCGCGCTGTGGAAGAGCCACTGCGCTGCATCGCCACCAACAGCGGCCGCGAGTCGTCCGTCGTGGTCAACCGCGTCAAGGAAAGCCCTGCCGGCATCGGCTACGATGCCATGAACGACGAACTCGACGTCAACATGGTCGAGCGTGGCATCGTTGACCCGTTGAAGGTCACCCGCTCCGCTCTGCAGAACGCCGCCAGCATCGCGAACATGATCCTGACGACCGAGAGCCTCATCACCGACATCCCCGAGAAGGAGAAGGCTCCGGCCATGCCCCCGGGCGGCTACCCGGACTACTAGACCTCCATACTGGTACGCACAGAGGGGGCCGCACATGCGGCCCCCTCTCTCGTTTCGTGGGACGAGCGAACCGTCTACAGGGCGGGCAGTTCAGGTGGCGGAACCGCCTGAACCGGACCTACCACTGCCAGGCTCAGACACTCCGTCCTCAGGAACTCCGAAGCGACCTCGGCCACCTCGTCCAGGGTGACGGCGTCGACGCGCCGACACACTTCATCCAGCGTGAGTATCTCGTTGTTGAGCAACTGCTGCCCGCCGATCCACAGCGCGGCATTCTGAGTATCCTCGAGCCTGAGTTCAAGGCGGCCCTTCACCAGCTCCTTGGCCCGCTGCAACTCTTCCTGCGTCACCCCTGCCCTGATCTGGGACAACTCTCCGAGCAGCGCCTCCAGGCATTCATTCAGACGGGCGGGGTCAACTCCGGCATACACCACGAGCGATCCGGTCGACAGGAAGTGCTCGCCATAGCTATGGATATCATAGGCAAGCCCGCGCTTCTCGCGTATCTCCGTGAACAGCCGGCTGCTCATGCCGCCGCCGAGAATCACGTTGAGCGCATCCATGGCGAAACGCCTGTTGTCTGCCCGTGAGACGCCGTGCACGGCCAGGCACACGTGAGCCTGCTCGCCATCACGGGAGTCCACGCCCACACGCGCCTCAACCTGCTCGGCGTTGCTGTGATATCCTCTGGGCGTCATGCCCCGCGGCATGGCGGCGCAGCGCGCCTCGATCTCCCGGCACACATCCGCATGTACCACATCACCGGCCACACATGCCACCATGTTGCCGGCCACGTAGTGGGTGCCCACGTACCCGAGGATCGCTTCGCGGTCGATGGACGAGACCGTTTCTCTGGTGCCGGCGACATCCCGTCCCAACGGCTGCTCCGGCCACAGCAGGGAGTCTATGAGCATGGAGACACGCTGCTGGGGGATATCCAGGTTCATGTTGATCTCTTCGATCACCACTTGCCGCTCTTTCTCCACCTCGGTCCCATCGAACACCGAGTTCACCGCGATGTCGAAGAGGAGATCTATGGCGGTGGTCATGTGCGAGCGGGTGACCTTGGCCCAGTACACCGTTTCCTCCCGGCCGGTGCTCGCATTCAGAATGCCGCCGACGCCTTCGATCTCCGCGCTGATATGCTTCGGTGTCGGGCGCCGTGTGGTCCCCTTGAAACACAGGTGCTCTATGAAGTGAGACATCCCGGCCTCATCGTCACGTTCGTAGCAGGCTCCAACCGCGGCGGCGAGAGCCACGCCAACGGACCGGGATTGCGGCATAGCGCACGTGACGACGGTCAGGCCGTTATCGAGAACTGTTCGTTCAAACATGGTTGCCAATTCTACGTTCGCTGCCGCCATCCGTCAAAGGTGATGTTCCCGGTCTTCTCAGTGTGCCTGACGTCCCGGTGATACACAGGTTGACGCTCGGCAGGGCGGCGGCTAGACTGTCACGCAAGACTGAAGCAACAGACCACGCGAGTGAGGCAGTATGAAACGCAAGACAAAGATTGTGTGCACGATCGGGCCGGCGAGCGAGTCGTACCAGATGCTGGAGAAGCTCGCGAGGGCGGGCATGGATGTCGCGAGGCTCAACTTCTCGCATGGCACATATGAAGAACACGCACAGCGGATCGCGCACGTGCGCCGTGTCTCGTCGGCGCTGGGGCGCCCCCTCGGCGTACTTCAGGATCTGCCCGGCCCCAAGATACGCACCGGCAAGCTGAAAGCGGACAAGGTATGGTTGCAGGAGGGAGAAGAGATCGTACTGACGACGGAGACCATCCTGGGAGATGAGCACAGGGTATCGGTCACGCTGGACTCCCTGGCCCGGGACGTCCGCCCAGGCGACACCATATTTGTGAATGACGGCATCATTCGCCTGGAGGTCCAGGACACCACTGCCACCGAGATACGCTGCGTCGTCGCCGCCGGCGGCGGCCTGACCCAG
>JAXGQG010000034.1:0-6065 GCA_040766535.1 Dehalococcoidia bacterium | reverse complement strand
GCAGAGGGGCTACGATTTCGGGTGGTTGCGATCGATGCGGGTGAGGTCTAATGGGCGGCCGGGATATATCCCGCCCCTTCGGCAGACCGGGGCCACCGTGGCGACGGGAATCTGGAAAAGAGGAATGGTCGGGGTGAGAGGATTTGAACCTCCGACCACCTGAACCCCATTCAGGTGCGCTACCAGGCTGCGCTACACCCCGTACCCGTGGATGGCTAGTATGCTATCATATCGCCGTTCGTGCAACAACGGCTCCACGACGACTGAGGCACGGAGAGAATGACGAAGAAAAGACATCACGAGCAGCCCCATCTGAAGCTGTCCAAGCATATGGAGTCGAAGATCGAAAAACAGGCGCGTCTGCAGCGCCTGATCACCATCGCCGGCGCCGCGTTCCTGGGTGTGCTGGCACTGGTGGTGGGAATCGGCCTGTACGTCGACCGCGTGGCCCCACGCAACGAGACGGTGCTGCGGGTGAATCAACGGTCATTCGACCTTGGCTACTACATGGATGCACTGAAGCTCTACTCACAGGGGATGGAGCCGACCCAGGTACCCGCCATCGCCGACTCCGTGCTGACGCAGATCACACGGGGCGAGATAATCCGCCAGGCCGCCCCAACCCAGGGCGTGATAGTGACGTCCGACGAAGTCAAGGCGGAGATCAAGCGCGTGGGCGTGGATGACAGCCGCGTGATGCGCGACATCGCCGAGACCTCCCTCGCCACCATCGCACTCACCAAGCAGTTCAAGGAGGCCCTGCCGGCTGAGGCGGAGCAGGTGAGATTCGAGTTGATGCTGGTGGAAAGCCGCTCCGTGGCCACGGAGGTTGAGAGCCGGACCGCCGCGGGCGCCACCCTCGGTAGCCTGAGCACCGAGTACTCCGTCTCACAGGAGATACCGGTGGTGCAGGACTGGGTCCCGTACGAGCTTCTGGCCAATAAGGACGTGGCGGCCGCCTGTCAGACCCTCGAACCGGGCAAGACCGCGGTGGTGCACGACGCCACCGTAGGCAAGAACGTGGGCTACTGGCTTATCGAGATAATCGACCGCGATGACACGGGCGCTATCAAGCCGCGCGCGATGCTGTGCGCCAGCCTCGAGGAGGCTCAGCGCGCGAAGGAGCGGCTGGCGACCGAGGACTTCGCCACGGTGGCGCAGCAGTACTCGCAGATCTACGCCATGACGGACAACGCGGAATTCGACTGGGTAACCCCCGAGGACGTGGTGACCACGGCGTTCAACGCGGTGGCGTTCGACCTTGAATTGAACGTGGTGAGCGACCCGATACGGGAGACGGAGATACAGACCACCGGCGGGTACTGGGTGGTGCGGCTGCTGGAGCGAGACACCCGTGCCATGTACGACAACGTGGCCGAGGGACTGGCGTCGACGACCTTCGATGCCTGGTACTCCGAGATCAGCCAGATCGCCGTAGTGGAGAACCTGCTCACCAACGAACAGAAGACATGGGCACTGGAGCGTATAGGCTAGCAGGAGTGTGACGATGCGCGAGATAGGCGTGGGGCTGCTGGGTCTTGGCGTGGTGGGGAGCGAGGTGGCCAACGCGCTGCTGCAACGCTCGGAGCGCCTCTCGGAACAGGTGGGCGCGTCCGTCGCGCTGAGAAAGGTCCTTGTCCGCAACCCGGCCAAGAAGCGGCCGTACGCATTCCCGCCCGAACTGCTCACCACCAACGCGGACGACATCTTCAACGCTCCCGACATCGACATCGTCATCGAGCTGGTGGGCGGGGAGCAGCCGGCGGCGGACTACATCCGCCGGGCGATAGTGAGTCGCAAACACGTGGTGACCGCCAACAAGGAGGTCATCGCCAAGAACGGCTACCGGCTTCTGTCCCTCGCGGCGCAGCACGGAGTGGACCTTCGCTACGAGGCCAGCGTGGGCGCCGGCATCCCGATACTCTCCCCGCTGCAGCAGGACCTGGCGGCGAACGAGATATCGGCCATCAAGGCCATCGTCAACGGGACCACCAACTACATCCTGACCAAGATGGCCAGGGAAGGCCTGCCGTACGAGCAGGCGCTGCAACAGGCCAAGGAACTCGGCTACGCCGAGCCGGACCCCACTAACGACGTGGAAGGGATCGACGCCGCGTACAAGCTGGCCATCCTCGCCAGCCTGGCGTTCCACACCCCCGTCAAGCCCTCAGCCATCTTCCGGGAGGGCATCTCCCGGCTGGACCCGAAGGACTTCACCTACGCGCACGAGCTGGGCTATGCCGTGAAGCTGCTGGCCATCGCCAAGCAAACGGACAGCGGACTCGAGGCGCGCGTACATCCGTCGCTCACGCCGCTGGACTCCCAGCTGGCCACCGTGGACGGCGTGTTCAACGCGATACAGATAGAGGGCGACCTGGTGGGCTCGCTGGTCTTCTACGGCCGGGGCGCCGGCGGCAGGCCGACATCGAGCACCGTGGTGGCCGACGTGCTGACCATCGCCCGCGCCATCGCGCTGGAGGGCATCATCAGGCCGCGCATGGAGCTGGGCCGGCGCATCCCGGTGATCCCGATGGCGGATATCCAGACGCGGTACTACTTCCGGCTGTCCGTGACGGACCAGCCGGGCGTGCTGGCGCAGATCGCCCGCGTGCTGGGCGACCAGCGCATCAGCATATCCGCGGTGATTCAGAAGGAACTCGATGCCGTGGCGCAGACGGCACAGATAGTCATACTCACCCACCCGGCCATGGAGAAGTCCGTGCAGACCGCCGTATCAGAGTGCGGCTCCCTGCCACTGGTGAAGCAGGTGGGAGCGCTGATACGAGTGGAGCACTGAGCCGGATTCCAGACGATCGACAGGAGCAGATACAGATGAGCAAGATGGGCGTTCTGGCTCGATACCGCGACCTCCTTCCCGTCACCCCGAAGACCCCCATCATCACGCTCGGCGAGGGAGACACGCCCCTGGTCCGCTCTCAGACGCTGGAGCGCGAGATAGGCGTGGGCGAGCTGTACTTCAAGTTCGAGGGCTGCAATCCCACGGGCTCGTTCAAGGACCGCGGCATGGTAGTAGCGGTGGCCAAGGCGGTTGAAGCCGGCAGCAAGAGCATCATCTGCGCCTCCACCGGCAACACGAGCGCAGCGGCAGCCGCCTATGGGGCGCGCTTCGGCCTCGAGACCATCGTCATCATCCCTCAGGGCAAGATAGCCATCGGCAAGCTGGCGCAGGCGATAGCCTACGGCGCCCGCATAGTCGAGGTGAAGGGCAATTTCGACGAGGCGCTGACCATCGTCCGGCGCCTTTCGGAGACGCACAACGTGGCCCTGGTGAACTCGCTCAACCCGAACCGCATCGAGGGACAGAAGACGGCCGCGTTCGAGGTCGTGGACGTCCTGGGAGATGCGCCAGACTACCTGTTCATACCCGTCGGCAATGCCGGCAACATCACCGCGTACTGGAAGGGATTCGTTGAGTACCACGCGCTGGGCAAGTCCCGCACGAAGCCGTTGATGATGGGCTTCCAGGCGGCGGGGGCCGCGCCGATAGTGAAGGGCAAGATCGTGACGCACCCGAAGACCATCGCCACCGCCATCCGCATCGGCAACCCGGCGAGCTGGAAAAAGGCCGAGGCCGCGCGCGACGAATCAGGCGGCGTCATCCAGGCCGTGACCGACGACGAGATAATGCAGGCGTACCGGCGCATCGCCGCGTCCGAGGGGCTGTTCGTGGAACCCGCGTCCGCCGCCTCACTGGCGGGGCTGATGAAGCTGGCGCCCAGCATGAATCTATCGAAGTCGCGCATCGTCTGTGTCTTCACCGGACACGGACTGAAGGACCCGGGAAACGCCGGCAAAGTGGCACGCCGAGGCGCCGATGCAGCTGCCGCCGGGACCTGGCGACCGTCGAGCGGGCCCTGGCCAGGGCCGGGCAGTGAAATGCAAGAAATCGAGGTACATCGTGCAGCCGGAAGGGATAAAGGACGCCACAAGGGCACTGCTGATAGCGCTGGGAGAGGATCCCGAACGCGAGGGGCTTCTGGAGACCGCCCCGCCGCGTGGCGGAGATGTACGCCGAGCTGTTCTCCGGGATGGAGAAGGACCCGTGCGCGGAGCTGTCCGTCAGCTTTGACTGAAGGGCACCAGGAGATGATCATCGCGCGGGACATCCCGTTCTACTCCATGTGCGAGCATCACCTGCTCCCGTTCTTCGGCGTGGCGCACGTGGGCTATATCCCCCAACACGCAGGGCAAGGTGGTGGGCATCAGCAAGCTGGCGCGGGTGGTGGACGTGGTATCGAGGCGGCCGCAGTTGCAGGAGCGGATGACGCGCCAGATAGCGGACGCTCATCTACCACACGCGCGCTCGAGCCCGACGGCGCGGGAGTGGTCATCGAGGCGGAACACCTGTGCATGGTGATGCGCGGCGTGCGCAAGCCAGGGACGACCATCATCACGTCCGCGGTCAGGGGCACGTTCCGGACCAAGTCGGTCACACGGTCGGAGTTCATGTCGCTCATCCGGGGACGGGCGGGGGTAGCGCCAGGCGCGCCGGCTCACTCTCCCAGGACACGAAGCACCACGCGGCGCGTGCGAGGACGCGTATCGAAGTCCACCAGCACGATCTGCTGCCACGTTCCCAGCACAACGGAACCGTTCGTGATCGGCAGCGTCACCGAGGGGCCGAGCAGCGACGCTCGCACGTGGGAGTGGCCATTGCCGTCCATGAACGCATGAATGGTACGTTTGCCCTCTACTACCAGGGCCAGCGACTCACCATCACCCTTGCCCCCAAGGAAGCCCCTGTCCTCAGAGCAGCAATTCCGCACGCCACAGGTGTGGTAGCAGAGCCAACGCAGCACACCCCTCCACATCACTCTCCCGCTTCGGATCATCCATGGCGACTACCCTTCAAGGCAAAACGAACACGGAGGACATTTTCGCTGAACACATGAGCGGACATTATCGCTGGACACCAACAGTCGTCACGTGCGCACCTCCTCCCAGCAGACATCACCGAAGCGGAACACCGGGCCATCCGTGCAGACCTTCTTGCGGCCCTCGCGAGTGGAGATGGAGCAGGCATAGCAGGCGCCCACCCCACACCCCATCCGAACCTCGAGGGAGACCTCGGCATCGACGAGACGTTCCCGCGCGAGCGGACTGCAGGAAGACCCATCAGGTAGTGTTATGTCACTTTCATGGCCGGTCAACGCGCTGGCAGCGATGCACATGCCAACCGGGCCGCACATAAACGTGCAATCCGCCTGCTGCAGCAACGGCAATGCGGCGTCGAGCGCCGAGCCCTGAAGTCCCGCGGAACCATCGTCCGTCGCCGTGAGCGTCCTCACCTCATCCACTCGGCACACCGCCGGCATGAGCCGGCGCAGGGCATCAGGGACGCGGTACAGCTCCATGGCCGAACGGGCGCCATAGACAAGGGTGGCATCGGAATCGCGCGGCAGCCTGCTGGCGAAGAAACACAGCGGGGCAATGCCCACGCCGCCGGCCAGCATCAGCACGCGGCTACCCGCCGGCGGCATACTGTAGCCATTGCCGAGCGGGCCGGTGAGATTCACCGAGACGCCAGCCTCGACGGCCGACAGCCACTCAGTCCCGGCGCCGGTGACACGAAAGAGCAGCGCCAGCCTGCCAGCCTCAGCCGCATGGATGCTCAGCGGACGCCGCAGCGTCAGGTCGTCACAACGCACCATGACGAACTGTCCCGGCCGGGCGTCCCCGGCGATGTCCGGCGCCTCCAGAACGAGCAGCGACATCGCGCCCGGCAGCCGCTCCGCGTGCAGCACGCGGCAGGTGGACTGGTATATCACTTCTTCCTCTTGAGATACGTGGCCATGCTCTCCACGTTGTACGGCCGTCCGGCCGCGGAAACCGCATCGAGCACGACCTTCAGCGTATCGAGCGACGTGTAGCACGGGATGCGCCGTTCCACCGCCGCGCGGCGGATGGAGAAGCCATCCTTCAGGGCCAGCCTGCCGCCGGTGATGGTGTTGACCACCGCCTTCACCGAGCCGTCGCGTATCACATCCAGCACGGTCGGATGTACCTCGCTCAGCTACTTGGTGACCATCTTCACCGGCATGCCC
>JAXGQG010000033.1:0-6645 GCA_040766535.1 Dehalococcoidia bacterium | reverse complement strand
CGAAGTAGACCGTTTCATTCTCGTGTCAGCCTCCTCGGGCCGTAAAGCGTAGCATACTCACGCATTGGGAACTTGCGCTCCAGCCCGGCCGCGTTCATGTACCGTACCTTGCCGAACACGGGCCGCTCGGCCCAGGGCCGGTCGTGCATGCCAAAGCACCAGGCCACGCCGGCGTAGGAGTTGGGGTCGCGGCCGTCCAACAGCCATCGGTTGTTCAGATGCAGCGCGTGGGCAAACGCCGTCGCCGGGGTTGGCGACCACTCCAGTATCTTCTTGCCCCAGTACATCCGCATGTAGTTGTGCATCGAACCGGAGCGGAGCATCTCGGTCTGCGCGGCATTCCAGTAGGGATCGTGGGTCGCGGCCCTCTCCAGTGTGGCGAGGTCATACAGATACGGTCTGCGGTCGCCGGCGTGCGCTTCCAGCGTGTTCCTCGCCCACTGCGGCAGGCCTGCCAGGCTGTCATACGCCGGATTGTAGTGCACGTAGTTCAGGCTCAGTTCCCGCCTGATGATGAGTTCCTCCAGGAAGGCGTCCGCCCCCGCGTCGCCCCTGTCCCTTGCTGCCAGCGCCACATACAGTGGTGACATCTGTCCGAAATGCAGGTAGGGGCTCAGTCGGGATGAATACGGTACGGCGGGGTTGCTTCTCAGTTCGCTGTAGCGGTCGAGCTTCTCGTTCAGGAAGACGTTGAGCAGACGTTCCGCCTCAGACCAGCCGCCGTGGAACGTGGTCACGCGCCCGGCCGTGGCGTCGACGCCCAGCGTGGCCAGGACGCCATCCGGGTCGCCGGCATCCACTCCCTGCTCGTCCAATTCGAGCCTTGGCCTTGCCGCCTCGCGCTCGCGAAGGGGTACGAGGTGGCGCAGCAGCACCCATCCCAACTTGGGGCGCAGCGTGGCCGCCGCATACTCCGCCTTCGGTGAGGCGCTCTCCACCGGCACGATGGCATCCGTCTCCACCTCGACGCATGGGCAACTCAGTCTGGCGGCCACCTCGTCGCGCCACGACCTCTGATGCCTCAGGTAACCGCGGTCCGTGATCACCATCGCCGCCCGGCGTGCGATGCGTGGTACGACGTCGATAGGTGAGCCCATCAGGGCCAGTGCCGCGATGTTGCGCGCCTCAAGCGCCGCAAACGTTTCACGCAAGCCTTCCAGCATGAAGGCGTAGTGACGCAGGTTGGCTTCGGGATAGGCTACGGTGAGGCAGAAGAGGACACAGGCGGGCAGCGACCGCTGGTTGGCCTGCTCTACTGCGTACTCGAGGGCGTGGTTGAAATGGGCGCGCTGGGATGCCTGCATCCAGTAAAGGACGAAGGCGCCCTGGGCCGGCGCCCCCGTGCGGAGCACCCGTATCCTGTCCTGTTGAATCACGTGAGCGCGCTATCGACGCCGTTGGGGGAGAAGAGTCCCAGGTGTGTCATGAACGATGGGCAGCCGCTGAGACACTCGGGACCATTCCACTCGCCGATCTCGCAGACACGCAGCGCCGATTCCGGCACATGCCGTGCCACGAGTGCCCAGTCGATCGAGCCGTTGCCGGGGCACTGGTGATCCCGTTCCACGTTGATATCGTGCAGATGGATGCCGATCATGCGGTTGGCGTATCGCTTCAGCCACTCGGCCTGCGTGGTGAAGCCCAGCCGCTCATGCGTGCCGGCGTGGCCGGTGTCGTGCCAGTAGCCCACCACCGCAGGGTCAGACTCGGCAAGGACCACCGCCATTTCGTCCACGTTCGGGACCTCATGCAGGTTGTGCCGCGTCTCGATGCCGAGGAGCACGCCCACCGTGCGCGCGAGCTTCTCAAGCTCCTGCACTGTCTCCACCGCGCGGGCGACATGCTGTGATGCGGTCCTGCTGCGCCTCTCGGGTATGCTCCACTGGACGTCGAGGTATTCCTGTGTCGCCGTCTTGCCTTCGTGCCAGAGGTCGTGAAGCAGCCGTTCCGTCTCTCTGTCCACCGGCACGTGGCCCATGTGCAGCACCACCGCACGGGCGTTGAGCCGTGCCGCGTGTTCAATCGTGGCCCGCGCGAATCTGATGGCTTCCCGTCTCTCGGTTTCGTCGAGAGCGCAGAGGTTCAGATCGTACGATGAGATACCAAGTGCTGAAGGTCCGTTCGGTATGGGGTTGTGCAGGCTATGAATCGGCAGCGGCCCCTGGGCCAGCCGCTCCAGCATCTCAGCTGTCTTGACGAAGGCGTTCGCCTCGACGGCGGTGAAACCCCACGACTGCGCCGCGCGGGAGAACTCGCACAGGTCGGGGTACTGGCCGCGCGCCGACATGGTGGAAAGCGATAGGGATTCGGTCACGGTCGGTTCCTCTCTTTCTCCACTCGCTGAAACTCCTTGAGCAGTTCCTTCTGCTGCTTCGTCAGGCTGGATGGCACCACCACGTGCAGGACCACATAGAGGTCGCCGCGGTGTCTGCTGCTCCCCAGTCGCGGCATTCCCTTGCCCTTCAGCCGGAGCAGAGCCCCGGTCTGAGAGCCCTCGGGCACGTCGAGCGTGGCCTCTCCGTTGAGACAGGCCACCGGCATGGATGCGCCAAGCGCGGCATCCACGATGCCTATCTCCTGCTGCATGTACAGATCGTCCCCGTGCCGCTCGAAGACGGGGTGTTTCGCCACGCTCACCACCACGTACAAGTCCCCGGGCGTCACATCGCCGTCGCCGTGTTCCCCTTCGCCTTCAAGGCGTATCGTGTGGCCGCCGTCCACTCCGGCGGGTATCGTGACCGCCACGTCATGGACCTCTTCAAGCAGGCCGCGCCCTTCGCATAGCGAACAAGGCTCCTTGATGATGCGCCCTGTGCCGCGGCACTCTCCGCAGGCGCTCACCTGTCTGAAGACGCCGATGCCGGAGCGGTGTTCCCTCACGATCTGTCCCGTGCCATTGCATCGCCGGCACGTGCTGTCCGTACCTTCTTTCGCTCCCGAGCCGCGGCAGGACGTACAGGTGCGGCGTCGAGGAATCTCGAGGACTTTCTCCACTCCCTCGGCGGCGTCCTCCAGCGTCAGTTCGAGGTTGTAGCGCAGGTCGGGCGCGCGGCGCCGCTCCCTGGTGGCAGTTCTGCTCTGTCCGAAGATGTTCGAGAAGAGCCCGTCGCCGAATCCGAATCCACCGAGGCCGAACTCGCGGAAGAGCGATGAGAAGTCGACGTTGCCGAAGATGTCCGACTGGCTGTAGCCCGACAGGCCTTCGTGGCCGTACATGTCGTACCGCTGGCGCTTGTCGCAGTCGCACAACACCGCGTACGCTTCGTTCAACTCCTTCATCCTGGCGACGCACTCAGTGTCGCCGGGGTTTCGGTCGGGGTGATAGCGCATCGCGAGGCTGCGATAGGCTCGCTTGATGGTGGTCTCGTCGGCGGTGCGTTCGACGCCCAGAACCTCGTAGTAGTCGCGTCTTTCCATGCTGTCGCTGCCACCGGGATGCCGTGCGAAGAGCCGCAACGCCCGGGACGGATGGAATTGTAGCAGGCTACGTTGGGACACCAAGAGTCGGGCGCCCTTGCCGTTCCGGGCGGCAGCCGTTGACAGTTCTGGCTTCCAGATGGTAGTTTCCTCCGTTCGGGAGGTGTTTCACATGCTGCTGCACGAACTGCTTGAACTCAATGCCCGCGAGGTGCCCCAGAAGACGGCTATGGTATCCGAGACCGGCAAGATGACGTATGCCGAGTTCGACGACCGCTCCAATCGCATCGCCAACATGCTGGTGGCCGCAGGCGTTGCCAGGGGCGACCGGGTCGCGATTCTGCTGCCACCCACCATAGACTGGCCCGTGGCGTACTTCGCCGCGTTGAAGGCGGGCGCGAAGGCGGTGGTGGTGAACGCCATGCTCAAGCCGGCGGAGTTGTTCGCGCAGCTCGCCGAATGCCGGGCAAGGGCCGTCGTCACTGACGGCCGGTTCGCCGCGGGCATGCGCCAGATGGCGCCGGCCGGCGCCCCGCTGCCGCACCTGTTGCAGATGGAGGGGCCGGAGTTCGAGGCCGCGCTCGCGGCGGCGTCCGGCAGCCGCCCGGACATCGCGATGAGCCCTGACGATGAGTGCACCATCATGTACACGTCCGGGGTACTGGGACTGCAGAAAGGTGTGGTGCACACGCACCGCTCGCTGATGTCGGTGTTCGATGTCGCCGCGGACAAGATCGAGGATGTGCGTGAGGATGTCCTCTTCGGCATGATTCCGTTCTACCACATCCTCGGGCTCGTGGTCTCCTTCGGCGCCTTCTTCCGCGGCGCGACGCTCGTGCTGCCGCGTCGCTTCGCGCCCCGCGCCGTACTGGAGACGGTGGCCGCCGAGAAGGTCACCAACCTCATTGGGGTACCGGCCATGTTCATGGCGCTCCTCGCGGTGCCGCCCGACGCGGTGAAAGATCTCGACCTATCGTCCCTGCGCATGATACTCACTGCCGGGGCGAAGAGCCTGCCCCAGGCGATGGCCGCGTTCGAGCAGCGCTACGGCGCCGTGGTCAATGAGATTTACGGCACCACCGAGTGCCCCATCATCACCATGGGCGGCGTACGGGACAGGAAGCTGGGCACCGCCGGCGTGCCGGTGCTCGAGTTCAAGGTCATCGATGAGGCCGGCAACGAGGTGCCGCGCGGCGAGGTCGGTGAGGCGGTCTGCCGTGGCGCGAATGTGATGCAGGGCTACTACAACGAGCCGGAACTCACCTCCATGGTGCTGCGTGATGGCTGGTTCTACACCGGCGACCTCGTGAGCCAGGATGCCGATGGCTATGTGACCTACGTGGAGAAGAAGAGCTTTCTCATCGTCACTGCGGCGGGCACCAAGATCGCGCCCACGGAAGTCGAATACGTGGCGCTGACCCACCCCGCGGTCGCTGGGGGCGGACGTGGGCGTGAAGGACGACGCCGGACTGCAGACGCCAACGCTGTTTGTGGTGCTCAAGCCCGGGCAGGAGGTCTCGAAGCCGGACCTGCGTGCGTACTGCGCCGGGAGCGTGGCCCTCTTCAAGCTGCCGCAGCGGATAGAGTTCCTGCCTGAACTGCCCAAGATAGCGTCCGGCAAGATCGACCGCAGAGCGCTGCAGACGCATAGTGTGACTGTGCCCTAGCTGGGCCAGACAGGGGCCGGGGAATCATGGGGCCGGACGTCTAGCTCGTGCGGCTCGCCATGTAGATGTCCGCCTCGAGCATCATGCCGTCGCGGTAGTAGTGGTGCACGAAGTACAGGTTGCCGTCGCGGTCGAGCGTCGGCTCTCCGGCGAACTGCGACACGATGAGTTCGGGCTCGGTCCAACCCGCCGGCCCGAGCACGGAGCGGAAGATGGCGGGCGTGCCCATGTGGGTCCGGGTGAACCACATCTCGCCGCCCTCCGCGGATATGAACGGCCAGCCGTCGGTGTCGGGGCTGTTGACGGCCTCGATGTTCACCGGAGGCATCCAGCCGGCATCGCCGCGAATCGTCACCCAGATGTCGTAGCCTCCCTTGCCCCCAGGTCGGTCCGAGTGGAAGTACAGCGCCTCGCCGTCATGCCGGTAGTGCACCTCGCCTATCTGGTAGTCAACGTTGAGCTGTTTGCCTGAGTTCTCCCAGTCGCGCCACGCGCCGTCGCGCCATCGGGCGGTCCACATGTCCACGCCACGGTAGTTGCCCTCACGTGCCGAGGCGAACCACATGATGTCGCCGTCCACTGCCACCGCGCCGTCAAGGGATAGCTTGTCCGGCTGCTGCAGCACCACCCGCTCGGCCTCGCTCCAGGTGGCGCCTGTCCGGTGGCTCACGTAGACGCCGGTGACACCGTCGATGAGTTGCTTCTCGACCGGCACCCGCACGTCGGGCGTGAAGAAGAAGTACATGGTGTCGCCGTCGGGCGTGACAAACGGGGAGTCCTCCGCACCCGCCGTGTTGATGCCGCCGGGGACGGGCACCGGCGTCGCGAACGCCGTGCTGTGAAGAACCGGAGGATACGGATCGTTCTCGACGGTCACCTTGACCGCATCGGCGGGCAGGGACTCCCCCCGGGTAATGGTTGGGGTCGAGGGCGTCTGCCCTCCCCCGTCGCAGCCGGACACAAGCAGCAGTGCCGGCGCCAGCATTGCTATGGCGGTGGACCACACGGCGCTGCGTCTGCGCTGCATGCTCTCTGATTTCCTTACGGCACCCTCGTCTGCGCGGGAGACCCTGAATCGAAGGTATCACATGTGTTTTGGACGTGAATTCCAGGGACACCACACCTAATTAGTTCGTACGTTTAGAATCCGGTCCGATGGCGTATCTGGCGGATCCACAGATGCGATTCCAGCTCTGGGCCTCTTGAGTGAGGTACCCCCAACCAAACCCGGTAATCTGGACGGTGCGGCAGTCTCCCTATTGATTCCCGCAATCCTGGGGGGTACTATCGATTCGACCTTAAGTCATGGCAGCCGATTGCTGGGTTGCTGCCCTACATCGCATGGAGGTCAGAGTGTGGTGGGGCTGACTCCTTATCCTACCTTCTCGCATGCCTCGCATTCACCCGTGGATTCAGAGGAGGTCTTGGATGTGCGGAGCACGTACGGGTGGGGCCGCGTGGCCCATCCTCAACGCATTCCTTGTTGCTGCGCTGTCTCTCGTGGTCTCCCCCATGCCGGTTTCGGCGGCAACCATCAGTGGTCCCGGCGACTACTCCACAA
>JAXGQG010000032.1:0-6849 GCA_040766535.1 Dehalococcoidia bacterium | reverse complement strand
GTGTCGATATCCGGGAACGCCGGACACCAGCCCCATTCGCTGCGAGCCCGGCTGTCGTCGAACGTGTCTATCTTGAACGTCTTGTAGTACTCCATGATGACCGGGTCGGGTACGTAGGTGATCCTGGCGTCGGGCACGTGCCGCTGCACCACGGCAGCGATCTCCCCGGCCGACCTCGTGGGTGTGATGCCGGCAACGTTGTAGTTGACGGACTTGATGCACTCCGCCGGCGCGCTGGCGATGGCGTCCACCGAATTCGCCGCGTCCTTGAAGTACATGATGGGCATCCTGGTCTCTGGCGTGACGAAGCACTCGAATGGCTTGCCGCGCAGCGGATATTCGATCATCCACGCGTTGTACTGGGAGACATGCCGTACCTTGGCGCCGGGGCCGATGACCGAAGGGAAGCGGATGGCGCGGAAGTCCACGCCGAACTTCGCCCGGTAGAAGCGCCCCAGGTTCTCACAGTACGCCTTGCCGCAGCCGTACATCGTGGTGGGATGCTGCACCGTGGCATCGTCCGCCACCGTGTGGGTGTCCAGGCCGAACGTGGCGATGGTGCTCGGAAAGACCACCGTCCCGCCGTTGAAGAGGCGCGCCGCCTCCAGCACGTTCACCGTGCCAACGACGTTCACCTGGAACGAGGCCCATGGATTGGCATCTGATGGGGCGCTCAGCATGGAACCGAGGTGCAGGATGCGTTCGATCCTGTTGTCCTTGACCGCATTGAACACCTCGGAGGCGTACGAGAGGTTGCCTTGGATCACCTTTACGTCCGCGGCCACGTCCTTGATGCGGCTCATATTGGGCGCAACGTCGAAGATGGTGACCTTGTCGCCCCTCTGCACATGCGTCCGTGTGAGCAGGGCGCCGATGAAGCCCGTGCCGCCTGTGATGAGTACGTTCACTCTACTCGCTCCTTCGCTTATCGCTACCAGTACAGGTTCTTCAAGCGCTGCAGGAACTCCTTGTCGCGCTTCTCGATGATGGCGTCCCACTCTTCCTGTGTGTGCTTGTAGAAGCCCTCGCCTGTTTTGGCTCCGAGATGACCGGCCTCGATCATCGTGAGGTATTCATCGGGCGGAACGTGCGCGTCGCTGATGAGCGGAAACAGATACTTGGCGATGGTGCACCACGTGTCCTGTCCCCCGAGGTCGGCGGTGACCAGCGGGCCGATGCTGGCGAGGCGGAACCCGAGGCTGCCCTTAACGGCGAGGTCGATGTCCTCGGCGCTCGCCACCCCCGCCTTCCACAGATACCAGGCCTCGCGCGCCAGCGCCATCTGGATGCGGTTCAGCAGGTAGCCGGGGATCTCCTTGTTGATGCGGACGGGAAGCTTCTTGACCTTCTTCAGCAGGTCATACATCAGGTCCGCCGTCTCCTGCGACGTGTGCGCGCCCTTGATGATCTCCACGGTGGGTACGATGTGCGGCGGGTTGAACCAGTGCGTCAGCACCGCGCGGTCCTGCCGTTTCGTTCCCGAGGCGAAATCGCTGATGAGCAGCGCCGAGCTGTTGCTGGCGAGTATCGTCCGCTCGGGGCACAGGGAGTCCAACCGGTTGAACAGCGCCCGCTTTACCTCGATGTCCTCTTTGAACGCCTCGATCACGATGTCCGCGTGGCGTACGCATGCTGCCAGGTCCGGCTCGGTGCGGATGCGCGCGAGGGCCGCGTCCGCCTCCTGTGCTGTGATGAAGCCGTTCTCCTCGAAGATGCGCAGATTCTCACGTATGCGAACCATCGCCTTCACCAGGATGTCCGCTGCGACATCGTTGATGCATACGTCGTAGCCGCCCATGGCGAATACCTGGGCGATACCGTGCCCCATGATGCCCGCACCGATAACCGAGATGCTCCGAACGTCGCTCACCTTCATGTCTGTGCCGACCCTCCTTCGCTTCCCTCTTGTTGCTCTAGAACAGTCCCTTCACTTTGCCGGTCTCGGTGTCGATGTCGATGCGCCGAAACGCGGGGTTGGAACCCGTTCCCGGCATCAGGCTGATGGCGCCGGCCATGGGACACAGGAACTTCGCGCCGGAGTACACCAGCACGTCCCTGATAGGCAGTCTCCAGCCTTTGGGCACACCCTTCAACGTGGGGTCATGCGTCAGGCTCAGATGCGTCTTGACCATCATGGTGGCGTAGTCGTTATACGTAGAGTCCTTCTCGAAGGCCCTGGCCTTGGCCTCAGCCTCGGGTGCCCAGTCCACTCCATCGGCGCCATAGACCGTCCGGGCTATCCGCTCCACCCTGTCCCTGAGCTTCATATCCATCATGTAGAGGTACTCGAACGGCGTCTCTTCGCGGGCCGCATCGATGACGGCGTCGGCCAGCTCCAGCGCCCCCTCTCCACCGTTGGCCCAGTGCGTGGCCACGGCGCAGCGGGCGCCCACTCTCTCGGCTGCCCGGCGCACTACCTTGTGCTCATCGTCGGTATCAGTGGAGAAACGGTTGATGCAGACTACCGGCCGGATGCCGGACAGCTTGATGGTGTGCAGGTGGTGGATAAGGTTCGCAACGCCTTTCTCGACCAGCCCCACGTTCTCCCTGGTGTACTCATCGGGCAACGGACGCCCAGGGACCACCGCGGGTCCGCCGCCGTGCATCTTCAGCGCCCTGATGGATGTGGTCAGCACTGAGACGTGGGGACGGAGGCCGCTGTAGCGGCACTTCACGTTCCAGAACTTCTCGAAGCCGATGTCCGCCGCGAAGCCGCTCTCCGTCACATGGTAATCGAACAGCTTCAGTCCGATACGGTCGCCGATGATGGACGACTGTCCGATGGCGATGTTGGCGAACGGTCCAGCGTGCACCATGCATGGCTGGTACTCCACGGTGGAGCACAGCGTGGGGTTGATGGTGTTGCGCATGTAGGCGGTCATCGCCCCCGCCACCTCGAGGTCGGACGTGGTGATCGGCTTCCCACTCTTGTCATAAGCCACGGTGATATCGCCGATGCGTTTGCGCAGGTCGGCCAGGTCCGTGGCGATGGCCAGGATGGCCATCAATTCGGAACTCACCGCGATGGCGAATTTCGACTGCATGGTGAAACCGTCCATGCGGCCGCCAAGGCCGATGACGATGTTGCGCAGGCTCTGCGCGGAGAAGTCGATAACCCACCCCATCTCCACGCGGGTGGGATCGACGTCCAGCCGGCGCATGCCGGTTCGCTGCAGCAGCTCATCGTCGGAGTAGTTGCGCTCATGCTGCATCCGGGCCGTCAACGCCACCATCGCCAGGTTGTGGGCATTCATGATGTCGTTGATATCGCCTGTGAGTCCCATCGAGAACTCGGTCATCGGTATGAGCAGCGCGTTGCCGCCGCCCGCGGCAGTGCCCTTGATGTTCATCGTGGGCCCGCCGGAGGGCTGGCGAAGACAGCCGCCGACGTTCTTGCCGCGCTTGCCCAGCCCTTCGATGAGGCCGAGCGAAGTGGTGCTCTTGCCCTCGCCGAGCGGCGTGGGCGTGATGGCGGTGATCTCGATGTACTTGCCGTCCGGCTTGCTGTGCAGCCGATTCAGTATCTTGATGAAGTCGAGCTTGGCGAGCCGCCCGTAGGGGATTATCTCGTCCGCCTGAAGCCCCAGCCGTTCCCGCCACTCTTCGGGTGAGGGCATACCGGGCTCCGCCGCCTCCGCAATCTGCCAGTCCTGCATCTTCGTCGCGTCGTAGGGCATTGTGCTTCTTCTCCTTGCTGTGATGCCGCCTCTCTAGCGCGTGCCGGGTAACGCGTCGTCCGGCGGGAGGAATCAGGGACGGCCGGAGGGCGCACGAGTTGTGCGATTCTATAATGGACCCGAACTACAGTCAAAGACTGGGACCGGCGGCCTGTACCCATCCGGACGGCCCATGGGCGCGAGACCGCTAGTCCGCGTCCGTGCCGTAGTAGCGCCGCCCCAGCGGCTTCAGCAGGGTCCGTGGAATCACGCCGCGGCGGTAGATCCCAACACCCAGCCGCTTCAGGGCCTGTACCGGGCTATTCCGTTCGAACTGCTCTCTCGTTTCCTCGAATCGCTTGAGGGCCATCTCGGTGGCCACGTCACGGATGGTTCTCCGTTGTTCCTGGGCATCCAGTATCAGAAGAGGGATCTGTTCGCCCATCCGGTCCTGGATGTACTGAGTGATCTCGTCTCGGGATAGTCCGGCGCGTGCCATGGAGCTTCCCAGTACGCCGCCGCTGTTGGCTACGAAGTCCGGAATGAGCAGCACTCCGTTGTCGAGCATCGCACGCTCGGCCTCGTCGGTGGTGGGTACGTTGGCTCCGGGGCTGACGATACGCGCCTGGAGCGAGCCGACGTTACGCTCCGTGATGCTGTGCATGGTCGCGCACGGGCAGAACACATCCGCTGCCAGGGAGATTATCGATTCCACCGGGACCGCTTCTCCGAGACCCTGGTGCAGTACCGCATCGTCGCCGAGGCGGCGACGTAGCGACAGCAGTTCAGGCACATCGAGACCGTATGCGTTGTACACCGCGCCTTTCACTGTGGACACTCCGACCACCTTCGCGCCTGCGGCGTGGAAGCGAGCGGCCGCTGACGCGCCCACGTTGCCGAATCCTTCTATCAGTACACGCAGGTCCTTGGCTTCCATGTTGAGCGATTCCGCCGCCATGAGCGCCGCCGCGCACACGCTGACGCCGGTGTACGCGCCCGATTCCGCGTGTCTGAGGCTTCCCGGCGCTGCCTTGAGGCCGGCTGCCTGGAGCATCACCTTGATGTCGTCGACAGTCGATCCCATGTCTTCCCCGGCCACGTACGTTCTCTTGCGCAGATACGGCTCGATCGCCTTGCCGAAGGCGCGCAGCATGAGCGCCCTGTCAAGTCGGCTGGTGTCCGGGCTCATCAAGACTCCAGCCTTCGCGCCGCCCACGGGCAGCCCCACCCAGCCGTACTTCAGCGTCATGGCGTGCGCCGCAAGCGCCAGCCGCTCAGGTGTCACGTCGCTCGCTATTCTCAGCCCACCGTGTGCCTCCCCAGCGACGAATGAATCCAGGGCAAGATATCCGGTGGTCGGCACTGTGCCTCCCACCTGTACTTCGATTAGCGTGCTCACCGGGTCTCTCCTTTCACGGCATCCACTGCGAGATACCTCCCGGTTAGATAACGTATGCGGGTGCCCCGAAGTTGCTCCGCGGCGGAGAACACGCGTGCGGCAAGCCCACCCAGTCTCAGGGTGCGCGCGCACCGCTCGCACAGCCGCACCGCACCGTCCGGGTGGGGATAGTGGAGTATCGCCGTGCGGTGTACTACAGTCAGACCCAGCAACCCGAGGACTTCGTCAAGACGCCGTGCCGAAACGGTGACGCCCACGTAGTAGGGGGCAAGCCTCAACCGCATCCACAGCCGCACGACCCATCGAGGTGGATAGGTCAGGTTGGCCGGATTGTCGATACTCACAATCATGCGGCCGCCATTGGTCAGCACCCTGGCCATCTCCTTGAGTGATTGGCGGATGTTGTCCTCGTGCTCGAAGTGGTCCAGCGTCGAGTCGGACAGCACAAGGTCGAACGCTCCCTCGCGAAATGGGAGCGCAGTCACATCGCAGGTGACGTAGCCGAGGAGGGCAGTCGACCCGAACCGTTTGCGGGCGTTGCTCAGCACGCTGCTTGAGATATCGATGCCGACAGTGCGAGCCATCCATGTGAGGGAAGACAGAAACTCCTCGTCGTTGAAGGCCTCCGCAAAGAGGTCTGTCTTCAGTGCGCGTGATGGAGTGACTCCGCCCGTCCACTCACTCACTAGGTCGCGGTACACGCGTCTCTTGTGCTGTGCCAGCACGGGATTCGTGTCACGGGGCTCGGACCAGTTGTGTCCGACCTCATCCCAGTCATGCGCGGTGGTGGTGTGTTGTGGCTTCATGGCAGTGGCATCGAGGCAGGTTCGGGTGGCTCGGGGCCGCGTGCGTCATCGGAACACGGCCATTGTAGCAGCGTGGCGCTGCGGTGGCGATACAGCTGCTCTGGTTTTCGGAGCGCCAGGGATGCTACAATTACTCAACCTTTAATTCAACCCGGCGAGGTTGGCAAGGGCGTCATGACACAGAAGAATCGTTCATGTACTTCGCGCAGGCGCCGCGTCACGTCCCTCCCGGGATGTGAGGCGCCAGGATGAGTGCGAAAGTACTCCTCAGTTCCACCGACATCAGCCGTGCGCTCGCGCGCGTTGCCCACGAGATACTGGAGCGCAACCACGGAGCCGAGAGTGTCGTATTGGTCGGCGTGAGAACGCGAGGCTATCCGCTCGCGGAACGGTTGCAGCGAGTTATCGAGCAATTCGAAGGCCGCGCGGTCCCGGTGGGAGCGCTCGACGTCATGGCATACCGGGACGACGTTGAATTCGGGCTGTCGCATTCGCACAGCGGACTACCGCATGGCCCACGGGCACGCATCCCCGCTGCTGTGGGCGCCGAGGTAGCCGCCGGCACGCCGGTTGCCGCAGCGCCTGAGTTGTTGTCTCTGCCCACTGTGAACGAGCTGCCGTTCTCTATCGCCGACCGCAATGTGGTGCTCGTCGACGATGTGCTCTACACCGGCCGCACCATACGCGCCGCCATGGATGCACTGGTCGACCTCGGCCGGCCACGCAGCATACAGCTCGCAGTGCTGGTGGACCGGGGACACCGCGAGTTGCCTATACGGCCCGACTATGTCGGCAAGAATATCCCCAGCGCGCGCAACGAACTCGTTCGCGTGCGGTTGATCGAGACCGATGAAGAGGATTCCGTCACCATTGTGGAGCGGGAGCCTTGCGAGGGGGGACGCGAGTGAGCAGTGCGGAATCGGTGGCACAGGGACTTGCGGGACGCGGCTTCGCCAGCGTCGACGACTACTCAAACCAGGAGCTTGCC
>JAXGQG010000031.1:0-7318 GCA_040766535.1 Dehalococcoidia bacterium | reverse complement strand
TGTCTCACGCTGGGGCAGTCCTCAGTGTGTGCTCATCAGCCACATGCATCCGGGGCACTCGTACGCAGCGGAACTCGAGGGCAAGCCCCGCATCTTCTGCGGACCGGGGGAATACGAGGTGGGCGGCGCGTTCGTGTCCGCGTATGCCACGTATCACGATGGAGAGCAGGGCGCGGAGCGTGGGAAGAACACGCTGTTCGTGGTTGAGATGGACGGCCTGACACTGTGTCATACAGGAGACCTCGGTCATCCCCTCAGCGGACAGCTCGCCCGGGAGATCGGCAAGGTGGACATACTATTCGTGCCCGTTGGCGATGTATCCACACTGAGCGTGGCGGAGTCCCGTGCGCTGGTGAAGTCGCTACAGCCGCGCTACGTGCTGCCGATGCACTATCGCACCGAGACGGCGCGGCCCGACCTGGAGCCGCTGGAGACCTTTGTGACCGCGATGGGACTGCAGCCGCTGGACCCCAAACCGAAGCTGGTGGTCACCACCACCAATCTTCCGCTCAACATGCAGGTGGTATCCCTGTCATGTGAAAGCCGCGCCGGATAGCGCTGCCGCCTTCCACCCCACACCGCCGGACCCTTTGACATACCAAGAGTGCCTGCCTACAATTGCCGCACGTATGAGCGTCGCGTCCCGCCTGTATCAACTGCAGACAACCGAACAGCAGCTTAGAGACCAGCGACGCCGCCTTCAGGAGACCGAGTCCCGCCTGGACCACAATGACGAGTTGGCCGCGGCGGAGAGTGAACTTTCGGACCTGGACTCCCGCCTCAACGCCGCCGAGAAGCACCAGCGCGCACTGGAATGGGAGGTCGACGACCTCAACGCCAAGATTCACGGCCTGAACGAAAGGCTCTACAGCGGCACGGTCCGTAATCCCAAGGAACTGATGAGCCTCGAGCAGGACATCCAGGGACTCAAGAAGCACCTGGCCGGCAAAGAAGAACAGCTGCTGGAGGCGATGGGGGATACCGAGTTGCTGCAGCAGGAAGCGGCAACCCTTCGGCAGCGCGTGGCGGACCTCGCCGCCGCGTGGGAAGAGGAGAAGGTGTCGCTGCGAGATGTCAGAGAGAGCCTCAAGACCGATGTCGCTCGGCTTTCGGAAGCCCGCACGGCCATCAGGCAGGAGATCGGTCCCGAGGCGTCGCAGCGATACGACCAGTTGACGAAGGCGAAGGGGCTCGCGATGGTGAAGGTGGAGCAGGGCCGCTGCAAAGGCTGCAATCTCACCGTCCCCGCGGGGTTGTGGCAACGTGCGCGGGCCGGCGAAATGGTGGAGTGCGGCAGCTGTGGGCGGCTCATCTACGTTGAGTAGCGGTTGACCTCACCACAACAGGGGCCATAGACTTACCGTGGGGCTGGCAGGCCGGGTGGTCGCCGCGCGCCTCGTGCGCGGGGAGGAAAGTCCGGGCTCCACCAGACAGGGTGCCGGGTAACACCCGGGAGAGGCAACTCTACGGAAAGTGCCACAGAAACATACCGCCCGCGTCCGCGGGTAAGGGTGAAATGGCGAGGTAAGAGCTCACCGGCAGGAGGGAGACCTCCTGGATGGGCAAACCCCACCCGGAGCAAAACCAAATAGGGGGGCGAGAGCCTGGAGGTGGTGACCCAGTGTCACTGCAGTCAGGAACACGGAGTCTGGCCGATGTCCCCGGGTTGGTTGCTTGATCCCTGCGGCAACGCCGGGACTAGATGGATGGCCACCGCTCTCGCGAGGGAGTACAGAACCCGGCTTACAGGCCTGCCGGCCCCGTCGAAGGCTCCCGCAACAGCGCCACCGAGGCATACCCCACCACACGTGAGTAGTCGCCGATCACGTCTCCACTGGTGGCGTACTTGAGCACCTCGGTTCTCGTTGCGCCGCGAAGCCGGGCCGCGTGGACAACCGCGGCGACCGGACCGTAGCCGCACATGCTGCACTCTTGTGTGCCGATGTTGCCATACATCTCACTGACATCCAGCTGTCTGATGGCGTCCACCACCGTGCTGTCCTTGCGTGCGGCGCTCTCCTGCGCCTCATAGTGCGTGAGATCGGTACTGGCGATGAGCACGATATTGCCCTCCAGCTTCGAGAGAGCAACGCCGAACTCCGTGGCAGTGTCCATATCCTGCGCCAGCATCGCCACAGGTACGATTCGGATGGCATCGCCGTAGAGGTGCTGCAACCACGGCACCTGGACCTCAACGCTGTGCTCGTAGATGTGAGCGGACTCGTCAGCACGGGCCACTCCGCCCACAAGCTGGGCGGCAGCTTCCTCATTCACCTTCGCGTTCCCCAGGGGAGTGGTCCACGCGCCGGAGGCCCAGACCGAGACCGCTGTCCCGTATCCGGTGTGATTCGGTCCGACGATGACCGCGGTATCCACCACGCCATCACGGGCCAGTGCCCAATACGCATGGGCTGCCACCGGACCCGACGCCATGTAGCCCGCATGCGGGGCCACCAATCCGACTATCTCCCGCGGGCCGTCGGGATTGACCGTCGGCATCTCGCCCGGACCAAGGCGGTGCTGATAGCTCCACTCGAGCTGGCCCAGCACGCCATCGCGATTCGCCGCATAGAACGTACCGGCAACCGCCGGCTTTCTGACTCCCATTACGCTTCCTCCCCGTCCCGTTCACCATCCGGGCCGGCAGCATCCTCCGCGGCGGCATCCACATCCTCTTCGCCGCCCGGACGATTCGCCTGGTCGCGCAGCCATCGGTGCAGTTCGTCAAGCGCGGGAGGCACCACACTGAATACCTCGATATCGGAGGGGAACTGCAGCCGATGCCCCTCGCCGATCAGCAGGAGCCCCGCCTCACCGGCGCCAAGCGTCGAATCCATCACGCTCAGAACGTGTTCGTTGCGCCGCTTCACCGCCTCAGCGTAGAGGTCACGAACGAGATCACCCACCTTCGCGCTGGAGTAGCCCATCATCAGGAACCGCTCCCAGTCGCTCACCTCCGCCGCTAGCTCGCGGTCCTCCAGTGCCTCCAACACGGCTCCGTCGGCGCAGCGCGCCGCGACGAGGTCGTGGCTGGACGGATTGAACTTCTTCACCAGCGCCAGTCCCGCCTCACCGGGTTCATGGATGGCTTCGTGATAGACGTGTTTCACCGCGCCCGCCTTGGACTCCAGGTTGAGAAGCTGTTCCCCCACCTGGCGCCAGTACTTGGCGCACCTGTCCTTGTACTCCTGCGGGGCACTGTCGTGCCAGAACACGAGGAAGACCATGTACAACTTCCTGCGTGAATGGAAGGCATCAGCAGAGGGACGTTCGACCCGTGCAAGCGGCTCGCTCACGACTTGTCTCCCGCGGCAGGCTCATCATCCTGGCCCCAGCTCTGCATGAACAGCTTGATGCGTTCCGCCAGCCGGGGATCGGACTTCAGGCGCTCTGTGAAGACCGGACAGCACTGCACCATCATGTTCTGCCCCATGGCCGCCACACCCTCCAGCACCTTCTCCAGCTCAGGGTTTGACTGGTCTCCGAGGATGCCTCCCTGCATCATCATCTTGAACTGACTTATCTCGCTATTGCCGATCTGCATCGGCATGACGCAGTTCTTGTACCACGGGCACTGTCGGCACTGCACCACAGCCCCGGCTTCTTCGATTATGTCTCCCATAGAAACACACCTTCCTTACGTAGTGGGTTGAATGGACGCGGGCGGGAATCGCCCGGAGATATCACAGGCCACCGAACCGGCGGCTGCCGTGCGGCGTAGGACTGAAGAGCGCGGTCGATATCCTCCTCCCCAAAATCAGGCCACAACACCTGATTGAAGTATAGCTCACATGCACGCGCCTGCCCGCAGCAGGTAGTTGCTCAAGCGGAGCTCGCCGCCCAGGAGGTCTGATAATGAGGTCCGGGTCCGGAATGCCCGCGGTATAGGGCGCTGCCGCTGATGGCGGCGCTCGTCTATCCGCCGTACCCGGACAGACCCGCGCCGATGAGATGCTTCACCGCATCGGTTATCTCGGCCCTGCCCCCATAGTTGATGGCCATGCACACGGTGAGCGCGGCGTCATCAAGGGGTTCCATGGCACGCCGTATCCAGCGCCTCGAGGAGCAGGGTGGGGAGGGGCTGACGCCTGCCGATGTGCCGCAAGGGGCGATGCCTTCCACGCAACTTCGGGGGCGCTTGTTCCCGAGCCATTCTCTGAGGAGGTCGAAGATGCCCTCCACCTCGTCCTTTGAGCGGCGCCAGTTCTCGGTGGAGAACATGTACAGGGTCATGTAGCGCACACCGCGCGACTTGATGATACGGGCGACCTCATCGACATGGTAGATGCCCGCGCGGTGACCTGCGAGGCGGGGCAGCCCCTGGCGGGTGGCCCACCGGCCATTGCCATCCATCACGAAGGCTATATGCCGGGGAACGGCCGGTTTCGTGGTTTCAGAACTTGCCCATACTCTCTCGCGGCGGCGCCCGGAGCGGCCGCCACATGACCAACAATCCGGCATTATGTCAATGGTGCGCGGAAGATGCGAGCCTCCCTTCGCGCCGCCTTCGCCGGAACGCGATCAATGTGCCCCATTCCGCTCACTCACGCTCCCTCACCATTCCCCGGACAACGGTACCCGCCGCGGCAGTCTACATCAGGTCGAACCTGCCCCGTCCACGGCGATGGTCTGACCGTCTATGAACGAGGCGTAGTCGGAGGCCAGGAACAGCACGGCGTTAAGGCGATGTCCTCGGTAGCCCAGCCTGCCGATGGCCGACTTACCGATGGCATTCTCGCCTGCACCTGCTCGGCGTCCGGCCCACCGCCAGGGATGGGCGTATCGATGCTGCCGGGGGCGACGGTGTTGCACGTTGATGCCGAACGGACCCAGGGGAGCGGGCACAGCCCTTGGTGAGCTGCCGTGATGGCCGCCTTGGAGGCGCCGTAGGTTGATGCCGCCCCGTCCGTCCAACCCAGTCCGGCGATGGACGATATGTTCACGATCTTGCCGTACCGCTGCGCCATCATGTGCTTCGCGGCAGCACTGGATGCAGAAGAAAACGCCCTTGAGGTTGGTGTCCACCACGTGGTCCACTCCTCGGACATCTCCGTCAGGCTGGCACGGCCCGTCCGCCGGGCGTTGTTGACCAGGATATCGATGCGGCCGAACTCACGGACCCACCTCGTCCGCCATGCGGCGATCGAGGCCACGTCCCTTGACGTCCAGCGCCTACCACCGTCACTGACGCCGTATTCGTCCAGTTCGCGTGCCGCCTCACGGCTGACGGCCTCGTTGCCGCGCCGCCACCACCACGCTGCAGCCGGCGCTGGCCAGACCGGCGGCGATGCCCCTGCCGATGCCGCTGTTGCCGCCGGTGACCACCGCCACCCTGCCCTTGAGTTCTACCGGGAGAAAGCCCATCCTGCTGCCCTCCTGATCCACGTCTCTACGAAACATGCCAGCAGCAATGGTACCGAGGTGTTGTGGCAAAGGCAAGGATGCAGGGTGGACCTGGTGAAGCATCGGGAGTAGCTTCTCTCTGCCCCGCAGCACTCAGAACGCAGAACTCAGAACGCCCTGCGAAGCGGGCAACCCAAGCACCCAAGCACCCACGCACCCAAGCACCCAAGCACCCGCCGCAACGCGGCGGCACTCTTCGCCCGACAGCCTCGACATGGAACCTGTACTGCGTAATCTTGCCAATTCGTCATTAACGCAGTAACATTTCCAAAAGCACTTGACGATTTGGCTAGACATTCGGGATTGCACGGAAACACTACTATGCGTCGTGAAAGGCTGCTTGCCGCACTGATGGAACAGGGGCTCACTGTGTTCTCCATCGAGGACGCAAGAGGGATTGCCGAACGGGAGGGCATCTCCGCAGTGAGCCTGCCAGCCCTGCTGATGCGTATGACGCAGGCTGGATGGCTCGCGCGTCCGAGGAGGGGGCTGTACGTCGTCTCTGGTCCTCTCGCCGGCGGGGTGGCGGTGCACCCATTCGCCATCGCAGTGCGCCTTGTGTCGCCCTCGGCCATAAGCCATTGGTCTGCTCTGCATCACCATGGCCTGACCGAACAGGTGCCCCGTATCGTCACCGCCTTTACGCCCAGGAAGGTCGTTACGCCGACGATGAGGCAGCGCAGTGATGCGCCACACAGGCGGAAGCACGCCTGGACCGTCGACGGTCTGACGTACGAATACACCACGGTTGAGCAATCGCGCTTCTTCGGGATCGAGCAGGTCTGGGTGAACGAACAGACGAGGATACCCATTACGGACAGGGAACGCACCCTGCTGGAGATGTTCGCGTCGCCGCGCAGCTTCGGCGGCATCGGAGAAGGTATCGGCACGCTTCGAGAGCACCTGGATTCACTCTCGGTCAAGAGGCTCGTCGAGTATGCACTGCGCTATGACGCTGTGTCCGTTGCGAAGCGCCTGGGGTGGTCCCTTGAGAGCGCCGGCGTCCGGGGCGACATCCTGGCGCCGCTGCTCCAACTCCCGTCGACGGGCTACCATCTCATCGATCCTTCCAGACCGCGCTCCGGAGCACGAGAACAAAGGTGGAAGCTCCAGAACAACCTGGGGGTGGCGCACCGGGTATGATACAGCTCAGATACCGCCTCGCCTCCGCCGCCAGGACGGGCGGTGTCCCGCTGGATGTGGTTGAGAAGGACTACCTCATCAGCTACGTACTCGCGGGTATGAGCACGGACGATGTACTGGGCGCCACTCTCGTACTCAAGGGAGGGACAGCCCTCCGCAAGCTGCACTTCCCGGACTACCGCTTCTCTGAAGACCTCGACTTCTCCACGGCTGGAGCACCGCAGGGAGAGCAACTTGAAGCCCGCATCCGCGGGGTGGCCGTCACCGCGGAGGGTCTGCTGTCCGTGTACGGTCCGTTTGGCATCGACGTCCAGCGCTATCAGGAGAGAGAACCGCACCCTCACGGCCAGGAGGCGTTCGTCGTGCGGGCGCGATTCCCGTGGCAGCGGGATGCGCTGTGCCGCATCAAGATCGAGGTTACGTCTGATGAACCGGTCCTGCTCACGCCAGAGCGTCGACCGCTGCACCACGGCTATGGAGAAGACCTGCAGTGCCTCGTGTCCTGCTACGCGTTGGAGGAGATCGTGGCTGAGAAGCTACGCACGCTGCTGCAGACGCACCGAAAACTGGCGACTCGCGGATGGAACCGGCCCCGGGCACGTGACTACTACGATCTCTGGCGCATGTTCCGCGACCGGGGTGACGAACTCAGGACAGCCATCATCGTCGACCTCCTGCATCGGAAGGCTTCACACCGTCGCGTATCGTGGCGCACCGTGGACGACTTCTTCACGGTTGAATTAGTCGGGGAGGCGCTGCGCACCTGGGATCA
>JAXGQG010000030.1:0-7376 GCA_040766535.1 Dehalococcoidia bacterium | reverse complement strand
GTCGGTAGAATCTCCAGATGTACTACCGTTAGTAGCCAGAACTGCGCGCCTGCTGAACGAGGGCTGCGAGCATGCGCTCTTCGGTGCGCCGGGTGGGCAGGCTCACCTCCTGCGACTTCAGCAGCGTGGCCAGCGGCGTGTCCGAGAATTGGATGAGCGGGTAGGCGGATATCTGGCTGGCGCCCAGCGACGCCGCCGTCGCGAAGTCGTGTGTCGCCTCGCTCAGAGTCTGCCCCGGTAGCGCGAAGATGAGGTCGATGTCCACCGTCTCAAACCCCTCCGCCAGCGCCCTCTGGCATGCCG
The DNA here is from genome assembly GCA_040766535.1 of Dehalococcoidia bacterium. Classification (GTDB taxonomy): domain Bacteria; phylum Chloroflexota; class Dehalococcoidia; order GIF9; family AB-539-J10; genus SKVJ01. Next base: position 7,073 of record JAXGQG010000030.1, on the reverse strand, counting down.
CCATCGCAGTGCCTGCATCGTAGCCCCTGTCCAGTGCCGCGAGCAGGCGCTCGTTGAACGTCTGCACGCCCAGGCTGACCATGGTGACACCGCAGTTATGCAGTCGCCGTAACAACGCCGTCGTGGCATCGTGCGGATGTACCTCCACTCCCACCTCCCCGCCCGGACCTCCGTTGGACCGCAGCCACGAGAGCACGCGCTCGATGGTCTCCGGGGTCAGCGACGGCGTGCCGCCACCGAAGTAGACCGAGGCCACCTCGAAATCACCCCATGACTGCCTGTAATGCTCAAGTTCTCTGAGCAGCGCGTCCGCGTAGGCGGCGGCCGTATCGGCGTCGTACACTTGTTTCACGTACGGGCAGAAGGCGCAGATCCGGCGGCAGAACGGCAGATGGACGTACAGGTGCAGCGGGCCATCCGGTTCCGATGGCATTGCCTGTGCGGGCGGGACGAAGTAGAAGACGCGGTGCGGCTCTGGGAACGCCAGTCTCAGTAGGGGAGGAAGCAGTGGCGCCGTCATCGCGGGTAGTATGCCAGACTCCCTGCCGGTGCGCAGGCATTGTGCCGCCACGAACGGATAGTTGCGTCAGTGGTCCGCTGTCAGGTAAGGTGTCGGAGGCGGCGCATCTCCGCGAGATGCGCCGAGGGAGGGGAAGGATGTCGGAATTGCGACTGGATCCTACCACCCGGGAATGGGTCGTCATCGCGACGGAGCGGGCTAAGCGACCCCGCGACCTGGTGTCCCGCGCTCCTCAGCACATTCCCGAGGCGCACGTGGCCGAGTGCCCGTTCTGTCCTGGCAACGAGGGTATGACCGGCGGCGAGAGCGTGGCCTATCCGGACCCGGCCACCGGGCTGTGGCGGGTGCGCGTGATCGAGAACAAGTACCCGGCCTTCCGGCGCGATGGCTCCGCCGAGCGGTTTCAGGACCATCCCCTCGCGCTGTCGGTGAAAGGCGTCGGCCTGCATGAGGTGGTGGTGGAGTCTGCCCTGCACAACCGCTATCTGGCGCAGATGGAGGACGACGAAATCCTCGATGTGGTCCGGGCGTACCGCGACCGCTTGCAGGCGATGTACACGCTCGACTCCGTCAGACAGGTCATCATCTTCAAGAACCACGGCCCCTCGGCGGGCACGTCCCTCGAGCACCCCCACTCGCAGATAGTCGGCGCGCCGGTGGTGCCATGGCACCTTCGCCACCAGTATGAGGTGGCGACGCAGTACTACGACGAACGTGGCCACAACTTGTACCAGGACATGGTCGAGTTCGAACTGGAACGCAAGGTCCGCGTGGTGCGCGACAGCGAGTCGTTCGTGGAGTTCCATCCATTCGCTTCGCGTCGGCCGTTCGAGACATGGATCGTGCCCCGGACCGCCTCGGCGTCCTTCGCCACGGTTTCGGACGACGACCTGCGGCAGTTCGCCGTCGCGCTGCGCGACGCGTTGCGGCGGCTGTTTGTGGGACTGAATAACCCCGACTTCAATCACGTGCTGCATACGGCTGCGCTCGGCGATGAAGAGGAACCGTACTTCTGCTGGCATCTGCGCATCTACCCCCGGCTCACCGCGGTGGCCGGGTTCGAGATAGGCTCAGGCATCCATATCAACACGAGCGTTCCCGAGGACACCGCCCGCTTCATGCGGGACGTCGACACCGGCGAACGCACGCAGTGAAAGGAGGCACGATGGATCACCATGGAATCGTGACCATTGACGACTACGAGAAACATATCGGCGCTGAGGCAGTGGCGCGTATCAAGAGCAAGGCCAGGCCGCTGCGGCAATGCCGCGTGGTGAACGTCAATTCGACCTACTACGGCGGCGGTGTGTCGATGCTGCTCGGTTCGCTCACGCTGCTGATGAACAGCCTCGGCATCGAGACGGGCTGGCGCACGATTCACGGCCCGCCCGATTTCTTCAGCGTGACCAAGAAGATGCACAACGCGTTGCAGAGCGGCGACATCAACTGGAGCCCGCGCAAGCAGGAGATATACGAGGCCGTTGTTTACCAGAACTCGATACTGAATCACCTGACCCACGACATCGTCGTCGTGCACGATCCGCAGCCGTTGCCCCTCGTGACGCACTACCGCAAGGGTGGACCGTGGGTGTGGCGCTGCCATATCGACCTGCAGGACCCGCACCGTGAGCTATGGAACTACCTGGCGCAGTTCATCGAGCAGTACGACGCCGTCATCCTGAGCAGCAAGGAATATGCGCAGGCTTTGAAGACGCCTCAGGTGTTCTTCATGCCGGCCATCGATCCCTTCTCCATCGTGAACGATGAGATGACCGAGGCACAGTGCGAGGAACGGCTGGAGCACTATGGCATCCCATCCGACCTGCCGCTGGTGGTGCAGATCTCCCGGTTCGACCGCTGGAAGGATCCGCAGGGCGTCATCGATGCCTTCAATCTCGCCCGGCAGGACGTGCCGTGCCGCCTCGTATTGCTCGGCAACGTGGCCACGGACGACCCCGAGGGACCCGAGGTGTATGAGTCGCTTCTCAGTCAGCAGACCGATGAGATACTGATCATGAGCCAGCAGGACGGCGCACTGGTCAATGCCCTGCAGCGCAAGGCGGCGGTGGTGCTGCAGAAGTCTCTTCGAGAGGGCTTCGGCCTGACCGTCTCCGAGGCTATGTGGAAGGGGACGCCGGTCATCGGCGGCAACGTGGGTGGCATCAAGCTGCAGATTGAGGACGGCGTGAGTGGCTTCCTCGTGTCATCCGTGGAGGAGGCAGCCTCGAGGATAGTCGAGCTGGTCAAGAACCCCGACAAGGGCCGGGATATGGGTCTGAAAGCCAGGGAGACGGTGCGACAGAAGTTCCTGCTCAGCCGGTATCTGGAACAGTACCTCGACCTGTTCAACTCGTTTGAGACGGTGTACCGGTTGAACATGCGGTGAACCGGGGGTCAGATGGTGACGGCGAACGGCGACGGGCCATCGTGCGGTGTCGGTGGTGTGGAATCGAGGAAGGCGCGGCAGCGTTCCTGGATGGCGGCGAATTCGTTTCTCAGCTCGCCGACCACGTTCGCTTCGGCTGCCTTCGCCGCCCGGGCGATGCCGCGCTCATAGTGCGGCGCGATGCTGTTGCCGTGCATTATCTGCACGACGCCGTTCACGCCCCAGAGAAGGCCGCCGCCCGCGCTCTCGGTCCGCGTGAGCCGTGTGAAGCGCGCCATCTGGCAGAGGACGCGGCGTCCCGGCCCCAGCAGCGGCGCACCGTTGAGCCTGCCGGTCATCCAGCGCGTGAAGCATGGGCCCAGGCTCTCGTAGAACTTGAGCATCACGTTGCCCACGATGCCGTCGCAGACCAGCACGTTGGCCTTGCCGGTGAGGACGTCGTAGCCCTCCACGTTGCCGATGAAATTGAGGCCACTCTTGCTCAGCAGCGTGAAGCTCTCCTGCAGCGTCTTGGGCCCCTTGCCCTGTTCCGTGCCGGTGCTGAGGAGCGCCACGGTGGGTTCCTGGATGCCGAGCATGCGCCGTGCGTACACCGTGCCGATCGCCCCGAACGAGAGCATATGCTGTGGCTTGCAGTCGACGTTGGCCCCGCCATCGATGAGCACCGTGTGCGGCGCCAGTCCCACCAGCGGTACGCAGACCGCCGGCCTGCCGATGCCCGGCAGCATGCCCATGTAGTAGATGGCGCTCACCGATGCCGCTCCGGTGGAGCCGGCGCTGACCATGGCATCCGCCTCTCCATCCCGAACCAGCTTCGCAGCCACGGCTACCGAGCAATTCGCCTTGCGCCGCAGCGCGTGGGTGGCGGGCTCGCCCTCGACGAGCGCGGGGTCGGAGGGTATCAGCCGGGCGTTCGCCGGGAGTCCACCGAACTTGTGAATCTCCGGTTCAAGTTGCTCGGGCGGGCCGACAAGGAGTACTTCAGCGACGCCCTTGCGGGCCGCCTTCAGGGCTCCTTTGACGGTATCAGACGGTGCGTGGTCGCCCCCGGCAGCGTCGAGGGCTACTCTCATTAACTTTGACAATTGACTACGTGATCTCCGGGCGATTGACGGACGCAAGCGTACCTTGTGCGGGTATTCTGTGCAAGTCGCCGGCCTGCGGTGATGCCCGGCCGCCTGCGGTTCTTTCGTGGCTGTAATCGCTGAACGCGGAAAGAGGCTGCGTGGATTCCGGTTGACAGCGATACCGCATCTGCGTACCTTGGGGCGACCTCGTATGGGGGACTGCCTGCGCGGGCGGCGGTCGAAGCCGCGGGATGGAGGGAGCGATGGCACTGGTGCGAGTAGTCACCGACAGCACGGCTGATCTCGACCACGACAGCGCGGCATCGCTGGGCATCGAGATGGTGCCCATCCATGTGCGGTGGGGTGAAACATCCTTCCGGGACGGAGTCGACCTCTCTCCCGCCGAGTTCTATCGGCTGCTCGCCACCAATGGTGTCCACCCCGCCACCGCCCAGCCTTCTCCCGATGATTTCGCCCGGGTCTACTCCTCTACGCCGTATGCCGGGGGCATTGTCTCGATTCACATATCCTCGAAGATCAGTGGGACCTGCAACTCGGCTCGCGTGGCGAAGGAGAGCCTGGGGGCAGACGCGCCCATAGATATCGTGGACTCCGGTCTCAACTCCTCGGGACTGGCCATGGTGGTGCTGGCCGCGGCCCGTGCCGCCCGGGACGGTGGCACGCTGGCAGAGGTGTCAGCCGAGGCGCGGCGGACGAGTGAAGAGACGAGGATGATCGGACTCTTCGATACCATGAAGTACCTCGTTCGCGGCGGTCGCATATCGCCCACCATCGGCCTTGCAGCGCGCTTTCTGCGGGTGAAGCCGATCCTCACGTTTCGTGAGGGAGAGATCGTGCGCGCGGGCCTGGTGCGGTCACGTCAGGAGGGAATGCACCGGCTGTTGCGCGTCCTGGCGGGCATGGGGCCGCTGCGCAGCGTCATCGTTTCTCACAGCACCAGCCTGGAGGAAGTGACTGAGTTTGTGCGGCGCGTGAGCGCGGTACACCGGTGTGGTGTGGACCGCGTGCTGGATATGGGCGCCGCACTGGGCGTACACGGCGGACCGGGTATGATCATCGTCGCGGCCCGGCGCGCACAGGCAACGTAGCCGCAAGGAGTGTCCAAATGGCATTCGCACTGACCTTCCTCGTCGCGTTTCTCACTGTCTTCATCTTCTTCAACTGCCTTTTCGTGGCGGCGCTGCGGCTGCGCGACAACAGCATTGTCGACATCGGCTGGGGCGTGGGCTTCATACTGGTGACCCTGATGACGCTGGTTCATTCGGGAACGGCTGAACCGCGCCAACTGCTCGTCCTTGTTCTAGTTCTCATCTGGGGTCTGCGCCTCGCCATCCGCATCTACCGGCGCAACAGGGGCAAGGGCGAGGATTTCCGCTACAAGAAATGGCGTGAGGACTGGGGCGAGCACTGGCGGCGGCGTGCCTACCTGTTCGTGTTCGTGGGGCAGGGCGTGATGATGCTGCTCATCACCGTGCCGATCATGCTCGTCAATACCTATGCCGGTCCGGCGCTGGGCTGGCTGGACCTGGTGGGTGTCCTCGTCTGGTTGCTGGGTTTCTACTTCGAGGCCGTCGGAGATAACCAGTTGGACCGTTTTCTCAAGGATGCGTCCAACCGGGGCAAGGTGATGGACCGGGGGTTATGGCGTTACACGCGCCACCCGAATTACTTCGGTGAGGTGACGCAATGGTGGGGTGTGTACCTCATCGCGCTGTCTATCCCGTGGGGTTGGCTGGGCATTATCGGTCCCGTCACTATCACCGTGCTCATCGTGGCGTACTCGGGTGTCCCGATGCTGGAGAAGACCATGATGAAGAATCCGCTGTATGTGGAGTATGCGAAGCGGACCAGCGTCTTCTTCCCGCTTCCCCCGAAGAAGACGCCGCTGTTGACCTAGACGGATGTCAACTAAGGCTGCCGGAGGAGGAGAGCCCATGGCGGACAACTACCACGAGGCGAAGGGGAGATGGTACGTGGCGCCCATGGGGCGCCTGGAGTGGCTCGAGACCATCCTCAAGGTGCTGGCGATGGTCGTGGCGTTTGTTACTGTCGCCACTACCTTCCAGCCCGGCGAGGGGTTGGCGAGGCCGGACGGCGCCGCCGGCACACAGTCGCGCATCCTCTTCTGGATGGCCGTCGGCCTGGCTTTTGCGATCATCGACCGCCTGCAGCAGCGCGAGTTGGTGTCGATCGTGTTCGTGGTGGTGAACGACCTCGCTCACTGGGCCATGTACGTGTCGTTCATGTCCGGTCTGACGGCCGCGCCGCCGGTGGTGGCCTACTGTGGACTCATGATCGCCGGCGATCTCGCAAAGATAGCGTTCTTCGCCACCTCGCGCTACACAGTGCGCGGCATTCGCAGGCCGCTGCTGCTGGTCGGGGTGGGTCTGTTTGTGGTGGCGTATGGCGTGGTGCTGGCGCTCTCGCTCTAGCGCCGTGTGCCGGGCCTACTCGACCACCACGGCAGTGCCGTAGGCCAGTATCTCCGATGCGTTCTGCATCACCAGTGAAGTGCTGAAGCGCAGGCCGATTACCGCGTTGGCGCCCATCGCCTCGGCGTCCTCGACAAGGCGCGCCATCGCTTCTTCCCGCGCCTCCGCCATCATCTTGGTGTATTCAACTATCTCTCCGCCGACGATGCCACGCAGTCCCGCTACGATGTCCTTGCCGATATGCCGGGCTCGGATGGTGTTTCCTTTCACCCATCCCAGGGTCCGTACCACCCTCTTGCCCTCGATCTCGTCGGTGGTAATAACGATCATCGTTGTACTCCTTTGAATCTGTCGTTCTTCGACGCCCGGATGCGGTCGCGCAGTACCACGCCGATCAGTATGATAAGGCCGAGTCCTACCGCCGCTACCGCGATACGGATGAGCAGGTCGACGCCCGGATCGGTGAGGAACTCCTTGGCTCCCCAGATTGCCAGCACCAGTACCCCGATGCCGATAAGCGCATAGGCGACTTTGTTCATGCTCCGTTCCTCCGTGGTTCCGTCTTGCGTGGCGGACACCGGCGCCTCGACTCACGCCCGCCCTCAGGCGCCACACGCACATGCTATCACTTGAAGGGTGATTTCTGA
>JAXGQG010000003.1:0-115758 GCA_040766535.1 Dehalococcoidia bacterium | reverse complement strand
TGACTGCACCGAACTGAAACTGAATGCCGAGTTCTATCTGAAGGGCCACGAGGAGATGTGTGCGCTGTTTCGTGACTATCCGGACGCCGTGTACACGGCGGGGGAACTGGCTGAGCGGTGCAACGTCGCCCTGGAGTTCTCCAGCTATCGCTTCCCTGAGTTCTCGCTCCCGGAGGGGGAATCCGCCAGAAGCTATCTGGAGCGTGTCTGCCGGCGGAAGATGTGTGAGCGGTACCGCGAGGTGACGGCCGAAGTTGAATCACGCGTGACGTATGAACTGAGGCTCATCGAGAAGCTGGGTCTGTCCGGCTATTTCCTCATCGTCTGGGACATCATGGAGTATGCGAAACAGCACGGCATTCCGGCACAGGGGCGTGGCTCCGCTGCCAACTCGATCGTGGCCTACATCCTCGGCATCACGAAGGTGGACCCTATCCGTAACCGGCTGTTCCTGGGGCGGTTCCTGAATGAGGAGATGAGTTCCATTCCCGATATCGATATCGATGTGTCCACCGCGCACCGTGAGGAACTCATCCGGTATGTGTATGAGAAGTACGGCCGGGAGCACACCGCCATGGTCTGTACCTACATAACATTCCAGGCGCGCAACGCGCTCCGGGAGGTGGGAAAGGTTCTCGGCATGCCGGTGCAGGTGACGGACCGCCTGGCGAGGTCCGTCTCCTGGTATGGCTACGGGCCGCGTGACCTGAGCAAGGAACTCAACGGTATCGACGAATTCGCTTCGTATTTCAGCCGGGTGACGTTTCAGGAGTACATCGATATCTGCAGGCAAGTGGAGGACCTGCCGCGCCATCTCTCCATCCACAACGGTGGTGTGCTCATATCCTCATGTCCGTTAAACGAGATCGTGCCGCTCGAGCGTGCGGCCATGCCGGGAAGGGTTGTCTGCCAGTGGGACAAGGACAGCGTTGCCGATGCCGGCCTGATTAAGATAGACCTGCTCGGGCTGCGGATGCTATCCCTGCTGGATGAGGCGCGACTGCTTGTGGAGCGGGAACATGGCGTGACGTTGGACCTCGATGCGCTGCCGCAGGACGATGCCTCTGTGTACGACATGATCTGCAGCTGTGACACCATCGGCGTCTTCCAGATCGAGAGCAGAGCCCAGATGCAGACGCTGCCGCGTACGCGGCCGCGGTCGATAGACGACCTCACCATCGAGGTGTCCATCGTGCGTCCCGGCCCCATACAGGGCAACATGGTGCATCCGTACATCCGGCGGCGTAACGGCCGTGAGAAGGTGACGTATCTCCATCCGGCGCTGGCGCCGATACTTGAGGAGACGCTTGGCGTTATCCTCTTTCAGGAGCAGGTTATCCAGGCGGCGGTCGCCGTTGCGGGCTTCAGTCCCGGAGAGGCGGATGAACTGCGGCGTGCGATGAGCCGCAAACGTTCCGTCGAGGCTATCGAACGGCTGCGCGACCGCTTCATGCAGGGCGCCCAGGCGCGGGGCGTGGATGCCGCCAGCGCCGACCGGGTGTTTGCCTCGTTGCAGGGCTTCGCCCAGTATGGCTTCTGTAAGAGCCACGCCGCCGGCTTCGCTCTCATCTGCTACCAGTCCGCCTGGCTCAAGCGCTACTACCCCGTCGAGTTCTACTGCGCTTTATTGAACCATCAGCCGATGGGATTCTATCGTCCGGAGGTGGTGGTGCATGACGCACAGCGGCATGGCATCAGCGTGCTGCCGGTGGACGTGAACCGGAGCGACGCGGTCTGCCGCGTTGAGGCGGGCGGCATCCGCCTCGGCCTGCAGTACGTCAAGGAGATGGGGGCGCGGACTCTGGAACGCATACAGGAGGAGCGCGCGCGAGAGCCATACCGCTCGCTTGAGGATTTCTGCTTTCGCACGGGCCTGCCCGAAAGCGTGGTGGAGAATCTCGTGCTGGCGGGTGGGTTCGATTTCTGCGGCGCCACCCGGAGAGACTTGCTCTGGCGGCTCGGCATCGTGGCCAAACAGAGCCCGGGTGAGCTTGCACTGGATGCGGCCGGCGGCGCGGTTGTGCTCAAGGAGATGAGCCCGCTCGAGGAGATGCGGTGCGATTACTCCGTGCAGGAGATGTCTACCTCGTATCATCCGATGCAGGTGCTGAGACGGGAGTTGCAGGGAGAGTCTGTGGTGAACAGTTCGGAACTGGAGCAGCGGGTTGATGGAGCGGTGGTGACGGTAGCTGGCTATGTGATTATGAAGCAGCGCCCTCCCACCGCGAAGGGCTTCGCATTCATCACGATGGAAGATGAAGCGGGCATGATAAATGTGGTCATCCGCCCGGATGTGTATGAGCGGTACCGGCAGGTGTGCATCTTCAACCCCATCCTCATCGTAGATGGGACGTTGCAGAAGAGAGATGGCACGGTGAATGTGACCGCCGATGCCATTCGCGCGCTGCGGCCCGGAGGCGAACGGCCCGTGCCCTCGCGGCATGGGCGGCGCGCGGCGGCGCACGGCCATTGACAGCGGAACCGCTTCGTTCTAGCCTAGGCAGGCTGTCGCCCGGCACGGCGGCGCAATCACAACTGAGGGAGGCTTCCACATGGCCGATTCGGCATCACTGTGCGATGGCGTCACAACCACCGGCGACCTCAAACGCATGGTCCAGGAGTTTGTTGAAGAGCGCGACTGGGGCAAGTACCACAACGCGAAAGACGTTGCCGTTGCCATCAATGTGGAAGCAGGTGAATTGCTGGAGTTGTTCGAGTGGGTGAGGGAGCAGGAGATACCCGCGCTGCTGAGCGACGTGGACAAGCGGAGGTGCGTGGGGGAGGAACTCGCGGACATCATCATCCTGTGCTTGAACCTGGCCTCGGTGGTTGGACTGGATGTGGCGGATACGGTCTCCCGCAAGATGGAGAAGAACCGGGCGAAGTATCCTGCTGACCTGGTGAGGGGAGACTTCCGCAAGTACACCGAGCTGCGTTCCCGGGCAAAGAAAGAGGGTCGCGACGCATCGGAGTAGTCCGCGGCCGCGACCCTTCTGTTGACCGGGTACCGCTACATCTCGCAGGCCAGCACGCCCTCATAGGCGTGCGTGAACAGCTCTATCATTCCCTTCTCCGTAACCTCGCGCGGGTTGCGGCGGCAGTGGTTGGGGCTCTTGAGTACGTTGTTCGCGATCATGGGGATCATGCCCTTGTCCACGCCCACTTCCTTGAGGGATGTCGGCAGTCCGAGGTCCTGGAGCAGCGTCTTGAACGCAAGTGGCGCCATGTACGCGGCCTCGCGCAGCGGCAGTCCCTCGATATCCTCACCGAGAACGCCCGCGATCATGGCGTGCTTCTCGAACTGCGCCAGCGCGTTGTACTCCATCACGTATGGCAAGGTGATGGCGATGGCGTAGCCGTGAGGGTAATGGAACTTCGTCGCCGGATAGACGTATGCGTAGCCGCACGCGTGGCCGATGGTCGTGTCCGCGTTGCCCATGACGATGCCGGCAAGCAGGGAGGCGAGCGCCATGCCCTCGCGCGCTTCCATGTCGCTGCCCTTGCAGTACGCGCGCCGAAGGTACTTATTGACCAGACGCATGGATTCCAGCGCGATGGCATCGGTCAGTGGGTTCGCCTGGACCGACTGGAATCCCTCGATGGCGTGGCACAGCGCGTCGATGCCGGTGTTGGCCGTTACCGTGGCGGGCATTGACAGCGTCAATCCGGGATCCACGAGGGCCACATCGGGGTACAGCATCGAGCTGACCAGGCCGACCTTCAACTCCGGGGTGGCGAACACGGCCGTATCCGAGACCTCGCTGCCGGTGCCGGCGGTGGTGGGACACAGCGCCAGCGGCGCGAGAGGCCGTTTGAAGCCTTCTTTGATCCACCGCATGATGGTGCCCTCGTTGGTGAGGCTTACGGCCACGCCCTTGGCGATGTCCATGGCGCTGCCGCCGCCGAGGCCGACCACTCCGTCGAATCCACCGCCGCGGGCGAAGTCGATGGCCTTGTCGCCGATCTCCACGGAAGGCTCCGCCTCGGCACCGTCCCAGACGGTTGACTGCAGCCCGGCTGACGCGAGGGCTCCCTGTACCTTCGTGGCCCAGCCCGCCGCGGCGATCGTCTTGTCAGTTACGATGACCGCGTTGGTGGCTCCCGCCGTGTGCAGCTCATCGCCCACTTGCTCGATCGTCCCTGTGCCGAACAGTATCTTCTTGGCAGTTCTGAACGGAAATGTATTGAACATTGTTCCTCCACGATGCGTTTTCCGGCAGGGGCGCCGTCTGTGCCACTGCGGGCGGTGTGAATTATATCGTGACCACGCCGGTGACGGGGAGTGGATGTGTGGGTATTCCCGGCACCGGCGCTTTGCGACTAGTGCGCTATCTACGCGTGAGGCTCGGACTTGCGGTCCGATTTGAAGGAGTCCGCGACGCTCTTTCCGAACACTTCCGCGGCTTCGCCCGCTTTTCTGAAGCGCTCCTTCACGTCCTCGTCCTTGAAACGCTGCCCGAGCCGCTGGGCGGACTCGCTGGCGGCATCGCCCAGTTCCTTCGCCCTTATCTTGAGTTCGGGGTCGTTGAAGATCTCCCCGAATGCGTCGCCCAGCGCAACGAACAACTGCCGCAGGCTCTCGCCCGGCGTGGTCTCAGCCGTCTTCCGATCCTTCTCCTCTGCTTCCATGAGTATGCGCCCCTTATGTCCGAATCGGGCAGATGCAGCCCGTTATTCCTTCCCGTCGTCCGGTTTAACGGACAGCACCGGGATCGTCGTGTTCCGGATCACGTGATCGGCAACACTGCCGAACACAAGCCTGCCGAGGCTCTTGCGGCCGTGCGTCGCCAGCACGATCAGTTCGATTCCGCTCTGACTGGCGAATTCGACAATGGCATCGCCAGGCGTGCCTTCGATAACGGAGACTTCGGTCTGAACGCCGTTCTCCTTCATCTTCGTTGCGATGCTGTCCAGATACTGGTGCGCCTCGAACGAAAGTCGGCGCAGTTCCTCCTCAATCACATTCTCCGCGCCCTGCGCTGAAGCGGCAGCGAGAGACGACGGAATCTGTAGCACCTGCAGAATCACCACCCTGGAGCCGAAGCGCTGGGCAACCTCGGTGGCATAGGGGACTACCTGCTCCGATAGGGGAGAGCCATCAAGACATACCAGGATCTTGTCGAACATGAGGTCACCTCCTGACGCATACAGTATGGGTCAACATCGATTCACTATCACGCTACCGCATGGAACGGTCGCCGTCAACAACTCCATGTCAGTAGCCATAGAGACAGCGGAGACATCCGCCCTCGTTGGAGAGGATTTCGTTGCTGTATTCCTCCCGCTGAAACACGCGGAACAGCACCTCCGCCTGGGCCGAGTTTCCACAGACATCGCTGACCGTGACGGTGACCAGTGCCTCAGCGGTTGCGTTGGGAGGGACGTACAGCACGATGGGCCCTCTACCCTCGATCGTGCCTTCGGTGCAGGTCCATTCGTATGTCGCTTCGCCATAGGGCAACTCGACAAAACACTCCAACTCGCACGACGTCAGGCTCCCACGCAACAACCGGAAGCCTCCCCGGATGTCTTCCTTGGTATAGTCCGGCAACGTAGGCCACACCGCCAGCTCCGTGATTACGGGAGGCTCCGGACACTGCACGGTGACCATGACGTTCCGTGTCCTGGTCTCGCCCAGCTCATCGGTGGCGCGAACCACCACATAGTGCGAGCCCGGCTGCGCCGGTGCGGTCCACGTCACGGAGGAGCCCAGACCGTCGATGTCGCCTGTGGACGAGAGCCATTCGTAGCTGATTGAGTGGCCCTCGAGGTCTTCAGCGTTGCATGTGAGTGTGGCGGATTGGCCCGGCAATAGCAGGGATGGCTCCGCCGTCACCGAGGAGACGATCGGCGCTTTGTTCTTCACGGCCTCGATGGTCAGGTTGTCGGTCGTGGCCTGGCCCGCCTCATCGAGCACCTGCACTACGATCAGATACGTTCCGGGCTCGTCCGGCGCGAACCAGACGGCGGAGTCTCCCGATGGCATGACGCTACCCGCCGATGACGACCAGAGGTAGGTCAGGGGGAGTTCGTCCTCATGCTGCGCCACGCAATACACCTCGCATGACTGCGTGGTGAACACTGTTGTTCTGGATGCCATCATGAAGTTGATGACTGGCGCCGCCGGCGCGGCTTCGGTGGGCTGTACCGGGGGCATCACCGCGAACAGCAGAAACAGGGCAACGGCGAAGACGATGCCTGCGATGTCTCCTGGAGATGACGTTGAACGGGCCATGCCCTGGTACTTCCTCGGTGTGCCGTCAGAGGAAGACGGCTGCAGCCGCATTCTAGCCGATTGTCGGCGCCGCTCACAACATGGCTGCGTAGACGCTCTCCCGAAGTGGAGGAACGCAGTGTGATGGCATTCAGCATTCCGTTTGGCTATAGTAGTGCGCTGAGGAGGAGCGCGATGCCGGAGTTGTTCGAGACCACTGTATTGAATGGTATGGTGTTGAGAAACCGATTCGTGCATTCCGCCACGAACGAGGGCATGGCCAACCGGGACGACGGCTGTGCCAATGAGAGGCTCATCCGCTGGCAGGAGCAGGTGGCCGCGGGCGAGGTAGCCATGATAGTCCCCGGGTATGTCTATGTCAGCGACCAGGGCAAATCGAGACCCGGCCAGGCCGGCATTCACAACGATGCCACCATCCCGGGGTTGTCGCGAATGGCTGAGGCCGTTCACCGTCACGGCGGCCGGCTGGTGCTGCAACTGGCCCACGCAGGCGCCAATGTCTACGTGCCCACCAGCAGCGGATACGCGCTCGGCGCCTCGGATGCGAAGTTCACGGACGTGCCCTGTCGTGCGATGACGAGCGACGATATCGCGCAGACTGTGGCCGACTTCGCGGCGGCTGCCGTACGTGCCCGGCGCGCCGGATCCGACGGCGTGCAACTGCATGGCGCACACTCATACCTCATCTCTCAGTTCCTCTCCCCCTATTTCAACAAACGCACGGACGAGTATGGCGGTACGCTGGAGAACCGTGCCCGGTTTGTCCTCGAGGTCGTTCGTGCGGTCCGCACTGCGGTGGGCCCGCAGTACCCCGTTCTTATCAAGACGAACTCGGACGACTACCTGCCGGGCGGCTTCAGCCTGGACGAGTTCGTGCCCTACTGTCTCATGTTGCAGGAGGCCGGGGTGGACGCTATCGAGGTGAGCGGGGGTACGCATTTCAGCGACCCGAAGTACTTCTGCTCTCGACCCGAAGGCACCGTGCCTCGTGAACAGGAGATCTACTTCAAGGACGCCGCCGAACGGTACCGCAAGGCGGTCAAGACGCCCCTGATACTCGTTGGTGGCGTGCGCAGCCTGCACGTTGCGGAGGGAATCGTCACCAGTGGACTCGCCGACTACGTGGCCCTGAGCCGTCCCCTCATCCGCGAGCCGGATCTCGTCAAGCGGTGGCATGCGGGAGATACCCGGCGTTCTACCTGCATCTCCTGCAATCTGTGCTTCGGCCCGGTGCGCTCCGGTGACGGCGTGTACTGCGTGGCGCTTGAGCGCCAGCGTCAGAAGGGAAAGGCGTAGACCCCTCCACTGTCCAGCGCGGAGAGGATGCCGGAGGCGAAGAAGATGCCGTCTTCGGGAGGGTCTCCGCGGACTACGAATCCCTCTGATTCCAGCAGCCGCAGGGCATCGCAGGCGTCGCCAGGCGACAGGTCCTCGTGTGTCACAAACCAGTCGGCTGTGAGCGCTGGCCGCTGGAACAGCGCGTCATATGTGCGCCGCGTTGCGGCGGACGCCTGAATAGCCTCGAGGCGCGCCATATGCTCACTTCGCAGTTGCCGCAGGCATCCCAGACACTTGAGCGTGTCGTCCGCGGCATCTGCCACTCCGTGCATGTACCAAGAGAGCCATTCTTCCCAGCAGCCGGTCGAACAGACACCGAGCACCCATTGCAGCAGGTTTCGGCTGTTTCGTTCGAGCCAGCGGCCGTAGATGGGTAGTGGGCTCCGTGCTATGCCGAAATGCTGCAGCATCACTGCCGCGAGGACCGCCCCGGCAAACATGTTCATGTCGAGGAACGGATGTATCACCATGTACTGGTAGTGTGCCAGCGCCAGTCGCACCAGCGCGGGCAGGGTGCCGGGGCGATGCAGGAACGACTCCCAATCGTGCAACAACTCGGTCATTTCGTGCGGTGGTGGCGGCACGAATGTGGCGTTGGAGAGCGTGCAGCCAGGGCTGCCAAGCCAGTTCTGAGTTCGTCGAAACTCCCCGGGAGTGGTACGCGGATCGACGACACCATCCAGAAGAGACTTGTGCAGTTCCCGCAGCAGCCTCAGGCTCAGGGGCAGCGCTTCAAGCCGTTCTTGTGTGCGGACAAGTGTGGTTACGTACCTGGCACAAAGCCTGGCGGCCATGTCCTGAGACGCTGCTGCTCTGGCCGCGAAGTAGCTGTGGACGGTGATCGACTTGCCCTCGGAGCGCACCGCTCCTACCGCGTCCCGCGTGGTGAGGAGCGGTACGTACAGGGCCCCATCACCCTGGAGGGCGCTGTTGAATGTGCCCAGCGCCAGCGCGGTTCGTTCGATCGACGCGGCCATTTGTTCGCTCCACGCAAGTTGAGGGGGCAGATGGGCGGGAACAAAGGCATGGTAGCCGGTGCGCGTGCGCACGGTTTGACCGCTGGGTGAGGCGGCGAACGTTCGGCTGTCCATGTGTCAGTTAGATGGTGTGGTGTCGGTCTGCCACACCAGGCGATGCTACCCCACCGCGGCATGTGCTGCAAATCCGAGGGGGCAGGTTCGGCTCACGGCAGGAGCAGCAACGATATCTCCCGCATTGGAGCCCTGCCTGAATGGCCTGGCCGGCGCCCGGCCATTCTCCGTCGTCGTATGTGGCTGAATGGCGATGGGGCGTCACCGCCCTGCGATGCGCTGGGACATGGCGGCGGAAAGCGTAAACCGTCGGGTCTGGCCGTGCGTTTCCCCGGTAGACAGAGCATTCTGAGGTGGGGAGGTAATGCTATGAAGAAATCACTCGCGGCGCTGGGCGTGTTGCTGATCGGCGTACTCGGGCTATTGCCCGGGTGCGAATACGTCATGCCCATGATCAATCAGCCGCCCAAGGCGTATATCAGTTCCGTGACCCCGGCTGAGGCCTTTCAGGGGGACGTGATTCGGCTCTCCGGGTACGGTACGGACGTGGATGGCCAGGTTGTGGCCTACAAATGGCGTTCGGATAGGGACGGGCAGTTGAGTACGGCGAAGGAATTCGAGACCTCGTCCCTGTCAGTCGGCAATCACGCCATCTACTTCATGGTTCAGGACAACAACGATACGTGGTCGGCTGAGGCACGTGCCGACGTGAAGGTGAAGGCGGGAACCTCGGCGCCGGCCAGGATCAACGCGTTCACCGCGTCGACCTTGACAATATTCGAGGGCGAGAGTGTCACCCTTACGTGGAATGTGTCGGATGCCGACGCTGTCTCGATCGACCAGGGCGTCGGCACGGTGTCACCCGTGGGTTTCGTTGAAGTCACTCCCGGTGTGACGACTACGTACAGGCTCACCGCCTCTGGTGGAGGCTCGACGGCCACGGCCAGCGTTATCATCACCGTGCAGGAGCCGGTGCTCGATATCGTGTTCTTCAGCGCGGACCCTGAGGAAGTTGCATCCGGCGGCGTCTCAACGATCACGTGGAAGACGATCGGAGCAACCGAGGTGAGACTGCTGCCGTACTTCGGAGTGGTGGAGTCCGAAGGCTCAGTAGATGTTGAACTGACTGGTGAGGACACGCACGTATTCACTCTGACGGCCACCGACGGAGATGAGACGCTCACCGCTGAGGTGGAGATCGAGAGCTACCTCGCGATGCCGACGCACCGAACGGTGACCGTGGACACGGTGCTGAGCGAGAGTGGCTACGTTCGCAGCACCGGTGCTCCATGGGCCGGCTACATCTACGTGGGTGACGACAACAACGACATCGGCATCCAGGGATTCGTCAGCTTCGATATCTCGGACATACCTGACGACGCGGTCATCACCAGCGTTGAGGTCGACCTGTCCGATCACCAGAGTACCTACGGCTCTCCCTTCGATGATCTCGGGTGTCTCAGAGCCTATGTGCACAACTACGGAAACCTTGATGGTGGAGACTACTTCACCGGCACTCCCGGCGATTACATCGGCCGCTGGTGCGACCAGGACCAGGTGGATTCAGCCGGAGGCGGGCTGACGAACGGTTTCAAGGCGGCTCTGCAGGACAGGGTGGGCAGCGACCGTTTCCAGATTCGCCTGCAGTTCACCGATGCGGAGACCGACGATGATGGCCATAACGACCTGGTCCGCTGGTTGGGATCGGATCTGCCGACGCTGACGGTGGAGTACGACACGTACGACTAAGCTGTTGCCCGTACATGACCTGGCAGAGTGGAGCGCCGAAGCGGCGCTCCACTCGCTCTTTGGAGCCGTTACACGTACCTGCCGATGCTATACTAACGCGACTCTCGCTCGAGGAGGTGTTCGATCCATGAAGGTTGCAGTGATTGGCATTGGTGGTGTGGGTGGGTACTATGGCGGCAAGCTGGCGCATCGTTTCCCTCGTGGGAGCGAACACGAGATAGCGTTCTTCTGCCGCGGTGCTCATCTCGAGGCCATCAGGCGCGACGGCCTGAAGCTCATCGCCCGAGACGGAGAACTGGTTGCTCATCCCTCGATAGCCACTGATTCCGCGGAGGACCTCGGGCCCGTCGATGTGGCGCTGTTTGCCGTCAAGGGATACAGCCTGGCCGATGTGGCGCGCCAGGTGCGTACGGCCGTGACGAACAACACCATTGTCATCCCGCTGGGGAACGGCGTGGATAACGACGAAGTGCTCAAGCGGGAACTGGGCAGCGGCCACGTGCTCAACGGGGCGTCTACATCTCGACGCATATCGAGGGGCCTGGGGTGGTAGAACAGACGGGAGGTACGAGGAAGCTGTTCTTCGGCAGTCCCGGCGGTGAGATGGAACCGTACCGGGCTGTTGAGAGACTGCTGCAGGATGCGGGCATCGATGCAACTCTCAGCGATCGTATTCTGCGCGACGTCTGGACCAAGTTCATCTTCATCGATGCGATCTCCGCGGTCACCAGCATGCATGGAGTGACGATCGGGACCGTTCTGGCGACCCCGCAGCTCAGGGGCTTGTATGTGCAGTTGCTGGGCGAAGTGCAGACGCTTGCAGGGAAGCTCAACGTCGGGCTCCCCGACACCGTCGTCGAACAGTCCGTGGAACGCGCGGCCGCCTTCCCTCCAGATACGAAGACCTCGATGCAGCTCGATGTCGAGCGGAAGAGCCGCACCGAACTCGACACCATGATGGGCTACGTGGTTCGCAAGGGCAAGGAGCTTGGGATACCGACTCCGCAACATGCCCGGGCCTACCAGGCGCTCTCTTCCCTGGCCGGGTGATTCCGGTCGGGACATCTTTGGGAAGCTGCGGCCTTGGGGATAGTCCATGAGATGAAGTCTGCGACGGCGAGGGTGAAGTACCTCCTCCGGACGGAAGGCGTCCGTGGTCTTCCCTCCGGCGTCGTACGGTACGTGGGCTCCCTGGGGCGGCGCGTGATTTCGGTCGAACGGTACGTGATCTACGAGTTTGAAACCGATGTCGGTTCTCTGCCTGCGCGATGCCCGGATATCGCCGGACTCGAGGTAGTCGTTCTGGAGCGTGCCGAAGATGTTGACCGCCTTGCCAGCTCCGGATATCAGGTCCCGGCATACTTCCCGACCTTCAAACGGCGCTGGCTCGGCCGGGGTGGCGTCGCATTCTGCGCCTATGTTGACCGTGAGCCTGCGCATATCGCCTGGGCCGCGTTCTCCACGGAAGCACGTGGGTGCTGCGACTTTCTGCCATACTTCGTTGACTTCGAGCACGGAGAGGCGTGTTGGGGAGGGGCGTATACCCCGCGGCGGTTCCGCGGTCTCGGTCTCTACACGTACGTCTGTGGTATCAGGTTGAAGTACATGCATGACCACGGATACTCCCGCTGCCGCGACGCCGTCCGTGTGGGCAATCATGCTTCTTTGCGCGGACAGGCCTTCTGGAATCCAAGGCCGTGCCTGTCGGGCCGGTTCGTTCATTGGTTTCGATGGACCCGATGGCATGAGTATCCATATGAGCCTGGCGGGTCATGCGGCCAGCAGCGTTAGGTTCACCAAGGATGACGGATTCTCTGGCAGAGAGGAGAGCGATGACGTATCGAGTCAGGGAGTTGCGGGCGCTGGTGCAACGGGCCTTCAGCCTCGCGCGGCGAGAGGGCCTCGGGTCTCTTCTCAGACACTCGTTGTCGTTCATCGCGTATTTGTGGCATCGCCTCTTCTTCTTCCGGACGGTGTACCTCTACGAGCATACTATCGTGCCGCGCGACCGGCACGCGTTTCTTCCCCGGCTGGATTCCTGGGAACTGCGCATACTGCACTCCAACGAAGACGCCGAAAGAGTGGCAGCCGAAGGCTTCGAGGACCTGAGAAAGAGCTTCGTCTTCGCGCCTCGTGAATTCGACAGTGGGGCGGTGGCGTTCTGCGTCTATGCCGGCACGGAACTCGCCCACGTGGGTTGGCTTGCCGTCGACGCCAGGGCGAAGCAGGCAGTGGACAGGATGCCCTTTGATGTTGACTTCGACTCCGGGCAAGGCTGCACTGGTGGTACGTATACCAGACCGGAGTATCGCGGCAAGGGACTCATGGCGTACGGTTACTACGAGCGCTTTGAGTATCTGCGGCAGCGCGGCTTCACCTCCTCCAGGAACTCCGTGGAGGTGGGCAACGTCTCGTCTCAGAAAGCGCACGCGAAGTTCAATCCGACCATCTATGGCATCGGCCGTTACCGGAAGGTGCTGGGCTGGAGACAGTGGCGTGTGGAAGAGTTGCCGGACGGTCCCTGTCAGGGGATGCCGCCCCGTGCATTGGGGCGCCGCGGATGAAGACGGACTGTGCCGATCCCGGGCCTTGTTGCCAGGTTCGTGTACTGAACACTCTGTCTCAACTGGAGGCAGAGCGGGATTCGTGGCGAAGACTGTGGAACCGGTGCTACGGCGCCCGCACGCCGTATCTGTCGTTCGAGTGGGTGCATGTGTGGGCCAGACACTACTCACACGATCGCGGCCTCCACGTGCTTGTGGCTGAGGCTGACGGCACGGCACTCGGCATCATGCCGCTTGCACATGCGCGGTATCGGCTCGGACCGTTGTCCCTTGGCGTGCTTGAGACCGTCGGCGGTGAGAGCCGCAACCTCATCGCCCTTGTCGCGCCCGGGAGCGACTCAATAGTGGCGCGGGCCATGGCTGAGCACTTCGCCGCTGCCGCTCGGGCGGAAAGGAGGGTCATGCGGTTGGCACTGGTGCCGTCCGGTCACCCGTTCCTGCGCTGCCTGGTCGATGCCCTGGGCGCCGTCACTCCCCGCCTCGCTCTCCGGCTGTCGACGTGCAACTACGCTCCCTACGTGCCCTTGCCTGCTCTCTGGGACGATTTCCAGCGCTCTCTGGGCAAACGGCGGCAGAAGATACTCGCCCGCGCGCAGAGGAAGCTTGACCTCGAACGCAAGCAGGTTCGCCTCGTTCAACGCGCCGGCGCAGATGTTCAGGACGCGATGGGCCGACTCTACGACATGCATGATGCGCGGTGGAAGACGTCCGGTATCAGAGGGCTGTTCCACGACCCGAGGAACCGGGCCTATCACCTCGACCTTGCCCGGATGTGTGATGCGATGGGTTGGCTCGATCTCAGCGAACTGGAGATCGACGGCGTGAGCGTCTCAGCGTACTTCGCCTGTGTGTTGGACTCAGTGGGGTACATGATGAGGTCGGGCCGGGATACTGCCTTTTTGGATTACGATGTTGGCCATCTTCATGACTACGGTCTGTTTCGCAAATGGATCGCAACGGGTCTGCGCGAGGCGGATCTGCTGCGAGGCGCCGAGCCGTACAAGTTCTACTGGACCCGCAAGTACAGGGTGTACAAGGAATTGACCGTTGTCAGGTCGGGGATCAGCGCGCGGCTGTCGCTCACGGTGGTGCGGTTCTGGATGCGCGCTGCGCGTTTCCTGGGGTACCGCCATCCGCCGGGTGAGTTGCTGGCCTATATGCGCACCAGGCGCGCGAATATGCGGGAACTGCGCACGATGGGCGTACGCTTGACCGAATGAACGGGATCGATGGCCGGGAGACTGCTGAATCCCGCGGCACTGGAGCGGAAGACGGCCGGCCGCTCGGCGTTGTGGTACTGACGTACCCGTGTGAGACGGCTGCCAGACTTGTAGCGCGCCTTGGAGCCTCCGGCATACGCGTGCAGGCGGTCGTCCTTGAACGGCGTGGAGCCGCCCGCAGGGTTCGGCGCGTACAGCGCATCGTCGGATGGCGGCAGACAATGCTGTTGGCTGCCCGGAAGGTACGCCGCATCCTCAGTCGAGCGCCGCGGGAAGAATGGAGGAGCGACGCATACTACGCGCGCTACGCGCCCGAGGTGGGAGTTGTCTCGGATCTGAACAGCCGTCGATGCCGTGATGTTCTCAGCCGCCTGAAGCCGGACATTGCCATCATCGGTGAAGCCGGGTGTCTGCGTCCCGACATCTTCTCCGTACCCAGGTTCGGCACGCTGAACATGCATCCGGGCATGCTGCCGGAGTTCCGCGGCCTGAGTTCAGTGCGGTGGGCGGTGTACGAGGGCGGACAGACGGGGGCGACGCTACACTTCGTGGACTGTGGCATCGACACTGGACCTATCGTCTCCCAGCGAGCTGTGCCGCCGTTGCCGGGCGACACGTTCGAATCGCTGCAGCGGCGTATCGTGGACGCGAATCTGGACATGGTGGTGCAGGCCCTGCAACGTCTGTCGCGGGACCGCTTCCTCCCGGCCGTTCCACAACCTCCGTTCGCGGGAAAGACCTACCATGCGATGCCGCTTGAGTTGCAGCGCACTGCGGTGCAGCGGCTTGCCGCCGCGGCCGGATTGCGACCGGGAAGCGTATAACGCCCGATACGTCACTGGTCCACTGCCACGTGCGGGCGGTTCCAATGGGATCGCCGCGTCTCTTTGGCTGGCGACCCGCCCGATTCAGAGAGGCTTGACCGCACGGGCCGCGATGAACAGCCCCGTCAGTCTTCTGGTCGGACATCGTTCCAGCAGATTCACTGCGTGCAGCAACGCGTGCGCCAGCCTGTCGCTCCGCGACGGGACTGCCCAGCGCAGAAAGCGCAGGAACCTCTTGGTGATCAATCGGGGGTAGTGCAGCATGGCCGTTGTACCCGTGACGGTCAGCCCTGCCTGCTCCAGAGACCGCACCAGCGCATCGCTGGTCAGGGTCTCACCGATGAAGTACGGTCCCCTGCGACAGTGCAGCCAGAGGCGAAACAGGGGCTCTGTGATATTGTGCGGATTGTCCAGCGCTACGATGAAGACGCCACCCGGTTTGAGTACGCGCGCGTGCTCCCGTAATGCCACGTCTATCTCCTCGCTGCTGTGGAAATGGTCCAGGGTGGAGTCGGACACTATCAGGTCGAAGGAAGCATCGGCGAAGGGAAGAGACCGCGCGTCGGAGGTCACGTAATTGGTGTCAGGGCGTCCGACGGCATGTGCGTTGTATCGTGCCTGAGCGGCAAGGCCCGGAGCGATGTCATAGCACACCAATTGGCCCGCCCCCTCGATGAACCAGGAGAAGGCCCGTGGGGGGCAGGTGGCGTCGGCGAACGCGTCGGTCTTCAGCACGCGGTGGCGCGGTACTTCGGGTGCCCAGCGCCGGATGAGATCCAGATTGACCTCGCGGGTGTGCAGCGCCAGCGCGGGATCCATGTACCGGCCGGTGCTGTAGCGCTCGGCGGCCTGTTGCCAGTGTCGTGCGTCGCTTTCCATCAGGATACACCGGCCCCGGCGGGTGCGCGCCTTCCGTACGCTCCATTGCCCGGCTGGAGGTTGAGCCGCCGGCGCAGTTCCCCAGGGGTCATGATGGGGCGCTCATTCAGTTCGGATAGCGCGTGGATGCGCCGCAGGAGGTCGGCGTTCCGCGCCAGCGTGGTGCGTTCGCGGTCCAGCCATATCTGGTCCTCCAGACCAACGCGCACGCCGCCTCCGATGGCGATGGCGATCGCGTTCATTGGCAGCTGCGCATCGCCGATGCCGGCGAGGCTCCAGTAAGAGTCGGGTGGCAGGTCGCGGAGCATGATCCCAACGTGCAACGGGTCGGCCTGGGCGCACGCGATGTTGCCCAGCAACAGGTTGAAGTAATGCGGCGGGTCCAGCAGCCCCTTGCTCTGGAGGTACTTCGCGTAGTTGATCATGCCGGAGTCGAACGCTTCCAGTTCAGGGAGTATGTGGCGCTCCTTCATCGCCTGCGCCAGTCCCTGTATCATCTCCGGCGCGTTGACGCTGGCCTGCCTGTTGAAGTTCACCGAACTCAGCGTCAGGCTGCCCATGTCAGGCTTGGCCCATCCCTCGAGCGACAACGGCTCCACCCGCTTCTCGAACTCCTGGAACGTGCGTCCGCTGAGAGAGACCGCGATGATAAGCTCTGGGGCGTACTTCCTGATGCCGTTCACCAGTCGTTCGTACACATCTGCATGGTACGTCGGTTCTCCCGTGGCCTCATCGCGGGCGTGCAGGTTCACAATCGTGATGCCGATCTCGACTGCCTGATGCACGTCCTCGACGATCTCAGACACCGTGATCGGCACGTGTGGCGTCATCGTGCGGGTGGGAATCATGCCGGTGGGCGTGAAGTTCACGATCAGCGGATCTGTCTGCATGGCGCCCGCTTCATCCAGCTCTTCAGGATTGAACCGTTCCTGAGAATTCGATGGATACCTCCGCCGACATCGGTCCCTGCATCGTGTCTGGACCGATGACTGAGACGCGGTAGAAGTACTGCATCATGGGATATCTCACGCTTGTGCGGACCTCGTCATCGACGTACTGTGTCGCCAAGGTAATGGCTTGAAGCTCGTACTCTGATTTCTCCGATGCGATTGCTCCGAGTCCCTGCTCCGCCCGATAGATGGCGTAGCCCTCTACCCGTGAGTCTTTGCTGCCGTCCCACGAGACAATTATGGTGTCCACCGTGCCGGGGTTCTGCGGGGATTCGGGCCCCTGGGCGACCGTCACGCCCGTCACCTCTGGAAGCGGAGCCTCCTCTGGCTCGTCACAACCCGGAATGACCGCGAGGAACGCAACGAGCAACGGTATCAAGTACCAACCTGGCATCCTGTGTTTCATCGTGCTGCTCCCGTGTGGTGGTGTGATACGCGGTCTTCGTGAACCGTCAGCTACAACAGATTCGCCCCATTATAACGCACCACCTTCCTCCGCGGCAGCGGTGCCTGGCCGGGGCTAGCGCCAGATGTCGCGTATCTTTGCGCCGATGTCGCTGAGCGTGTCGGGGCCAAGAAGTCCTCCACCACTGTCCGCTTCCCTCCCAACCGCCCGTTGTTCCATCGTCGCAATCACGTCGTCGCTGAGAAACCTGCTTCGTTGTGCGTACACGTGTCTATCGGTGACTCCGGGAGTCCGGCCGTAGAAGCGCAGTGGCCAGAGGACATAGAGGAAGTCGCGTGCGCG
Organism: Dehalococcoidia bacterium; assembly: GCA_040766535.1. Lineage (GTDB taxonomy): Bacteria > Chloroflexota > Dehalococcoidia > GIF9 > AB-539-J10 > SKVJ01. The sequence continues at coordinate 98,220 of JAXGQG010000003.1, read as the reverse complement.
GGTCATCGCCACATAGGCGAGCCGGAGTTCCTCATCGATCTCCTCTTTGGTTCCCGTGGACATGTCGGATGGCAGGCAGCCATCGGCCGCATGGATCAGGTAGACGGCATCCCATTCAAGCCCCTTGGCCGAATGGATGGTGGACAGCACCAGCCAGTCTTCGTCCTGTAGCGGGGGTCCTGCGAGGTCGGCGGTGGATATCGGCGGGTCGAGAATCAGGTCATCCAGGAAGGATTCCAGCGATCCATGGTCGCCGGCGAGTTGCGCCAGATGCGCCACGTCCTGGCGTCTCGGTTCGTAGTCCTCGTAGTTTTGCCGCAAGAGAGGATCGTAGTACTCCATAACCCGTTCGATGATCGCGCCGGGGCTGTCTGTGCTGAGTCGGCGTACCTCGGTCATCAGTGTTGACAGCCGGGCCAGTTCAGCCCTCGCCGCGGGGGGGGCGGCAAAGCTGCCTATGGCCGCGGGGTCGAACCCATGTTCGGCAACGTGATTGATGGCTTTCGTGGCCGTGGCCGGTCCGACGCCGGCAATGAGGTGCAGCACTCTGAACCAGGAGATCTCATCCCGCGGATTCCTGACGAGGCGCAGGAGGCTGATCATGTCCTTGATGTGTGATGCCTCCAGGAAGCGCAGCCCCCCATATTTGCGGAACGGGATGTTCTTCCTGGTGAGCGCCAGCTCCAGCGATGCGGAGTTCGAGGCGGCGCGGAACAGCACAGCCTGGCGCCTCAATGGGATACCCTGTTCGTAGTGCTCCAGCACCAGCCGGATGACCTCGTTGTCCTCATCGCTCTCGTCGCCGCACGTGATGAGCTGCGGTTGTTGTCCGCTGCCGCGGGCGGTCCACAACTCCTTCGAGAATCTCTCGTGCGCCTGCGCGATTACGCGGTTGGTTGTCACAAGGATGGGCTGTAGTGACCGGTAGTTCTGATCCAGCGTGACGACGGTCGTGCCGGGATACTCCCGCGGGAAGTCGAGCATGTTGCGCACGGTGGCCGAGCGGAAGCTGTAGATGCTCTGCGCATCGTCGCCCACCACCATGATGTTGCGGTTCCTCTTGCGCAGGCGCGCCAGGATTCCCGCCTGCAGGCGGTTGGTATCCTGGTATTCATCAACGAGGATGTGGTCGAATCTCCCTCCCAGCTCCTCCGCAGCCTGGGGAGAATCGAGCAGATAGTACAGGTACAGCAGCAGGTCGTCGTAGTCGAGCACGTTCTGCCGCTGCTTGCGCTCTGCGTAGCACCGGAAGAGCGATGTGAGTTCCTCTTCCCATTCGAGACACCAGGGATAGTGCCGGATCAGCACCTCGTGCAGGTCCTCAGAGGCGTTGACCCTGCGCGAGTAGATGTCCATGCACGTGGCCTTCTGCGGAAACCGTTTTCCCTTCTGAGCCAGCCCCATCTCGCTCCGTATGACGTTCAGGAAATCCTCCGCGTCGCTGCGGTCGATCACCGAGAACTCCTGCGCCAGTCCACCCGACTGCGCGTACATGCGCAGCACGCGGTTGGCGAATGCGTGGAACGTGCCACCCCAGACTCTGCGCGCCGGTTCGGAGTGGGTGGACACAGCCGAGGCGGCGCGCTTCAGCATCTCCTCCGCGGCGCGGCGGGTGAATGTCAGCAGCAGTATCCGCTCCGGCGGTACGCCACGCCCGATGAGGTATGCCACGCGGGAGGCAAGGGTCTTCGTCTTGCCACTGCCCGCGCCCGCAATGACCAGGAGAGGGCCCTCTCCGTGTGTCACGGCTTCGCGCTGTTGCGGGTTCAGTTCCTCGAGCCAGCCGGTCTCGTGCATCTGCGTTCAGCGCATCGTCAGCAGGCGCCTCGGGTTCTCTACCATCATTGTCTGGATCTGGTCGTCGCTGATGCCGTAGAGCTGCATCAGAGGGACGACTTCACGCAGCAGGTGAGCATAGCCCCAGCCTCCGTAGGATACGAGCATGACCTTCATGCCGATGTCGTGGGACAACAGTATCCTCTCCAGGTAGCCGCGCTGGATAAGGTCCATTATCTCCCTGATGCGACCGAGGTCGTTCGGCGTATCCGGCAGCTTTCCTTCCGCCAGCGCCACCCGCGCCGGGTAGTAGCCCTCGAATCCGAACAGGTCGTACTCTACGTAGCAGCCCGCCTGCAGCAGGCTCAACCGGGTCTCCAGCGAGTAGCCGCAGCGGTCCATGTGGTTCATCACCACTCTGCTGAGGTCCGCCCCCGCGGCGGACAGCACCTCGAGGATCTCGAGAGGTGCGCGGTCGTTTCGCCCGGGGTGAACGGTCACTGCCGCCCCCGTCAGCGTCTGCGCGAGTGCTCCGGCCCGCAGCCCTTTGGCCTCATTGGGCTTCAGCGGCCACGAGCAGCCGAGTTCTCCGATGATGCCGGCACGGATGCCGGTTCCGTCCACGCCGCGTGTGAAGTCGCCGACGATCTCCTCGGCCAGTGCCTCTTCTCCCGTTGCGGCCACATGCTCCCCGGTTTTCGGACTGTCTGCGTAGTACCCTGAGCCCATGACGATGTTGAGCCCGGTCGCCCGTGCGATGCGTGCCAGCGCCCGTGCATCCCGGCCGATGCCGCAATTAGTCTGGTCCACAACGGTGCCCCCTCCCTCCAGCTTGAACAGCAGCGCTTCCTTGATTGCGGTGTCGACGTTGTCGAGTATCTGGTTGTCCAGACTGTCCTTGGTGTGATAGCGCACCCAGGAGAGGTTCTCCAGGGTCACCGGCTGGTGTGCCAGGGCTCGCTCGCTGAGGCTTTCCGGCTCAACGAAATACACTCCGCCAAGCGTCTGGTCGATAAGGAAATGCTCGTGTGGGAGCGTGATGCCGAGGCGCTCCGGTTCGATCGTCCCGAGCACCGTCTGTGTCTTTCCCGATAGCGGGCCTTCTGTCATCGCTCTTCTCCTTGCGCCGGGATTGGGTTACTGAACGTGAGTATACTACGTGGGAACGAGGTGCGAGGCTGCCGCTCGAAGAGCCGATGCCATTGACGGCTGACGGTTGTTCCCCTATCCTAGGCGGCGCACCTGGTGCGCGAGGAGGGAAGTTCGATGACGATTCGCATCACCACCCTGATCGAGAACACCGCGGGATGGGTGAATGTACTCGGTGAGTGGGGTCTGTCGATGCTGGTTCAGACTGAGGATTGCACGATCCTGTCGGATACCGGCACCAGCGAAGCGACCGCGCGGAACGCGAGGTCTCTGGGCGTTTCCCTGCGCGATGTCGATGCCATCGTATTCAGTCACGGCCACTTCGATCATACCGGTGGGCTCCTGGATATCCTGCCTCTCATCCACAAACCGGTGGATGTGATGGGGCATCCGGACATCTGGGCGCGGAAGTACGCCTATCATCCGAACCACAAGGTCTGTACCTACAACACGGAGAGGGACTACGAGTTCATCGGCATCCCCTATGCGCGCGAGCAGGCCGAGAAATGGGGCGCACGGTTTATCCTGGGATCGGAACCGGTCTGGCTGAGCGACACCGTTGTCACCAGTGGAGAGGTTCCTATGCGGACGGAATACGAGACCATCGACCCGATGCTGATGGTACTGCAGGATGGTCAGTATGTGCCCGACCCGCTGGCGGACGACCAGTCGATATTCATAAAGACTGAGAAGGGGCTCGTCGCCGTGCTTGGCTGTGCGCACCGCGGCATCATCAACCACCTTATGAGGGGGCAGGAACTCACGGGTATCGAGAGAGTGTACGCGGTCATCGGGGGCACCCACCTGGGACCGGCATCTCGCGACCGCATCGACAAGACCATTCGCGAACTGAAGCGTATGGACGTGCAACTCCTTGCTGCGTCGCACTGCACGGGCCTTAAGGCGGCGTCCGCTCTCGAACACGCGTTCGGCGATGCGTTCCTGTTCAACAACTCCGGTACCTGCATAACGCTGTAGCACGTGCGCTGCAGTTCTGCGGCAGCGTTTGACAGCGTTCAGACGCGCCTCTACACTCGGGGCGAGGGCCTATGGCTTGGAGTGGCCCGTTTCGGCAACGGCAGGCGTTCGCATGCAGCAGGAAGTGGCGCTGGTACGCGTGGAACACGGCGGCATCGAGTCCGCGGTGCGGCGCGCCGTTGACCTCGCTGGCGGACTCGGTCATCTCATCAACGGCGCTACGCGTGTGCTGGTGAAGCCCAACATCTGGAGTCCGCAACCTTCAGGCACGGGCTCCATTACCGATTGCCGCGTGACCGAAGCGGTGGTGCGCATCGTTCTTGATCACGGTCCGGCGAGCGTAATCATCGGTGAAGGATGTGGCGCGGGCTACGATACCAGGGGATGGAGCACGGAAGAGGCCTTCATCTCGTCAGGGACTAGAGACGTTGCAGAGCGGCTCGGAATCCCCCTGCGGAACCTCAATGTCGATGGCTTTGAGGAGGTCGAGATCCCCGGTGCTCTCGTCATGGACAGGGTGCGGATCGCACGTACGGCCCTCGAAAGCGATGTCATCATCAGCGTGCCGGTGCTCAAGAGCCATATCAGGACCCACGTCACGCTCAGCCTCAAGAACATGAAGGGCGTTATCCCGGGGGCGGAGAAGCGTAAGACCCATCGACTGGGTTTGGATCAGGCTATCGTGGACCTCAATTCGGTGGTGTGCCCGCATTTCGTGGTGCTCGATGCGACGGTGGGTATGCAGGGACTGTGGGACTACCCGGATGACGCCATTGAGATGGGGTTGATCGCCGCCGGGGCTGATGCGCTGGCGGTCGATTGTGCCGGGTCCCGCCTGATGGGGATCGACCCGCACCAGGTCATGCATCTGCGCTATATGGCCCAGAGAAGAGCGGTCGAACTTGATGATTCCGCAATGCACGTTGTGGGCGAGTCGATTGAGGTGCATCGCCGGTCGTTCAAGACAGGTTTCCAGGTGTTCAGCGAGCGGTTTCCTCAGGTCACGATTCTGCAGGGACCGTCCGCGTGCACCGGGTGCACCAGCGAACTGGTGACGGCGCTCACGTATCTGGACAAAGCGGGCTGCTCCCCCGAGATGAACGGCCTGCATGTGGTGGTGGGCGACGTGGAAGAAGTCGTTCCGGTGCCGCGCCTTGCCGTCCTTGGCCGGTGTGCGGCTGCGTACGCAGGACTTGGCGTCTATGCGCCAGGATGCCCGCCCCGTGAAGAAGAGGTGCTCAGAGCGCTGTGCCAGGCATGTTCCGTCGATGCCCAGCGTGTGCTGCAGGAACGCGACCGAGCCCGCGAGCGCATGTGGAGCGACAGCCGGGGGCACCTCGAATCTTAGGCGGTCATAGTCCTACGTGGATCTGAGCTGCGCGGACACCTCTTCGCCGATGGTGATGAGGGCGTATCCGTGGGTGGCCGGGCCCGGATTCACCATCAGCACGCCATCCACAAGCTCATTGAAGGCGACATGTGAGTGGCCGAACACGATCAGGTCCGGGTCCTCGGGGAACAGCGTCCGCACCCTGCGGGCAATGCCGAAGGGAGCGCCGGAGCCGTGTGTGACTCCGACGGATCTTCCGTTCACCGTGAACAATTGCCTGGCGGGCAGGCTCATCTTCAGCGAGAGTGAGTCCATGTTTCCCGCTACGGCGACGACCTGTCCCATCGCCCGCAACTCCTCCAGGAGAAATGCCTCAGTATGATCGCCCGCGTGTATGATGATGTCGGCTGCAGCAAGCGCCGTGCGCAGTGCTGAAGGCAGCTTCTGAACCGTGGTTGTATGGGAATCGGACAACGCGACTATGGTGACGCTCATGAACGGCTCTTTCGATTGGCGCGACAAACCGCTCCGATACTATAGCGCAGACGGGACTTGATTACGTATCGACATCTGTCCCTGCTTCCAGCTAATATGTGACTCAGCAGCGCCCGCTCCTGGAGGGTTCCGTGAAGGCACACACCGAGTATCTCTGGTTCAACACGCCGCATGAACACGACTATGTGAACATCACCGCGGATGTCGAGCGCATCGTCAGGGCCAGCGGCATCAGGGAGGGTTTCGTCCTGGTGTCTGCCATGCACATCACCGCCGGAGTGTACGTCAATGACGCTGAGTCCGGCCTGATTCAGGACATCGACGAATGGCTGGAGAAGCTGGCGCCGTTTCGCCCCGACTACCGGCACCATAGCACCGGGGAGACAAATGGCGATGCACATCTCAAGAGCCTGCTGGTGCACCATGAGGTCATCGTTCCCATAACCGCAGGAAAGCTGGACCTTGGCCCGTGGCAACAGGTCTACTATGCCGAGTTCGATGGCAGACGCCGCAAGCGAGTGGTCGTCAAAGCCATCGGCGAGTGAACCGCGCCATGCTCATACGGGATGCATCTGGACCGGCATTGAGTGAACATGTCCGAGGAGGTTCGAGTGAAAGAGCGAGTCAGCATCACGAGGATCGTCAACTGTGACTTTGATACGGCTGTCCGGGAGGCTGTGGAGCGTGCTGGTGGACTGACCGAACTGGTGAAGAGCGATTCAAGGGTGGTGGTGAAACCAAACCTGGCGCGCATGGCGCTGTCCGGCAGCGGAGCGATAACGGACGCCCGGGTGACCGAGGCGGTTACGAAGCTGGCACTTGATCTCAATCCGGCCTCGGTCGTCATCGCGGAGGGTACGGCCGTCGGTTATGACGACAGGAGTCTCAGCACCGAACAGGTGTTCGATATGAGCGGAACCAGGGCGGTCGCGCAGCGACTCGGGGTTGCCTGCGTCAACCTGAATTGTGACGAGCCGGTGGCGCTGGAAGTCCCTGAACCTCGGGCCATGGACCGCGTGCTTGTGGCGAGGACGATTGTGGAGAGCGACGTGGTTATCAGCGTGCCCGTGCTGAAGACGCATAACCGCACCAACGCAACCATCGCGCTCAAGAACATGTGGGGTTGTCTGGTGGGTACTGAGAAGAGGGCGGGTCACATGCTTGGAATCAACAACTCGCTGGTCGACTACCTCTCGGTGTTGAGGCCCGCCTACAGCATCGTTGACGCCAGCGTCGCGATGGAGGGACTGTGGCGCTCACCCGAGGACGCACGCATGCTGGGGTTGATACTGGCGGCACGGGATGCGCTTGCCGTCGACATCGTTGGCTGCGGTCTCATGGGCATGCATCCTTACTCGGTGTTTTACCTGCGGGAACTCATGTCGATGCCAGGCCAGGTCAGAGGGTTTCAGGATATCGACATAGTGGGCGAGTCTATCGAGGATCACGCTCAGCAGTTCAGACCGGCGTTTGACCTGTTCATGGAACGGTACCCGGAGGTGAAGCTCGTGACGGGGCCATCGTTCTGCGGCGGCTGTGTGGCTGAACTGGTGAGTGCGCTTCGCTACATGCATGATGCGGGGTATGGAGAGCGAATGAAGCAGGTCACCATCGTAGTGGGTGGACCTGAAGACGTGGAGATCGAAGGTCCCGCCGTGGTCATCGGTCAGTGCTGCGAAGCCTTCGAAGATTGCGGACCGTTTGCGTTTGGGTGCCCTCCGGCCGAAGATGATGTGCTCACTGCCATGTGCGAGGCGGTCGGTGCGGATGCCTCACTCGTGATGTCTCTCAGAGACGAGAACCGTCGCCGCATGTGGGACGAATCGAGTGCCCTCATCAATGCTTAGTGGCAACTCGTGGCGCGCGGCCACACCAGGGGGACAGGCTAGAGGTCGTACCGGTAGCGCAGGATCCGTCGACGGAGAAGACTGACCGTCGGCCCCACGAGCAGCAGCAGCAGCAATGCCGCGCCGATGTACATCGGGATCCTCCAGCGGACCAGCACCGATGGCGATGCCGTGTCGAGCGGCGCAAACGTATCCGTCTCAACCAGCGCCACGGCCTGGGTCAGCGCGGACGCGGGCGCGCTCCCGGACACGGTGATGGTCTCCGCCATGCCGTTGAGCTCAACGGTGTACGCGCCGTCCGCGGGTGGGCGGACCGTCAAGGCGACCTTCACGTGGTCACCCGGCGATAACACTATCTCGGTTTCGTCGGCCACCTCTCCGTTCAACGTAACGAATACGAGAGACTTGGCCTGGGCGTTCGCTCCTACGTAGCTGGCTTCCACGGTGACCGTCACGTCCTGGCCCGCATACGCAGTTGCGGGGGACACTGACAGCGAACTGAAGCTGAAGCCAGGAGTTGTCAGGGGTATGGCGCTTTCCACCATCGGGGCCATCACGGCGAACTCGCTGAAGTGGCTGACCTCCGTCTCGACCACCATATCTTTCCGGTTCACTGTGGACGGAAGCGCTATCCAATCCTGTACGTCAGGGTCGTACAGTGCCACAACAAGCTCAGTCTCATCGGTGCCCTCTGGTAGAGTTGCGGCATCGTACGGAAGCGAGAGGGGCAGCGGAGGATCGAACGTCGCTCCATCCGGCTTGAAGTCGTACACGTCCCCTACCAGCACTCCGTCCGTCGGCAAGGCGCGAGGTTGACGGATGTCCATGGTGATGTCGGACAGCGTCTTCCCGTTCCGGTCTCGTGCCACCGTCCCCTCCGGTATCCACTCGGAGGAGTGTTCGTCGATTGGTGCCGATGGGGATAGCTCCTCATCGTCCTCCTCCATGAAGTGGGCGACGAGCGTCTTGTGGTTGTAGATGGGAGCCTCGACGGCGCTCTTGCTCTCGTCAAACCAACCGCTCCAGCGGACGAACGTGTAACCATCCTCAGCAACCGCTTCGATCTCCAGAGTGTCCCCCTGGAGCGCCGTGAACACTCCATGCTCTGGTTCCTCGCCGTTAATGATCACGAAGCCGGCATCGTCAGGCACCACGCTGACAGTGACGTTGACTTCCACCTTCGCGTCCCAGTCAACACCGTCACCGCTGCCACAGTAGCCGCCATAGCAGCTTTGTGCGGAAACCTGTCCGGGAACGAGGATGGCAACCAGACTCACAACGAGAAGAGGCGCGGTGAGACCAGCCAGCTTATGGCGTACCTGCTCTCGTTTCATGCTCTTCCTGCTGGTCGCCGAATGTACGGCCGCCCACTGACCTCCAATGGCACACACGGTGGCGGCTGAGTGAATCTACAACCATTTCTTGACGTCTGTCAAATGGTATGGGTGTGCCTCGTCCCGTTTCTTGTGTCCGGATGGGGATGCTGCTACGCTTGGCCTCCCATGCCCCTGTTGCACACTCCAACCGACGCGGCGGCCCGCCAGGAGATGTTGGCCCACTCTCCCGTCCACCAGCTCCTCTGGACGCTGTCGCTCCCGGCCATGGCCGGTATGGTCACCATGGCGCTCTACCACGTTGTGGACACCATCTTCATCGGCAGAGGTGTCGGGTCCGCGGCGATCGCCGGCGTGACTATCTGTTTTCCCGTGATGATGTTGATGCTGGCGCTCGGATTCAACGTGGGCATCGGTGCGGCATCCGCGGTTTCCCGCCTGCTGGGGAGCAACAACGTGGCGCAGGCCGAGCGCACGCTGGGCAATGCCGTCACGCTCTCTCTCTTGTTCGGATTCGCCATGTCTGTCGCCGGCATCCCGGCCAGCGCCGGGCTCGTCCGAGCCTTTGGTGCTTCGGCGGCCGTGGCGCCGTACGCCAGGGAGTACCTCGATGTGATTCTCCTTGGTGCAGGCTTTGCGCTCTATCCCATGGCTATCAACAACCTGGCGCGGGCGGAGGGTGCGGCACATGTCGCCATGGTCAACATGATGCTGGGGGCCGGGCTCAATACGCTGCTTGACCCTCTGTTCATCTTCGGGCTGGACATGGGAGTGCGCGGCGCGGCGCTCGCCACTGTTATCTCGCAGGCAGTCACCTGCGTGTATGTGACACGGTACTTTCTCTCGGGCACGAGCACCCTGCGGCTGCGTTCCGGCGCCCTTCGTCTCGAACGTGACGCGACCGCGGAGATTCTCTCCGTGGGTTTTCCCTCCTTTGTCAGGATGGGAGCCGCCAGCGTCATCGTCCTCCTCATCAACAGGACGCTCTCATTTCAGGGTGGTGACCTGTCTATCGCCGCGTTCGGCATTGTGAACCGGTCCATGCAGCTGCTGTCCATGCCGCTGATGGGCATCGCCCAGGGACTGCAGCCCATACTCGGCTTCAGCTATGGCTCACGTCAGTACGACCGGGCCCTGGAGGTCACCAGATACTCCCTTGTGGTTGCTTCGTTCTTCTCAGTAGGTGCATTCCTGGTCTTCATGCTGTTCCCAGCAGCGGTGATGGGCGCGTTCACTACGGATGCAGCGCTTGTTGCTGAGGGCGTTCGCGCGGGTCGCCTCACGTTCTTACTGTTCTTCCTCGTGGGCTTCCAGATCGTGGGCTCTACGGTGTTCCAGGCTCTCGGCATGGTGGCGAAGACGCTCGTGGCGCAGACTTCCCGCCAGGTACTCTTTCTGATTCCGCTTGTTCTCATCCTCCCGAGATACTGGCAGACGGACGGCGTCTGGCTGGCGCATGCGGTGGCTGATGGACTGTCGTTCTTCCTGGTACTTTTCATGGTGGCGCCTCTGGTGCGGCAGCTGAAGCAGCTCCACGTGTCCGGCGGCCGGGACGGAAGGTGAACCGGCGCCCGGGAGCACGGGCGCGGTGAATTCAGTGCGTCGGGTACTCCGGTCTGTAGACCTGCCTGACGGCGGCATGGAATCCCGCCGTCATACGGACATGGTGGCCCGGAGAGCCGGGACGTGGCCCATCCGGAGTCGAGCGGCTGCGGCACTATCACGGTGGCGCGAGGGCGTTCCCCCGGCATCGTTGCCCCTTGTCCGGCCGGCTCACGGCCGGACTACATAAAGCCTCACGCTACGTGAAGGTCTTCTCTACCTGGCTCACCGCATCCTCGATCGAGTCGTATACCAGGTTCAGTTCTTCGTCCGTGATGGTCAACGGCAGATACATCGTGATGATGTTGCCGTAGTGGGGAAATTGACAGTTCAGCAGCACGCCGTGCTCGCGGCCCACTGCTCCGATGAATGCGGCAACCGCTTTCGGGTCCGGGAACTTCCGCTTCGTGCTCTTGTCCATGACGAGTTCGATGCCCTGCAGGGCGCCGCTGGCCCTGATGTCACCAACCACGCGCGACTGTGATGCCAGTGTCTTGAAGCGCTCGGTGAGCATCTGTTCCATCTGTCGTGCGCGGGCGAGCAATCCATGCTTCTCAACATACGCGATGCCCGCCAGCCCGGCAGCAGCAAGGTAGCCAAGGCCTCCGTAGGTGAACCCGTGGTGCACGTTTGAGTTCTCCACCAGCACTCGGCCCACCGCCTCACTGATGTGCGTGACTGCCAGCGCACCGCAGCCGGCGGAAATGGCCTTGCCGATGCAGAGGATGTCGGGAACGATGCCATGCTTCTCCGATTCGAACCATGCCCCGGTCTTGGCCACGCCCGTGATGATCTCGTCCACCACCAGCAGCACTCCGTATCTCGTGCAGATGTCCCTGATCAGCTGCATGTAGCCGGGAGGTGGGGGTACGATGCCGAGCCCGGTGTTGGTGTTCTCCGTGATGACGCAGGATATCGTCTCGGGATCCTCGAACTGGATGACTCGTTCCAGCTGGCGGGCGCACAGCAGCCGGCAGTCTGGGAGGCTCTTTTCAAACGGACAGCGGTAGCAGTAGGGCGCGTTAAATGCGATGAAGCCCGTCATCAGTGGCTCGTACGGAGCCCTGCGGAACGTATGACCGCTGGCGCTGACCATCACCAGGCTCATCCCGTGGTAGTCTCCGGGTACGCGATGCAGCACCTTGTATTTGCCGGACTTGCCCAGCGCTTTCCAGTATTGCCGTGCGATCTTTACGCCGCCCTCGGTGGCATCCGTACCGTTGGCGCTGAAGACACTGTACTTCAGATCGCCGGGCGAGATCGACGCCAGCTTCTCTCCGAGCTCCAGCAGCGGAGCGGTCGGAACGAACAGAGGCGTCGTCGAAGGCATCCGCTCCATCTCCGACTTGAGCGCGGACATCACTTCAGGACGGCCGAATCCGAGATAGCAGGCGGAGGCGCATGTCTCGGTATCGAGCAGACGGTTGCCGAAGATGTCTATGGCGTAATGTCCCTGGGCGGACTCGATGATTGAACCGGGCCGGCCGTAGAAATCCTCGCCCCTGCCGAACCCCGAGACGTAGTACTCCCGTGCCAGACCAACCAGCCGCTCTGTTCCATCGCCTGCTGCCATGTATCCCCCTCGCACGTACGGTATGTCGCCAGCCGTTCACCCCGCCCCACCCTTCGTCACCCGGGCATGGTTCAAGAGAAGGTACACTACGGCCCCCGGCCGCGCAAGCTGACGCATTCACTCATCCAGGATGTTGCCAGGGTGGTATGGTTCACTCATTCGGAGATGTGACCAAGGGGCCATACTGATGCTGGTATGATAGATGTCAGCAGGCATCTTGTTCGCTGGGTACTACTGAGGAGCATCTGGGTGATGGCCCACAGCGGCCGCGCACCTTTTGTGGTGATTCTTCACGTTGAGGAGGGATGGAATGTACAAGAAGATGCTGGTGCCCCTGGACACGTCCGGTTTTGCCGAATGTGTGCTTGACCATGTGACGGAGATCGCCACCTTTCGCGCTATTCCGGATGTCGTCTTGCTCAGTGTGGTCGAGCCGGTCACATCACAGACCATGGCCTACATGGGCAGTGCTGGTGTGAAGGCTGCCGAGGAGAGAGCCACTAAGGCGGCGGCTCAGTATCTCGACGGGATCAAGAACAGACTGGCGCTCTCCAAGAGCAAGATAACGACCGTTGTGCTCACCGGGGCAGCAGCGGAAGTCATTCTTGACTACGTTGAGAAGAATGGAGTCGATTTGCTGGTACTCAGCTCTCACGGGAAATCCGGCCTGTCTCGCTGGTTGCTGGGTGGAACGGTGGACAAGCTACTGAGAAGGTCACCGGTGCCCGTGTTCCTTGTGCCGGCAGTTGAGTGCCGTGCCTGATCGCGGTCGATACCCGGAAGCGTTGGTCGGTGAGCCCCGATGAACGGGTGGTCCACCTCGTCATCTGAGGGCGGGCTGGCGGGTTCCGAGCCCTCAGCGCGGCCTCGGGAGAGGCACGTGCTGGGCGTTGCCTTCTCGCATGCGGATCTGGCGCCGCCGCGTGACGCTGAGTTGGAGCGTGCGCTGCTCCAGCTTGCGTATGCAGTTGAACGGCTGTCGCGTCCCGGCTCATCCTGCTGTGGCTACTTCGCCGTGCTGAGTCAGCACTTGCGCGATGCGGTCCAGCGATTGCTGCGGCGCTACCAGGTTGGTGATTCGGTGCGCATCGTCTTCACCAGCCTCCTCATCTCCGATATGACCCGCCTGACCGAGGCGGCGGATGCGGTGGCGGCGGGTGGCGACCCGTCGCTCTTGAGCGCGGTCGGGCGCGAGATCGCGACCGAGACACTGCGGCGGCAGATCGACCGGGAACAGCCCGGCGTGGTCGAAGTGACCGGGCTCGATGCCATGCCGTTCGGCGTGCCCTGGGACTTCTATGGGACGGTGAGTCTGGGCGAACCGAGAAACGGGACGAATGGTGTCGTCACCCCTCGGCTGTTCTGAGCTTCCGTGCGTTATACCCTTTAGAGCGTGCGTGGAGTGACGCCGGTTCTCTGGGCGGAACCGGTGCTGCACGAGCTGCCGGGCCTGCGTGCGCAAAGGAGGTGAAGCGTGAACAAGAGCGCATTTCTTGGCATCGTACTGCTCGTGCTCGGCATACTGGTATTGCTGGTTCCCGCGTTCCTGCAGACGGTGGTTGGTGTCCTCCTGGTGGTGCTTGGCCTGTTGGCCATCGCGGGTCGCTTCCATCCGTTCTAAGGCTCGGTGCATGAGGCAGCACACGCAGCCACTGGCGTTGACTCTGCCTCAACCCGACCGCGTTCTGTGGTTGCCGTTCAACTGTCGGTGGAGATCATCTCCTGTAGCAGATGCAGCACCTTCGATTGTGACGACAGGTTGTAGTGCGCCGCGGTTCCGCTCAATCCTACCTTCAGACTCCACGCCTCTTCCGGCAGCGCCTTGAATGTGTCCTCGTCCGTCCAGTCGTCTCCTATGCCCAGGATAAAATCGTGCTCCCCCTTCCTCAGCCAGCGCAGGGCGGCTCGCCCTTTGTTCACGCCGGAGTTCTTGACCTCGACGACCTTGCTCCCTTCGAGCACCTGCAGATTGAGGTTTGTGGTGAGACCCTGTAGATGCGCCACCAGCTCGCGGGCGCGCAGTTCGCCCAGACGTGAGTCGGAGCGACGGTATTGCCACACCAGCGAGAAGTCCTTCTCCTCCACGAACGATCCGGGCGTGCGGTCGGCGTACACCTCCAGGATCGGTCGCACCTCCTCCTTCCAGTCGGCACTGAGTTGCTCGATCATCTCCCATTCGCCGCTTTCCCTGGGCTTCAACCAGACGCCATGCTCCGCAATCATGCTGACGGGAAGATGCCCGAACCAGCCGTCCAGCGCAGCCCGGTCGCGGCCACTGGTTAGTACCACCTCGTTTCGCTCGTCATCGCACAGGGAGGCCAGCACGTCGAGCACGTCCTGTGTTGGTACCGCCCGTGACGGCCGTGATGCGAATGGCACCAGCGTGCCGTCATAATCCAGGAACAGCAGCCGCTGCTGGGATTGCTGATAGCACTTCACCAGCTTGCGCCTTGCCTGTGTGCCGAGCGCCCTGACACCCATCTCCTCCTGCAGCTGCGACGTGGCCATGAGCGCTTCGATGAAGTCCTCTGCCCACCGTTGTACGGTGTAGCGCTTGAGGCGGCGCTGCATGATGCGCAGGCGTTCACCCTGCTCGACATCGGGCATCTCCAGCGCCGTCTGCAGGGCGCTGACGATGTCTTCGTCGTTGTTGACGTTGATCGTCAGCGCTTCGCCAAGCTCCTTCGCCGCCCCCGCCGTCTCGCTCAGCACCAGGACGCCACGTTCATCGACGCGGGAAGCAAGGTACTCCTTGGCTACGAGGTTCATGCCGTCTCTCACCGGAGTGATGAGCGCGACGTCTGCGCGCCGGTACAACGCCACCAGCTGCTGGAACGGTATCGAGCGGTACATGTACCAGATGGGGGTCCACCCGATGCCCCCGTGTTTGCCGTTGATAGCGCCAACCATCTCGTCGATTTGTCTCTTCAGGAGGGCGTAGCGTGCAACCATCGTGCGTGATGGCACGACGACGAGAACGTAAGTGATCTTGTCACGGTACTGTGGATTCCGGTCCAGGAACAAGCCGAAGGCTTCGAGCCTTCGCAGCATCCCTTGGTGTAGTCGAGTCTGTCCACCGAGAGGATGACCTTGCCGTCCTTGAAACTGCCGTCCAACTTGGCGACTTCCTTCTCCACCTCCGGCTGGACGGCCGTTTCCGCAAATCGCTGGTAATCGATCCCCATGGGAAACGCATCCACTCTGCAAACGCGGTCGCCGGCCGTTATCTTGCCCATCCACGAGTCGTAACCCAGGAGAAAACGCGCGCTGGCGAGGAAGTGACCGGCGTATTCCCACGTGTGGAATCCGATGAGGTCGGACCCGAGCAGGCCCTCCATCAACTCCGTCCTCCACGGAAGCAGCCTGAAGATCTCGATGGAGGGGAACGGGATATGCAGAAAGAAGCCTATCGTTGGGTCCGGCAGCCGCTCCCTCAGCATCCGAGGCAGCAACATGAGATGGAAATCGTGCACCCAGATGGTGTCGCCCTGTTCCCACACCTCCACGATGGCATCGCAGAAGGTGCGGTTTGCCCGTTCGTACGCCTGCCACGACGACTGAGAATACGTGGCGTACTGGGGGAAGTAGTGGAACAGCGGCCACAGTGTTGCACTGCAGAACTTGCCGTAGTACTCGTCGACTTCCTTCTGCGACAAGAACACCGGGTAGCAGTTCTCGGCGAGCAGCTTCTCCTTGATCTCGTCCTGGTTTGCACTGCCTTCCTTCCGGTCGATGCCGGGCCAGCCTATCCACAGTGCATTGTAGGCTCGATAGAGAGATGACAGGCCGGTGGCAAGGCCCCCGGCGCTCGGCTCGAAGTGGAGGTGTCCGCGTCGCCGATGCACTGTCACCGGCAGACGGTTGGATACTATCAGCAGTCGTCCCATATGTCCTCTAACCCCCTGTGTGCGGGACTGCCGCGGAATCCGCCTTTCGATTATACGCATCTGAATGGGGGTTGACCAAGGCCTCAGGTTCAGGCCGTTCGTGAGGCGCAGGCGGCGTTGACCCCTGTACCTCGATTCATTAGACTTGGCGGACCACCGTTCTGCCCAGCGGAGGCGGAAGCAGGGCAACGATGGAGGACAGTTCGGGAACGTGGTCTGCAGGCGAAGGAGCGAGCGATGAAAGCAATCGTTCTTTGTGCGGGCAAGGGGACCCGGTTGCGCCCTCTCACCTACTCAACTCCCAAGCATCTCATCCCGGTCGGCAACAGGGAGATCCTGTCGTACGTTCTGATGCAGATCGCCGATGCGGGCATTCGCGAGGTCGGGCTCATCATCTCTCCCGATTCCGGTGTCCGCATACGTGAAGCCCTTGGCGACGGCGAATCGTGGGGTCTGGACATCCGCTACATCGTCCAGGAGGTCGCCGGCGGTCTGGCTCATGCGGTGAAGGTATCCAGGGACTTCCTGGGTGACTCGGACTTTCTCATGTTCCTCGGTGACAACCTCATCGAAGGGGGCGTGACTCCACTGCTTACGCGGTTCGCGGAGAAACGTCCCCATGGGCTGGTGCTGCTCAAGGCAGTTGCAGATCCACGGCGTTTCGGCGTGGCCGAGCTTGATGCCGGGGGGCGGGTCATGCGGCTCGTTGAGAAACCGAAAGAGCCGAAGAGCAACCTCGCGCTCGTGGGCGCCTATGTCTTCACCCGGGACATTCATGATGCTATCGACAACATCGGACCTTCATGGCGCGGTGAACTGGAGATCACTGATGCCATTCAGAAGCTGCTGGATATGGGCAGGGTGGTGATCAGTCACGAACTTAAGGGGTGGTGGCTCGATACGGGCACGAAGGATGACATCCTGGAGGCAAACAGGGTGTTGCTTGAGGCCTCGACCGATGAACGCACGGGCGCGATAGCGGGTATCGCCGCGTGCGAGATCGGTGTCTCTTCGGACGCTGCGCTGACCGGGTGCGAACTGGTGGAGCCCGTCTCCATTGCCCGGGGCTGCGTGCTGAAAGACTGCTGTGTTGGCCCCCATGTGAGTCTCGGATCCAACGTGGTGCTTGATGGAGCATCGGTGACGAACTCGATACTCATGGAGGGAGTGCAGGTATCAGGCCCCGTGGTCATCGAAGACAGCATCATCGGCGCCCGCTCGAAATTGTCGGCCCACAGCCGCACCGGTGCGGCCAGGCTTTTCCTCGATGCCGATAGCGTGATCGACCTGGGTTAGGCTGTCGCGGGATGGTAATCCGCCGCGCACCGCGCGGCATCACGTTCCGGGGGTGTGTGCACGTCCCTGCCGGAACGAGCCTGACGCAATGCCGAATGAGGTGGAGATCAATCAGGATGTATGACATCGATCGTTTGAGAGGCCGGCCCAACTATCACGAGGGCAAGTCGTGGGTGTGCCCGGTGAATCTGGAGCCCGAAGTGGCCGCCCCTTTTCACGGGCGGAGCGTCACGCTCCACGACGTAACCCTGCGCGACGGAGAGCAGACCGTGGGGGTCGCCTTCTCCGCGGACGAGCGACTTGAACTCGCCGTCGCGCTCGATCAGTTGCACATCCCCCGGCTTGAGGTGGGCCTCCCACCTGTGTCTGAGGAGGTCCGGGAGGGCATGCGGCGCATCGTTGCCCACGGGCTCAACGCAAAGCTGTACGGATTCGCCCGGACCCTTAAGTCCGATATCGATATGGTCGTCGATTGCGGCCTGAGGCGTGTTGTCCTGCAGCACATCATGAACCCGTATGCGTGTGAGCAGGCGTATGGGCTTGACCGTGCGAAGGTCAAGGAACGGGTGTCGGGCGGCATCGCGTATGCGAAGGAACGTGGACTCGAGGTCGTCTTTCTCGGCTGGGATCTCACAAGGGGGGACGACTGGGATTTCGTCGAGGACGTATACGGTGCCATAGCTCGTGATGCGCGGCCGGATGGCCTGGTTGTCGTCGATACCTTCGGGGTCGCCAACCCTCGCGCTGTGGGCTTCATCTTTCGCAAACTTGGAGCTCTCGTCCCGGGCATTCCCCTTGAGTTTCACACCCATAACGACATGGGCATGGCCAACGCGGGCATTATCGAAGCGGTTGCTGCCGGATGCAGCGTGGTGCACACGGCTTTCAACGGGCTGGGAGACCGTACGGGGAATGCGGCTACCGAGGAAGTGGCCGTCATGCTTGAACTCGGACACGGTGTGTCAACGGGATTGACGCTGGACGGCATCATGAACGTGTCACTCATGGTTGAGAACATCTCGCGCCGGGCGGTTCCCGCGAACAAACCCATCGTTGGCCGGGGCTTGTTCGATCTCGAAACCGGCATCGATGCCGACCTGCACAGGAAGCTCGAGGACGCCGGTTTCGATATCACCATGCAGGCGTTCCACCCGTCGCTGGTGGGTCAGGAACCTGTGAAGCTCGTCCTTGGCAAGAACAGCGGTACGGCGGTGGTGGAGTACTTCCTGGATCGGTACGGACTCCAGGCGGATCCGGACCAGGTCAAGGAGATCACCAGCCGTGTGAAATGGCAGGGTCGCGTCGAGCACTCGCTCATTACCGAACACAGGTTCCTGCGCGTCTGCCGGGATGTTCTTGGTGGATAGGGGGTCGTGAGCAAGACCAACCCTGGGTCCCGCCGGCTTGGCGGACACCCATATCGATGTGCGTATAATAGGGAGCCGCACTCGCGTGAAGTTAAGGAGGTTGCTATATGGCATACAGCGTCGACCGACTGAAGGGCAAAGAACACTTTGAGAATGGCAGATGGTGGGTCTCTCCCCTGAACTTCGAACCGGAAGTCATCTCGGACTTCCGTGGCAAGCAGGTATTCATCCATGATGCCACCCTGCGCGATGGTGAGCAGACCGTAGGCGTTGCCTTCTCCCCCGAAGAGAGGGTGGCCATCGCCGAGGCGTTGGCGGGTGTGGGTATCCACCGGCTCGAGATCGGCATGCCCCCGGCTTCGCCCGAGATTCTGGAGGGCATGAAGCGCATCGTGAAGCGGAATCTCCCTTCGGAGATGGTTGCCTTCGTGCGCACCATCAAGAAGGACATCGATATGGCGCTGGAGGCCGGTGTGAAGACCGCCATACTCGAGCACATCATGAACCCGTACGCTTGTGAATCAGCGTATGGGCTGTGCAAGGGCGACGTGCTGGACCGGCTAATCTCCACATGCCAATACGCGAACGAGCAGGGACTCAAGACTATCTTCATGGGTTGGGATCTCACCCGCGGCGATGACTGGGACTTCGTGAAGGAGGTCTACACCACGCTGGCTGCTGAGACCAAACTCGCCGGCCTCGTTGCGGTCGATACCGTGGGAGTTGCCTCGCCGCGCGCCGTCGGCTACCTCTTCAGGAAGCTGCGTGAGTGGCTCCCTGATGTTCCGCTGGAGTTCCACACCCACAACGAGTTCGGCCTGGCGGTGGGCTGCGTGCTCGAGGCTGTCGCCAATGGCGCCAGCGTGATCCATACTGCATTCAACGGACTGGGCGACAGGACCGGCAATGTGGCGACTGAAGAGGTTGTCATGTCGCTTGAACTGCTGGCCGGTATCAAGACGGGGATCAAGCTGGATGGCTTCACCAACGTGTCTCTCACGGTGGAGAACATCTCCCGGCGCGTGCTCCCTGGCAACAAGCCGGTTGTTGGGCGAGATCTCAACAAACTGGAGACGGGCATCGCCGCGGACCTGCACCGCAAGTTCAAGGATGCCGGCTTCGACGTGACCATCCAGGCGTTCGTGCCCGAGGTAGTCGGCATGGCGCCGTACCACCTGGTTCTGGGCAAGAACAGTGGCGCCGCCACCATCGAGTACTACCTTGACCACTTCGGATTGAAGGCCACCGAGCAACAGGTCAAGGACATCACGGATCGCGTGAAGTGGCAGGGGCGAGTCCAGCACACGCTGTTGACCGACGCCCAGTTCCTCAAGATCTGCCGGGATGTAATGGGCGCGTAAGCGCAGAGCCCCCAGAGGGATCGTGTCCAGGGTGCGGTCCGCCGCTGTGTCTCAACGACAGAGATACGGAGACGGACCGCGCTCTTGTTCCTGTTGGTCTGTGAGTCGTGTCCGGCGACGCCGCGGCCACCAATGAAGAAAAGAAAATGGGGAAGGGAGGCTCCCCTCTCCCTTCCCCGTTTCAGGAGGGAAACTGGGATTGCGCCCTAGAGGAGGAAGTGAGGGGATGGTCAGGGCAAAACCAGCAGCTATAATACCATGCAGATTGGAGGGGGTCAAAGCAACGTGGCCTCCTGCACGAGTGTGCACGCCTCATGGATGACAGCAGCCGGTGCCCCCAGTGTGGCTCGCGGATGCACTATGATGCCGCCAGCGGGTTTCTATGGTGTCCCACAACCGAGTGCGGTTTCGTTGTGCGCCGCGTTCCACCGTCTCGCGAGAATGCGGCCCGTTCTCGAGTAGAGACAGCCGCCGTCTCAACCGGCGGCGCGCCCGAACGCACACTCGACGGCGAAGGCGTGCCGCTCGAACCGCGTGGCCGGCGTTGGCGGCTGGTTGTTGGAACATTGGTCCTGATGACCATCGCCGCTGTTCTCCTCACCACCGTCGCCCCCGTCCTCCTGCCCCAGAAACCGGTGCTCTCAGTCTCTTCGAACGAAATCGTCTTCAATGATCAGGCCGGCACGGGAGTCATGCCGCAGGCGCTCGCCATCAGGAATCAGGGCAAGGGGCGTCTCGAGTGGCACGCCGGCGCTGACGTCCCGTGGCTCACGGTTGAACCGCAGTCCGGCAGCACTGAGTCGGAACTACAGATATTCACCATCAGCGCTGACACCATGGCACTGCCGGAGGGAACGCACTCGGCAACCGTGCTGGTTACCGCCGATGGGGCCCGCAACTCCCCTCAAGTAGTGGCCGTACGCGTGGAGCTGGCAACGCCTCTGGAGGCGAGAGCCATCCAGGATGTACTGGGTGAAGATGTGGACGTGTTCTACGGCGTCCAGCCTCCCTACGTGACCGGACCGCTGGGCGAACCCGTGAATCTGGTCCGGGTGGAAGGCCGGAGGGACGTGCCCTGGCAGGAGTTGATGGACTTCCTCTCACAGGACCCGACCGATGAGAGCCCCTACGTGCAGGATGTCTACATGTGTGGTGGGTTCTCGGAGACCCTCTACAACAATGCCGCGGCCGCTGGCATTCGGGCGGCCTGGGTATCTCTGGACATTCGTGGCCGCGCCGTTGGACATGCACTCAACGCGTTCTTCACCACCGATCGAGGGCTGGTCTTCGTAGATTGCACTGGCGGAGATACGGCGGCAGTCGTATTGTCGGGATCGGATGAAGACGCCTGTGAACATGACCGGATCGCCTACGTTCAGCCCGGTCTCGAGTACGGACTCGTCTCCATCGACCGGGCGGAGTCGCCTTCGTATGACTTCTATCAGCAGTATGCCGCGTTGTGGGATGCGTATGTCTTGGACCTGGGGGAGTTCAATCGACTGGTGGCAGAGTACAACACGTTTGTGCGCGGGCGCACGTTGATCGCCGGGAGCGCCGACGCACGCCGGGCGCAGACGCTACGGCGCGAACTGGAGGCCACTCAGACCGATCTGCAGTTGCAGTTGCAGGTGCTCGGCAACTGCCGTTGGGTTTCCCTCGGTGTTGTCGATAGTGTGCGCATCTACTGGTAGCGTTTGCTTTCGCCTGACGTCACCGGTGAGGGGCCTCGTGCCCCGGGAGTACCGTCTCGACAGTCCGTGGCCCGCGGCCTTCCCTTGTGGCCGGCAGGTACCACGGATGAGGCAACCGCTATTCAACGTCGCGAGGCCAACCTGCGATGTCGTTCGCGCAAATCATCGCGGACATCATTGCTGACTCCACTCCCGCGCCGGGGAAGGTGGACGCGCTAGCGAAGTAGAGCCCCTTGATTGGTGAGCGGAAGTGGGGGCGTCGGCTGTTCACTGATTGATCGAAGCCGTAGAGCGCTCCGTCGGGAATCGATGTGTAACTCTCGAGAGTGCGCGGGGTGGCGGCATCGAGCACGACCACGCGGTCGCCTATCCCGGGCAGCACCTCCTCCGTCTTACGCAGCAGCAGCGCGGCGAACTGCCGCTTGCGGTCATCGTAGTCCCTCTCGTCTCTCGGCGGAAACTCGCGGTACCCCATCGGAGCTATGAGCGTGAGGCTGGAGCGGCCCCGCGGAGCCATTCTATCGTCGGCGTTTGAGTTGATGAGTATGGTGAAATCGCCGTCTATGTTCTCGATGAGCGATGGATAGGACGAAAGGTCGGCGTCCACGCCTGCATATACGATGAATGCCGAACGGGACATCGACAGGCTCTTGATGAAGTCGATGTAGAGGCCGCCGATCTCGTTCGCATCCACAAGCTGCAGCACGCAGGTGCGCGGATTCACGTTGCTGACCACCACATGCGCCTGGAAGATGTCCGCTCCCGACCGGACGCCCCGTACCTGCCTGTGGTCGGTTAATATGCGGTCCGCGCGGAAGTTCAGCATCACGTTTCCCCCGAAGGACTCCACCGCTTTGGCCATCGCTTCCGCGAGGGCGCCCGGACCGCCGGCGGGGTAGTACGTGCCCGCGATCTGCGGTCCGAGGCATCCGATCAGTGCACGCAAGCCGGTAGTTGCCTCCGGCGTCGTGCCGTTCTGGCCGGAGGCCGCCGAAATGACCGTCTTCAGAACGTCGCCCCGAAGGTACTCATCCATCTTCTGCTGCAGCGTCTTGTCCAGCCAGTCGTACAGGGCGGGATACGTCCGCGGCAGATGCGCCGCCGCCCTGTCGCCCATCAGGCGGACGACCAGGTGGTCAGGTAACGGGCTATCGAACTGCCTGCTGTATTCGTGCAGCTGGAAGAACGCCTCTGCCGCGTCCTGATACAGGCCCTCGATGCCATCGCGTTCCTCTGAGAAGACCTCGCCCAGGGCCGAAACGGTGGACTGCATCCCGGCGCCTGTGTCGATGACATGTCCCTTGCATACATAACGATGGCTGAGTGGGGCGAAACGGCCATCGGGCGAGATGCCGACGTGCCGGAGCAGCCTGTCGACCGGACCCGAGTCCCACAGTCCCGTAATCCCCCTGACGCCGGCGCTGAACGCGAAGTCTCCGCGTTCCAGTGAGCGGCAGTAGCCGCCCGGCTGAGACTGTTGCTCCAGGACCAGAACCTTGAACCCACGTTTGGCGAGCAGCGCCGCGGTGGTGAGTCCGCCGATACCTGCGCCGACAACCGCCACATCGTACTCATTCTGTTGTCGTGCGGAGCAGGGAGTGAGCGGCACGCGCCACTCGAAATCCCGGTACTTCTGCGTGACGAGGTAGGCGGGGCCCTTGCTCTGGAATACGAGCGTGAAGATGAATGCCGCCACCATCAGTCCGATTGCGAGGGGGCCCGTGGCCGAGATGACGGAGAACGCGGTGAACACCGCGCACACGAGAAAGACGCCAGCCCAGACGCTCGAGATGATGCTGTGCAGGGTGATGAAGGCGGGATTGCGCCAGTACTGTCTCGGATAGGCAAGCCGCGCCATATCGGCCGTGAAAGGCCGCCGCACCACGACGGATACAGCCGCAATGAGCAACAACGCTCCGAAGCCGAACGGGCCCGCACGGTCAACAAGTGCTGTGTTCCCGATGAGGAAGACCGCGATCGCTGCAACGGCGAAGAAGACAAAGGAAGCTGCATCGAGCAGGCGGTAGGAATGGGTCCACATTTGCTGGGCAAGCAGGAGACAGGTGATACCGAGGGCAACGGCGATGCCGGCCGGTTGGTCCGGCCGCGTCAAGACCCAGTACGCAACCCATGGAAGAAGACCGGCCGCCAGCAGCAGGATCCCTGTGATGGTGCTGGTGTCTCTTCGAGGCTCGACGCGTGCGTTGCGTTCTGATGACATCGCGACTCCCCCCTCCGGCAGCGCAGCCGGGCGCGCGCTTTGCGGTTCGTGTCTGTACGTCTCAGACACATCTTCTCACGGGTTACTCGTTGGGTCAATAGCGCCTTACGAATGTCAACGGACGCCGGAAGCCATTGGGAGGGGTACTCTTTCTTCGCGGGATATCAAGCTCAAACACCTGGCAGAAGGCCGAGTTCGTCGAGCACCCTTCGGAGTTGCGTCCGTGCCTGGTCGTTCAATGGACCGACTGGACGTCTGCAAGGGCCTGCGTCGAGACCCGTCATGCGAAGGGCCTCCTTGATGACGGCCGGGAAGGTTCCCAGCGAGAACGCCGCTCTCAGTGGGGCCAGCGCAGCTTGGGTGCTGCGGGCCAGTTCGAGGTTGCCTGCGCGGCAGGCGTTGTACAGACGGACCAGATGCCGTGCCGCCACGTTGCCTGATGCGGCGACGGCGCCGGCGCCTCCGTACAGCACGGTCGCGAATACCAATGTATCCCTTCCCGCGAATACCTTGAATCTGTCGGGCGTGCCCGCTATGAATGCCGCCGTGGTCGAAAGGTCGCCACTGCTGTCCTTGATTCCGGCGATGTTGTCTATCTGCGCCAACCTGCTTGCGAGTTCAACCGAGATGGTCACGCCGGTCCGCCCCGGGTTGCTGTAGAGCAGCACGGGCAGCCGTGTTGAGCCGGCTATGGTCCGGTAGTGGTCGTAGAGTTCGTCCTGGCTGGGGGTTATGAATGTGGGAGTGATGACGGAGACTGCGTCCGCTCCCGCGCGTTCGGCCATCTGGGTGAGTGTTACCGCCTCCCTGGTGGTTGTGCTGCCTGTGCCCGCGTACACGGACACCCTGCCTGCCGCCGCGTCCACGGTGACCTCGATTGCCCGCTGCTTCTCGGCGTGGTCCAGTGCGTAGTACTCACCTTGACTGCCCAGAACGAATACGCCATGGACTCCGTCGTCGATCAGACGATTGACCAGTGCGTGCAGTGTCTGCTCATTCAGTTGCTCATCGCTCGTGAATGGGGTCACCATGGCGGGGATGATGCCGTGCAGTTCGATGCCCATGCAGTTCTCCTCCAGATTCGAGTAGCAGCAAGTGTAGGCTGCCGTTCTTCCTGATTCAATCGGCTTGTATTGTCGATTCTCCCGTCCCGTGGGATAATCGGCGGAATGCCGTCCGCGTATCGTCGTCTGCCGAGTCAGTTGTCGAGGCGGCTGCGCCCATGAAGTCCGTTCTGTTTGTCTGCAGAGGCAACCTGTGCCGTTCGCCCATGGCGATGGCCATCCTTTGCCATCGGTTGGGGGCTGCAGCGGCATCGCACACCGTGACGGTGGATTCGGCGGGATACTACGATTGGGGCGCCTTCCCTCGGGAGGCGCATCCCTTTGCGCGGCGCGCTGTAGAGCAGCTTTGCGGCGCTGACCTGCTGGGCGAACATGTTGCGAAACGCTGGGACCACGCTATGGTGGAACGGGCATCGAGGATAGTAGTGGCCGAGGTGTGGATGAGACAAGACTTTCCGGCCGGGAAAGTTGCCACGATGCGTGAGCTGGGCGGCGAGCCGGGCGATGTCCCCGATCCGTACGGTGGCGACTATCCGGCATTCGTTGACTGCGCCCGCCTCATCGAGCGCTTGATTTGCGCCCGGAATGCAGAGTCACGGGCTGACCGAGCGTCAGGAGGCGGGCTCATGACATGCCTGGCTGGCGCATTCCATCGTTGTCAGCACCATCCTCTGAACCAGATGCTCGCCATTAAGAATCTCTCAGTTGTCTCACTATGGAGGCGCACTCTGATGTTTCGCCAGATGACGACCTATGGTCATTTTGCCTTCGGATTGAGACGCTTCCTCAAGGAACCCGCTACGGCCGAACGTGGCCGGGAGCTCATTCAGCAACGGCTTCGTGACCGTAGCTCAGTTTCCTCGCACTGGTGAAGGGCGCCATCTACTCCAGTGCCACAAGTCCCTATTCACATCTTCTTCGTATGGCCGGGTGCGAATATGCGGACCTTGAACGCATGGTGCGTCAACAGGGCATCGAGCCCACCCTTGAACGCCTCAGAACTGCGGGAGTCTACGTTACGATCGATGAGTTCAAGTGCCGGCGTCCGATCGTCCGCGGAGCAACGACCATCGAGTGCACACCGAGCGATTTCGATAATCCGTTTCTCACGTCCGGCTTGCAGGCCAGCAGCAGTGGGAGTCGGGGCCCGGGCACGGTGACGACGCTGAGTCTTGAACGGATAAGCTATGTCGCCTTCTGCCAGGCGGTGGCCTGTTGGGCTCACGGCCTCTTGGGCCGGCCGGCCGGTGTTGCTGTGGATACCCACGTTGCCTTCCGCGGCGGGCATGGTGCTCGTATAGCAGGCTCAGCAAGATGGGGGTTCCCCCTGTCCGCTGGTTCTCGCCCGTTGCCTCATCGAGCCCGTCCGACTACCTTCGCGAAACGCCTGGCAACGCTACGTCGTGCACGCGGGACGCCTGTTTGGCACCCGGTTCCGCACCTGAATACGTGAGCGGGGAACGCATCCGTGGTGCTTTCAGTCTGAAACGGATCCTCGAAGATGGCCATGGTTGTGTGGTGCACAGTTCTCCAAGCTCTGCGGCGAAGCTCGCCCAGGTGGCGCGAGCGAATGGGGTTATTCTCACAAATGTGACGTTCGTGACCGGCGGTGAGCCGCTCACACCGGCGAAAGCCGCCGAGATCGGTGCGGCAGGTGCGCGCTCGGTTGGTCTGTACGCATCAGCAGAGGTGGGCACAGTCGGGTTTGGCTGCGCCGGTGCGACAACTGCGTGCGATGACATACATGTGCTTGAAGGCTCTCAGGCGGTCATTCAGTACGAGAGACCGACGCCATTCGGTGGCGGCCATGTTCACTCGTTGCTCTTCTCCAGCATCCACGAGCGTGCTGCCAAGATTCTGCTCAATGTTGAGAGCGGGGACTACGGGGTACTGGAGACCAGAGAATGCGGTTGTGAGTTCAGCGCTCTCGGGCTGAAACGGCACCTCCACACCATTCGGAGCTTCGACAAGCTGACGGGCGAGGGTATGACGTTTGTCGGCACCGAAATGGTCAGGATCATCGAAGAGGCGCTGCCCCGGCAGTTCGGTGGCGCTTCTACCGACTATCAGATGGCGGAGAGCGAGGATGCCGGGGGCAGGACACGGCTGGACATCATCGTCAGCCCGGATGTTGGTACCGTCGACGAGGACGAGATCGTTCACCTGGTGCTGCGGGAACTGGCCAAGGGGAGCGACACCAACCGCATGATGGCGGAGATGTGGCGCGAAAGGAATGTCCTCCGTGTGAAACGTGAACGGCCATACCTGACGGCAGGCGGCAGTGCTGCCACTTCACATTGTGAAGACGACCGGAGGGTAGAAGATGGACGCCGTGGCAGGCGCACAACCGAGGAAGGAGCGCGAGGCCGTAACGTCGATGAGGGCTCCACAACGCTGCGGTGGTTTGCTGAAGACCGGAGATGAGAAGGTATCGAGTATGAAGACCGAAGGTAGCACACTCTGGCGGCTTGCCCATATCTGTTCTACTGGTGATGGCCGGAGCGGTGTCCGCGTGCTCGCCAGCTGCGCCGATTGGCACTGATGGCTCCTCGAACGACACCGTGGAAATCGTCTTCATGGGCTTCGTTGCGGGCGGATCCATGCAGATGCAGGCGGACGCGATGGCAGGAGCGGTTCGGCATGAGCATCCTGAGTGGCAAGGGTGACCTCGTTTGCACCGGGGGCGAAGCGCGCCTCCAGGAGACACGAATCCTTGGAGACGCCGACTTCTACATCCCTCCGGTGTTCCGGCCACTCGAGATCGAAGTACATGCGCCACTGCACCCGGACATTGACTACGAGCAGGCGACTGACTATCGCATCGTCATGCCATCGTCGTACGTGTACGTGCATATGCCGCCCTCGAACGGACCGGACTCACTGATATCGCGGATATCATTGACCGGCAGTACCCTTTCACCATGGGCAGCGGTGTTGGCATCGTGCGGCTGCTATTCGACAAGATGCTCGGTTACTACGGGACGAGCATCACTGAGACTGAAATGTGGGGGGCAAGGTACGAGACCGCGCTCATGACGAGTGCGGAAGGGATGGATGCGCTTGAGTCGGGCAGGGTAGATGTGGGGTTCACCTACGCATCCGTTCCGCATCCGACGTACATGGGTGTCGACTTCGATGTGAGACTGCTGGGGATCTCCGATCCTGGTCTGCTGGAGTTGCTTGAAACTTACGGCTGTTCTCCCACAGCCATTCCGGCGGGAGCGTATCCCTTTGTCAAGTCCGATGTGCCGACCGCGTTCGCTCAGGAATCGCTCGTCACGCGCCCCGACATGCCGGACGAAATCGTCTACGAGGTGTGTCGGGCAGTCTTCGAGCACCTGGATATCCTGCTGGCGGCACATCCTTCCTCTGGACGTCAGCTGACCCCTGAAGGGGTCGCCTCGGCGGTCGAACTCGCTGAGAAGCTGGGCCAGTCGTATCACCGGGCGCACTGAAGTACTTCCGCGAAAAGGGGTGGCTGAACTAGAGACTCGCAGGTGGTGGTGCCTCTGCCCACTGGACTCGATGGGTGTGTGCAACGGTCTGGCAGTCTCCCGCGGTCGAGCCAGGGCATTCCGTTATCGCTGCGATCTGTCACCGGGCCTGGAATCCTCCTGCAAGGCGGCCGTGAAAGCCGGCGGTGGTCCACAGCTATGTGCGAAGGGGGATATGCTAGAATGGCCTACACTTCACAGATGCTACCCACATGTCCAGTATCGGCCAGTTAACCACCTATGCACGGTTCGCCATTGGTCTGAGGCGCTACCTTCAGGAGCAGGCGACTCCTGAACTCGGCCGACGCATGATTGAAGCGCGGCAGCGTGACCGCCAGACCTTCTCTCTATGGTGAGGCGCTTTATCTACGAGAGAGGAGAGCCCCTACCTCCCTCTGTTGCGCATGGCTGGCTGCGAATACGGCGATCTGGAGCGAATGGTACGCAGTGACGGAATAGAAGACAGCCTCACTCGCTTGCGTGATGCTGGAGTGTACATCACCATCGACGAGTTCAAGGGGCGGCAGCCGGTGGTGCGGGGACGCATTCAGTTTCAGTGCAGACCCCAGGACTTCGACAACCCTTTTCTGCATGGCAGTGTTCAGGCGAGCAGTAGCGGCACTCGTGGCGCGCGGACGCAGATAACGGTGAACCTTCATCGCTCCCGTCACAGTGCGCTGAGCCATGCGGTGGCACTTTCGGCTCACGGTGTCTTCGGCAAGCCGAGTGTCTTGTGGCTGCCGATATTGCCGTCATCGGCTGGATTCGGCATGTTGCTGCAATCCAGCAAGATGCGTATGCCACCGCTGCGCTGGTTCTCTCCCGTTTCCACGCGAAATGTTAATCCGGCGTTCTCAAAGCGGCTGGCCATGCGGTACGTCGTCTATGCGGGCAGGCTTTTTGGTGTGCGCATGCCTCTGCCTGAGTACGTGAGTGGTGGCGAAGTTCACGCCGTGGCGGAATGCCTTCTGGAGATACTCCAGGGCGGGTTTGGCTGCGTAGTGTTCTGCACGCCGAGTTCCGCCGTCCAGGTCTGTCATAGTGTTATGGCCCGCGGGCGTGACCTCTCCAGCGTGACCTTTGTCGTGTCGGGCGAACCGCTCACTCCGGCCCGGATGGCCGAGCTGCGCCGCGCCGGCGCGGATGCGGTGAACCTGTACGCGTTCGCTGAAGGCGGTATCGTCGGCTTCGGCTGTGCCGATGCAGCCAAGCCCGCCGTCGACGACATACACGCACTGTCCGGAGCGGTCGGCGTCGTCCAGCGTCGGCGTGAGACTCCTTTTGGCGGCGGCGAAGTTGGCGCATTCCTGTTCACGACGTTCCTGGATAGAGCGGCCAAGGTACTCCTCAACGTTGAGAGCGGCGACTACGGGGTGCTGGAGACCCGGGACTGCAGCTGTGAGCTTGGAACGGTAGGACTGACCACGCACCTGCACTCGATCCGCAGCTTCGACAAGCTGACGGGCGAAGGGATGACCTTCGTTGGAACTGACCTCGTGCGCATCATCGAAGGGGTGCTTCCTGCGCGATTCGGTGGCGCTTCCACCGACTATCAGATGCTGGAGTACGAGGACGGGCACGGCGGCACGCAGCTTGACGTGCTGGTGAGCCCGAATGTGGGTGCGGTGGATGAGAGCGCACTTGTATCGCTTCTGCTCGGCGAGCTGCGCAAGGGTGGTGATACGAACCGCATGATGTCCGAGGTGTGGCGTGAGCGGGGCATTGTCAGGGTACGCCGGGAGCAGCCCCGTGTGACCGCCGGTGGCAAGTTGTTGCCGCTGTACATATGCAGAGAGGACTTGAGTACCCGCTCCCCTGCTGCCTGACGTGGAGGGACAGAGAATGCAGCCGTTGAGATCTGGAAGAGTGAATCGATGGGCCGCTACCGGCCGACCACTTGCGCTGCTGCTAGCGTTGTGCACTCTGGCCGCTGGTTGCGCATCGCCTGCGCCGTCTGCCTCAGCACCGGCGTCATCGGAGGGCATCTCACTCACATTCGTGAGTTTCTCGGCAGGCACAAGTGGCCATGCCCGAATGGATGCGATTGCCGAATCGGTGCGCCTCAACCACCCCGATTGGTCGGTCTCTTCGATGTCGGCTGGCGGTGAGGCACGGCTCATTGAGAAACGTGTCAAGGGTGAGGCAGACTTCTACAACACGATGTCGCCACGCGCCCTTGACGTACTGGTGAACGAGCCATTATACCCGGAGGTGGACTATGTTTCGACCACGGACTACCTGATAGTCATGCCCGCCTCATCCATGCATGTGCATTTCCTCGTTCTTGAGGAGACCGGTCTGACATCCATTGCGGACATGATCGGTCGTCGGTTTCCGATGGTGATGGGCTGTGGCGTCGGTATTATGAGGGAAGTACTGTCGCAGATATTCGGCCACTATGGCGTCACGCTCGAGGAGACGGAGTCGTGGGGGTCTAGATATGAGACGCTTATGATGGCGAGTGCTGAAGGCATCGAGGCGCTGCAATCCGGACGCATCAACATGGGTATGACCTGGGGAGCTTTGCCGCAGCCCGCGTATATGGGGGTATCGTTCGGCGTACGGTTACTGCCTCTGGACGATCCCGCTCTGGTTACACACATGGAGGGGCTCGGATGTGTGGCTACAACCATTCCCGCGGGCACGTATCCCTTTGTTGAAGCCGACGTGCCGACCGTTGCCGCGTCCCAGTACTTCGTGGCGCGCCCTGAGGTTCCTGACGGCGTGGTCTACGAGGTGATCAAGGCGATCTACGAACACGCCGAACTGCTCTATTCGGTTCATGCCGATGCGCGCTCCCTGTTGACGCCCGAGGGCATCTCGCGGGCGGTTGAGATTGCAGAAAGGACAGGCGAGGCATTCCACCCCGGCGCGCTACGGTTCTACAGGGAACTCGGATGGATCGAGTAGGTGGCGAACCCGGCATGATGGGCCAGGCGGCCGCCCGGGTTGCCAGACTGTTCCGGGGCCTATTCAGCCCGGTGAGCCGACGCAGGCTTCCGGATGGTCGTATCAGCCGGGTGGTCTACATCTTCTCCCTGTCCTTCGCGTTGTATCATCTGTTCGGCCAGGGCATCTTCTACGCGCCAATCGACCTGCACCTGTCCATCCATCTGTGTGGGGTGCTGGCTCTCACGTTCGTCTTGTTCGGTGGCCGTTCGTCTGGCCGTCTTTTCGTGCGACCCGGCGACCTTTTGCTGGCGGGACTCTGCCTGCTCATCGCTCTCTACCTTGCGGCCAGCCTGGATAAGCTTCTGTTGCGGGCGCTCGTCGTAACGCCGCTCCCTGTTCCTGATCTCCTGGTCGCAGGTATGTTGCTGCTGCTTCTCTTCGAAGCGGCCCGCCGGACCGTTGGCCTGACGTTCGTGGTCATTATGCTTGGACTTATCCTGTTCATGTACTTCGGCCCCTGGCTGCCTGGCATCTGGGCTCACGTGGGAATCGGAGTGGAGGACATCCTCGATCTCACAGTGTGGACGAGGCTGCAGGGAATCTGGGGTGTTCCGCTCAGGATGTCGGCCACACTCATCTCACTGTTCATCATCTTCGGCAAGCTGGTGCAATACTCGGGGTTGACGCAACTGTTCACCGCAATCTGTCAGGCGCTTGCGGGCGGTTCGCGTGGTGGACCGGCCAAGATCGCGGTCATCGGCAGCGGTCTGGTGGGCAGCGTCACGGCCGGACCGGTGACCAACATGTTGATGACCGGCAGTATGACCATTCCTATGATGAAGGAGGTTGGATACAAGCCGCACTATGCCGGCGCGGTGGAGGCAGCCGCATCGACGGGGGCGAGTATCGTGCCACCGGTCATGACCGGCATCGTTTTCATCATGTCGGAACTTACCGGCGTTTCCTATCTGCGCATCATGCTTCTCGCGGTCATCCCGGCGGTGCTGTACTACACGTGTCTTCTGCTGCAGGTGCATATTCAGGCTGTCCACACGGGGATGCGCGGGACTGGAGGTGGAGTGGACCTCACGTCCGTGCGTCGCGAGGTGGTGGCTCGTGGTCACCTGCTCCTGCCGGTTCTGGTCCTCATCGTTCTGCTGATTAAGGGGTACTATCCGGCCATGGCGGTGCTCTGGGCCATTCCCGCTGTGCCGCTGGCGGCGGCGCTCAGACGCAGCACGCGTATGTCATACCGGACCATTGCGAGGGCACTGGCTGAAGCTGCTCAGGAGTTCGTCCGTGTGGCGCCGGTGTGCGCATTGAGCGGTATCGTGATGGTCGCTCTCTTTCAGACCGGGCTCGGAAGTGCCTTCAGCCATGTAGTAAGCACACTGGCCGGCCAGTCGCTGCTGCTGCTGGCGTTGATGGGGGCGGCTGCGTGTCTCGTTCTTGGTACAGGAGTGCCTCCCACCCCGGCCTATCTGGTCACGGTGCTCATCGTCGCTCCACTGATGGTCAAATCGGGTATCCCCGTAGTGGTCGCGCACTTCTTCGCGCTGTACTACGCCAATATCGCATTTATCACGCCCCCGATTGCGGTCGGCTCCCTTGTTGGTGCTGGAATGGCGGGGGCGGGATTCTGGCCCACCAGCCTTGCCGCCGTCCGGCTCGCGGCCGTCGGTTTCGCCATCCCGATTGCCTTCGTCTACCGCCCCGCGCTGCTGCTCTTCGGTGCGCCCCTGGAGATACTATGGGCCGTCGGCGCGTGTGTTGTTCTTGCTCTCTGTCTCGCCTCAGCCCTCGAGGGATGGATGTTCAGGCGCCTCAGTCTCCCCCTCAGGCTGTTGCTGTTCGGTTCCGCGCTGGCACTCATTCCGCCGCACCCCGTTGCCAATATCGTGGCATTCGTGGCGGTTCTCAGCATCGTCATCTGGCAGCTCAAGGCTGTCCTGTCAGGTGCGTATCCCCTGGGGGTGCTACGCTGACCGGGATGGAACGACCTGAAGGTGGCACACTGCTCCGATGAATAGCTTCTTCCCGATTATCATCCTTGCGCTGGTGTGTGACTTCGCGCTGCACACGGCGGCGGACCTCCTCAACGTCAGATCGCTTGAGCGGCCCGTGCCGGGGTCCATCACCGCTCTCTACGGACGAGAGGTCCTGGAGCGCTCCAAACGGTATGTTCTGGAGGTCACGCGCGAGTCCATCGTTGAACGTTCCAGCCTCCTTGTAGTGCTCTTCTCTTCTGGCTGACGGGTGGATTCGATTGGCTTGACGCAGTGGTGCGGGATTGACCGGCAGTGAACTCGTCCGCGGCCTCGCCTATGTGGGTCTGCTGGCACTGGCGTACAGTGCCGCCTCCGTTCCCTTCGAGGCGTACCACACGTTCGTCATCGAATCGCGTTACGGCTTCAATCGGACCTCTGGCCTACGTTTCTGTTGGACCGGGCCAAGGGCTTGCCCTCGGAGCTATCCTGGGGGGAGCGCTCATCGCCGGTGTGCTGCTCTTGTTTCTCACCATGGGGGATATCGCGTGGCTGCTGTGCTGGTTGACCGTGGCCGCGTTCACGCTGGTGGTCCAGTGGCTGGGCCCGAGCCTGATAATGCCGCTGTTCAACCGTTTCACGCCCATGCCCGAGGGCGCGCTGCGGAACGCCGTGGTCGCATATGCCGATTCCGTACGGTTCTCTCTGGAGAACGTCTACGTCATCGATGGCTCTCGGCGCTCCACGAGGGCCAATGCCTTCTTCACCGGACTGGGCCGCCGCCGCCGCATCGCCCTGTTCGACACGCTTATCGAACAGCATCCGCCCGCTGAACTGGTCGCCATACTCGCGCACGAGGTGGGACACTACCGTCTGCACCACATGGTACAAGGCCTGCTCATCGGCGCCGCCCATGCCGGCGTCGCCCTCTTCCTGCTGCAACTTCTCCTCGGCCAACCTGGACTGTACGATGCCGTGGGCGTGGCGCAACCATCGCTGCACGTGGGATTTGTCGGCTTCGCGCTCCTCTACGCGCCGCTCGATGCGGTGCTTGCTGTGCTCGTCAACCGGATCTCTCGTCGCCAGGAGTATGCTGCCGACCGCTTCGCGCTGGATACTGCTCCAGATCCGGCGGCTCTCGCCGCGGCGTTGCGAACGCTCTCCGTGGTCAATCTCACGCACCCGAACCCGCATCCCCTGTACGTGATGCTGCATTACTCGCATCCGCCACTTGTCCAGCGGCTGAAGGCCATCGATGATCATCTGGTTCTTGCCGATTCGGACTGACCGCAGTGCATCGCTCGTGAAGGCTGTCCAAGGCGACATTGCGTCGTCCTCGATTGGCAAACCCGAACGTGACAGGCCATGGCAGCCTCTTGTACAGTGTTGGCAGTGAAACCCAGGGCATTCCTCGTCTACGCGGTAGTGGTCTCGGTGCTCGAACTTGCCCTGTTGCTTGCAGTGCTTCTGCTCGTGCTGCCGGCACTGGGTCTCAAGGTCCCGGATTGGGCCGTGGCGCTGATAGCTACGGGAATGACGCTGATGTCCGTCATCCTCACGAAGCTCAATCTCAGGGCCATCGGCATTCGTCCGTCCAGGTCTCCGGACGTGGGTGTTCGTGCTCAGGTCGTGAAGGCGTTGGAGCCGCGGCTATGTTCGCGTGGGAAACGAGTTGTGGCCAAAGCGGTGTGGGCACGGTACCGCTGGAAGTGGGACTGCGGTGATGATCGTTCGCATGGAAGGCCTGCGACTGGTGGTTGAGCCGGTGGGTGATGAGGAATGACTATGCAGGGCTGACCCCGGTTCGCGTTTGGTTCGGGCCGGATTCCGGGTTGACTCCGTGAGTCGCGACCCATAGACTGCGTGCCTGCAGAGTATCTGGAGGCCGGGAGGCGCAATATGAACGAGCAACGCAGGGTTCGGATCAGCTCGGATACGGTCGCCGCATATGCCACTCTCAATGAAACGAACGTCGCCGATGCGGTATGGAATGCCATGCCTCTGGAGGTGCGGATGCGGACGTGGGGAGACGAACTCTACGGGTCAGTTTCCTCTGTCACTCCCACTGGAAGCTCCACAGGAGGAGGTTGAACTCATTGTGACCTTGCCTTCTGGCCGCCCGGTCATGCGCTGTGCATCTTCTTCGGCCTGACGCCGGCAAGCACCGGTGACAGGCCACGTGCTGCAAGCAACGTAACC
Organism: Dehalococcoidia bacterium; assembly: GCA_040766535.1. Lineage (GTDB taxonomy): Bacteria > Chloroflexota > Dehalococcoidia > GIF9 > AB-539-J10 > SKVJ01. The sequence goes on along the minus strand of JAXGQG010000003.1, from coordinate 62,679 downwards.
GTCTTCGGTCACGTCGAAAGCGATCCAGGCGTATTCCGCCTCGTGGGAGGGACAGAAGGTCCGGTTCGAACAAGCCGGGTTCGTGTTGCCTGAAGCTGAGCCGCCTCCCTCTGCAGGAGGCGTGATCGCCTTCGGCTACCACGCGTCGATGTCTGCGTGGAAGAAGACAGTTGCGCCAAGTTCCGATCAAGGAACCCGTATACCGGGGCCGAGGACTATCGCCCACCAGAACCCCAGACCGTGGCTCTGGAGTGGTGCCAGTGCGATCCCGAACATCAATCCCAGCGCGCGCGCGTGCGCAATCAGTGAAACCGGAGCGAACTGATGCCGATGGTGAAGCCCATCAGCGCATTGATGAGCACGATGAGCACGCTCTGAGACCACAGCATCTCCAGCCCCCATACCATGGCTGCATATGGCCCAGGACGCCAGTCCGCAGGCGTCCGAAGCTGTTGTGATCCTGGTTCGCCGCTCGTGAAGCACGCATCGCCTCCGTTCCCGTGTGTCGAACGCGTTTGGACGCGCAGGAGAGTCATTATCTCTATGCGGTATAACGACGGAACGGGCTCCGAGGTTGCGGGTGTGTGAGGCAACTCCCGGCTGATACGCCCGAATCAACTGGAGAGCAGCGGGACGAGATGGATAACCTCGACTTCCTGCCTCGTAGATGGCTGCCACTGCCAGTACTGTGGCGGCGAGGAGCATCTTTCCACCCTGCGTCCTTCAGTCCCTGCAGATAGCCGCCAAGCCGCGTTGTCGCCCCCACGCTCGCGGGTGAGACGAAGGCATAGCCCGGTGCCCACGCCGCCAGCAACGTCAGGATGTACCCCTGCCCCTCAAGCAGCAGACACAGAGAGTGCGGAATCATCGCCATCTGCAGTTCCGGTGTGGTGGGGGCGAGCAGCAGTCCCCACAGTGTGGCTCGTACGAGTCCCATCAGCAGCCCGGAGAACGGGATGATGAGCGATGGCAACAGCAGCACGAGGATGGCACCCAGGAACAGGTTGACCGTGAAGGTGAGCGCAGCCGCCTTGAGCACGTTGCCGCTTGCGTACGCGTCAACGACCGCCGCCATCGGCTCCTCGGAGAAGGAGATGACCACGGCGTTGGTCAGCGCCTGCTGAATCGCTGGAAACGCCGTGACGAACACCATGGCGGCGAGCACAATCCCGTAGTAGACGAGGTTGATGATGAGGTACGCCCTGCGGTGTTGGCGCACCACCGCAAGCGCGCTTCTGAACCAGCTTCTCATGCGCTGCATCTCACTCCGTCAGGCTGGACTGGCCGTTCCATCGTTCGTGCGGGTATACTCTCACGTGCGATGATGAGCGTCAAGCATCCCGGACCGGTTTCCATCTGGCTTCGGCCTCGCATGTTGCGGTGCGATGGGGCCGAGTGCGGTAATGCTAGACCCGTGGACGGCGTATTCAGGGGTGGATCTCACACGAGGCTCGCCGGTGCCGCAATCTGCTCAGTCAGTGTTGTGCCCTCTCTCGTCGCGAGGAGTCCGCTGCAGTGACGTGGATGCACGCCGCCTTGCTCAGTTCAGCCATTATGGCTGTCGTGAGCATACTGGACAGCCATCTCGTCTCCAAGCGATTGCCAGGAGTACGGGCTTTCATGCTGGTAGTGGGAGGGCTGCACTTCATCTACGCCCTCGTCCTCTCGCGCCTCATCCCCCTGCCCGCGGATGCGGGCTCAGCCGCCGTTAGCATCGCCGTACTGTCATCCGTCATCCGCACGGGAGCGATTGTCATCCTGCTGGACGGCCTGCGTCACCGGGAGGTAGCGACGGTGATCCCGCTCGTCTACACGTATCCCGTGTTTGTGGCCGTCTTTGCTTTTGTCCTGTTGGATGAACGTCTGGCCTGGCAGCAGTTCGCCGCCATCGCGATCGTCGTTCTGGGCGGAGTGCTGATTGCGCTCAACAGCGGTCAGCGCGGATCCAGATGGAGCGGCCGCGCTCGCTGCTCATCCGCTCGCCAGCCTGCTTTTGCGGTGGCCGATGTGACCGGCAAGGTGGCGCTTGAACGCATCACGTTCTGGAACCTGTTCTGGATCGGCGCGCTGGTAATGGGCGCGGCCTTTCTCCTCATCAGCCTGAGGCGGAGCGTGATGTTCAGCCTCGTGGCGCTGCGCGAACGGGGCAAGATGCTCGCGGTGGTGACGTTCAACGAACTCATCGCGCCGGTGGGAATGATCATCTCCTACTGGGCACTGGCGCGTGGCCCGGTTTCCCTCGTATCACGCTGCTCAGCACCAGACCGCTGTTCGTCTTCCTGTTCGCACTGGTGCTGAGCTGGTGGGCGCCCAGCTTCCTCTACTGGAGCGGCGGGCAGCTGGTGATGGTGCGCCTGTTGGCAACGGTGATGATTGTGGCGGGATTGCTCATAGAACTGTATTGAGAGAGCGGCAGCCCTCGTCCGGCATCCGTTTCCTGGTTCACATGATCCCGGTCAGGCCAACCTGTCCCGTCTCCGTCTTCTTGAGATCGAGAACCAGGAAGGCAAGGCGCACAATGAGGAACACGACGCTGCCGCAAGGTAGAAGGCGTCTCCGCTGAGAGCCGCCGACACGATGAAGAGGACAGCGCAGATGATGAACAGTGTCCAGCCCCGCGAGGTGGTACGTTTCTTCTCTCTGTGGCATTCTCAACCTTGTTCGCTCATGTCGGTCTGGTCCGGCGTGTGACCTCGCCGGATTGTAGCATCCGCCGTGCGGCCCGTGGTCCCTGGCTCATGTTCGACCACACGTGTGACAACTTCGTGTGGTATAGTGCGTGAGTTCGCATTCAGAGCCCGTCCGGCGTATGCGGCGGGCAGACGAGGAGGCGCCATGGCGGCAAAACAATCGTATCTCTGGCTTGTGTGGACGCGCTGTGCTCCCGAACTCGAGGCCGAGTTCAACAAGTGGTATGACGAGGTACACATCCCCATGCTCTCGCGGGACGGCCATATCACCTCGGTGAGGCGCCTCAAGCTGTCCGGACTCGTTGAGTCGCCGCAACCTCCGTATCTGGCCATATACGAGTTCAAGGATGAGGCCACGTTCAAGCTGTGGCTGGCAGGTGAGGCACTGGCCGATGCCCGCAAGGAGATGAAGGAGACATGGGGAGGCCGCGACATGGAGATCAAGTCGCGAGCCTTCTACGCGCCGGTCAGTTACTGGGGCTAATCGCGGTCACGCGGCTGGTTTCGACTGGGGGGTGCCGGTGATGCGCTGGTGCTCCCGTTTCATGCAATGGTCCATGACCACCATGAGCCCGGCCTCACGTGCACGTCTGGCCGCCTCAGGATGCCTTATGCCGAGCTGCATCCAGACGGCCTTTGCCCCGACCGCGATGGCCTCCTCCACGATCTCCGGCACGAACTCCGCCCGGCGGAAGATGTCAACCACGTCCGGCGGCGTGGGCAGATCCCGCAGGCTCGCGTATGAGGTGCGACCCAGTATCTCGCCGACAGTGGGGTTGACCGGGAATATGTCGTAGCCATGGTCGCGCAGATAGCGCCCAACCATGTAGCTGTCCTGCTCCTGCTTCGCGGAAAGGCCCACTATGGCCACCGTTTTGCTTTGTGTCAGCACCTTCTTGATCGGATAGCTCACCTCTACCTCCCGTACGCGCCATCGGGCTTGCGTCTCAGGCAGCACCACGGTCTGCTGCTAGTCGATTACGACCTCGTCGCCGTACTGCGGTATGGACACCGGGCAATTGCGCTCCTTCGCCACCAGCGCAGCGAAGTCCTCTGAGGACTCCTTTTCTCCGTGTACCACGAAGACCTTGCGCGGGGTGTTCTTTATGCTGGAAAGCCAGCGCATCAACTCGTTTCGATCCGCGTGGGAAGAGAAGCCGTGAATCTGCTCAATGCGGGCACGAACCGGATAACGCTCATTGAAGATGCGCACTTCCTGCGCACCGTCCACGATTATGCGGCCCAGCGTGCCGATGGCCTGGTAGCCCACGAACAGGACTGTCGACTCCGGCCTCGAGATGTTGTTCACCAGGTGGTGCTTGATGCGGCCACCGGTTACCATGCCTGACCCCGCGATTATCATCGCTGACCCGCCGAGGTAGTTCAGCGCCTTAGACTGGTCGGCGGTGGCTACCGTAACCAGCGAAGGGAAGTCGAGCGGCAGGTCGCCGTTCTTGAGTATCTCGCGGGCATCCCTGTCATATAGCTCGGGATGGCTCCGGAATACTTCGGTGACCTTGATGGCCATCGGGCTGTCAAGGAACACCAGGAGATGAGGAATACGGTCGGCGGAAAGCAGTTCGCGCATGTGGTACAACAACTCTTGCGCACGTTCGATGGCGAAACTCGGCACGATGATGTTGCCCCTCGTCTTGACCGTGCTCTTGATGACCTGTTCCAGTTGCTCATCCACCGCCTTCACGTCGGCGTGTGTCCGATTCCCGTAGGTCGACTCCATCACCACGTAGTCAGCTTGCTCGAAGGTGCTCGGATTGCGCACGATCGGCCGGTCCCACCGCCCGATATCCCCGGTGAAGATGATGCGCCGTTGCTGTCCGTCCATGCGGACGTCAAACTCGATCATGGCGGAGCCCAGTATGTGCCCCGCCTCGTGGAAGGTCGCGACCACGCCCTCTCCGAGCGTCAGAGAGTCTTTGCACCGGACCGGGTTCAACTGTGGGAAGCAGTTCTCGGCGTCCTGCACGGTGTACAACGGAACCTCGGGGTGTGGGCCCTGCCGTCCCTCTCTCTCGTGCCGGCGCCTCTTGTTCTCCGCATCGGATTCCTGCAGGTGGGCTGAATCAAGCAGGGATATCTTCATGATCTCCGCCGTAGCTGGTGTACAGTACACCGGCCCGCTGAAACCCTCGCGAACGAGTTTTGGCAGGTAGCCGCAGTGGTCCAGATGCGCATGTGTGATCAGCACCGCGTCGATGGACGATGGTTCTACCGGAAAGGGAGCCCAGTCGCGGTCGCGAAGGTCGCGTTCTTGATGCATACCGCAGTCGATGAGGAAGCGGTGTCCATTGGCCTCCAGAAGGAAACGAGAACCCGTGACGTTCTCTGCCGCGCCGAGGAACTTGAGTCGTGTCTTCAATCTGGCCTCCAGTGCCGAACGCTCGTGCGTTACGGAGTGCTGTGCCGCAGCGGTCGGTCGTTGCCTGACGCCGGTATGGCCGTACGCCGCGAGTCCCGCTGATTCTAACATTCGACGTCGGGCGCGCCAATCTCGGCGATGGTATAATGGCTGGCTGCCTGGCGTGCTATCTGTCTGGATCGGAGGCTGGCGCGCCGCACAATACATCACGTGAGGCACAACGGTGACCGCTGACGCACGCCGGCCGTTCTACGGCTACTGGATCGTTCTCGCTGCCTTTCTCTGCAATATCATCACGTTCGGCTGTGGCTTCTACGCGTTCAGCCTCTTCGTGACCCCGCTGCAGCAGCAACTGGGATGGGGACGGGGCGACGTCATGGCCGGATTCACGATCTTCTTTCTCACCACCGGGTTCGTGGCCCCCCAGGCCGGCCGCATGGTGGACAGGTACGGCGCCCGAGTCGTGATGGCCGCCGGGGCAGCCATTGCCGGAATCGGTTTCGTTGTGCTCTTCTCCATGTCCGCGCTATGGCAGTACTACCTTGGCTATGCGATCGTCGGGCTTGGCATGGCGGGCACCGGACAGATCCCCACAAGCGCCGTGACCTCCAACTGGTTTGAGAAGCGGCGTGGAACCATGGTCGGCCTCATGGCCTCGGGCGTCGGCGTGGGAGGTCTGGTTCTTGCGCCTGTTGTAGGCACCTATCTGCTGCCCACTCTTGGCTGGAGTAAGACCTTTCTTGTGCTGGGAATCCTCTGCTGGGCGGTCATCATCCCCCTCGCTATCCTCGTCATGCGCACCAGGCCTGAGGAGAAGGGGCTTCGCGCCTACGGAGCAACGGATCGTGCGTCTTCCACGGGCGCTGAAGTGCCGGTCGCCAAGTCCGGCGTCTCCCTTAGCGTCGCGGCCGGGACGATGACGTTCTGGCTCATCGTCGTGACGTTCCTCTTCAGCCACTTCGCGCAGGTCGGCGCCATTCAGAACCAGGTGCCGTTCTTTGAGGATGCGGGCTTTCCGGCGGCGGTCACCGCAGGCGCATTGGGTGCGGTGGGGTTGTGCAGCGCGTTCACCAAGTTCGGATTCGGCTGGCTCTGCGACCGAATCCAGGCCAAATTCGCGCTTGCAGTCGGCTTGCTGCTTCAGACGTTGAGCATCGTCATCCTCATGAAGATGGGGAGCGGCTCACCGGCGTGGATGGCGTGGGCGTATGCCATCGCGATGGGACTCGGCATCGGAAGCTGGTTGCCGACCATGTCGATGCTTGTCAGTGGCTACTTCGGGTTGCGGCACTATGGCTCCATCTTCGGCGCCGTCACCATCGCCTATTGTGTGGGCAGCGCCGTTGGCCCGCTGGCGGCCGGCCGCATGTATGATGCCTCCGGTACCTATGACCTTGTGTTCATCCTCTTCCTGGCTCTCTTCGTCGTGTCCATCGCGACCATACTGGTCACCCGCCGCCCGTCGGTTGGCTGACGAGGCGGAACGGGGGCCGCGCTTTACGTTTCCGTGTCAGCCCGCATATACTTGGACAGTCGGCGGTATCTGCGTCGCGAAAGGTCCGTTTTAGTGCATGCCGTCGGCGCGCTGGTTCGTGCGTGTACGATGCAGCGGGTAAGACGATGGACATGGATAGCGTAGTCGCCTCAGTAGTCTCACAATGCGGACACTGTGAGGCGGGACACCGTGTCGGAGACCGATTCGTCATCGGGCAAACGACGCCACCAGGCTTGTGCTCATGGGCCTTCTACACGCTGTATCCGTTTGCGCAGGTGCTGCAGTTTGGCGGGAGCTTCCCGTGGGAGCCGGATGCGGCTGTCTCACGTGTTGCCTGCCCGGACGCCGACAATCCGGTGGTCTTTGAACTCCGGCGGGTTCACGCTCAGGAGCGGTGAGGCTGGAGCGTCTGCAGTGCGGTTGTCTCCGGTCTCTCTGCTACGGCGCAGATCGGGACAAGTGACATAATGTATACGCCCGAGAGCGGCGAGAGCCGGCCGAATTCGTTCTTGAAGGGACTGAACAGGATCTCGCAGTCCGACTTCTGGTTACGCATCCTGTCCAGAATCCGCAGCCACTTCCTCACCGGCATCCTCGTCGTCGTGCCCTTGATGGCCACGTTGTTCATTCTCAAGTGGCTCTTCGAGTGGGTGGATGATCTGTTGCAGCCCATCATCCGGGGTCTTGCCGGACGCCCGCTCTATGGCGTGGGATTTGTCACCACGCTACTCATCATCTACATCTCGGGACTCATGACCACCCACTTCGGTGGCCAGCGTCTGCTCTCTCTGGTTGAGTCGGTTATTTCGCGCGTGCCCATCGTGAGGCCGGTATACAACGGCATCAAGCAGGTATTGGAGAGCTTCGCACAGCCTCGTGAGACCGGCTTCATGCAGGTGGTGCTGATTGAGTTTCCCCGTAAGGGTATTCGCTGCATCGGTTTCATCACCAACGAGGAGTACGATGCAACGGGCCAGAAGCTGCTCAATGTGTTTGTGCCCACGGCGCCGAACCCGACCTCGGGGTTCCTGGAAATCGTTCGAGAGGAAGACGTAACCAGAACCGACATCTCAGTGGATGACGCGATCAAGATGATCGTGTCCGCCGGCAGGGTCTCGGTGAAGCGGGTGAACAAAGGGAACTCACGGAACTACGGAAGTGTTGCGGCGCGCAAGGGACTGATGCCGCCTCGTTCGGATGACTCGACCTGACCTCGATGCCGTGTGCGTCAACAGCTGGACGGAAAGGAGCAGGATGATCGACATAAGGCGATATGAAGTACCGGCGGAGAAGCTGAAATGGGTCTGCGATCCCGCACAGTTCGAATTCGAATGCACCGAGGATCTCGCACCGCTACACGAGTTCATCGGCCAGGACCGGGCAATTCGTGCCATCGAGTTCGGCCTGTCGATGGAGCATGACGGCTACAACATATACCTCGCCGGCTTGACCGGTACGGGCAAGACCTCGGTGGCCAAGACGTACATCGCCAGGCTCATCGATGAGCGAGAGAAGGCGGGACAGCAGTATAGCGTCAATGACTGGTGCTACATCTACAACTTCGCGCATCCGGACCGGCCTCGCAGCGTGGTTCTGCCGAAGGGGAATGGCCGTGTCTTTCGCGATGATGTCGCGAACCTGCTGCAGCATCTCAGGAAGGACCTCCTCAAGGCCTTCTCCAGCGAGGAGTACAAGGAACAGCGCAAGGCCATCGTCGAGGAAAGTCAGGCGCGGCAACAGGAGATGTTCAACAAGCTCCGCTCCGAAGCGGCCAAGAAGGGTTTTCTCATTCAGATGAGTCAGGTTGGGGCCGCCCTCGTGCCGCTCAAGGACGGCAAGGCGCTCTCCCAGGAGGATTTCATGGCCCTGGGTGAGAGGGCCAGGAAGACCATCGAGAAGAACCGCAACGATCTGCGCAAGGACCTCGAATCGCTGTTTGAGGAAGCGCAGGATATCGACCGTGTTACAGGAGAGAAGCTGCTCGAATCCGATCGCCGCCTTGCTGATTACACTATTTCGCGGCTCTTCGACGCCCTTGCACGTAAGTACGCTGACTCAGCGGATATCCTGCAGTATCTCACCGATCTCAAGTCCTACACGCTGGACAAGATAGACAATTTCAAGTCGCCTCAGGCGGAGGCGAAGCCGGAGGCGCTGCTCGGTCTGGCTGCTGATGAAGCGCGGTTCGGCTCGGACCCCGCTCTGCCCTTCCTCGTGAATGTCTTCGTCGACAACAGCGGTACCGATGGGCCGCCTATCGTGACGGAGACCAACCCGAACTACGTCAACCTGTTCGGTAAGATTGAGCGCAAGTTCGTGCTCGGTGGCTATGTCAGCGATCACACGATGTTGAAGCCCGGCGCGCTGCATCTCGCCAACGGTGGGTATCTTCTGCTGAGCGCGGCGGACGTTGTCACCAACCCTGGCGTGTGGCCGGCCCTCAAACGTGCGCTCAAGACGCGGGAACTCGGCATCGAGGAGTCATACGAGCAACTCGGCCTCATCGCACCGCAGGGATTGCGGCCGTTGCCCATTCCCATCGATGTGAAGGTGATACTCATCGGCGACGCCAACTTGTATCAGCTCCTCTCCGCGTATGACGAGGACTTCTGGGAGATATTCAAGGTCAAGGCGGACTTCAACTACGAAGTCGCCCGCACGCCGGACAACATGAAGTCCTATGCTGCCTTCGTCGCCGGCTGCTGCACCGAATGCGAGCTGAAGCATTTCGACCGCACGGCGGTGGCGGGTGTGCTCGAGTACGCGTCGCGCATGGTGGCCAACCAGGAGAGACTCTCGTCACGATTCGCCTTCATCAAGGAACTCATTGAGGAAGCGGAATACTGGGCACGGAAAGAGGGCGCCAAGCTGGTGGATGGCTCCCATGTCAAACGCGCCATCGAGGAACGCCGCTTCCGCCATAACCTGCCGGATGAACGGCTCCGCGAGATGATCGAGGATGGCTCCATCCTCATCGATACCAGGGGCTCGGTTGCCGGTCAGGTCAATGGGCTCAGCATCTATAGTCTTGGTGACATAATGTTTGGCAAGCCGTCGAGAATCACCTGCCGGACGTTCCTGGGACGGGATGGGGTCATCAACATCGAGCGTGAAGCGAACCTGAGCGGCAGCACCCATGACAAGGGTGTGCTCATCATGAGTGGCTATCTCGGCTGGCGCTATGCGCAGGATGCGCCCCTGTCCCTCTCCGCCAGCCTCTGCTTTGAGCAATCGTATGGTGGTGTGGACGGGGATAGCGCCTCATGCGCTGAGCTGTATGTACTGTTGTCCAGCCTCGCGGATGTGCCTCTGCGCCAGGACATCGCCGTCACCGGCTCGGTCAATCAGAGGGGAGAGGTGCAGCCCATCGGCGGCGTGAATCAGAAGATCGAAGGCTTCTTCCAGGTATGCGTCACGCAGGGACTCACTGGAACGCAGGGTGTCATGATACCTGCCCGTAACCTGCGCAACCTGATGCTCCGTGACGAGGTTGTCGATGCTGTGCGGAATGGTCAGTTCCACATCTATGCTGTGGACTCTGTCGAGCAGGGCATGGAGGTATTGTGCGGAGTGCCCATGGGCGAGAGGCGCAAAGATGGTACGTACCCCGCCCGGTCGGTCAGTGGCCGTGTCGTCTCCAAGCTGCAGGAGATGGCTGGGAAGCTGAAGGCGTTTCAGGGCGCGCGTGATACCGATTCCTCCAGGTTCGGCAAGACGGCAGACTGACCTGGAGCGCGCACCAGAAAGACCGTCCGGCCTCGTGAGAGGCCGGACGCGTACGTTGTGAGACTGAGATGCCAGGACGGTTGGGCTTGCTTGCGCTGGGAGTGGTTGCCATTTCCTGCGCGGCCGTGCTCATTCGTCTGGCCGACGCGCCACCGCTCGCGGTTGCTGTCTTCCGGCTGGGTATCGCTTCAGCCGTGTTGCTGCCCTGCGCGCTTATCCGCGCGCGCCGGGAGCTGCGCGCACTGCTGCATGAATGGTGGCCGTCTCTGTTCGCCGCAGGGCTGCTGCTGGCGCTGCATTTCGCCCTGTGGATCGCGTCCCTCTCTCAGACCTCGGTTGCCAGTTCCGTGGTCCTGGTCACCACTACCCCGCTGTTCGTTGCACTGGCTTCATGGCTTCTGTTCAGGGAGCGCCTGAAGCGCGGCACTTTTGTGGGTATCGCCGTCTCCCTGGGCGGAGCGATGCTCATCGGCTACGCCGGAATGGTGCGAGGCGGCACAGCGCTGTCAGGAAACCTCATGGCGCTGGGGGCGGCCCTGGCCATGGCCGGGTACCTCCTGATTGGGAGGCGCGTGCGGCCGCGCGCGGGGTTGCTGGCATATGCGACGGCTGTTTTCACAGTGGCCGCGGGCGCTCTCCTGGTTGCCGCCGTGGTATCGGGCACTCCCCTCGCAGGGTATTCGGCTGGCGCCTACGCGGCAATGGTGGCGCTGGCTCTGGTGCCGCAACTCGTGGGCCACATGTCTCTGAACTGGGCGTTGCGGTTCCTGCCGGCCACTATGGTAACGGTCGCAGTGCTCGGGGAGCCCGTCGGAGCGTCGTTCCTGGCGTGGTTGGCCCTGAGGGAGGCGCCGACCGGGCTCGAACTCACGGGTGGAGCGCTCATCCTGGCCGGCATCGCCCTCGCGTTCGTGCGAGGTGGAGTGGCCGCCAGGTCTCAATCCTGTCCGGGCTCATCTGACCGGACGGCGACCTGATATCGGTGGCTCATGGGAAGCGGATTACCGGGGCGAGAACCTCGAAGTCGAGCGTGTCGACCCAGCCGTCTTCTCCCGTTGCGGGTCTCTCCTGCAGCGTCTCGGAGTCAACCGCCTTCAGCGCCGTGAATGCGATGGGCTCAGGCGTTGGTCCGGCTTCGAGCGTTCGAAAACGCATGATCAGCATGGTCCCTGAACCATCTATGCCCGTAACGTCACGCATCACCACTTCAATGGTGCCGGAATTGTCGATGTCATACTGCATGAATGCCAGTCGTCCCACGTCGCCCTGGATTACAGACATGCCACGCAGCACTCCGGGATCGTAGGTCAGTGTGAACTCGAGATTGCGGATGTTCCGCGCATCGTCCACCAGTACCGGCACCAGCACCTCTCCCTCCCCGAGGTAATCAGATGCCTGCTTGGGATTCCGGTGGCCGGAAACGAGCACCACGCCGAAGACGATGGCGGCAATGGCGCACACCACTACCGTACTGACGATGATGGAACGCCGGGACCCCGGCTTCTTCATCTCGCGTCTCAACATCATGATCCGTTCAGGCACCGAGGCCCCGGGGAACTCCGATACGGTCATCTCGCCCGGTTCATGTGGACCGGACAACTCGGGTTCTTCGTCGGCCCGATGGGCCTCCGGCACGGAGTCGAGCCATGCGAGGTCGCTTGCGGACTCGGCCTGCAGTGCCCGTTCCTTCACGGACACCCGGCTGTTCAGCTCAGTCAGCCTTAGCTGCAGTTCCTGACGCAGACTCTCGGTGTGGACCCCCTGCCCGCCGCCGGGCTGCGCAGTCCCCAGCTCATCCAGTGCAGTTCTTGTGGCGATCGCCGATGAACGGGCTCGCTCCGTCTCTTCAGTGATGGCCTTTCGCAGTCTCCGTAGCTTGCCGTCCATCTCGGCAAGACGGTCTGACTGCCGCTTCAGCTCGGATGACCGCCGCTTCTCTGCTCCACCGGCAACCTCCCCCTCCGCTTCCATGTCCCGGAGACGGACACGCGCCTCCTCGCGGGCAGCGAGCAGGTTCTTCAGGTGCGCAAGTTTGTCTGCCACAGTCTCTCCAGTCTCCCTCTATTCCGTGTATTGTAACCGACTCTGATGAGTGGAGTCCGCGACGGCACGTGTCAGTGAGGGGTAGTCCGAGAACCGCCGCTGCTGCCCAGTTCGTCGATCAACGCCGGGAGTTCCGCGAGGGAGGCTATCCGGTGGTACTGGGTGAGCGCGGAGAAGAGGTTGTGCCGGTCCAGGATCACCGGCGTTATGCCGACGGCGCGTGCTCCGGCGCCGTCGACGAAGTGCTCGTCACCTACGTGGACAGCCTCCGCGGGTTTGACGTCTGCCCGGCGCAACGCTTCCAGGAAGATGGGCGCCTCGGGTTTGCTGACCCCGTTCACATCAAGTGGCGTGACGGCATGGTCGAGCAACCCACCGAGCCCCAGCCTTTCGAGCATGGGCTGCATCTGGTACGGCATGTTCGAGATGAGCCCGGTGGTGATACCTCTACTCCTTAGGTTGCGTAGGGACGGCGTGACGTCATCGAACGTCGCGAACTTGAAATCCTTGAACCGCTCCGCGAAGCGCTGCAGCAGCTTGAGCGAGGTGCCCCTGTCGGGCGGCGCGACACCGGCCTCGGCAAGGACCCTGTTGTTGTAACGGATGTACTTCTCTGGGTCTTCATCCATGGACCAGCGTAACGGCCGCCCGTGACTCATCTCCTCCTCGGCCGCGTAGATGCCGCGCAGCAGGTCCCGTTCGGATACCTCGATCCCGAACTCACGGCACACCTGGGCGGAAATCACGTGCCGGTCCGGCTCCATGTGCACCAGCGTGTTAACCCAGTCGAAGAAGATTGCCTTGATCACCATTGACTCTCCTTAGTTCGCCCGCTCGTGGGCTGCGTGTGAGTGATTCGGGATTTGACAATCGCATGCGACCATGCTAGATTTACAGCGGCCCCGAGTAATCAAGCTGAGCCGGGCGAAAGTCGCGGCGCGATGCCGTGACGGTGTGGTGGTGAGGTTACTTGGGGCCATTCTCGTGTCTGAGCCCCGTGCCCCTTGTGCTCTTTCGCCGGGTTCTCCCCACGGACTGCATCGCGGGTTCCAGCGCCAGCTCCTGCCTGTCGTACCACTCGTGAACTGTCTTGACCACGTCCTCCACGGTGTCACAGACCACCAGCAGCCGCAGGTCCTCGGGTGAAATGAACCCGCCATTGAGCATCGTGGTGCGCAACCAGTGCAGCAGCCCTTGCCAGTACGCACTGTCGTACAGTATGACCGGGAAAGGTTTCATCTTGTGAGTCTGGATGAGACAGACGATCTCTGTGAGTTCATCGAGCGTGCCTATCCCGCCGGGCATGGCGATGAACGCCGTGGCGTACTTCGCCAGCATCACCTTCCTGGCGAAGAAGTGATTGAAGGAGATACTCAGATTCGAGTACGGATTGGGTTGCTGCTCCTCGGGTAGCTCGATGTTGAGCCCGGCGGATGTCACTCCCGCCAGGGAGGCGCCCTTGTTTGCCGCCTCCATCAGTCCCGGACCGCCGCCGGTTATGATGGCGAAGCCCAGCTTGCCGAGTTCCTGTGCGATCTGCACAGTTGTCTCGTAGAGAGGCTGCTCTGGTTTCACACGGGCGGAACCGTAGATGGTCACGGCCGGCTCTATGCCGGACAGCCGGTCAAAGCCGCCGACCATCTCTCCGATGATTCTGAACATGCGCCAGGCGTCTTCCTTGGCGAAATCGTTTATCTCGTAGCCGGTCCGGACGACGCCCTCGCGAGGCAACATTCCCTCGTTGTTCATAGCATGTGCTCCATGATGATCATGTGGGCGAGGTGAGCCTTCTCTCCACCTCTGAACTCGAATATCTTCACTTCACCCCCCGCCAGTGTGAGGGCCAGTGTATCGCTCACCAGAAACCCCTTCTGAATGAAGAACCCGGAGTTGTCCTCGCTGGCGACTGAGGATATTCGGCTGAAAGGGATGCTCACCAGCGCCTTTCGGTTCTTCATGAACTCCTTGTCGAAGTACACGATGCGCTTGTCCGTTATGCCGAGAAAACCTGTGCCGCGGCCCTTGAGGTCGAAGACGGCTCGAATGAGTTCGTCTGGCAGGCACACCGCTTCGATCTTCTCGAGCTGATCCTGCTTGTCGACGTACATATTGCTGGAGTACTCGGGCATATGGCGCTCCCTGAGGCGAGACTGAGGAATGGTAGTTGCGGGCAGCGGACGTGTCAACCGGTCCCGCGTTCAGCAACGATGGATACGGTTCCTCCCTGTCTCTGGACCAGTCCGTCTGTCACCAGCGTATCGAGGGCAGCATCGAATCGGCTGTCCCATCCGGGGATGCCGGCTGCCAGTTCACTCGATGAGGTGGGCCCCGTCTGAAGCAATGTGCGCAGGATCAGTCCGCGTGCCTGACGCCTCGACCCCTCGAAGGGCGGCTGCCGGCGGTGATGCGTGCTCCGGCGCGATGGATTGTCTGACTCCTTCAGCATTGCCCCATAATCCATCAATGCCTGGTACCAGCGCCGCGGTGACGCGCGGTCGAGAGTCAGTTCCACGAGCGCCAGTATCTCCCGGTCGGTGACGCGGCACGCGTTCGGAAAGAACTCATGGATGAACACCGCCCTGATGTTCGTTTCGATGAACGCCTCTGGCAGGTTATGGGCGAACGCGCGTATCGCCGCTGCGGTGTAGTCGCCGATGCCGGGCAGGCTACGGAGCGTCTTCTTGTCGATGGGGAGCGAACCGTCGAATTCCTCGCAGACGCGCCGCGCGATGGCCTGCAGTGCGAGTGCACGCCGGTTGTAGCCCAGTCCCTGCCACACCTGTAGCACGTCGATGGCGGAGGCGGCGGCCAGCGATTCGAACCCGGGGAAGCGCCGCAGAAACTCCTCATACTTCGCCACCACCCGGCCGGTTTGCGTCTGCTGCAGCATTATCTCCGCGACCAGTATGTGGTATGGGTCGGTCGTACGGCGCCACGGGAAGTCCCTGCCATGTGCCTCGTAATGATCGTATACGGTCGCTCTGAATCGTTTGACCTCGCGTTCACCCGGCACAGACGTTGACGTGTGCATGTGCTCGTGGCGCCGGTCTTCTCTACTTGGCGACCGGCCTCTAGGACGTGCCGAACAGAAGTCCCACCATGATGGCCGCAAGACCGGCACTGATGGTCAAGAAGGCCACGTGTTTCGACGCCATGACGTGGCTCGTAGAACGATTCCGGAGGAGCCGGAGTCCGATGAGGCTGTTGGAAAGGGCTGCTCCTCCGGCAGGCAGCAGGAAGAACGGATTCCACTGCAGTCTTGCGTCCAGCGGCAGGACGTAGAGGAGCAGCACCAGCACCGCCGCAGTGACATGAAGCCCGGCGGAGAGGCGGGCGGACAGGGGTGCCCCGTACCTCGTCGCCAGTGTCTCGATGCCGCTCAGCCGGTCGCCCTCGGCATCAGCTATGTCTATCATCGTCTCGAAGCCCAGTCCGACGACGAACACCAGCACCAGGATGTACCCGAAGAACGCGTCGAACGTTCCTCCGCTCGCCAGCCATCCGATCACCAGGGGCACCGGAAACACCGCGGCGAAGAGCACGTTCTTCAATACCAGCGCTCCGCGCAGCCAGCGGTTGTACGCCATCGCGGTAACGACGCCTGCCGCAATGAGCAGTCCTGCTGTGGTTCCTGCCACCAGAGTGGCGGTAAGTGCGAGCAGGAGTGAGACGGTGCCTGCAACAACTGCGGCGTGGGGGGACAGATCTCCGGCGATGAGGGGTCTGTCCGCCCTGGCGTTCAACCTGTCACAGTCCATGTCTGACAGGTCGTCGAATGAATAACAGCCGGCCGCGACGAAGAACACGGCAGCGGCTGAGAGGATGGCTGGCGTCGATGGCAAACGACCGGTGGTCAGGAAGGCGCCCGCGAGCACGCCGGCGGCGCCAAGGGCGCAATACTCGATGCGGATGAGTCGCGCGACCGCAAGCAACCGTGTGCCGAGAATTGCCGCCGAGCGACGGTCCGTTGCCCCCATGTTCTGATGGCCCGCCATACCCCGCTCGTGTCCTGCCATGGTCAGGCTTCTCCCACGATGACGCGTTCGCGTTCCTGCTCGTACTCGCAGCGCACCTCTTCCAGCTGCATGAACAGCCTCTCCCACTCATCGTTTAGCGCCGTAATACGTTCCTCGAGGGACTTCTTGCGTTCAACCGTCTCCAGGACCAGTGCCGCATCGCTGTAGTGAGCCGGGTCGGCCAGCAGCAGATTCGCCTGGTGCAGTTCGCTCTCGCAACGCGGCAGTTCAGACTCTATCTCCGCGATGCGCTTCTCGATGGGCGCACGCTTCCGGTAGAACCGGTTGCGCAGTTCGCCGTCGCGGCGCTTCCGTTCCTTGTCGAGGTCGCGTCCCGGCCTCGCCGCTTCAGTCGCTGCAGTGCGGTCCTCCATGGCCTCATTGCGGTGCGAATCCCTCCAGCGAAGGTAGCTGTCGTAGTCTCCTTCGTATACTACAAGCGCACCTGCGCGGACCTCGATGATCTTGTTGGCGATCTCGCGTATGAGTGTGCGGTCGTGGGTGATGAAGCACAGGGTGCCGGTATAGGCATCGAGCGCGTCGGTGAGCACCTCACGTGAAGGGATGTCGAGATGATTGGTCGGTTCGTCCATCAAGAGCAGGTTCGACCTCTGGGTCAGCATCTTTGCCAGTGCGAGGCGGCTCTTCTCTCCGCCGGACAATACGGCGACTTGTTTGTAGACGTCATCCCCACGAAAGAGAAAGCCCCCCAGCATGGTGCGCAGTTCCGTGTCGCTCTGGCCTTCTGTCACGCCCCGCAACTCGTCGATGACCGAGTTGGCCGGGTTCAGCAACTCCAACTGATGTTGGGCGTAGTACGCGAGGCGCACATTGAGACCGAGCGTTCGTTCTCCTCGGTCGAACGGCAGCACCCCTGCCAGCATGCGCAGAAGCGTTGTCTTTCCAGCCCCATTATGCCCTACGAGCGCGGCACGGTCGCTCCGGCGTAGCGTGAGGTTAAGGTCGCGGTAGACCACGTGGTGGCCGTAGGCCTTGCGCACATGCGAGAGCGTGATGACCTCTTCACCCGAACGGGGTGGAGCCGGGAAGGAGAAGTGAATCCGGGCGACTGTGCGCGGCACGGCGATGCGCTCCATCTTCTCCAGCTTCTTAATGCGACTCTGAACCTGCGTGGCCTTTGTGTTCTTGGCGCGGAAACGCTCGATGAAACGCATCTCCTGTTGGATCTTGCGCTCCTGGCGCTCAGCGGTCGCCTCGAGTATCTCAAGCTCACGTTGCCGCGCGACGACATACGTGTCGTAGTTGCCGTTGTGTATCGCCAGCGCGTTCTGCTCGATGGCGAACACTGTGGTCACCACTCGGTTGAGGAAGGCTCGGTCATGCGAGGTGACCAGAACGGCTCCCTGGTAGGTCTTCAGGTAGTCCTCGAACCAGATGCAGGAATCGAGGTCGAGATGGTTCGTCGGCTCGTCGAGCAGCAGCAGATCGGGATTCAGCAGCAGGAGCTTCGCGAGTTCGGCCCGCATCAGCCAGCCACCACTGAACTCAGAGACCTGCCGCGTCAGATCGTACTCGGAGAAACCGAGGCCGCCCAGCACGATCTTCGCCTCGTATTCAAGGTCATAGCCTCGCGCCGCCTCGAACTGGTGTTGCAGGTTTCCCAGTTGTCGCAGCAGCGGCTCCACTTCGTCTTGAGGCGCCTCGGCGAGTTCCTCCTGCAGCAATTTGATCCGGTGAGCCAGTCCGGACGTGCGAGTTGCGCCGCGCAGCACATGGTCGAGCAGAATCGTGCTTGACGATGGAGTGATGTCTTGCTCCAGGAACCCTATCGTGGCTCCCCGGCGGACGCTGAGCGAGCCTGAATCCGGTTCCGAGCGTCCGGCAAGGATGTTGAAGAGGGTCGTCTTGCCTGACCCGTTGGGGCCGATCAGTGCGATGCGGTCGCGCGGCCCGATCGTGAAAGATGCTTTCTCGAAGAGGACCTGCTCGCCGAAGGACTTCGATATCGCGCTGGCGCTGAGCATGTGTGAATCGGCGAGAGTGTAGCACACGGCATGTGGCGGTCGCCCCGTCTTGCCGTGCGCCCCTGCCGGTTCGGAACCCGGCCGCAGATGCTGGTTGCGAATACCAGTACAGGTCCTTAGAATGGAGGCGCATTCGCCGCAGTCGCTGTGTGCGGGTGTTTCCTCGCACTCAGCTCCGTCAGGAGCATGGTTACCGGCGCCATCGATTGCCATCACCGGGCCAGGAGCCCGTGTATGTGACGCGAAGGAGGTCCGCACGATGTCAGCAACTACGAGAGACAGGGCGCTTGAGGAACTGACAACAAGGGTGGAGGGTGAGTACCGCAAACGCACACCGAAGTCCGAGGCGGTGTCGCTGACGGCGCGAGATGTTCTGCCCGGTGGTGACACCCGGAGGTCCATCTTCTTCTTCCCGTACCCGGTATGGCTCTCCCGGGCTGAAGGTTGTCACGTGTATGACGAGGATGGTCATCAGTACGTCGACTTCCACAACTGCTACACCACCATGATTCTGGGCCATGGCAATGCGGCGGTGACTGCCGCAGTCAAGGAACAGCTGGACCAGGGTACGATGGCGCTGGGCGCCTTCAAACGTAATGTCGTCGAGTGGGCCGAGATGCTGTGCGACCGTGTGGAATCCGTGGAGCGCGTTCGCTTCACCTGCACCGGCAGTGAGGCCGTCATGATGGCCATCCGGGCGGCGCGGGCGTGGACCGGCAGGGACAAGATAGTCGTGGAGTACGCCGGATACCACGGTTCGTATGACGCGGTTGTCTTCCCACCGGACGCGAAAGGTCTGCCGAAATCCCTGATGGCGGACACGATAGTGGTGCCGTACAACGATAAGGAAGCGCTTGAGAAGGCGCTGGAACAACACCGGGGCAAGGTCGCGGCGGTCATTCTCGAGGGGCTACTCGGCTCGGCGGGGATGGTGCCCGCAAGGGATGGCTACCTGCAGTTCGCGCGCAAGACCACTGCGGCCCATGAGGTGATCTTCATCCTGGATGAGATTATCTCGTTCCGGCTTGATCATGGCGGTTTGCAGCGGGTGGAGGGCATCAAGCCCGACCTGACCACGTTTGGTAAGACGATAGCGGGCGGCACCGCGATGGCGGCATTTGGCGGCCGCAGAGAGTTGATGGACCAGTACTCTCCCTACAGCCAGGTGTTGCACCATGCCGGGACCCTGAATGCGAATCCGTTGTCGGCCGCGGCTGGAACCGCGATGCTGAAGCAGATGACGCCTGAGTTCATCGACCGGATCAACGGACTGGGCGACTCCTTGAGGAACGGCATGCAGCAGGTCTTCCGCACGGCTGGTATCAAGGGGCAGGTCACGGGTATCGGCTCGCTCTGCAACGTCCATTTCGGTCCGGTGCCGGTTGTGGACGGGCGCACCGCGCGGGACACCACGAACAAGGAGATACTCCACGTGTTCCACCTCTCACTCATAAACCGTGGTATCCTCACGCCCGAACGGGCGATGTTCTGCATCTCGGGGCCGATGACGGAACGTGAGGTGGCGTTTGCGGTGCAGGCGGTGGAGGATACCGTCCGTGAGCTGAAGCCGTACGTCGAGCGCATCTGGCCCGAGTTGATGGGCTCCGTGTAGCCGTTTCAAGAGTCTCAGTGCTATCCCGGGCATCCGTAGCGCTGTCTGGCGCGGTCACGGATGCCCGGTTGTCTCTCGTGGCCTACAATACACGCTGGCGTTGGGTGGCACGAGGATACCTGCCTGAGCCTGCCGCAAGGACCGGGGCATGGACTTGACTCCGGCATATGAAGCTACCCATACCGGGATCAATGACTGCACAACGAGCGTCTCGATATCTCATTTTCGCCACGGTTTGTCTGGCGCTTCTGCTCTCAGGAGTAGCGGGGACGTCCGTGGCGGTCGCGCTGGAGCCCATCAGGACTTCGTTCGGCGTATCCGTTGTCCTCGCGGGCTGGGTCATCGGTATCTACCAGCTTGCGCTCACCGCGAGCATGCCGGTGGTGGGGAAGGTCAGCGATGTGCTGGGGCGCAAACCGACCTACTTGCTGTGCGTGGCGCTGTTCATTCTGGGTTCCCTCGGATCCGCGCTGGCTCCGGATATGGCTGTTCTCATCGCCTGCCGTTTTGTCCAGGCGCTCGGTGGGGGTGGCTTCATGCCGGCTGCTGTCGGCATCGTGGCCGATGAGTTTCCCAAGTCACGGCAGCGGGCCATCGGGTTGTTCAGCAGCATCTTCCCTATCGGTCACATCGTCGGCCCGGTTCTCGGTGGATGGGTGGTGGATTCCTTTGGCTGGCGAGGCGTGTTCTGGTTCAACATCCCTGCGGGGCTGCTTGTTCTCGTACTGGCCGGAATGCTGCTCAGGTCCGGTGAGAGCCGGAAGAGGTCTATCGATATCTTCGGTGCGCTCCTGGTTACGGGGGGTCTCTCCTGTCTCATGTGCGCCCTGAGCCTGATGGCGTACGCGGATAGTAGCAGCATGTGGCTGCTCATCGGTGTGTTGCTCAGTGTTGCCGTGCTGATAGGGACTGTCTTCATTCGACATGAGCGCAGCGTGGAGGATCCGATCGTCGACATCGAGATAATGAAGGGGCGTCCGTTTGTCGCCGCCAACGTGTACAACTTGGTCTACGGCGCCGGGGTGATAGGTGTCATGTCGCTTATTCCCATGTTCGCCATCGGTGTCTACCACATGTCGTATCTTGAGAGCGGACTGATACTCGTGCCGAGGGCTGTTGGGATGTTCGTGACATCGACCCTTGTCAGCATGTTCATGATGCGCCTGGGCTACCGCAGGCCGATCGTGATCGGCACGGCCCTCGCCGGCGTGAGCCTGATACTGCTGGCACTCGAGCCAGGACAACTGCGACTGGGAGGAGAAGAACTCGATGGCGTGGCCGCTCTGTCGTTCATTGTTCTTCTCATGGGACTTGGCGTCGGCATGGCCGCGCCTGCGTCGAACAACGCCTGCATCGAGTTGATGCCGCAGCGCGCGGCCACTATCACCGGTATCAGGGGCATGTTCCGCCAGGCGGGCGGCGCAGTGAGCATAACGGCATCTACTCTCGTGCTGCATCAGGTGGGAGATCTGGCGCTAGGCTTTCGTATCGTTTTCATCGGGCTGGCGCTCGCGCTTGCAGCTACCCTTCCGGCGATTCTTGCGATGCCCCGCTCGCCTCAGAAAATGTGAAAGACCTGCCCGTTGTCATTCGGGCTGGTTGACATTGGCACCCCGGTGTGGAATCATCGCGGTTGGGCACGGCAGTCAGCGCGAAAGCTCCCACTGAGGACGTCCAACTCTGTGGCGCCAGGAGGAAAGCGGATAGGGGATGGAGCGACGCGAAGGGTGGCGTGCCCTCGTGTTTCACCGTGTGAGTGGACACCGGTCTGCGCATCTATCCTGGGCTCCCTCCTGCTCAGTTCGGTAGCGTAGCGTCCAGACCGCGCGTTTGCTGAGGAGCCCTCGCCCTCCCCACTCCCTGCCTGGCTTCGGTATACTTGTGCCGCATGGCATTCTTGCGCAGGAAGACCACTGATCAGCAGCCGTCTGCGACGTCTCCCGAGAAGGCGGTGTACTCCGCGGAGTCCTCCCAGAGTCCGTTCATGGTCGGACTGGCGTTCCTCTGGGTGCTTCCACAGCTCATCCAGCTGGGAACATCGTGGAGTCGCGTCTTGTCCCTCGTGATCGGGTTCTTCGTGGTAGCGGGAAGCGCTATGATGATACTCACCTCGACGCCCCGGTACCGGGTGGGACTCGACAATCGCCTCATCTCGCCGGGTGGCCTCGGCCGGGGCAGCCGCGCGCTCAACGCGATGTGTGGAACGGGCTCGCTCGCAGTGTCGCTCGGTAATGCGATACGGCAGGGCGAGGTCATTGCGACGGACAGGTGGAAGCCGAGCAAGCGGATGCCTGATCCGGCGAAACGGACGCGCGACAACGTGCGCATCGAGGGGGTCGACCACATCGTGCGCGTGCAGGAGGCGGATCCGCTGGCGCTGCCCTACAGGTCAGGCTACTTCCATTACGTTGGCTCTCGTTTCGGCCTCAGCGGCACCCGCCGACGCAGGCGAGAGGCATTCACTGAGATGCTGCGCGTGCTGCGTCCGGGAGGGTATGTGGCACTGGCGGAATCAGTACCGGTAGCGTTGTGGCTACGGTACCGGGTTCTGCCGCCCCTGGCGAGTGAATACCGGGTGGGTGAGCTGCGGCTCTCGCGCTTCCGATTCACTCCCATCGTGTTGGCTCAGAAACTGAGTTGAAGCACGACGGCTCAGAATTGTCGACTTCGTCGCAGGTGCGTTCTGGGTGTGGGGCGCTCGATGGCCGAATGACGACTGGGTGCAGCGCGGAAGGAGATATGGTTCGGTGAACATGGTGGTCTACGAAGAACGGCTTTTCTCCCGTTGGCTGACGCTAATACTGGGTGTCATCAGCCTCTTGATGCTATGGCAGGTCATGCAACAGTTACGGGGACTCAATCAGGCCGATGATGCCCCACTGTGGCTGTACGTCGCGATGCTGGCCGTCTTCCTTGTCCTTACCGCCAATTTCGCCTGGCTCACGATTCGCATGACCGATGATGAGATTGTGGTGAGCTATGGCATCATTCGGCACCGCTTGCTGTGGCGCGATGTGACGGATTGCCGCTTGGATGATGCCTCGGCGATGAAGTACGGAGGCTGGGGGATCAGACGAGGCTGGCATGATGGCAAGCGGCGGTTGGTGTACAGCACCCTGGGTGATGCTAGGGTTGTTCTGGTGACAACCGATGCATCAGACCCTGAGTTTGTCTTCTCCACCGCGTACCCCGATGACGTCGTCAGTCGAGTTCAAGAGCACCTGAGGACGCGTAAACGCTGATGCATACTGAGTTTAGGGAGCCGACCTCCGCTGATCGCAGGACCGAGTTCCGCATAATGGCGATCTACGTCTTTGCCGTCGTGCTGTCCTCTGGTCTCATATTCCTGTTGGCTCCAGTCCCTGGGATCACAGCCTGGGTGATACTGGTTGCGCTGGCTACGTTCCTTCTGGTGCGCTGGAACGCGCGTCACTCCGGTTACCGCTGCGCCTATTGCGGCCACGAGTTCCAGGTCTCCGTGCTCACCGAAATGGTCAGTCCTCACGGCCCCGGGGGAGGCGGCTGGAAGTACCTGCGCTGTCCTCGGTGCGACCGGAAGTCGCGCGCCAGGGTTCTTGTCGTCATTGATTGAGCCCGCTACGCCAATCCTTCGATGCGGCACGCGG
This sequence comes from Dehalococcoidia bacterium, assembly GCA_040766535.1. Taxonomy (GTDB): domain Bacteria; phylum Chloroflexota; class Dehalococcoidia; order GIF9; family AB-539-J10; genus SKVJ01. The sequence continues at coordinate 39,109 of JAXGQG010000003.1, read as the reverse complement.
TAGGCGGTGGCCGCTGGAGCTGGACGGGAGCCTCTTCCGCGCTGGGTGTGGCAACTGATGCGAACACTCGTGAAAGCTATTGACATCCACGAGTGGCGGCTTCTATAGTAGTCAAGAGGCATCTGCCTTCACGGCAGATGCCGCGTGTTCTTGAGGCCTGTGCTGGCGTCCTGCGGATTCGTCTGACAGTGGTCGTCACCCCGTGTTACTTGAGTACTGGGGCGTCGACAAAGCCGTCCAATGGAGTGGTCGATACGTCGGCTGAAACCTCGTGCTCACAATTAAGGGTGAGTATGCAACAGGAGAACAACTGGCGACTCGGCTAGGCTTCCTGCTGGTGGCCGCCGGCTGTGCCGTCGGCATCGGCAATATCGGCGGCTGGTTGCTCCTGGCCAGTATGGCGACCGCCTTCGTCGTCATCATCTCGTATTCCTGGCCATCCTCGGCTTCCCGGTGATGACCATGGAGTTTGCCATCGGCCGGCCGCTCAAGGAACCTCGCGGGGCCGCTGACGGCGCTGGAACAAAGGCAGCAAATGGCACATCTACGGTCACCTGGGCATCCTCGGCAACCTGGTCCTGATGATGTTCTACCACCGTGGCCGGATGGACCCTTGCGCGATACCTGCTGCCGGCGCGGCGGGACATCCTCGGAAGAACCCGGATGAACTGGGAGGCTTCTTCGGCGGACTGCTCGGCAACACCGGTGAGTTGACCCTCTGGGTCTTCATCGATCGTGCTGTTGGGCTACTTGGTGCCGTCTGGAACCGCAGGCCGGTGTGGAACGCGTCGGCAAAGCCATGATGATGGACTCTTGTTCATGCTCATCGTTTGGCCGTCCGCGCCGTAGCGCTGCCCGGTGCGGGCGCAGGTTTGGATTTCTACCTGCGGCCTGATTTCTCAAGTTGAGCTGGGAAGGCGTGTTTCGCCATGTCGCAGGCGTTCAACTGCGCTGGGCCTCGGTATCGGCAGCATGGCCATCTTCGGCAGCTACATCTCGAAGCAAAGGGCCCTGGCAGTGGTCGTTCGCGTGATGGGCGGTATCGACACCTTCGGCATTGGCGCTGATGGTGGTCATCGTCTTCGCTGGCCGCTGCGTTTGGCGTGGATGCCGGTTCCAGGGCTGGCCTCGTGCCATCACCACCGAACATCTTCAATACGATGGCTGCTGCCGGACAACTCTGGTCGGTGCTCTTCTTCCTGCTCCTCGTGTTGGCGGCAATGACGACCGTCGTCGCGGTCTTCGAAGCCTCACCGCTATGGTGGATCAGTGGGGCTGGAGCCGGACCAGGGCAGTTGGTCGAAGGCATCGCCGTCTTCCTTCTTCATCACTGCCGTGCGTCTTCGGTTTCAACATCTGGAGCTTCCTGCAGCCGCTGGGCGAGGGAAGTGGCATGATCGACCTGTGGGACTTCATCGTCAGCTTCCTGCTTCTCCCCATAGGTTCCCTGATCTTCGCACTCTTCTGCGCTCACAGAACCGGTTGGGGCTGGGACAACTTCCTGAAGGAAGCCAACTCTGGCGAGGGACTCAAGTTCCCGTCGGGACTGCGCTTCTTCCGGCGTCATCCTGCCGATCATAATCGGGCTGGTGCTGGTTATCGGTATCATGGAGAAGTTCTGGCTGCCGTCCTGCCGTTGCTGGGGCTTGTTGTCCACGTGACTCAAAGAGGGAGGCGAAAGCCTCCCTCTTTTTTCGTTCAACTCAATGCGTCCCAACAGAAATGCTAGATGCGCTGCAGCAGGTCGCGGTACTTGTCCATGCGCATTGTGCTTGCCCTTCCTGACTGGATCATCCATGTCATCCAGCACAGTTCAATCGGACGGTAGCCGGAGATGCGGCTGATCGCATCGATAGTCTTGATGAGTTCAATATCATCAGTTGTTGGGAGCTTGACTTCCGCTTCTGACACGATAGCGGCGATGACCCTGCGAACGATCTTGTCCGGCATCGGCGTGTCCACGCCTCCCCATCATCCGCAGGTACTGGTAGGTGTTGATGCCAGCTCCTGTGACCACCCACCGGGTCCTGCTTCCATGCCTCCAGCAGTGCGGTGACTGCCCACGAACGCAGTGCGTCTGCGTCATCCTATCGCCTTCCACGAGGCATGCCGCCACCCACCACCACCATAGATGCCACGATCACCGGTTCTTCCACAACGGCTGCAGGGCGATCATTACGGCAAAGCTTCGCCATCCTTCCAGTGTGGACGGCGCGTCCGCCACCGCATCCACACCTCATATTCCGCCACCGCCGGCACCACCGTGAAGTAGTTCGGTCTGATGGACGCCAGAGGCCGCGTCACGCATGAGCGTGACGCTGCCGCCCCAGCGCTGCGTCGCAAGACATCGTGTGCAATGTGCCTGCAGACCGTCGCATGACGCCATGTATCCTTGTACCACCCGCCGCAGGCGCAGGGCTTCTGTCCCGCCGATCTCGTTCTGACGCATACGGATGAAGATGATACCATGCACGTCGACCCCCTCTCTGCCACAACTCGCTGCGGGGCATCCATCACATGCGAAGGAGGTTTCATGCCCAAGCTTTTCGAGGAATACACTCTCTCGGGAATGAAGCTGCGCAACCGCTTCGTTCGTTCGGCCACGTTTGAAGGCATGGCCGAGCCTGACGGTTCCGCGAGGGACACGCTGGTGACACTCACTGAGAATCTCGCGCGGGGAGAGGTGGGACTCATCATCGTCCGCGTATGTCGGCCGCCGGCGAGGCGCTCTATGGGCGCGCTGGAGATGCTCTGGTGGATGGCTCGCCTTGCAGGCCTGCTGGCGCCAGACGACGTTGGTGTTCCTTCCTCGCCCGCGATGCCCTTCAACTGGTCTGCAGGTGGTCGTGGGTTGGCTGCATCTTCACTCACTTCCCGAGCAGGCCGGGCTTGCCGAGGCCTGCGAAGTCCACGAGATCGGCGGCATCGTGGAATTCCGCCAGGCGCGCGGCGCTGATGGATGCAGTTCGTCAGCGTGCAGATACCTCTTGCGCGCCATCTTCCTGACCAGTTCTCGCCTTCACTAACCAGCACGCTGTTGGCATGGCCTTCGAAACCGCGCGCGCCTTCATCTACCAAGATTGCTGTAGCGGTCGAGCAGGCTGACGGCGTTCTTCCGGTGCTGATCAAGATGAACTCCGAGGACTTCCTTGATGGTGGTTTCTCGCTCGAAGATGGTTGAGGTTGCCCGCACATGCTGGAGGCAGGCATCACCCGCAGTGGAGCTGAGTGGTGGAACCCCATTCAGTCCGCCCAGCCGCGGTTTCTCACGCCCGGGTGTACAACCTGCCGCGGAGGAGGTCTACTACCTCGATGCGGCGAAGATGTACAAGGACGCGGCTGCGGCGCCCCCTGGTGCTGGTGGGTGGCATTCGTACCCTCTCGGTGGCGGAGGAACTGGCTGAAAAGGGGACTGCCGACCTCATCGCATTGAGCCGCCCACTCATTCGCGAACCGCATCTCGTGCGGCGATGGAGGGAGGGAGACACTGCCAACGCAACCTGCATTCACTGCAACCTTTGTTTCGGCCCAGCAAGAGCAGGCGAGGGGATGTACTGCGTGGCCGAGCGGAATCAGAAGGAGAAGGCCGCAAAGAAGCCGTAGACGGCTGTGCGGCGGCATATCCCGCGAGAGGGGCGCCCACGGGCGCCCCTCTCGCATGTCCGGTTCTACGTGTATGGATAGAAGATGAAGAAGAGGAGACAGAGACCGAATAGGACCCACGCCAGGGAATGGATGCCTCGTGCCTTGCCGGCAAATATCTTGCACAACGGGTACAGCACAAAGCCGCCGCACAGGCCGACGCCCAGATTGTACGTGAAGCTCATCAGGGCGATCACGCCGAAAGCGGGGATGACTTCGGAGTAATCCGAGAAGTCAATCGTCGCGATGGGGCTCACCATGAGCAAGCCCACTATGATGAGCGCCGGCGCCGTCGCCGCCGAGGGGATGGCTGAGAAGAATGGCGCGAAGAACAGACCCAGCAGGAACAGCAGCCCTACCACCACGGCGGTGAGGCCCGTACGGCCGCCCTCTTCGATGCCGGCGGCTGACTCGATGTAGCTGCCCGTAGTGGTCGTGCCCAACAGGGCGCCAACGATCGTTGCCAGCGCATCGGCCAGCATGGGTTTCTCGATTTCAGGCAGGTTGCCATCCTTGTCCAGGAACCCGGCCTTCATGCCGACGCCGATGAGCGTGCCTATCGTGTCCAGGAAGTCCATGGTGAACATGGTGAGGATCACCGAGAAGAAGCCCCAGGTGAGCGCGCCACCGATGTCCAGCTTCAGGAAGACCGGCTCCAGGCTGGGAGGCATCGAAATCCAGGCGGCGGGCGCCTGGCCGACGCCGACTATGAATCCGACGAGCGCCGTGATGATGATCCCGAGCAGCAGCGACCCCTTGATACGCCGTATCAGGAAGAAGGAGATGAGCAGCGTGCCGAAGATGGCCAGCAGGGGCCCCTTGCTGGTGAGGTCGCCCACATGAACCGGCGCTCCCGGCGCACCCAGGACCACCAGACCGGCGTTGTTCAGCCCGATGAATGTGATGAACAGTCCGATGCCCGCAGCGAAGCTCGCTTTCAGGTTCATCGGAATGGCTCTGCTCATGGCTGCGCGTGCGCCGGACAGCGTGAGGATGGTGAAGAGCACGCCGCCGATGAACACGGCGCCGAGGGCCGTCTGCCAGGAGTAGCCGAGGACAAGCACGACCGTGTACGCGACGAACGCATTCTCTCCCATGTACGGAGCAATCGCGAATGGCCGCTTCGCGTAGAGCCCCATGACCAGCGTGCCGAACGCGGCGGAGAGTATGGTTGCCACCATCGAGGGGCCGAATGGGATACCCGCCGCCTCAAGGATCGCAGGGTTGACCACGATGATGTAGGCCATCGTGACGAAGGTAACCAACCCGGCGAGAACCTCGGTGCGGACCGTGGTCTTGTGTTCCGAGAGTTGGAAGTACCTGTCAAGGAATGGTCGCGACATACTGAGCCCTCCCTTTCCCTGTCTGAGTAGAATCGAGTCTACCATGGGCGGGCTTTGTTGGGTAGATGGTATTCCGGCTCGCTACAGTTGGATCGGCGGGCGGGAGAGGATTGCCGTGGTGGTGGACACGGGTAATAGGGCCTCCGGTTCAGGCACGATGAATTCCGTCGTGCCTACCGCCACTTTTATGGTCACGGGAGTATGGCCGATGACATCGCCGTCCGCCTGCACCGGGATCTGTTCGGAGCAGTCTATGGTGACGACCTCTCCCCGGCCGACGAAGCGTATGCTCACGCGCTTCTTGCGTACCACTAGGACGTCCAGTATCGCGTTCCCGAGTTCCAGTGGGGTTCCCTTCCTTACATAACAGACTTCCGCCTTGCCGTCATCTATCTGCGCATCAGACGTGCGCATCCGTGGCATCCACAGGGCGCCGGCGTTGTCGACAAACAACTCGGCTGCCTCCACTGCAGTATCCTGGCCATCGATGCTCAGCTTGAAGCGGCGTGTCCTGGCCTTGCGCATGCTTCGCATCACCGCAAAGACGTACGCCAACAGTTTGAGGTACGTCTTCTCCTCGGTGCGGAGGTCGGAGATGGAGAACGATGACAGACCGGCTGACGCATTCAGAAAGTAGAGGTGGTTATCGATCTCGAGCGCATCCACGGCACGAATGCGATGTGGTTTCAGCAGCAGTTCAAGCGACTTGCGTGCCCCCAGAGGTATGTGCAACAGCTGTGCCAGCATGTTAGTGGTGCCGACCGGCACGATTCCGATGTGGCAGTCGCGATTGCGAAGCTGACTGGCAACCAGGGATACGGTGCCGTCGCCGCCCACGGCCACGAAATCGCGGAAGCCATCATCGTAGGCTTCGTCCAACCTTGATTGCAGTGTCTCGCTGTCCTTCAGATAGTGAACCTCACCCGTCACCCCTTCCGCGGTGAGGAACTCGCCCAGCCGAAGCTGAACAAGCCATTTGAAGTAGTTGCCCGACCTCGTGTTGACGACGATGAAGAACTTGCGGCGGTGGGGGATCGGCTCACGAAGCGCCGGCAACGTGGAGGTTTGCTGGTCTGGGGACTGTGCAGCCATTGTGCCGGACCCTTCGCATTGCGAACGTCTGGTATAATAGCACCTCTTCGCTGCCTACGAGTAATGAGCACACACGCTGCGCGGGGCGCCACGCCCCGGTTCTTCTTCGGTTATTGGATAGTTGCCTTTGCCTTCCTCTGCCTCACGATGTGTATCGGGTGCGGCTCGTTTGTCTTCAGCCTCTTCGTGAACCCGTTACAGACAGATCTCGTCTGGAGCCGCGGCGAGATCATGGTCGGGTTCACCATCTTCTGGGTCATGATGGGTGTGGCTTCTCCTCTATTTGGCCGCGTGCTGGACCGGCATGGGGCCCGTCGTGCCATCCCCCTTGGCGCTATCGTGATGGGGCTAGGCTTCGTCATCCTCAGTGTGATGAAGAGTCTGCCCGTGTTCTATCTGGGGTATGTGCTTGTTGGTTCGGGGGCGGCGGGCATCGGACCAGTGCCGACGAGCGCAATCGTCTCCAACTGGTTCAGGAGGAAACGCGGGACGGCCGTGGGTATCACGTCCGCGGGCATCGGCGCTGGAGGTTTCATCATGGCGCCGGTTGTGGGATACCTGCTGGAAACGGCAGATTGGCGCACCGCCTACTTCGCGATGGCTATCATCATCTGGGTCGCCATTATCCCCCTCGCGCTTCTCGTAGTGCGTACCCGACCCGAGGACATGGGGCTGCATCCGGATGGCGCAAGTGGTGCGCCGGCCGCGGGCGGCGGCACGTCGGTTGATGGGATGACCTGGGGTTTGACGTTGCGGCAGGCGGCCGCCACTCTTCCTTTCTGGCTCATCGCTGTCTCCTACTTCCTCGGCAATTTCAGCAGCATGGGGGGCCTCCAGGCCCAGGTACCGAATCTCAATGACATCGGATTCCCGACTGCCACCGCTGCGGCGGCTCTTGGCGCGATAGGCTTTGGCAGCGGCGTTGGCAAGATCTTCTTCGGATGGCTCTGCGATCGTATTCAGCCGAGACTGGCCAGCGCAATAGGATTATCCCTTCAGTGCGCTGCGCTGGTTATCCTGCTGCAGGTGCGCTCTGACTCGCCTGCGGTACTTATCTGGGCGTATGCACTGCTGATGGGTTTCGGTGCGGGCAGCTGGCTCCCGACTATGTCCATCCTGGTGAGCAGGAGCTTCGGCCTCGCTTTCTATGGTTCCGTGTTCGGAGTCGTGAACCTCGCCCAGAGCGTTGGGACGGCAACCGGCCCGCTGCTCGCGGGCGTGATGTTCGACAGTATGGGTACCTACCGGTGGGCGTTCATTCTCTTTGCGGCCCTCTACGCAATCGCCATTCCCTCAGTGCTGATGGTGCGACGCCCACAATCAGGCGCTCCCTCCTGACCGGCGGGGCGGGCGTAATCGCCGGGTGTCCGCCGAGCTCAGTCCGTGAGCGACACTTTGAATACCACTTTGGCTACCTGCGCGGGGCCGCTCCACTGGCACTGTGGCATGTGAGCCTCTCCCGGGAACAGGACAACAAATTCTCCCGCTTCCATCTTGAGTTCGGTGTAGTCGGCGGGCGTGCCGAAGAACATGATGTCCTTGGCAGGGTCATAGGGCGTCTGTACATCAAGTCCTGCCACCTTGGACACTCCCATCACCTCGCGGCCGGTGAAGACTGCCTGTATGTCTGCGTAGACTCGGTGGGACTCGAAGCGGCGCTCTGCGCGGGGTTTGGTGGTGTAGTTCTGCACCATGTAGTACAGCTTCTTGCCGTCCACCTCGTAGTTGCCCGGCTCTTTGGCTGCCAGGTTCTCTGTCCTCAGTAGAGTGAACGCCTGTGCGAAACGCTTGCTCAAGCATTCATAGCGCGCGGAGTTCTCTGTTCTGTCCAGTATCATCCTGCCGTACCTCCAATCCGGAATGGAGCGACGCTACCATGCAGCATCAGGGAAGTCAATCGAGCCTACCCGACAACCGCCAGTGAGCCGGACGGCTCATTCATCCGATGATGGCCAGCCTGGCTTTCTGCTTTGAAGGGGCGACGGGATGAACCACAGTGCGAAGAGCCTACTTCTCACTCCGGTTCTTGCCCTTCAGCCGCTCAGCCTCACGTAGCGTGGCTACTTGGGCTGTAATACCCAGTGCGAGGAACACCGCGACGGGAATGAGAAAAGGTACCACTTCCATCATGCCGCTCACCTCCCGGATTGCGCCGGCCTGCCTGAGAGGTTCTGGCTCGCGCGGCGCACTCACTCACCCTTCCAGTGTAGCCAATCAGCTTCACAGCCACAAATCACCGTTCTCGGGTTTGCACCTTGATGTGGTGGTGCTACTGTCACGTGGTGGGGGTATGACATGAAGATCGGTTTCGTGGCACTATCGATTGCGTTGTTGGTGGCTGGATGTGGCTCGGAGCAAGGCGCACCGGTGGTGGAACCCGCATCAGACCTCTCGATCGAGCTGCCGCCGGCACATGTCGATGGCGGCGTGTCCGTTGAACGTGCGCTGATGCAGCGGAGGTCCGTCAGGGAGTTCTCCGAGGGATTCCTCGAGATGCAGGCCGCGGCTCAGTTGCTGTGGGCTGCACAAGGCATCACCGTTTACTGGGGCGGCCGCACGGCGCCCTCCGCGGGTGCCTTGTATCCGCTGGCGGTCTACATAATCGTTTCGCGGGTTGATGGCCTGGATGGAGGGGTCTATCGTTACGTACCTGAAGCCCATCGACTCTCCCTCGTGCGGCATGGCGATCTGTCAGATGAACTCGCTGAGGCAGCTCTGGGACAGGAGAGCGTTCGTAACGCCGCAGCGGTTCTGGTACTGACGGCGGAATACGGGCGTACGACCGCCAAGTACGGCGAGCGCGGCATCAGATACGTTCACATGGAGGCAGGGCACGCGGCTCAGAACGTCTATCTGCAAGCCACAGCTCTTGAACTGGGCTGTGTCGTGGTGGGCGCCTTCGATGACGAAGCCGTGAGCCGTTTCCTCGGAGTCTCCTCGGACGAGACACCTTTGTACGTCATCCCGGTTGGCCTCCCGGCTGCCACGACCTGAGCCGACCGCCCTTTCTTGCCTCTCTTCGATCATGCGGAGTACCATCCGGCCGACGGACACTCGGGATCGTCTGGAGGCAACAGATGCAGTGCATGTCATTGAACGAAGCGATGATGAGTCGAAAGAGCATCCGCGGTTTCCTGCAGACCGAGGTGCCGAGGGACGTGCTGGTGCGCATCATCGAGTTGGCTATTCAGTCGCCGTCTGCTTCTAACGCTCAGCCATGGCAGCTTGCCGTACTGACGGGGATGCCGCTGGCTGAGATGAACAGGCGAGCGGTTGCCCTTCGCGAGATAGGTGCCCCGGTCAATCCCGATGTCGCGCCGGCGGATCTGTTTGGCGACTATCTCAGGCGCCGACGCGAGGTGGGGATACAGGTGTTCAAGTTGCTTGGCATCGAACGTCATGACATGGCCGGCAGGGAGGAGTGGAACCGCAAGGCATTGCGGTTCTTCGATGCTCCTGCGGGTATCTACATCTACACCGACGGCACGCTGGAGCGGGCGCGAACGGATTTCGACCTCGGACTGCTGACTGAGGCATTGTGTCTGGCTGCGATGTGCTTCGGCCTGGGAACGTGTATCGACCAGCAGGCGCTGTGCTACCCGGAGCTGATTCGGGAGATAACGGGCATCCCGGCTGGGAGTCGGCTGACTGCCGCCGTGGCGATTGGCTACCCTGACTGGGATTTCCCCGCCAATAAGCTGGACAGCACACGCGAGCCCGTCGAGACGGTGACCTCCTGGCACGGATTCGCCTGAGCGGGGCTGGCTGGCTCCTGACGGAGTGGTTGCTGCCGCGCCTGGCGCGGTCCGGTTTCGGGATAACAGCAAACCATCTATACTGTGCACTCAGTGCCGTACCGCGCGGCACACGTGCCGTTACGGATATGAGTCTTCCTCCGGTTCTCTTGGTGCATGGTATGTGGGCCGACCGTGGACACTGGAACCGTTTTCGGCGCAGCTTCGAACGCTCCGGATTCGAGACGTGCGCGATTACGCTCATGGGGCACGAGACGCCGCAGCATGCTGCCTCTCTTCGACATGTCGGCATCATGGACTATGTGGCGCAGGTGAAGGCACATCTGGGCGCCGTGCCGGCGTTGCCGGTGGTGATAGGACATAGTATGGGCGCCCTCGTCGCCCAGAAGCTTGCCGAGTCCGTGCCATTGCGTTTGCTCGTCTTGCTCTCGCCCGTCGCTCCGGGAGGGATCTCCGTGGTCGCTCCTTCCGTGGCACTATGCGCATCCGCGAACGTGGCGGACGCTGTGCTGCAGAGACCCTTCAGGATTCCTGCCAGGAATGCGAGGTATGGCATACTCAACACACTGTCAAGCCGCGAGCAGGGAGTGGTCTACGGATCATTTCTGTATGAGTCGGGCAAGGCTCTGTGGGAGATCATGAGGGGAACCATCAGAGTTGACGAGAGCCGGGTCGACTGCCCGGTGCTGGTTCTCGTGGGCTCCTGCGACAGGGCAACCCCTCCCGCCATCGCCCGACGTATCGCAACGAAATATGGTGCGGAATACAGAGAGTATGCCGGCCGCTGCCACTTCATGGGTGCCGCGTCCGAAGTCATTGATGAGACAATCGAGTGGGTCGTTCAACAGGTGAGTTCGTGAGCAACGAGTCCAGGAAGTCTGGTGTCCTGTCGCGAATAGGACGGGTCGTCCCCGGCATCGTGCTTCTCTTCGCCTTTGCCCATTTCGCCCATCACCTGGTGACTGCTGTCCCCGTTCCCCTCCTTCCGTTCATCCGGGATGAGTTCAATCTGGACTACACGCGTGCGGCCCTGGTGATTTCAGCCTTCTCCGTGCCGTACGGTTTTTCTCAACTGCCTGCCGGATGGCTTGCGGATCGATTCGGTCCGCGGCGCCTCATCCTGGTCGGCATCAGTGGCGTGTCGCTCGCCGGCCTGGCGGTAGGCCTGTCGACCAGCTACACGATGATGCTGGTGGCGCTTTTCGTCATGGGAGCCCTCGGAGGTGGGTACCACCCTTCTGCCCCTGCAGCGATATCACGCGTGACCGAGCCATCGCGCCGCGGCCGGGCGCTGGGTTTTCATATGATTGGTGGGAGCGCGAGTTACTTCCTCACCCCGATCGTGGCGGGTGGAATGGCGCTGGCATGGGGTTGGCGCTCTTCTTTCATCTTGCTCGCGATTCCCGCCATCGTGTTCGGCATATTCCTCTTCATCTTTCTTGGCCATCGCACGGCCACCGGAGCATCGACTTCCTCCACGGCACAAAGTGCTGTGACGCCTTCCGTCGAGATGCCGATCGATTGGATCCGCATGGCTGCGCTTCTGGTACTGACCAGCGCAACCGCGGCGGTTGTCCAGTGTATTGTGTCATTCATTCCGCTCTACCTTGTGGACTTGCACGGGTATGCTGAACACAATGCGGCCTTCGCCATATCGCTGTTCTACTCGACTGGATTGTGGGCCGCTGTTGCTGGAGGATACCTTTCAGACCGGATCGGAAGGATCCGGGTGGTGATTCTGGCGGGCCTCCTGTCCGGACCGGCGGTGGCCCTGCTCGACGTGTCAGGTTCGACGATCATCACGATGGGCCTGTTGGTGTTTCTCGGTATCGGTTTGTACGCCAGGGCGCCGGCTTCTGAATCCTACATCGTCACGAACACGCCGGCTGGCAGGCGCTCTACGGTGCTGGGCCTGTACTACTTCGGCTCCATGGAGGGCAGCGGCGTGCTGGCTCCGGCCATCGGATATCTCATCGATCACTATGGGTTTGGTCCTTCCTTCGTGGCGGCGGGAGTCACCCTGCTGGCTTACCGCTGTAGCAGCTGGTTCGCGCGATGGTCCTCGTCCGCATGCAGGCGCTGATCGACAATCGCGATCGCGCCGGATATCTCCGCCGGTTGCGCGTATAACGCGGGCAATGAACTCGAAGCAGGTTCTCCGACGCTACCGCGGACACTGCCGCGACCGAGACAAGCGGCTGGCGTGGTGCATCCGCGTTTTGGCGATCTTGCGCGGCCCGATGCTGTGGTGTGACCTGCACGCCGTCTCATCCTTCCGGCGTGTTCCTGCTGCCGATGATGTCATAGTCCACCTTACCGTTACTGGTCGCTGCAATGCCAGATGCCAGGGATGTATCAACACCTCTTGAAGCCGGGCGCCATGCGCGCGCAGTCAGGTGGTCGCCGAATTCTCCGAATGCGATCCCGAGAGGGACTCAGCTGGTCATCACGCGCCTGGCGCAACAGGCTGGCGACAGGCCGGTTACCGTGGCACTGTACGGGGGTGAGCCGCTGTTGAAGTGGACCGCATCCTCAGGCTGATGGCGGCGCTCAGAACTTTCGCCTCTATAGCGCGGGTGCGCTACATGGTGTGCAGACCAACGGGCAACTGTTGGGACGTGATTCGGTCTCATCCAGGAGTTACCTGATCTGTCTCATTGCTTTTCTTGTCTCTATTGACGGAGAGGGCTGCAGCACCGGAGCTTCCGGCCCGGTACTGACCTGGAGACCAATGACGGCTGGCTTCGCTGCGCGAGGGTTCAAAGGGGAGGTGATCTGCTGGTCCACCCTGCGGGAGGAGCAGTCGCTGATGAGCTGTTTTCGACAGTTCATTGACTTCCATGACAGGGCCCTCGTCGGGCACCTCTTCTGGCACTGGGCCGGAATCCCCTGACGCGTACCGCCATTTCCCGGAGTATCTGCAACGCTACGGTGAGAACCGAGCAGGTCGTCCAGGCGTACGTAGAGCGGCTGCGCCAGGGGCGGCTTCTCTCAATCGTGCATCTCAACGAACTGGTCATGTACCTGATGACGGGTGCTGTACGAGGACACAGCGCATGCGGCGTTGAACTGGCTGAGAACTACGACATCGTTGAGGGAAGGTGACGGCGTGCGCTGACCTGCCTTGATTGGGAGTCCTGCCCGGCGAAGCGCTTGACGGTGCGGAGGCGCCCGCGCTGCGCCGGCTTGGTGACCTACCGGGCGGCTCTCGGCCGTGACCTGTGCGGCGTGTATCCTTACTGCGGCGGACGATGCCCGGTGCAGGTATTGACGGGTTCTCCCCCGAGAACGCTGCGGCATCTGCCAGTTGATGCGGTTACATGTCGGTATCGTTCAGGAGCACATGCCCGAGATTTGGGATGCGCTCGCACGTGCGGGAATCACCGCTGCAGCTTTGTACGGTGCGTCGGCGCGTCTGAGCCGCTACACCGATGTCGTTCCCTGACCGGTCCGCGCTCGCGTTGTCCCGGGATGGAGCGATTGAAGCGCTTCACGTCGCGCTACCACTTCACTTCGTATGAACCGAGTATGAAGTCGATGTCGCTCTGAATCGCGGTGGCGGTATCGGGCGTGACGACGGCATCATCGAGTTCCAGTGCCATGCGCGCGTCGCCGCTGGACGATCCCAGTATGTGCACGCTGCCGAGGGCGCGCCCATCCGCCGTCCGTACTGGCGCAGTCACTCCCGACTGCGTGGCGCCGCTCGAGATGGAGTAGGTCTGGATGGTGGCGTGTTCGACGTGCAGCCCGTGCTTGGTGATGAGGTCGCGCACCACGTCGTAGAGCATCTCCGGATTGACGGCACGGTAGGTCTTCCTTACCTGAATCATCGTCGCCTCGTTGCTCCTCACGGCATTATAGCACCCGCTTCAGGCGCATCCTGCGTACTGTGCTGCTATAATCCGCACTACACATGAAAGATGAACTGATGGAGATCCTGGTGTGCCCCGTGTGCAAAGGCGACCTCGAACTCACGGTGACCGAGCGTGATGCGGTTGAGATCGTGACTGGCAGCCTCTACTGCAAGCGGTGCGACTTCGCCTATCCGATCACCGACACCATACCCAATCTCCTCCTCCGACATGCAGCGTCAGGGCGTGTAGATCACGCCCGGAAGTGGGAGACTCCCAGATCTCGACTGCGCTGAGCCGCAGCGGCCCGTCTGCGAATCGGGGCTCCAGTCTGGTGAACAGCCACGCCGCGATGTTCCTCGCTTGACGGCGGCGCCGGATGCGAAGTCGTCGAGTTCGTTCAAGCAGACGTGGTCGAGGTGCGATACCTCTTCGCGCAGATGTCGCTCATCTCGCGAAGCTCATATGCCATCCTGTCCGGTCCCACCGACGGACTCTCCTCGAATCGACTACCTTGAATCGGTGCCCATGCATGCGTTCACACTTTCCGTGATAATCCGGCAGGTAGTGCGCAGCATCGAAATGCTCTTCAACAAACAGCTGATACATCGTGTCCTCCGAATGCGGCCTGACCCAGGACTGGTCGAGACAGTCGGCCGCAAGCTGGGTTATGGTCTGTGGAGCACCGGGGTGTTCACATCCGGCGCGATATCCGCGAGCGGCGTCGGGTACGAACCGCCTGTCGGTTAGCGCGACGCGGTACGACCAGGCCGTTCGCATGATGACACTGCCGAACAGAAGGATGTCGATGTCGATGACCGCGGCCCGTTCCTGAACGGCACCTGCCCAGCGTGCTGCTCAATAACCTTGAGCGCTGGGCCGCAGGTCCCTGGAGACAGGACAGTCGTCGCGTGCGTACAGATTGCAGAAGGAGGGCTGTCTGGAGGCAGCTTCACCGGCTCCGTTTCCAGGACGCGGGATACGGCAACGATGTTCGACGCGCTTGCACGTTCCCGAGGGCTGTGGCGAGACGCGCCCGGTCGCCGAGGCTGGAGCCAAGACCAAGGTACACGTTGCTCCAGCCATGATGCTATCCCCACTACCGCGTCGGCGACCTGCAGACGCGCCGGCATCTGCTTTGACATCGTGCACCTCGTACGATATCGGCGCCCCTCTTCATCGCCAGCGCCACGGCGGCAGTGGCCTTGCGGCGCTTGAGGCAGGGAGCTGGAGTACGTGTCCCAGCACCGATTTTCGAGGTGCCCACCAGCACCGGATATCCCAGTCGGCGCAGTTCACGGAGCTCGCGCAATAACGTGAGGTTCTGTGGTTGCGTCTTTCCAAAGCCTATGCCGGGGTCGATCATGATGTGCTCACCGGTACACCGCGCAGCAGAGCCTCACGTAGTGGCTCTGCTGGCATCCTCGATGACCACGTGAACTACGTCAGGAACTCGACGTCGTGATTCGGTGATACATCGCGCTGGTTGGCCATCAACAGCAGTCCGGCGCCGTACGTGGCGGCGAGGTCGGCGAGGCGCGGTTCCTGCTTCAGCCCCCAGATGTCGTTGATGATGTCCGCCCCGGCTTCGAGCGCTGCGGCGGCGATGTCGTATTTGTATGTATCAACGCTGATGGGTACGTTCAGCTTGCTGCGAATGGCGCGGACTGCGGGCAGGACGCGTTCCGCCTCTTCGTGCACGGGTATTGGACTGGATCCGGGGCGCGTGGATTCGCCTCCGATGTCGATGATGTCGGCGCCTTCGCTGACCATCCGTATGGCCTTCTCCAGAGCGCCCTCGGCCGATGATTCCCCATCACCGGCGAAGGAGTCCGGGGATACGTTTACGATGCCCATCAGGAAGGTACGTGTGCCCCACTCGAATCGCACTCGCCTTGTCGCCTGCATGGTGCGTGCCTCCTTACGTGGCTGATTATAACAACTGGGCTGCGGACGTCTTCGCTGGTGTGGTCAGGTGAACTGACCGCCTTGCCGTCGGCCTCACGCCTGCCGTTGTGAAGAGGGCGTGCGCCGGTCTCGTCGTGCACCGTGGCCGTCTTCGTCGTTGCGTACGATGCCGCATTCTCAGTAGAATAATGCTTCCGCATTTCAGTAAGGAGCCACACGTGCCGTATCAACCTACACCGGTCAAGATAACTGATCTCACGCTTCGAGATGGCCATCAGTCGCTGCTCGCAACCCGCGTAAGAACAGAGGACCTTCTGGCCGTCGCACCTGCTATGGACAACCTCGGATTCTGGTCGCTCGAGGTATGGGGTGGCGCCACGTTCGATGTCATGACGCGGTTCCTCAATGAGGACCCGTGGGAGCGACTGCGCCTCCTCAAGCGGGCGGCGCCGAAGACTCCACTGCAGATGCTGCTCCGGGGGCAGAACCTGGTCGGCTACCGCAACTATCCGGATGATGTGGTGCGTGCGTTCGTGCAGCATGCCGCTGATTGTGGTGTCGACGTCTTTCGCATCTTCGATGCACTGAACGACGAGCGGAATCTGCGCACAGCGATGGAGGCGGCCAGGGCGTGTGGCAAGCATGTGCAGGCCGCCGTCTGTTACTCCCTCACGGAGCACAAGCTCGGTGGTCCCGTCTATACCATCGACTACTTCGTCGAGAAAGCGCTGACTCTCCAGGATATGGGAGCCGACAGTATCTGCCTCAAGGATATGGCCGGACTGCTCGCGCCTGACGACGCGTACGACGTCATCTTCTCTCTGAAACAAGAGTTGGATGTGCCGGTGGCGCTCCACAGCCATTCGACGAGCGGCATGGCTCCGATGTCTTTCCTCAAGGCCATCGAGGCAGGCGTGGATATCATCGACACTTGTCTTGCGCCGTTCGCTATGCGTACGTCGCACACTGCCGTCGAGACCATGATCGCCGCGTTGCGGGATACGCCACGTGACTCCCGGATCGATCTCGAGCGGGTGCTCCAGATCGATGAACAACTGGAGGCGGTGGCTCCCAAGTACAGGGACTTCCTCGCCCGGACGGGCTTCTCGGTGATAGACACCGCCGTCCTGCAGCATCAGATCCCCGGCGGCATGTACACCAACATGATCGCACAGTTGAAGGAAGCGGATGCACTGGCGCGGCTGCCCGAGGTATACGCCGAGCTGCCCCGGACGCGCAAGGACCTGGGATATCCGCCGTTGGTGACGCCAACGAGTCAGATCATCGGTAGTCAGGCCGTCAGCAATGTGCTGTTCGGTCGCTACAAGGTGGTCTCGGAGCAGGTCAAGTCCTATGTGTACGGCCTCTATGGCCAGCCTCCAGCGGCCGTCGATCCCGAGGTGCAGAAGATCGTCCTCAGCGGCTATGAACGCGGAGAGGAACCCATCACGGTGCGCCCCGCGGATACTCTGCAGCCTGAACTCGAGAGCGCAAGAGCTGAAGCCGGGGCCCTCGCCGGTGATATCGGGGATCTCCTGACGTATGTGCTCTATCCCACGTCCGGAATGCGTTTCCTGAGATGGAAGCATGGACTCGAAGCCGCTCCGCCGGAAACGCGGGGCAAGACTCTCGAGGACATCCAGACGGAAGATGAGTTGCTCGCCCGCGTACGCTCGGGTGAACTCGTTTCACAACCGGTGCCGCAGCCGGCCCCGCAGGTCCAGACTGGAG
This sequence comes from Dehalococcoidia bacterium, assembly GCA_040766535.1. Taxonomy (GTDB): domain Bacteria; phylum Chloroflexota; class Dehalococcoidia; order GIF9; family AB-539-J10; genus SKVJ01. Next base: position 21,787 of record JAXGQG010000003.1, on the reverse strand, counting down.
GCACCGCTCCTTCGGGCGAGGTATCGGGCACCCCTCTGCTTTCGCCGATGCCGGGCACCATCATCAGGTATCTGGTCGGCGTTGGCGATGAAGTGAGTGCGGGCGATGGAGTCTGCGTGCTTGAAGCCATGAAGATGGAAAACGTGTTGCCCGCACCTGAGGATGGCAGGATCGTGGCCATCTCATGCCAGCCGGGGGACAAAGTCCAGTTGAATCAGACTCTGGCGGTGATAGGGTGACCGGTATGGGCAAGACGCAGGCTGAGAAAATACTCTCCGCGCGCTCAAACGCGGATGCAGTCTCCAACGACATCGTCATTTCCCGCGTTGACCTGGCTTTCGTGCAGGATACCACTGGGCCGCTGACTCTGCGCCTCTTCAGAGAGGCCGGCTTTGGACAGCTGGCGAATCCTGCGCGGACCGTCCTGTTCATGGATCATGCGGCGCCCAGTCCCGCACGGCAGCTGTCCACGGATCACGTGTTCATGCGCTCCTTCGGCCGAGAAACAGGTTGCGTGGTTAGCGAGGTTGGCGACGGGGTGTGTCACCAGATCGTGGCCGAACGCTACGCGCGCCCGGGTGACGTGATTGTCGGCGCCGATTCTCACAGTGTCACTGCGGGGGCACTGGGCGCATTCGGCACCGGTATGGGCTCCAGCGATGTGGCCATTGCCATGGCCCTTGGCAAGAACTGGTTCCGGGTTCCGGAGACGTTGCGCGTCGATCTGACTGGTGAGTTGCGTGCGGCAGTCTGCTCCAAAGACCTCATTCTGAGCCTCATCGGTTCGATAGGCGCCGACGGCGCCACATATATGGCGCTGGAGTTTGGGGGTCCCGGGGTGATGTCGCTCAGCGTGCCGGATCGCCTTGTGGTCGCCAATATGGCTGTGGAGGCGGGAGCCAAGGTCGGGCTGTTCCCGAGCGACGAGCGTACTCAGCAGTATCTGGCGGCCATGGGCCGCGCTGAAGACTATGTTCCGCTCGCTGCGGACGCGGATGCATCCTATCAGCGCAGACTCGAGATCGCCCTGGATACGGTCGTTCCCGCGGTCTCCTGTCCGCATACCGTGGACAACGTGCGGCCGGCAAGCGAACTCGGCGATGTCAAGGTGGCCCAGGTATTTGTGGGTACCTGTACCAACGGGCGGATAGAGGACATCGAACTTGTCGCCGGCATGGTGGCGGGTCGCAGGATGGCTCCTGGCGTCAGGTTCCTTATTGCCCCGGCATCCCGCACGGTGCTGCTGCAGGCTATTGAGCGTGGCTACATCGCGACGCTCGTTGAGTTCGGCGCCATGATTCTGCCCCCCGGTTGTGCGGCGTGTCTTGGTCTGCATCAGGGTATCCTGGGTGATGGGGAGGTGTGCCTTTCCACCGCAAACCGCAATTTCCGCGGCCGCATGGGCAACCCTGACGCGTTCGTGTATCTCGCCAGCCCGGCCACAGCAGCTGCCACCGCGCTTCGCGGGGTGATAACCGATCCTCGGGAGATGCTCTGATATGGAACAGATTGTGCTTCGGGGGCATGCCATCACCATCGGTGATGATGTCTCGACAGACGACATAATACCTGGTCGATTCGCCCACCTCCGCAGCAACCTGCCGGAACTTGCGAAGCATGCGCTTGAAGACAGACTGCCGTCGTTTCACCAGAAGGTGAAGCCGGGGGATGTGCTTGTCGGAGGCCGCAACTTCGGGCTTGGTTCCAGCAGGGAGCATGCGCCGGTAGTCCTCAAGATGGCGGGTGTGTCTGCTATTCTGGCGAAGTCGGTCGCCCGCATCTTCTACCGCAACGCCATCAATCAGGGTGTTGTGGTTCTCATCTGTGACACCGACGGCATCGAGGATGGTGACGCTCTCGAGATCCGGTTGGATGAGGGCGTGGTGGTCAACCATCGGACGGGAGCGGTGCTGAGCTGCGGCAGGATGCCGCCTCTCATGTCGCGCATTCTGGCGGCAGGCGGCCTTGTGGCGTATATCAAGGTCCACGGCACTCTGGACGCGTAGTCCCAATCGTCGCCGTTCGTATTCGAACTGAATCAGGAGGTCTCGTGACGCATAGAGTAACGTTCATTCCAGGTGATGGAGTCGGCCCGGAGGTAGCTGAGGCGACGCGGCGTGTGCTTGAGGCCACGGGAGTCCGGTTTGCGTGGGACTATGTGACCATCGGAGCCGAAGCGCAGGAGAAGACGGGGACTCCGTTGCCGCCCGCTGCCCTCGAATCGATCCGCAGGAACGGCGTTGCCATCAAGGGACCGGTTACCACGCCGATTGCCAGCGGGTTCCGCAGCGTGAACGTGGCGTTGCGCAAGGAACTGGACCTGTACGCGTGCCTGAGGCCGTGCAAGACCTATGCCGGAGTGCAGACCCCCTACGAGAAGGTGGACATCGTCGTGGTACGAGAGAACACGGAGGGACTGTACATCGGCATCGAGTACGACCGTGGAGAGCCGGAAACCGCGAGGCTAGCCTCCTTCGTCGCAGAGACGAGAGGCAGTTCGGTTCGGAGTGACGCGGCCGTGAGCCTCAAGATAATCTCCGAGCATGGCAGCCGTCGCGTTGTTCGCTTCGCCTTTGACTATGCGCGCAAGAACGGCCGCAAGCGTGTCACGGCGGTGCACAAGTCCAATATCCTCAAGTACACCGACGGCTTGTTTCTGCGTGCGGCGCAGGATGTTGCGAAGGAGTATCCGGACATCGAATTCACCGATGTGTTGCTCGACAACTGCTGTATGCAGCTGGCCAAGAGCCCGTGGCAGTTCGATGTGCTGGTGGCGCCGAATTTCTACGGGGACCTGCTGTCCGACCTTTGTGCGGGACTGGTTGGCGGCCTTGGCCTGGCTCCCGGTGCGAACATCGGGGATGGACTTGCTGTCTTTGAGCCGACGCACGGCAGTGCACCGAAATATGCGGGCATGAACAAGGTCAACCCCATAGCCACCATGCTGTCAGGCGTGATGATGCTTCGCTATCTCGGAGAGACGGACGCGGCGGATAGACTTGAGGCTGCGATTGCGGCTGTGCTTGCTGAGGGGAAGAGCGTCACGTACGATCTCAAGGCGGACCGCGAGGATCTTTCGGCGGTTACCACCAGTGAAGTGGCTGACGCGATTGTCCGGAAGCTAACGTAGCCGTTTCAATCTGGCAATGTGCATGAGCAGGGCGGCGATGCTCTTCGCGTCGCAGATCTTGCCGGACGAAATCATCTCCGGGATCTGGCCGAGTGGCACCTTGACTACCTCTATCTCATCCGTGTCCTCAGCAACAAGGCGGCTGGGCTGCAGTTCCCAGGCTGCGTACACGTAGAGGTACTCCGTTCCATAACCGGGGATGGAGTAGAACCCCCCCAGTTTCTGCAGCTTGGACGGAAGGTATCCGGTCTCCTCCTGCAGTTCGCGTCGAACGCAGTCCAGCACGTCCTCTCCGGGTTCTATGCCTCCGGCGGGCACCTCCAGCAGGGGCGTGCCCACGGGATAGCGGTACTGGCGGACCAGCAGGACGTTGTCCTCATGGTCGATGGGCACTATCGCCACGCAGTCGCTGTGTTCCACCACGTCGCGGGTCGTGGTCGTACCATTCGGCTTTCGTACCTTGTCCACGCGCAGGGCAATAGCTGGACCATCGTATATCTGGGTGCTGGAAATCTGTTGCTCCATGGATGCCCCTTGCAGAACGGTCAGTTGACCTGAGTGGCGTTCGCCGCGGATGTCGGAACGTCCCGTACAAGAGCGAACTCATCGCAGTCCGGGAACTTGGGGCAGTAGTAGCACTCTGCCCAGATCTTGTGAGGCAACTCGGATCTGTCAACAGGTAAGAAGCCCTGTTTGGCGAAGAAGTCGGGCTGCCGGGTGAGGCAGAACACGCGGGGCAAACCCAGTTGCTGCGCCTCATCGACGCATGCCTTGACCAGCGCCCCCCCGTGGCCTCTGCGCTGGTTGGCGGCATCAACCGCCAGCGACCGTATCTCGGCCAGGTCCATCCAGTTCACGTGGAGGGCAGCGCAGCCGATGACTGCGTTGTTCTCCCTCAAAACGAAGTAGTCCCGCAGGTCCTCATATATCTGGCTCAACGCCCTCGGAAGCATGTCGCCCCTGTTGGCAAACTCGTTTATCAGCTTGTGCATCTGTGGCACATCTTCGATTCTGGCCTTGGCGATAATCAACAGTTGGTCCCTCCCAGCTTCTCGTGCACCGATCGAAAGAAGTACGCGCGCGGCCGCAGCCGCAGGAACCGCGCCTGGTATCTGCTTGACGTGACCGTGACGTACGCGTTCGGCCGCAGGGCTCTCTCTATCTGGCCGTCGAGGCTCAGTACGACGCCGTCATCACGGTTGACTCGGAGGCCGATGATCGTGTCTCGCGGCAACACCAGTGCGTGTCGCAATCCGATGTGGCTGCACACAGGCTGCACCACCATATCGGTGGATTCCGGCACAAGTACCGGCCCGCCGGCGGCGAGAGAATATGCCGTGCTGCCCGTTGCGGTAGCCACTATGACTCCGTCAGCGCGGTAGGTCGTCACCTTCTCTTGGGCCACGTCCAGTGTCACGTCTATGAGCCGCACCGCTGTGCACCGTACGACCGCGTCGTTAAGTGCGAGCATCTGCTCGTCATCGATGGTGACATCCAGCATGGCGCGTGCTTCTACCCAGCCCTCGCCGGCCAGCGCACGTGGCAGGTGTGTCTCCACTTCAGACTCGCCGAACTCGGTGATGAAGCCAAGCTGTCCAAGCTTGATGCCCAGTACGGGCACGCCGCATGGGGCGGACACGCGGGCGCAGTGCAGGATGGTGCCGTCCCCTCCGATGCCGATGAGCAGATCAGAGCCCGGAATATGGCGCGCGGCCTCCGTCTCATCCCACGCTGAGCCCATCCAGCTGGATATGCCGCGCGTGGTGAGGTGTGACCTGACGGATTCTGCGAGGGCCTCTGCCCTCTCAACCTGAGGCCTGTAGAGCACTCCGATACGGGTCATGCGAGACGCAAGTGTAGCATCGCTCTTGTACGTGGTCAAAGGTCCCGCGATGCAGGAACCATCTACCCGGTGGTGGAATGGATGCCTCACTCTACCGCAGGAGCTGCGGAGCGAACATGAGCAGCACGCCAAGAACGAGCAGAATCGCGCCGCCTATCACTTTCGCGTATTTTGCATACCGTTGACCAAGCGCGGTGTTCGTTGCGAACGCTGCCGCTCCGAAAATGATCAAATCGTCGAGCATGAAGAAGCCCACGTACAGCAGGATGTACATGTAGTACTGCAGGGTGCTGAGATTCGCGATGGTGAGGACGCGCGTGAAGATCGCTGGCAAGGCGGCCGAGCACACGAACTCGATAGAGTTCACGATGAACGCCAGGGCGATCATCGCGAATACCGTTGCGATGCTCAGCGGTGAAGTGGCCAGCGACTCTATGCGGGACATGGTGCTCTTCCGGCTGTCGACATCCACCACTTCACAGACGATCGCTCCGCCTGACCGGATGTAGTCATACAGGTTGAATATACCGGCGCCAAGCGCAATCGCGCCGATGATGATCGTGATGGGCTTCGAGTATCCGATCAGCAAGAACGCATTGAGCCATGCAGTCATGAATGTGAAGTAGAGCACTCCCGACGCGAACACGAAAGAACCCACCAGCAGCCAGGCCTTACGGCGGTCCTGCAGCACAAACAGCATCGAGATGAGGTAGACGAGCACCCACATGGCACATGGGTTGAAGCCGTCCACCAATCCGAGGACGATAGACAGCGCTGGCAGAGAGTAGTCGGCGATGCGTATCGTGCCCAGGATCGGCACGTCTACTTCAGCCGGTACGTCTTCCTCGTCCGGCGCGCCACCGCAGTTGCCTGCGAGGCAGTTGACGATAGCCTGCTCGATCGGGGGGCCACTGACTTCCCGTGAGACCCAACCCACGAAACCCCTCTGCCCAACGATGGTCGTTGGGAAATCCAGCTGATCCTCGGAGATGTTCGTTCCCTCGATGAGGTCAAGCAGAATGGCGTACTGGCTGGGATCCGCGCCATCGTGGTACACGAAGTAGACATCCTCGTACTTCTGTGCGAGCTCTTCATTGAAGGGTTCCTGGTCCCTGCAATGCGGACAGCCGGAGTGGTAGAAGAAGTGGACCTCGAGGAGCGCTTCACCGTCAGGCGGTGTGGGTGTCGGCTGCAGCTCCGTTGGGGACCCGAAGAACATGATGACGGTGGCCATGACCGCCAGTGCGATGATGACAACTCGTTTGAAGCGGTCCTTCCACAGATTGCGCAGCGCGTGAATCAGAGTCTTCATGCAGTACCGATCCCTTCATTGCCGGTTTGGTCACCATCAACTGTGTCTGTGTGGGCCAGTGGCATTGCAGTCTTGGCTCCGGTGCGGGTATTCTGCAATCAGGGTAGCATCGCCCCCGACATCAGTAGGCATTTGACACTCGTCAAGCCCGAGGCTAGTATATGGTGAAACCTCGTCGACAGCGAAGCCTAGCAGAAGGGTGTGTGCTGCGTCAAAGGTGTGGGTGCGATGGCACGATGGAGAGGTTCCGCGCGGCCAATTCTGGAAAATCTCCTGGCGGGCATTGGCCCTTGGTGTTATTCTGGCGTTATACTCCATAGGGGCAACCGTGCCGGGAGTGGGGTTGGATTCGTATCCGGGTTACGCCAACGTGATAGCTCGGGAGTGTATCGCGGCACGCGGATTCTCCGAGTCGCAGGCAGGCGGTCTCAATGGATGATATCTACTACTGGGTAGTTCGCGTCTGGGGCGCGCTGACCTCCAAAAAGACGTTGGTTGTTGTCGCGTGTATCGCCGCGGTGGTGGTGACGGTCAGTACTGTATTTGCTGCTCCTGTCTCCGATGTGCAGCCCGCTGAATCGTCGGACGTCTTCGTCAGCATGGAGCCCCCCAAGGTGGTAGCGCCCGTGCTTGCCGCCATGGTGTCGTTTGATCCCCTTGAAGAGCTATCCATCGGCGGTGTGGACAGTCCTGGATTGCTGCCCACATCTCCGTTCTTCTTCGCCAAAGGCATTGTCCGCGATGTGCGCTATGCCTTTACATTTGACCCCATCGATAAGGCCAACTTGAAGCTGCGCTATGCCAACGAGGATGCGCTCGCTATTCGTGACATGTGTATCGAGGCGGAGTACCTCGAGGCGGCGCAGCAGTGTTTCAGCTACCAGGACAACTTCTTCAATAGCCTCGCATGGGCCGTCAAGGCCCGGAAAGAGGGAGGCGATGTCGAAGCCCTGATGCTCAATCTCATGACTGCGCACCACGGCCACAGGCTTGTCCTCGCGGACGCCTTGACCATGGTGGACGAGTCGCAGCTCGAGGCGGTCATTGGCGCGATCACGTATACCAGCGCCCCGTTCGAACAGGTCATTCAGTGGACGAATGGGGTGGAACAGGCTGTCGAGTTTCACACAAAGCTGAGCAATGACTTCTCGTCCGTGGGCGCGGACGTCTGGTTGCAGATCGAGAACCGGCTCGGGTTGGACATTGAGCAGGCGGTGGCCTTGAGCCAGGCTATGGGTGATAGTTCGACTGTGGGCGGTGCGCCCGTCATTACCAGCGTTACAGCCGATCAGGTGATTGGCGTCGTGCCTGGCAGCCAGGTCAGTATCGCCTGCAAGGCTTCCGATCTTTCGGGTGGCTCGCTCACATATCAATGGCTCGCCACCGAGGGCAGTCTGGAGGACGCTACGACTTCGAAGGCTATATGGACCGCACCTGACGACGCGGGCCTCTATGCGGTGACGGTGGTAGTCTCTGATGAGAGAGGCAACCAGTCGCGGAAGTCCGTCAACCTGAAGGTCGGAGTGACCGAGTCACCCTCAACATCAGGTGGGGACGGCCCGTTCTGGGTTGAGGAGATGCACGCGGAACGGGATCCCAGTGGACGTGCGGCCATCTCTCCGCCGGTGCTGGGTCAGTCATGGGACACCACCGAACGGAGCGTGTTCGTGGGCAGCACTATCCGCGTCACCTGCGAAGTGGGTGGTGAGTCTGATGGCCTTTCGTACGATTGGAGCTGCGATGTCGGGAAGATAGAGGGCTCGGGCGAAAGCATCGTCTGGGTCGCTCCGAACTATGCCTGCAAGGCACAGGTTACCGTCGAGGTACGTAACGGCTCGTCGACGGTTGAGCGGGCTACCATAGGCTTCAGGGTAAGCACCTGTGCGTCGTGCTTCACGTGGTAGGGTTGACGGTGTTCCCCTCCTCCTCTGGAAGGGCATGCGTGAAGCAGTTCACTATACCGTTCAGGAGGTAAGGAATCACGTGTTTCGCGTCGCTAAGTCCACTGTATTCTGCTTTCTCCTGGGACTGTCGATCCTTCCGCTTTCCGGTTGCGCTCCCGCGAACACGCCGCCTGAAATCGTGACACTCGAATCACGTGTGCGTGTCGTTGCTCCCGGCGACAGTGTACTCATCGAATGCACGGCGACCGACGCTGACGAAAAGGACGAGTTGACCTTTGAGTGGGCCGCCGACCGTGGCACTATCAACGGATACGCGAATACCATCGCGTGGACGGCGCCGGTTCAGGAAGGGCTTGCCCGCATCACCGTCACTGTGGGCGACGGCGGCGAAGTGACCGCCACTGAGAGCATCACCGTTGTGGTGAAGCGCAATACTCCACCCGTCGTTGAGGGAGTCACGGCGGACCTCGACTGGGTACGGCCGGGGGAGAGTATCCCGATACATTGTGCTGCTGAGGATGGCGACGGGGACAAGCTGACGTACACGTGGTCCACGGACTGTGGCGAGATAGCGGGTGAGGGCGATACCGTCACGTGGACGGCCCCTGGCGTGGAGACGAAGTGCACCATCTCCGTTGTGGTTGACGATGGCTATGATGGAAGGGCCAACGGCTCATTGTCTCTGGTGAGTTCGATCTACGAACCGCTGTTGGTGTCCAGTATGACCGTTGCGGCTGTTGACGAACCTGCGTACCTCGTGGCACGGACCGATTGGTACAAGGTCTACTGGGAGGACAGCTACGTCATCGAATGCTTCGTCCCTGAGCCTGAGAGGATAGTCTCCTACGAGTGGAGCGACGGCGGTCCGGTTGCTGTCTTCCCCGTCGGCGCGGGGAATATCGCCTTTGAGGGAGCACCATCGAAGATCCGCTGGACGGCCCCCAAGGAGCGCGTCGAACTCGATATGACCGTGACCGTGCGTGACGAGGCGGGCAACACCGCGTCGAAGACGATTGTTCTGTACGTTGATACATGCACCTGTGCCTTCTCGCACGGAGAAGATGACGAAAGCGAAGAGATAGAGAGCGACTAGTCTCCAACTGCAAACGCAGATAATGTGAGGGGAGGGGGTCCGCCACGGGCCCCCTCCCCTTCTGTGTCACATGCTGAAGCCGCGTGGAACGCCCGCGACGGCTGGCCAGGTCACGTCTTGGGACTGCAGACGACCGCGTAGGGCCATGCGGTGATGCTGCCGTCCATGAAGCACACGTCGCTGAATCCCTCTCCCTGCAGTATCCGCTGAGCCTGATAGGCACGGATACTGGTGCGGCACAGGGTGACGATGCGTGCATCTCTGGGCAGAGTACTCACCTTCTGGCGGAGCTCGTTGAGGGGCAGCAGTCTGCACTGAGACGCTTCGATGTGGGCATCGCTCCATTCCTGCTGCGAACGAACGTCCAGAAGGATGAACTCATCCCCTGCAGCGATGCGCTCATTGACCTCGGCAGGGCTGATACTTCTCGCCTGACCTGCAATCTTGTTGCGGATGACGTTGGCCGCGTTGTGAAGTACGTCCATTGCCCCATTGAACGGCGGCGAATACGCGAGATCCAGGTTGGCGATGTCATCCACAGTGCCATTCAGTGAGATGGTGGTCACCAGTACGTCGATCCTCTTGGCAACCTCTCCCTTGCCGAGGGCCTGGGCACCCAGGATCCTTCCCGTGGCCATATCGGCGACCAGCTTAATGGTGATCATCTGGGCGCCGGGGTAGTAGCTGGCGTGGTCGAATCCGGGAGCCACTGAAGTGACTGGCGTGAATCCAGCCTTGCGCACCTCCGTTTCACTAAGGCCGACGCGTGATACGTTCAGATCGAACGCCTTCACGATGGCAGTACCCAGCACCCCTGGGAATGTGTCTTTCCCGCCCGTGATGTTGGTGCCGATTATTCGTCCATGTTTGTTGGCGGTCGAACCCATGGGCGCGAGAATCCTGGCCCCTGTCACCCGGTGGGTGTTCTCTACGCAGTCTCCTCCCGCGTAGATATCCGGATCGCTGGTCTGCATGTATTCGTTGACCGACAGACCACCGGTCGCTCCGATCTCAAGATTGGCCTGTTTGGCAAGCTCGACGTTGGGCCGATAGCCCAGCGCCAGCACGACCATGTCTGCTTCGATCGTGGCACGCTCGGTGACCACGCGGCGGACGCTCCCCTCCGCATCGCCCTCGAGCCTCAGCACACGTTGCCCCAGGAAGAGGTTGACGCCCTTGGAGGCGAGCTCTTTCTCAACGTGCAACGACATGTCGGGATCCAGCAATGCAGGCAACGCATGGGGAAGTGCCTCGACAAGGCTGACGTCGAGTCCCCGGTTCTTCAACGCCTCCGCTGATTCGATGCCGATCAGTCCCGCTCCCACCACTACGGCCCTCTTGACCGTCCCGGTGCTCAGAACTCTCACCATTGCATTGGCATCGGCGAGCTTCGTGAGGGTGAAGACCCCCCGGAGATCGCGTCCCGCAAGACTTCCTGGAACCACAGGTGTGGCGCCAGTAGCGAGCACAAGCTTGTCGTATGGGAGGCGGGAAACCGCACCGGTCGTCACGTTCACCACTTCGAGTTCGTGGGTATCCCGATGGATCGCCGTCGCGCGAGTGCCCGTCATGACGTCGATATCAGAGACTTCCTTGAAGTACCGTGGTGTGCGGATGAGCAGCGCCTTGTCGCTGGCCACCTCGCCGCCGACGAAGTATGGCAGACCGCAGGAGCCTTCCGATACCGTGGTTCCCTGCTCAACTATCGTGATTCGGGCGTGAGGATCACAACGCCGGGCTCGTGCCGCCGCCTTGGGCCCACACGCCATTCCGCCGACTACAACTATCTTGCGTTCGGTCTCCATGCTACGCCGTTACCACCTGCTTGATTCCGGGTACGCGCTCCTTGAGCAGCTTCTCCACGCCGAATCTCAAAGTCATCGTCGCCATCGGGCAGGTCCCGCAGGCGCCGGTGAGCCGCACCTTCACTGTGTCGCCGACCACGTCGATGAGCTCCACGTCCCCGCCATCCGCCTGCAAGGCCGGCCGAATGTCGTTCAGTGCTGCCTCAACTTGCTCTCTCATGGGTAATCCTCCCTTGTTCTTGTGTCTGGACACGCTCCCCCTCCAGGGCGACCTGCACGAGGGACTGCATGATGATGCGCGGAAGGCGCAGCGCAGTGGCGGTGGAGGAGGAGGCGGTCATCTGCACGGGCTTGTCTGTCGCCCGAATTGTCGCAATCCGGCCGTTCGTTGTCAACAAGGGAGAGCAATCGATAGGCCCACATCAATTGCGTACGTAGCTGAGCACCTGTACCATACTGGCGTGCAGGCGCGATCTATTGCCGGTGGAGAAGTCACACTCGTCCTCGGTGTCGGCAACGCGATGAAAGGGGACGACGGTGTCGGACCGCTGGTTGCCGCGGCGCTCACGGATCGGACTGAGCGGCTGCCTTCGACTGGTGGGCCTGCTATTGAGGCGATTGACTGTGGCACGACCCCTGAGAACTACACCAGCGTGCTGCGACGCCTTCGCCCTGCAAAGCTCGTGGTGGTTGATGCCGCCGAGATGGGATTGGAGGTGGGCCAATGCCGAGCAATCTCACCTGAACGGGCGGGCTCGGTTGGCATGTCGACACACAGCATGCCGCTGTCGCTCTTCGTCTCCTACGTTCAGGAGATGGTGGGTAGCGTGCTGCTGATTGGCGTGCAACCTCGGAGCATGCGCTTCGGCGCTCGTATGTCACCAGAAGTGGCCGCCGCTGCGGAGCGCCTCGTCTCCATCATTCTCGAAGGGCGGGAAGATGAGATCGGGCTGCTGACTAACCTTCCTTGAGCCCGGTGACGATCATCTCTTCGGAGTACTTGTCGTAACCGGACAGAAGGAATTCATCAGTCATGGAAAGGCAACTCACCGGGCACACGTCGTTGCACTGCGAGCAGAAGCAACAACGGCCGACGAAGATCTTAACCTTCTTATCCTGTGGCAGGAATTCGATAGCCTTGGCCGGACAGACCTTGACACACAGCTGGCATCCGATGCACTTATCGCGGTCGTAGGCGATCTTGCCTCTGAATCGCGGAGGCGTTGGCACCGGTGGAGTGAGAACGCTGCTATCGACGGCTGCCTTGGCCAGGAACTCGGTCACTGACTTGGGTGCGTGTGCGGCAGGGAACCGGTTTGTGGCCGGAGCCTGAAACAGTTGTCGAAAGAGGACGTTCAGTATACCCATGTGTTACTCACTCATAGTGCGAAATCTGCCCAGATAAGCAGCAATCCGATAACGCTCACCAGCGTGACTGCCACCAGGTAGAACGCACTCGCCTGATTCACTCTGAAACGCGCCATCGCTGACCGGACGAGGGCCACTGCGACGAACATGACACCAAGGACCTTGACAAGGAAGAAGACGGCATCGACGGCGATGCGGCCGGCTGCGGCGCTGATACCGAGAGCGGCACCGATGTTGTACGGGAAGAACAGGGCGACCACCAGTGAGAGGACGGCGAAGCCGCGTATCGCGTTGCCCAGGTAGAACAGCGCCAGGTTCCGACCGGAGTACTCAACCAGCATGCCACCGGCAAGCTCAGTCTCTGCCTCTGCGATGTCGAATGGGATACGGCCAAGTTCACCCGGGGTGACCGCAATGAGAGATACGAGCAACAGAATGGCGCCGGCAAAACCAAGCGGGCCAACCAGTTCCCAGATTGGATACTGAGCCATTGTCGCCAGCGAAAACGCGTTGGCGCCCGTAACCTGCATGATGCGCCAGGCAAGGCTCACTATGACCACCGAGAGAGGGAACTCATAGCTGATCATGACCACCATCTCCCGCTGGGCTCCCACCGATGCATACGGAGAACTGGAAGCGAAGCCGCCGACCACCAGCGCGAGAGACGGGATCGTCATGAGATAGATGACGAGTATCGCGTCACCTGAACCTTCGAAGATTGCGGGTCGTCCGAACAGAGGGATGTACAGTAGCAGGACAACCGCACCCATGACGCACATGACGGGGGCAAACTGGAACAACCAGCGTAGAGAGCCATTGGGGATGATGCTCTCCTTCATCATGAGCTTGCTCACATCCCTGAAAGGCTGTGCCAGGGGTGGACCCACGCGCGCCTGCATGCGCGCAACAAGAACCCGGTCTATACCGAGGTATACAAGCCCTACGATGGCGCCCACAAATGCCACGACGATAGGGCCGAGAAGCAACTCAGCCAGCGACGGAGGATTATTAGCGAGCCAGTTCAGCTTGTAGCCTCCTTGTCTTCTCCACGGACAGCTCGTGAAGCTGATCGCCGTCAAGCACTGTGCGGGCACCGGAATGGCTGTCCACGATGATTGCCCGATTGGTGCAGGACATGCAGGGATCGATGGATGCAAAAGCGATAGGTACGTCAGCGATCTGATCGCCGACAAGCATGGTCTTCACTGCCTGAAGGTTTGCATAGGTCGGTGCACGTACCTTCCACGCGTCGAGGGTTTCCTCGCCGGTCTTCATGCGCACGTAGTGTATGTTCTCTCCGCGTGGCGCCTCCACGCGGGCCACGGCCTCGCCCTCGGCCTTCTTCAGCATAGCGAGGAGTTTGGCTATCTTCGGCTCGGCCAACACAGGACCGTCGGGTAGGGCTGCCAGGCATTTCTCCAGTATCTCAATGGATTGCTTCACTTCCAGCAATCGCACCACTATGCGGTCGTACACGTCGCCGACCACCTCACCGGTCAGCATGTCAGGCGTAATGGCCTTGAAGCCGATGTCTGCATACGCGGCGTAGGGGTAGTCCTGTCGTACATCAGAAGCGACACCGCTGGCGCGCGCCGTCGGTCCCACGATACACAGCTTCTTCGCATCTTCGGTGCTGATCACTCCCACTTCACGCGTTCTCATCTTGACGGTGGGATCATCCAGGAAGAGCGTCTTGAGCTCACCGAACACGGACTTGTAGTAGTCGATCGCCTCTCGTACCGCAGGCAGCTGTTCTTCAGTGATATCCCGGCGGACGCCGCCGATCTGCATCATCGCATTGTGGTTCCTGTTGCCCGTCAGGTACTCGGCGAGATCCAGGATCTTCTCACGGACACGCCACGTGTAGTAGAAGAGCGTCTCGAATCCGATCTCATGTCCGGCGACTCCTGCCCACAGCAGATGCGAATGGATTCGCTCTATCTCACCGATGATCGTACGGATGTATTCTCCTCGCGGAGGCACTTCGATTCCCGAAACCATCTCCACGGCCTGGCAGAACGCCCACGGATGACAGCGAGAACAGATGCCGCAGATGCGCTCCGCCAGATAGATGGTCTGCACCGGGTTGTTGCGGTTCATGCCCAGCCACTCGATACCGCGGTGAACCTGACCGGCGTTAACGTCGACATCGACGACTTCTTCGCCATCGATGCTGAGATCGAGTCGAATCGGCTCGTGAATCGCCGGATGTATCGGTCCTAATGGCAGCGTATAGCTGGTCTGCTCAATTGTGTTGCTCATGTTGAATGCCTTGTCTACCGGGTATCACTCGGAGCATCTTGTCCGGACCCGTCTCGTCCCGCCGCCAGGGGTACACGCCCTTCGGGAAGTCCTCAGGAATAAACAGGCGCCGGTTGTCCGGTATGCCCGTCACGGTAACGCCCATCATCTCCTGAATCTCGCGTTCCGAGAAGATCGCTCCTGGAATCAGGTCTGTGATAGTCGGGATGGTCAGGTCCGTCTTTGGCAGCGTAATCCGTATGACCAGTGCAATGGCCTTGAGATGCTCGCCGTGAAAGAGCGAGAAATGATACAGGAGTGAGACGCCGTCCCCTCGGTCGACGGGCGCGATGACCGAGAAATGCGGGTTCTGCTCTAGTTCGCACAGGTGGAGAATTGCGCTACGGAATCCGTCCCGTTTCACGTCGAGCCATAGCGACGTGTACGAGGTCTTCTTGACCGCTATCTCCCGCTGGTAGATGCGTGTTTCTGCGAGGGCGCCATTCAGCGCTGACTCGAAACTTGCGATGACCTGTTGGGCTCCCATTGTATCCATAGTCAGGCAGTCTTCTCCTTGACCGCGCCCTCAAGCTTGAGCCACGCCTTCACCACCCCGTCGATAATCGCCTCAGGGCGTGGTGGGCAGCCATGGACGTACACGTCAACCGGGATTATCTGGTCGATGGGGCCCACGAGGTTATAGGACTCGTGGAACACGTCACCTTCCACTCCGCAGTTACCGATCACCATGACTACCTTCGGATTCGGTGTCTGGGCATACACACGCCTGACACGGGATTCCATTTGCCGCGTCACCGGTCCTGTCATCAGCAGGACGTCCGCGTGTCGCGGCGAACCCACAAGCTTGATGCCGAATCGCTCGACGTCATACCGGGGCGTCAGGGCGGCCACTATTTCGATGTCGCATCCGTTGCAGGAGCCCGTGTTCATGTGATACACCCAGAGCGCCCGCTTGAAAGAATCCATTCCCATTTAGATAGTTCTCCCGATTCAGAACACGCTCGCGGCGAAGATAACGATGGCGGATACCGCGGCGACGGCGAGCAGCCAGATGAGATAGTCGTTGACGATTCCGGTATGCACGCGGACCGTCGGATCATAGTAGCGCTTCATGGCTTCGAAGAAGCCCCAGTACATGTTGTGAGACCTGATGTGGCGCTGCCCCTCCTCGGGAACTTGCTCGCCAGAGAGGAATATCTCACCCTTCTCGGTGCCTTCGGTGAAGGAGTTGTCACCTCGTCGCCGGTAGAGATACGCGACTACGAGCACGATGACAAACGCGACCAGACATATCAGAGGGGCCCAGAAGCTCAGGATTGGCGTGGTGTTCATCAGATGCCTATCCTCCTCCCATGACTGCCCCGACATAACCTGTCTGGTTCAGTAGGGCGTCGGTCGCAGGGTATATCACTCCGTTCACCACCTGGTTCGGGAACAGGCTGATCAAGACGGTCGCCGCGGCAAGGATGCCCATGCCGAGCTTCATCGACATCGGGACCTCGCGCACCTCTCGATACTCAGGCAGCGCGGGCCCGGTGAAGGCCGACTGGAAGACCTTGGTGAACGAAGCCAGCGTCATGATTGAGACGATGAGTGCGATAATCGTCAGCAAGGGGTTGAGGTGATACGAGGCTTCGTAGATCATCAGCTTCGATGCGAACCCGTTGAATGGGGGCACTCCCGAAATCGCGAGGGCGCCCACCAGGAAGAACGCGCAAGTCCACTTCATGTTGCGGCCCATGCCGCCCATTCTGTTCAGATCTCGCGTGCCAAGTTGGAACAGGAGCGCCTCCGCGGTGAGTAGAAGCAGCCCCTTGAAGAATGCATTGTTGATTACGTGGAAGAGGCCGCCGGCCAGCGCTTCCCTGCCATAGGCGGCAACCGCCTGCGGATCGCCCAGAACCGCCAGTCCAACGCCCGCGCCGAGCAGCATGTAGCCTTCCTGAGAGACCACGTGGTAGACCATCAGGCGTTTGATATCGGTCTGTCTCAACGCCATCGTGACGCCGATGAACATGCTCAGTACTCCGGCGATGATGATCAGCCAGCCGACAGTCGCAATGCTCATCTTGACGCCGTACAGTGAGAAGACCACGCGGAAGAGCGCGGCGAGACACGTCAGCGACGAAGCGTACATAATCGGGCTTGTCCCTGCGGGGGCAGGGGTATAGGTATCGGGCACCCACCAGTGAGACGGTACTGAGCCGCACTTGGTCAGCAGTGCTGCTGCCAGTAACGCGAGTGCGATCTTGTCGAGCGCGGAGTATTGCATGGCGCTGGAGATGGCCGCGATGTTCAGTGCGTTGTACTGACCGTAGAACAGTCCTATGGCCATCAGCAGCAGCAGGGCGGAGACTGACGAGACGATCAGGTACTTGAATCCACCTTCCACCGCGTCCACATACCGCGTGCGGAACGCTGCCAGCGCGGCACCGGATATCGACAGTATCTCCAGGAAGACAAACATGTTGAAGAGGTCACCCGTCAGCTGGATACCCATCATCCCGACGGTCAGCAGCAGGAGAAGGGTGTAGAACCGGTCCTGTCCCGTTTCGGGTTTGATGGAGGCGATGGAGTAGATGGCGCCGGCCAGAGCGACCGTTGACGACAGCAGTGCCATCAACACGCCGAGCCCGTCGACCTCCAGTATCAGCCTCACCGGCACCATGTAGGTCTCCGGAATGGTCTGTGTGGCCGTCGTGGCGCCGAGGGTGTAGATACGGATGCCGCTCGCGTATACATCGCGGGCCAGCACGATAACGACAAACTCCAGCAGTACGAGCGCCGCGATCACGAATACGTTGCGTGCGCGCGGGCTGGCCATCCCCAGCAACGGGGTAACGAATGCCGCAAATAGGGGAACCGCTACGGCAAGAATCGGGGCGTGAAGTATCAATGCATCCACGGCGCTTACCCCTTAACTCTCCGCGACTTCTCGGCATCGGTCTCGCCGGTGTGACGGTAGATATGGATTATCAGTGAGAGCATCAGCGCCGTGGTCGACACGCCGATGACGATACTCGTCAGTGTCAATGCCTGTGGCACGGGCAGAACCATGAGGTGTACCGGGCTGGCGGTGTAGGCGGGCGCGACTCCTCCGGCACGGTATCCCAGCGCGACCAGGAAGAGGTTGACCGCCGACTGGAACATCGTGACGCCCATGACAACCTTGATGAGGTTGCGCTGCGTCATCATGATGTACAGGGAGATGACGATGAGCGCGGCCACCGCATAGAATGGCATGTCATTGAGTATGCCGCTCATTTGTCCTCACTTGATTCGTTGCTCGCCCTGGCCATCGCCAGCACCACTGCGGATAGACCCGCGACCACGTTGAGCGCAACGGCGATGTTCATGAGCGGCACCGTGCCGCCGGTCCAGATGTCCTCTGGATTAGGCCCATGAGCCGGCACGTTGCCGAACAGGGGCGAACCGACGAAGACGTTGTAGAAGAACGTGGTGCCCATGCCGGCGAAGCCCAGTATGATAAACATCAGCGCTCCACTGCATGAGATCGCCACCAGGCGGTGTTCCTTGAGATACGCGCCAACGCGCTTCGAGCCGAACGCAACGGTCAGCAGTACGGCGCTGGATGCGAACACGGCTCCTCCCTGGAATCCACCACCGGACGACACATGGCCATGGATGATCAGATACAGACCGTACAGCAAGATAGCAGGCGTCATGAATCGTGTGGTTGTTCGTACTATCTTGGACATCAGTCTGCCACTCCGTTCTTCCGGTCGCGGAACAGCATGATTACCGCCGTAGCGGTCAGGAAGAGCACGGTTGCCTCTCCCAGAGTGTCGTAGCCTCTGTAATCGAACACCACCGCGGACACTGCGTTGTTGGTGCCCGTCTCCTGCTGGGTGTTCTCAATGATGTAGTCGTCCATTACCGACGGCGGATCTCCAAACGGGTGCAACAGGGCCGCAACGGCGAACACCAAGACGGCCAGTACGACGAATGTGATGCCAATACCTGTCTTTCGTATCATCGCTGCTATGTCCTCTTGGTCGCCCGCAGTGCAAACACGTACACCGCGGTGGTAATCGCCGCACCGATGCCGGCCTCAGCTATGGCCACATCAGGCGCCTGCAGCATGTAGAAGAGGAGGGCCAGCAGCAGGCTCAACGCGCCCAGGGCGATAACCGCGTGTAGCAGGTCCTTGAACCGTGCAACGAGAACGGCACATATGACGATGAGTACCGGGATGATGATGAACAACGCCTGGAGTTCAGTCATGAACCTTTGCCTCCTCCAGGTCATCCACGATGGCGCGGGCAGGTTTCACTCCACTGCGATGCGCCGCCCGTGCGATGGCGTGCGCGCCTGCCGGGTTTGTCAGCAGGACGGCGGCGAGCGCAATGATGCCGCGAAGGGCGAGCATGGACTCGGGTGAGTTCCAGCCGCCGTTGATCCAGGCAGCCACCGCCTGCAGCACCACGGCTCCGATCAGGAATATCGATCCAAACGTGGTGCACTTGGTGCCCGCGTGAAGGCGCGTATAGACATCCGGGAACCGCAACAGCCCCACTCCGGCCATAAGGTTGAAGAACAACCCGATGCCGATCAGTACATAGGTGATTGTGTTCAGCATTTAGAACTTGCCCTTCTCAATGTAGCGCGCTATGAATAACGTGGTCACGAAGGACAGTAACGCATAGACGATCGCAACGTCGATGTAGAGCGCCTCATTGAACGCTGCGCCAAGCAGCACCATGCTGGTCACCACAATGGTGTTGACGGTGTCAAGCCCGACGGCGCGATCCGGTACGGTCGGGCCGATCCCCACTCGGACCAGTGCTATCGCGACACACACACAGAGAAAGACAACAGCAGGCATCCAGTTCATCCTGCGATCCTCCTGGCCCACTGGGGGAAGCTGCCGCAGATGCCGCGATAGTCTCGAGGAGTCTTGCCGAGCACCGACTCATCCACGTTTATCCAGTGGATGAACAGGTCGTTCGACTTCTCATCCACCTCCACGCTGAGAGTTCCCGGCGTCAGGGTGATGGAATTAGCCAGCAACGTGGTGCTCACATCGTTGGACAGCTTGGGAGATATGCGCACAATACCCGGCTTGATCCTGCCGGTGATGACCCTGTACACAACGTCCACATTCGCCTGCGCCATCGCCCAGAAGAATGGCCCGATGAGGTACACAAGGAATAGCCCCCAGCGGCGAGGGTTTAGTATCTGAGGCCATCCTCGAGGTAGTGCCGGTCCAGCCAGTGCACCGACCAGCAGGGAGAGAACCAAGCCGGTCAGCAACTCACCCTTATTCCACACGCCCAGGTCGCCCGTTCCGGCAGTGAGTGCGAGGTGGAGCAGGAAGCACAGGAAGGCGGTAGTGAGGAAACGTGCCATCAGTGAGCGCCCCTTCCCCTCAGGGAGAGGAACACATGCAGCCCGGAGGATAGCCCGCCCCTGAGGTCCCCCGGCCTTTCGGTTGTGCGAGTGTCGTTTCTGGATACCATTGCGCACTCTCAGCGCCCGACGGCCTTGGGCAGTATACATGCCGGGGCGGCAACGGTGCAACCCGGTCTTCCGGTCGGCGGCCGTTTGGGCATCCTGTCGACCGGCAAACCGACTGGAGGCGCACAGATGAGGTCTTGACCTTCGTATCCGACCTAACTACCATTGCACAGTCGGCTCCGCTGGAAAGAAGGAGGTAGATCAATGTCGAGCCTTCGTATCACCGATATCAAGTCGATCATGTGTGGTCCCCTCCCCTTCACCAAGGTCTATACGAATGAAGGCATCACTGGCCTCGGCGAGAATGTGGTCAGCCATCCCGCCATCCTGGCGGCCCAGGTGGAGATGCTCAAAGGCATTCTAGTGGGCGAGGATCCGTTCAACATCGAGCGGCTCTGGATCAAGATGCTGCAGCAAACGTCGTTCTCCTACATGAATGCCATGATCAGCGCCGTCGATGTGGCGCTGTATGACATCAAGGGAAAGGCCCTTGGCGTGCCGGTGTATGAGCTCCTCGGCGGCCTCTACCGTAAACACATAAGGCTTTACCCGCACATGCGTGGAACGTGGAACTCCTTCCCCGATCCGAAACAGGCAGATCTCTTCTCCTTGCCATGGGGCGTGGTCGAGTACACACCGCAGCAGCTGGGCCAGTTCGCGAAAGAGCTGGTCGATGAAGGCTATACCGCTATGAAGTTCGACCCGTTCCGGCCTGGCCGCGACGGCTATCATGGTTATCGCCCGGACGAGATCGAGGCAGTCGTCGAGCGCGTGGCGGCGGTCCGTGAAGCGGTCGGTCCGACTGTGGATCTCATGGTCGAGTGCCATGGCAAGTTCAACGCAGGCACTGCCATCAAGATCGGCAAGAAGCTGGAGCAGTTCGACCTGTTCTGGTATGAGGAGCCCGTACCCGTGGGCATGATCACCATGATGAAACGCGTCGCCGATGCCGTGAACATCCCCATCGCCGCCTGCGAGCGCCTCAACAGCAAGCTGGACCTCAAGGAGTACCTCGAGAAGGGCGCCGTCGACGTGGTCATGTTCGACGTAGGCAAGATCGGCGGAATCACTGAGGCCATGAAGATATGCGCCATGTGTGAGGCGTATCAGGCCAAGGCCGCCCCGCACAACCCCTTCGGTCCGGTTGCCGCCATGGCGAACGCGCATCTGTCCGCAGCCGTGCATCCGTTCCTGATTCAGGAGCACGAGCAGATGGCGCCGTGGTCCGTTGAACCTCGGCTCAAGATCGTGGACGGGTATCTGGAGGTTCCCGACCGGCCGGGCCTTGGTGTTGAATTGAATGACGAGGCTATCGCCGAGGCGAATGCCAAGATAGCGGAGGGCACCTACCGTCCGTTCAGCAATGCGCGCGATCTGGATTTCGCCAAGTACGTCCCCGTGCTGTAAGGCAGTACCGCACGGCTGATGGTATCACTTGACTTATTCTGAGAGATTGGAGCAAAGACTGAGGAGGCGCACCATGTAGTTCTCTGCTGTCGGTGAGAGACGTAGCTTTCATTCACCAGTTCTAAGGAGAGGAGGACTCAGTTGAAGAAAGGCGTTGTCTTGGCGTTGACCTTGGTCGCGCTCGG
>JAXGQG010000029.1:0-7413 GCA_040766535.1 Dehalococcoidia bacterium | reverse complement strand
AGCAAAGCGCACATCACCAAATAGTCCTGTTATGGACTATTATGACCACTAGATATTGACAGAACCTAGTATGAACCACAATATATAGTGGTCGAGCCGGGGAGGGCGGCTCTCGCTTCCGGTCTTGTTGCCCTCCCCCACCATCCGCTCGAACGAACAGGAAACAGGAGGAGCGGGCAGTGACCGACCACAAGATCGAGCAGATCCGAAAACGCGAGGGACATGTCGTCCCCTTCAATCCCGAGAAGATAACGGAGGCAGTCTTCAAGGCTGTCCGCGCCGCGGGGATGAGCGACCGTTCCATAGCCGAACATGTATCGAATCAGGTGGTGTCGATTCTGACCATCACCTGCCGTGACGGCAGGATCCCCACCGTGGAAGAAGTACAGGACCTCGTGGAGCAAATGCTCATCGAGAGCGGCCACGCCGGCGTCGCGAAAGCCTACATCCTCTATCGCGAACAGCATGCGAAGCTACGGGAGTCCCGCAGGCTGCTCGAGGGCGCCAGAGATATGGTGGATGACTACATCGGCCGTCTGGACTGGCGCGTCAACGAGAACAGCAACATGGACTACTCCCTGCAGGGATTGAACAACTACGTCTCGGCGGGCATCGCTTCCCGGTACTGGATCGGCACCATCTACCCGCCAGAGATACGCGATGCCCATACGGGAGGAGACTTCCACCTCCACGATCTCGGAATACTCGGCGTTTACTGTTGCGGCTGGGATCTCAAGGACCTGCTGCTGCGCGGTTTCGGAGGTGTGCCCGGCAAGGTTGAGAGCACTCCAGCAAAACACTTGCGCAGCGCGCTGGGACAGATAGTCAACTTCTTCTACACCCTCCAGGGCGAGGCGGCCGGGGCGCAGGCCTTCTCCAACTTCGATACGCTGCTGGCCCCGTTCGTGCGTTATGACCACCTGGACTACCGCGGCGTGAAGCAGGCGATGCAGGAGTTCGTCTTCGGCCTCAACGTGCCGACACGGGTTGGCTTCCAGACGCCCTTCACCAATCTCTCGATGGACCTCAATCCGCCGTCACATCTGGCCGGCGAGCCTGTCATCATCGGCGGTGTGCTTCGAGAGGAGACATACGGCGAGTTCCAGACCGAGATGAACCTCATTAACCAGGCGTTCTGCGAAATCATGATGGAGGGCGACGCGAAGGGACGCATCTTCACGTTCCCCATACCTACCTACAACATCACAAAGGACTTCGACTGGAACAGCGACCAACTCGACATGCTCTGGAGGATGACGGCCAAGTACGGCATCCCCTACTTCGCCAACTTCGTCAATTCCGACATGCGGCCGGAGGATACGCGCAGCATGTGCTGCCGGCTCAGACTCGACCTCGAGGCGGTGCGAAAGCGAGGCGGCGGCCTGTTCGGCTCGAACCCACTTACGGGAAGCGTCGGTGTGGTGACCATCAACATGCCGCGGCTCGGACACCTCTCATCGTCAAGGCAGGACTTCCTGAACAGGCTCGGGCGGCTCATGGTCATGGCAAAGGACAGCCTCGAGATCAAGCGCAAGGCCATCGAGCGCTTCACCGAGGACGGCCTCTATCCCTACTCCCGCTACTACCTGTCGGCTATCAAGGAACGCCTGGGCAGCTACTGGGCCAACCACTTCTCCACCATCGGCCTCATCGGCATGCACGAGGCCTGCCTCAACTTCCTCGGCAAGGGCATCGACACTCCGGAGGGAGAGGTGTTCACCAACGAGGTATTGGCGTACATGCTCGGCCGCCTGTCCGAGTTCCAAGAAGAGACCGGACAGCTCTACAATTTGGAGGCAACGCCAGGGGAAGGCGCCTGCTATCGCCTGGCCAGGCTCGATAGACAGAACTTCCCCGGCATCATCGCGGCCGGCGACGAGCACCCGTACTACACGAATTCCACCCACCTGCCGGTGGACTTCCCCGGAGACCTCTTCGACGCCCTCACTCACCAGGACAGGCTGCAGGTACAGTACACCGGCGGCACGGTATTCCACTGCTTCCTCGGAGAAAGGATCGACGATCCAGAGGCGTGCAAGCTGCTGGTGAAGCGGGTGACGGACAGCGTACGCATGCCCTATTTCACGCTGACCCCCACGTTCTCCATCTGTCACAACCACGGTTACCTGCGGGGAGAGCAGTTCACCTGCCCCGAGTGTGGAGAGCGGTGTGAGGTCTACTCGCGTGTCGTAGGCTACTTCCGACCGGTGCAGCAGTGGAACGAGGGAAAGAGAGCGGAGTTCAAACAGCGCCATGGCTTCGCTGTTGCGGCGGTTGTCTGACGAGCGGGAAAAGCGATGGTCGCGCCGGCGGGCAGCGTGAAGATCTGCGGCATCCAGGGGGTCTCGGCTATCGATTTCCCCGGGCGCATCGCCTCCGTCATCTTCCTGGGCGGCTGCAATTTCCGCTGTCCGTTCTGCCACAACCCGGACCTGGTACTCCACGCAGACGCGCTGCCCGGCATCGAGCTGCGGGACGCACTTGAGACGATCGAGAAGCGGCGCGGACTGGTGGACGGCGTGGTGGTAACCGGCGGCGAGCCGCTCATCAACGGTGCCACCACGGTACTGCCACTGTTGCGTGGACTCCGTGACCTCGGCCTCGCGGTGAAGCTGGACACGAATGGCTACGAGGTGGACTCACTGGATGACGTGCTCGCATCGGGACTGGTGGATTACGTAGCGATGGACGTGAAGACATCCCCGGGGAAGTACGCCGCGGCTGCGGGCAGAACGCTCGAACACTCCAGAGTAGCCAGGGCCATCGAGAGCATCGCTGCATCCAGAGTTCCCCACGAGTTCAGGACGACCTGCGTGCCCGGTCTGGTGGAACTCGAGGACGTGAAAACCATCGCCTCACTCCTGGGACCAGACGAGTCCCTGGTGTTGCAGCAGTTCCGTCCGGGCCACCGCGTGCTTGACCCGGTCTACGGAGAGATAAGACCCCATTCTACCGAGACTATGGAGCGCTTTGCAGACACGGCCCGTTCGCTGGTCTGCGCGGTATCCCTTCGAGGTCTATAGGCGAACCGTCATCTCTCATACTGACGCCAGTTCGACCCAGGGCATACCGAGTTCAAGACACAGACAACACACCGAGGACTTCTCGCGCGGCAGATCCTGCGCCCATGCTCGATCAGTAGCAGATGAAAGCGGTAGCGGTCCCCGGGGCCGACCATGGCCTCCAGCTCCGAATGTGCGGTTTCCGCTGTGCTGCGTGGTCCGACGAGACCGAGCTTCTGCGC
Source organism: Dehalococcoidia bacterium (assembly GCA_040766535.1). Classification (GTDB taxonomy): domain Bacteria; phylum Chloroflexota; class Dehalococcoidia; order GIF9; family AB-539-J10; genus SKVJ01. The sequence goes on along the minus strand of JAXGQG010000029.1, from coordinate 4,169 downwards.
GACGCGATGCACATGTGTGTCGACCGGCATAGCAGGCATGCCGAGCGAGAACAACAGGACGCAGCTGGCCGTCTTCAAGCCGACACCCTGGAACGAGACCAGGTACTCGCGCGCCGCGTCAACGCCCTTTCCATTCAGAAAGGACAGGTCGAGCGAGCCGTTCTCCACGACAAGACGGTTCAGAATCTGCTTGATTCTGACGGACTTGATGCGGGACAGACCCGCACTCGCGATGGCCTGCTCGATATCTTCGACACGCGCTTCAGCCACGTTCTCCAGCGTTCCGAATCGGGATAGCAGCGACTCGAAGGCGCGATGCGAGTTGATGTCCGAGGTGTTCTGCGACAGCACTGTCTCGATGAGAACGTCCACCGGTCGGCCGCGCGAGGTGAACTCGCGGGGTCCGTAGACTCCTTCCAGAGCCCTTATTATGTCTTGAATCCGCTCTATCGTAGACACCGTGGAAGGTGCAGCCGATGGGCGAGGGTCAAGAAACCGGCCGGCTGTAGCAGGCATGACACATGAACAACGTCTGTGATAGTGTAGTGCGCGCAGTGTCTGTCAGTGTAGCACTCGATATTGACCCCGGCATAGATGACGCCCTGGCGTTGCTCCTGGCGTTCAGGTCGCCCGAAATACGCCCCGTTCTGGTCACCTCCGTCGCCGGTAACGGTCCACTCGAACTGACCACGAGAAATGCGCTCCGCGTGCTGGACTACCTCGGCGCCGCACATGTCCCGGTGGCTGCCGGCGCATCGAGGCCCCTTGAGAAGCCCTTTCACGGAGCGCTCGGCTACCATGGACCGGATGCACTTGGTGGACTGGACCTGCCGCAGGGCCGCACGCAGGTTGAGCCGCGAGGCGCGGACGACCTGCTGTACGATTTCGCGGCGGCAGCTCCAGGCGAGCGCACACTGATCGCCACCGGCCCGCTCACCAATGTGGCCCGCGCCTTCCAGCGTCACGAAGACATGCCCTCGATGCTCAGGGAGCTGATTATCATGGGAGGCGCCTTCGGACTGACCGAGTACGGCACGGGCAACCAGACACCGTTCGCGGAGTTCAACATCTGGCAGGACCCTGACGCGGCATTCACGGTGTTCCGTTCCGGGATACCGACAACCGTCGTGGGACTCGATGTCACCAACGATCCTACTGGTGCGCTTGATGCGGCCGACCTCGCGCTGCTGCGCACGGGGGCCACACGGGAAGCGGCCCTCGCTGCCGATCTCCTGGATTACGCGCTGCACGGACATCCGAATTGCCCCATGCACGATCCACTCGCGGTCGCGGTGGCGCTTGACCGCTCGCTCTTCCAGTTCGTATCCGGCAGCGTCTACGTAGTGACGCGAGACGATGAAGAGCGCGGCAGGACGCTGTTGCGGACTCTCGAGCTTTCAGCAGCCACACATCCGGGTGTGCAGGTAGCGTCCGCAGTGAACGGACCACGATTCAAGCAGTTGTTTCTCTCCAGAATGCTGGAACCCTGATATGCCTACCGTTCTCGTCTGCGGCGCCATCAACTGGGATACTACCTGTCTGGTCCAGCACCTTCCTATGCCGGGGGAGGAAGTCACCTGCGATAGTGTGAGCGAAGTGCCCGGAGGAACCGGGGCCAACGCCGCCGTTGCAGCCGCCCGCATCCTCGGTCCGGGTGAGGCGGGTCTCTTCGGGGCGCTCGGGCGCGATGACATTGCGCGCGTCCAGCTTGAGATACTCGAATCTGAAGGAGTGGTGCACGATTCCGTCCTCCAGTTGACTGGACACGCGTCCGGGCACGCCTACATCTTCGTGGATCACACGGGACAGAATGTCATCGCCAGCGCCCTCGGCGCCAACTCGGCGCTCACCGTGCGTCACGCACGACAGGCAAGGCTCACCACGCTGATGCAGGGATGCCGGTGCCTGGCGCTGACCGACCCACCGCTCCCGGTTGTAGCGCACCTGCTCGAGACCGCAGAGGCGCTCTCGGTTCCGGCACTGTGGGATCCCGGAGTGGCAGTGAGAGCGGGCTGGAACGCCCTCGCTCCGCTCGCCCGGCGTGCCGATTCGCTTCTGCTCAACGAAGCCGAAGCGGAGCAACTGTTCGAATCCTCCGACCCTTCCATGATTCTACGCACGCTCGACCCCCGAAGTGCGCCCAACGCCATCGTGCTCAAACGTGGGGCGCAGGGCAGCTTTCTGCTACAATGCGCAACCCGTACGGTGATTCACATTCCGGCACTGCCGCTCGATGCGCTCGGGCTGGAGGTCATCAGCACCGTCGGTTGTGGCGATGTCTTCCTCGGCGCGTACGCCGCATTCCTCTCACGTGACAGGACACGCCAGGATGCGTTGACGCTGGCGTCGGCGGCAGCAGGGCTGAACGCCACGAGTCCCAATACGCGCGGCGGCCCGACAGCGTCGCATCTCGATGACATGGTAGCCCGTGCTCGGACGCTGGGATTTCCGGCGCCGGACACCGAAAGGATCTCCTCATGAGTCACGCACCCGAAGCCACCACCCCATCCATGCCACCCGCCTCAAGGCTCAAGAGCAGCATCAGAACTGGATTCCAGAAGGGCATCCGCCATGGGCTGCACGGCTTCTGGTGGATAACTCGGATACTGGTCCCGGTGTCTCTGGCAGTTGCGTTGCTCGATTGGACCGGATGGCTCTACGCCCTCGATCCCGTGTTCAGTCCGGTCATGGCCCTGATCAATCTGCCTCCACAGGCGGCGCTCCCCATCATCTCCGCCCTGTTCTCCAGCTTCTATGCCGCGGTGGCGATGATGGTGGTTATCCCCTTCACCGATTCGCAGTTCATTCTTATGGCCCTATTCATCTCAATCTGCCACATGATTGTGGTGGAGGGACTCATCCAGCACAAGGCAGGTATCAACGGGGTCTTCATCACCGTTGTCCGTCTCGCGGCAGCCTGTCTAGCTGTCTTCATCGCCTCGCAATTCCTGCCCGGGACCGAGGCACCGGTCGTCATGCCCGCGAACCTGGGCGGGCGCATACCGTTGTCGGCCGCACTGCTCGCGTGGGCGCTCTCAACAATCAAACTGATGCTGAAGATACTGGCGATCATCGTGCCCGTGATGATCGTCCTGGAGCTCCTGAAGGAACTGGGCTACACGAACCGCATAGCGAACGTCTTCCGACCCTTCATGTTGCTGCTCGGCCTCCCGCCAAACGTCGCCACCATGTGGGTGACCGGTACGTTCTTCGGCCTCATCTATGGTAGTGCCGTCATCGTGGAGGAGTCGACGAGCGGGCGCTTCACAGAAGACGAACTCACCCGCCTTCACATCTCGCTTGGCATCAGTCACTCGATGGTCGAAGACCCCGCACTGTTCCTGGCCCTCGGCGTCGGCCTTCAGTGGACCGTGCTGCCGAGGCTGCTGGCCGCCGCGTTCAGCGTTCACCTGTACCGACTGTCACGGGCCATCGGCCTGCGTTTGCGACCCGCGCTGCAGAGCCAGGAGCTGTAGCCTATCTGTCCGGCACCTCGACGACCTTGTGCCGGGCTGCCTCCCCAGACACGAGCCGAACGTCCCGTCTTGACACCCCGAAGTGCTCGGCAATGGCGCGCAGAACCGCCTCATTGGCCTTCCCTTCCTTCGGAGGTTCCTTGACGCGGACAACCAGGTGATCCTCCACCACCTCAACACCAGGCATCTTCGAGTTGGGCTTCACATCCACTCTGACCTTCACCTCACCTCCTCACCCACACACGGTCCGCCTCGCACCGTTCGAGTACGACGTCCTCCAGCACATTCTGAAGCGGCACATCGCTGCTGCACAGCACCTGGATGTAGTTGTCAGTGTTGCCGGCATACACACCACCGCCTGGAGAAACCTCCTCTTCCCACAACACTCGGGCCGTCCTTCCCAGCCATGAGGAGGCATACGCGCTGCGATTGCGCCGACCCACCTCCTGCATTGCCTCGACGCGGCTCCTGAGCACCGTAGCAGGCACCTGTCCCTGCATCTGCGCCGCCGGCGTTCCCGGCCGCCGTGAATACGGAAATACGTGCATCCGAGCGAATCCAGCCGAGTCGCAATAGGCGACGCTCTCGGCGAACTCGCCATCCGTCTCCCCGGGGAAGCCAACGATGACATCAGTGGTGATGGCCGCATCGGGCACGCAGGAACGAACGCGGTCAAGCGCCTCGGAGAAGTCG
>JAXGQG010000028.1:0-7550 GCA_040766535.1 Dehalococcoidia bacterium | reverse complement strand
CAACCAGGCGGCCACCGAGGCGATGCCGACCACGCAGACCGCGATGACCACCTCAGGGAGACGGCTGTGTGGACGTTTGGTCGCCATCGCGGCCTCGGCTCTCTCCTGCAATTCGGCCTTCAGAGGCATGGGGATGAGATGCACCATGAGGGCGATGGCGAGCGGGATGACCACAAGGTCGTCGATAATCCCGTGCAGCGGGAGGAAGTCGGGCACGAGGTCAATTGGACTGATCGTGTAGAGGGCGGTGAGAGCTGCGAGCGCCTTGACGTGCCAGGGTGCTCGGGGATCGCGTAGCGCCATCAACGAGACCCGGGTATCCCGTTTCGCCACGCGCTTCCACTCTTTCAATTGCGCAAACACATGAGCCCCCGAATTCTCACAAGGCCTGCGCTTGAGCATAGCAGCCGCTTCTATTGCTGTCCACGTGCGTGAGTCAGTCGGTGGCACAATTGCGTTCTCGTAGTGCCGGCCCGTCCTGATGACACCGTGGCAGAGAGCACTGCTTGACAGCGGGCAGGGGCGATGACATCCTGCGATGGTGTGGTCAACAGGAGTTGTGTCTCATGCAGAGGATGAACAGGGTCAGGTCTAAACTCGCACAAGGCAACGTGGTCTGCGGTTGCATGGTGGCCGAGATGCGCACTCCCGCCATCGGGATGATACTCGAGAGCGCGGGCCTCGACTTCTTCATCATCGATATGGAGCATGGCTCGTTCAACTACGAGACGGCTGCCGACATCATCGTTGCCTGTCGCGGCCTGAACATCGTTCCATTCGTACGCGTTCCGCGCGTCGATCGCGAAGCGTTCCAAAAGGTCCTCGACGCCGGGGCGCTTGGCCTGCTGGTGCCGCGTATCGAGACCCCGGAGGAGGCGGCACAGGCTGCGGACCTGCTGCGCTACGCGCCCGAGGGCTCCCGTGGCGTGTCGCTGAGGCGGGCGCACAGCGGCTTCAGCCGACCTGATCCCGCCCGTTTCACGGCGGAGGCGAACCGCAACGTAATGCTCATGCTGCAGATAGAGACCAGATTGGGAGTAGAGAACATCGATGCCGTCAGCGCCGTTGCCGGCATCGACGTGCTTTTCGTCGGTCCCTCGGACCTTGCGCATTCGTATGGAGACGGATCCGCCGAGAAGGTGGAGAGGGCCATCCAGCGGGTGGTGCAGGTTGGCAGAGAGCGGGGTATCGCGACCGGCATCCACCACAGCAGCCTGCCGTACATCCGTCGGCTCATCGCAGCCGGAATGCAGTTCTTCTCCGTCAATACCGAAGTTGGCGCCATGATCAATTCGTTCTCCGAGGCGGTGGCGGCCGTCCGGGCCGGCGCGGAGCAGGGGGACGATGGCGTTGTGCAAGGACAGCAGGATGGATAGTGCGCACTACCTCGGCATCGACGTCGGTTCGAGCGGCGTTAAGGCCATGCTGATCCGCTCGGATGGACGGCCGGTGGCTGTCGCGTCGGCAGGCTATGAGACGTCCTACCCGCTTCCGGGCTATGTAGAGCAGAACCAGGAGGATTGGTACCGCGCCGCCTGCCTCGCAGTGCGGGAAGTGGTGCGGACGAGCGGTGTGGCTCCGAAGCAGGTCGAGGCAATCGCACTCTCGGGCACATCCCACGTGCCGTCGCTGCTGGACAAGCGCATGGATTTGTTGCGTCCTGGTATCCTCTGGAACGATATCCGGAGCGAGGCGCAGGTCAAGCGGTTGGAGAATGAGGTTGGCGGGCTCATCCGGGCACGTACAGGCAATTCCATCAACTGCACGTGGTCGCTGGCTCAGCTTGTGTGGGTCATGGAGAATGAGCCGGAGATATTCTCCAGGGTCCGATGCGTGCTCTTCTCGAAAGACTATCTGTTCTACCGGCTCACCGGTGTACGTGCCGCCGACAATAGCTCCGCCGTCAGCTCGCTGATGGTGAATGTGGAATCGCTCGATTGGGATCGCGACCTGCTACGCCTGGCGGGGCTGACGCCCCGCGATGTGCCGCGTATTCTGCCGCCGGACACCATCGTCGCCGGGCTGACGGCCCGGGCGGCACGTGACATGGGCCTGCCGCGAAACACGACCTTCGTTATGGGCATGATCGACTCCGCGGCGGAACTCATCGGTGTTGGGGCGACAGACCCATCCGTCGCGGTGATACGGCTCGGCACCGCCGGCGGCGTGATGACGTTGACCAACGCGCCCGCCTGGCGGCAGGGCTGCATGCTGTACCCGCATCCCATTGAGCCCCTCTGGTACTACCAGGCGGGCACCAGCGCTGCCACCATATCACTGCAGTGGGCGCTCAACCTGCTGGGCATGAGCACGGATGCGGAATACGGGGAATTGGACTCACTCGTGGCCTCTGTTCCCGCGGGGGCCGATGGTCTGCTGTTCCACCCGTATCTGCTGGGCGAGCGGGCGCCCTACTGGAGCAGCCGCATCAGGGGCGGTTTCAGCGGCGCTGCCATCGGCCACGGACGCGGTGTGTTCCTGCGCGCCGTCCAGGAAGGTGTGGCATACTCCCTGCGGGATTGCACCGCGCTGCTCGACTGGGATGGGGTCACCGATATACGGCTCTGTGGTGGAGGCGCGAGGAGCGCGTCCTGGTGCCGTATCCTCGCGGATGTCCTCGGCCTGCCGGTTGTCCAGATGCAGCAGCAGGACGCCTCCGCGTTCGGCGCGGCGCTGATAGCACTCTCTGGGTGGGGAGGCGTGAATCTCAGAGAGGCATCCTCCTCCGCCGTCGGCGAATCCATCCGTTTCGAGCCGAATCCGGCCAACCGGGAGGTCTACGACGCCGGCTACCGCCGATACCGGGCGCTGGCTGACTGCTATTTCAAGGTCTACGAAGAATCACCCTAGACGCTCGGCAGCTTTCCCGCGTCGGTTCGTGGTGCCGGTATGCAGGTTATCTGCGCATGCGCGTGCAGGCGAGGCATGGTTCCATGCGGCTGGCGGACTCGCTAAGAGACACTCACGTTTGCGCGTTCACATGTGGACGAGCCCGCGGGATTCCGGCATGTAGTGGCATCACGTCAGAACGTCGCACCGCCACTGTCCGACTCTTTGTCCCAGGGAGTAGGGGGGCGAGGGAGTCCACCATGGTACACCCTCATCGGCGAATTCCAGGGGGCTATCCTGGTTGGAGGTGTAACCTGACCGTACGAGTATCCCGAACGTCTGTGTTCCGGCTCGGCCTCAGTGCCGGAGCCGACGATGGCCGGGGGCGTGCCGTAATAGAAAATGACGTAGGCGACCTTAGCGGGGTCGACGAATCGGATCTGCTGGCCCTGCGTGGGTCCCGACGCCCCGCCGTCGTCGCCGGAAACCAAGCCGACTCCAGCCAGCGAGAAGACGGCTGCGATGGCTAGGACTGTCACGCCAAACGAGCCGATTAGCACCGCCCTCTGCTTCATACGCACCTCCCAGATGCCGTCCCGAAGCCCTTCACGTACGCACCCGCCCGCTGCGCGCGACGCTGGAATGGCTCTGACCTCAGTCTAGGGATCCCTTTGTGGAAATCAACCCTGTGAACTCGTCCAGTAGATCAGTGACACATGACTTCTTCTCGGTTGTGCTGGTTCGCTGGAGCTGCACCGGAGGCACTCCGGCGCAGCTCCAGCCCGTCGCTTCACCGCAAACCGCCGGCCTCAACCCAGACGCCCCTCCTTGCGGCGGTAGATGAGGCGCAGGTCCCTGGCTCTCTGCTTGCCGATGGCCCTCTCGGTGCGCCTGCGTTCCCGTTCATCAAGACGTAGTTCGTAGTTGCGTGCCTCCGCCTGCATCTTGTGGTAGTGTTCGAACCGGTCTGGCGGTAGCACTCCGCCGTCGATTGCCTGTCTTACGGCGCATCCCGGCTCCGACTGATGCGTGCAGTCGCGGAACCGGCAGCGCAGCGACATCTCCTCGATGTCCGGGAAGACAGAGTCGATTCCCTCTTCGTCGAAAAGCGCCAGTTCGCGCATGCCGGGAGTGTCGATGAGCAGACCGCCTGCAGGCGTAACCACCATCTGCCTGCCGGTGGTGGTGTGCCGTCCACGCCCGTCGCTTGCGCGGATCTCTCCGGTGGCCAGCTTGTCCTCACCCAGAAACGCGTTGATGAGCGTCGACTTCCCGGCGCCCGAGGAGCCGACGAACGCTGACGTGATTCCCGGCTGCAGCAACTCCGAGATCGTCTCCAGCCCGTGTTTGAGCACCGCGCTCGTTAGGAGGACCTGCACGCCCGGGATGGCCAGTGTGACCTCGGCCACACGTTCGCTGACATTGTCGCAAACGTCGGCCTTATTGAGAACCGCGATCGGTTGGGCGCCGCTGGCCCGCACGCGCGCAACGTATCGCTGAATCCGATGCACTCTGTAGTTGGTGTCGAGACCGGTGACGATGAAGACGAGGTCAACATTGGCCGCGATGACCTGCCTCCGGGTGGCACGACCGGCGGCGCCGCGCGTAAACACGCTGCGCCTCGCCAGCACCTGCTCGATGATCGCGGTGTGGTCGGGAACCGGGAGCGATTTCAAAGCGACCCAGTCGCCGACCGTCGGGCGTGCCTCCTCATGCAAGTCGCGCATCAGGCGTCCCGAGAGGCGCGCGAAACCCTCGTCGCGCTCAAACCACACGAGGTAACCGTGCTTGTACTCACCGGCGATGCGTGCGGGTACCGCACCATCGTCGCATAACTGCTCCCGGAAATACGGGCCGAAGCCCAGATCAGTAAGACTGTACAACTGAGTCCTCCACTGAAAGCGTGAGATTTCGATACGAATCACGTCGCTGCCGGCAAACGGCCGAAACCGCGCCGGGACAGTCGCGGCGTGCGAAGACGTCGGCGAGACGAGAACTCAGACGACACGTTCGGGACGAGGCGCCTTGCTCTCTACTCGCGACCTATGCGAAGTGAAGGACAACTACTGTCATACGTCATCGGACGGAATGCCGTCCACTATTGAGCACATTGTAGTCGCTGCTCGGTTCGATGGTCAACGGGACTGCGCATGTCCGGCATAGCAGACCCTGCCGCCAGGTCCTGTGGCGGCGACACCTTGGAGATCGTTCCGGCCTCGGTTGCTGTCCGCCAGGAGTGTCTGTCTGGACAGACCGGCGGTGTGGACTCGTTCCTGTGGTGTCTTGATACGCCGATGGGTATCTCATCGACGGCCAGGACAGCCATCTGAGGCCCAAGACCGTGTTGGCCAACATACAGTCTAGAGGAGCGTCGGCGTGACGCCGCTCGCCAGGAGGCGCATCAGAGAGAGCAGCACCATGTAGAGCACCCAGCCGACGAGCGTGACGATGATACCCCTCCAGGTGGAGAAATCCAGCGCCTGGCGCACCGCGATGATGGTGGCCAGGAGCCGCCAGAGCGAGCCGGCAAGTGCGATGAGGTTGCCGGCCACGGGCACAAACACGAACGCGCGCAGGATGCCCGGCGTGCTGGCAAAGCCCATGGTCCTGAGTAGCTCTCCCCACGTCGCGGAAGTCTGTGGCCCTTTGAGGATACTCACGCCCAGTATGTACGCGAACAACGCCCAGAGCAGCCAGCCCGTGATGGCGCCAGCCACGCCGTACACCAGACCGTGGAAGAAGCGGTCGATGCCGCCGAACATGAGCGCCTCGATGCCGGTTCCGATGCCTGTGGCAGCGCTCACCAACACCACTGCAACCAGCGCCTGGCCGGTTGCATCACGGTCGGCTTCAACCTCTTCGTACAACGCAGGCTGTAGCAGTGCGGCCCGCACCATGCGGTTGAAGAGGGGACCATGAGACGCCATCGGTTCACCTCCTGGGCAATCGCTACGGGAATAGTAACCACAGCCAGCCGCGCAATCAATGGGGTGGGGGCAGGCCAATCCAAATGGCAGTCCGACGTCGGTGGTCGGCGGCTTGCCTTTTCGGTGATGAGGCTGGACTCGCAACGTGACGGATGACATCGCCACAGACTACCCGGCTGGAGCCAACGGCCGGCTGCAGCGCAACGGTGAGCCGGTCTCTCTGCGGCCCCCGTTTCGCCGCTGAGAGTCTCCGCTCGCCCTACCGTGCCGGAGCCTGCCGTGGTTTCATCTGGTGATCCCGTGACCGGCCGTCGCACTCATGTGGAGTCGCCACGTGCTACGTGTACGTCGGCACTGGCCACGGCATCGTTTCACCGCAGCAGCCGCGCTTCTGCCCAGACAGCCCAGTCCTGACCTGAAGAGGACCCGGCGAGGACTTCCACACCGATACTGCCGGAATCTCCCACGATCGAACTCAGGTCTATCTCCAGGCGGTCGAGGTCGCCGTCATAGTCGGCCGCCACGCTGTCCAGCAGCTTCGGACTGGAGTAACCATCCTCGAGGAACCACACCAGAAAGGTGACGCCGTCCGTTCCTGTTGCTCCGGAAAGGAAGCCCACGTCAGCAACGAACCATGCGCCCTGGGGTATGGTCATGGATGGGTAAAGGCCATGGATCCATCCGTTGTTGACCCATTTGGGATGCGTTTCCAGCACCTTCGCGTAGGTGTCTCCATCCTCCAGCTTGACGTTAGTGCGGTGACAGGCGAAACCCCTGGAATCGCTGATGGCCCCTCCGAAGCTGATACTCGTGAGCGGATTCCCGGTTTGCCAGTCAGCGAGATTAGCTTTGTCGACGAAGTTCACCACGACCTCGGCGGTGAGGCTGACGGCCTTCTCGTTATTGTCTTCGTCTTCTTCATCCGCGTCATCGTCCGCGTCGGCGACCACCTTGACGGACATATGCATGGGCTCATAGGTCCAGGATATGAATGTCCCGCTGATGGAGTCCCCTGCATCGAGCGCCGGTATCGAGTCGGAATCCTCGAGGACGCCTTCAACGTAGAGCTTTGCGGTGGTCGGCGGTGAGTCGCCCTCGCCCTGATTCAGGATGGTGTAGCCAACGATATAGCCGTCGCCATGTGCCACTTTGGTGATTGTGGTGACAATGAGGTCCGGCTCGTCATCGTCGGACGATGGCCAATCGGTGACGACAACGGGTATCGTCTCAAAGACGTGCCCGTACGCATTCGACGCTGTCAGCGTGTAGTTGGTGGTCCCGAGTACTGAGACGGATCTTGTTCCCGTCGGCGCAACCGGACCTATCCCCCGGTCGAGGGCCACCGTTGTCGCGCCGGTGACTTCCCAGCTGAGAACGCTGGTTTCGCCGGGGTGGATACTGGGTGGACTCGCCGTGAATCGCTCGATCACCGGAGGGCCTGTGTGAGTTGATCCGCTGACCTCCACCTGTGCCGTCGCCGTCGTGCTGCCGGCCGCGTTGGTGGCGGTGAGGGTATACGTGGTCGTGGTACTCGGAGAGACAGAGGTGGTTCCGGTTGCCGCGACAGCACCTACGTCTGGATTGATAGTGACTGACGTCGCGCCGGAGACGTCCCAGTTCAACGTACTTGCATCACCCTCGGAGATGGCGGGAGGATTAGCCAGAAACGAGCGCACGATCGGCGCAGTCGCCGGCGCCGATACCGTTACCTGCGCCGTGGCCGTTGCAGTCTTGCCTGATACAGCCGTCGCGATCAGTGTGTAGACCGTGGTCACTGTGGGCGTCACCGCTCGT
>JAXGQG010000027.1:0-10424 GCA_040766535.1 Dehalococcoidia bacterium | reverse complement strand
GGTGTCGTAGCGCGGCTTTGCTCCAGGGGTGAGAGCCTTGTACAGGCTCTCGCGGCCAAGGCCCGCGTCCTTGGCGAGTTGCGCCATTCCGCTGGCACGCGCCACATCGCGCACCGCTGCCAGAAAGACGTCGGGATTGGGGTCTTCCAGGGCGGCCGTGATGTACACGGCGATGGTTTGCTCATCATCGAGGTAGTCGGCGGCATCGAAGGGTGCTAGACCAGCCATGTCCTACTCCTTGTCCAGAGCTCGCGCCATCTCGATGGCACGCGTAAAATAGACTCGGTAGCCGGGCCCAGCGTGAACGCGCATCTCCGTCACGCCCTCTCCGACCGGCTCGCAATCGCCGAAGTTACCGTATTCGGCAGACCGGATGCGATGGACGATACGTGCGCGGCCGATCTCGTCTTTCAGCGCACTGAGCCATGCGTCAAACTCGGCAGTGCGCAGAAAGGTGTTCTTGGCTCTCGCTGTATCCGTTTAGAAACACCAGTGCAATGCCGAGAGATACCTGATGCGGTTCTGTGGCAAACGGCGGAGTACCTCTCACGTCATTGACGAAGCAGGGCACGGTAGCACTCGAGGGGTGTCAGCGCACCCCGTTGTCATTGCCAGCCCCCGGAGGGAGTCCAGGACTTGGATAGGGCAGCGTCCTCGCCGGCGTAGACCGCGGGCATGACGAAGGTGATGATCACGTCCGCTACCTCAGCGAGCGTCTCTGGCGCCTGTATGTTCGCGGCTCGGAGCCTGTGCGCGTACGTGTTCCACATCTTGGTCGTACGCTCCTGCCCGAAGAACTCCTCGGTCAAAGCCACGGGTGGGGTCGCGGGCAGGGGCGTGCCTCGCTTTGCGAACGTGGCAAGAATGGCGCGGCGCAGATCCTCTCCCTCAAACACCTGGGTCGTGGCTAGCATCCAGATATCGTAGAAGTCCTTCATCCGGCTGTTCACGAGACCCAAGCTGACCATGGCCTCGAACGTCTCAGCCACAACTGTGGCTGTGTGATAGCACAGGATTCTAGGTCGCGGCCCCTCCAGCATTGTCGGGTATTCGAGCCACTCAGGCTCAGGGACCATCGTATCGTCAACCCCGACGTCCAGCCGAAGTACGAACCTTGCTCCGTCGAGTTCGCCACGGATCTTGAGGCTGATACCCGGATACCGCCCATCGACCATGATCTGTTCAGAAGCAACGTACTCCTCGAACACCAGCCCGTCTTCTGGCAGCTCCATCTTCAGGCACGCACGGACCGCTTCTTCGACCGCTTCAGGCGAGTTGCCAAGACGCCCCAGAAAATCGATGTCCCTGGTCGGCCTGGCGACAGCTCCGTCCCAGACCCGCAGCATGGTTGCGCCCTTGACAACCAACATGCTCGCGAACTCGGTCCTGGACAGCCTGGATAGGAACCCCTCGATGGCGTAGTACTGAAGCGCCTGCTGAAACTCCAGGCCCAGCTCGTGGGCTCGCCGTAGAAGGCGGCTCCTGACACCGGAAGCACTCAGAGCAAAGCCTCGAGGTACGGGCGAACGATATCCGCGACCCGGTCTATCTTCGCGTATCGCATGATCTCCGCCGGAGTGGTGCGTTTCTCGCGAATCGCCTCCTGCAGTGCTTCAACCGCGACGTCCAGGCCGATGCGAGTGCGGAACTTAAAGCAGTCGGCAACGGTCTTGGCGATCCCGAATACCCGTACCGAGTGGCCACCTATGTCCATGGTCTCGACTCCGGCTTCAAGTGAGGTTGTGCTCATGTGGAATACCCCGACTCGTGGCCGGTCGATCTGAGGATTCTTCGTACCAAAGGGCAGGGCAATGTGGACTTCAAAGGGTATCTGCGTACCCACTTCGTGCAGGTCAAGTGCGGTGACAAGGCAGAGTGTGGCGCTCGGGATCCTTCTCACAACGGCTACCACGTCTGGACGAGGCGGCATCGGCAGAGAGGTCAGGTGATAGACTCCGCGGCTCAGACACTCAAGGAGCCCGTGGTCCCTCATCCAGTAGAGAGTCCTCGCCTGTATTCCAGCGCCCAGCGCCTCCGCGGTCCTCATTACACCCCCGTTGCGCTCGAAGAGGCCTGTTGCTTCTGCTAGTGATGTCTCCGTGGGCTGTCTCATGGAATAGCAGTTACTATAGTTGTTGCTAACTTTAGTAGGTTTTGTTCCACACGTCTTCGCAGATACCTCTGCGCACGGCAGTCATAGTCGGCGCCTGTTGAGCAACGTTCACTCACACTTCGTCATCCATAATGGGCGGTCGCCGGTGTCGCGGACGAGCGTGTGCAGTTCGAGCGCGCACCCCAGTCATTGAGCTCTTCCTCGAACAGAACGGGGGCGTTGCGTTCGAGCCACCTCTCGAGCCCGTCGTCGCCGAGCGCCTCGTCAGGCAGCCTGGGCGATGGTTCGCCCGACTTCCGCACACGTCGCGCCCAGGGCTAGGAGGGACCGGACTATCAGGTCCAACGATACCGAAGAATCGGACGCTTCCATCTTCGCTACCCGCGACTGGCTGGAGCCAAGACGTGCGGCCACGGCGTTCTGTGTCCAACCTCTTGTCTGTCGAAGCTCTCTGAGTTGTCTCGCGAGAGCCAGCTTGACCTCCACGAACGCGGCCTCCTCCGACGTGAGCCCGAGGAATTCGGCTGCGTCCCCTACGCGCCACCCGCCCGCTTCGAGATCCTTCTTTCTGCGCTCGTTCATTCGACCCGGTCTCTATGTCGTTGTAGAGTCTCGTACGCGCTCAATCTCCGTCGGCACATCTGGATCACCGGCTGAGGCGTCGCCCTTGTCGTCTTCCTGAACACCTCCAGGATGATGATTGCCTCTGCATCCAGCCGATAGACCAGCCGCCAGTTGGAGCCCTCGTCTGCGACCCGCAATTCGTGACACCTCGGGCCGATCACCGGCAGAGGCCGCGAATCGGGCAGACCTAGCGTTTCACCACACTGCAGACGCCGAACAAGGACACCCATCCTGACGCGCCCCGCGGGAGTCAAAGGCGGGGAAGCTACTTGGCCGTGGAGCCACACCAGCGGCTTGTCCCTACGGTCGTCAGACAAACCCATTGTATGTCAGAACTGACATCGCCGTCAACAATCTCACTGGTGTGTACCTCACGGAGCGCGGAACTGCACACATCGAGTGTGGCAGGCGACACCGTTCCACGGAGTAGGACCTTAGACCGGCTTTGGCGCTGGCTCAGGAAGCCGCCCGGACACGTCTGGATCGCGCGATGCATATGGCCGTAGATCTACTCGGTGAAGTAGTCGGCGTCGATACGCTTCACCTCATAGGTCGCGGTCGGGCTGACGCCCAGGTTGTGGTCGATCATCAGTTCCGCGAGCTTCTGGCCGTCGATGAGAGCGATCTTGTTGTCGATCTTGCCGACGTAGTCGGGCGCTTCGGCCGAGAAGCAGGAGGTGGTGATCATGATCCCCTTCTTGGCCCGCTGCCCCTGGAGCGCCCCGGCGAACTTCTGAACGCACATTCGCGCAAAACCTGGGCCGCTTGGACAGGAAACCGTGGCCAACGCGCCGGTGAGTCCCAGCCCCCGGCACAAGCTACACGTGCCATCTGGCCCTATAGGCCCTGCAGATCTGGTCCAGCATGGCACGGTACTCGCCGTCGACGTCGATGCCCAGGTTGTTGTCTCGCGCGATGCGGGGTGGGTTCACATTGTCGATGTACACCGGCACTAGGAGCACGTAGTCGTAGGCAACCAGATCGGTGCGGGCCGGCGGGCGAGTCGGCAACTCCCGGAACTTCTCGACCGTTCTCGCGGGATCTGACGGCCTGTTCGGGCTCGCTGCGATACCGAACTCCTTCCAGAGCGACACATCACCGCTGGAAAGCCGCGGCAGCACCTGCGACTCAAAGTCCATGTCCATGGCCTCCGCGAAGGGCTTCACACGGTCCGGAACGTTCAATACCTGCTCGCAGAGTCCCACGAGCACGGTCGCCACCAGGATGGCGTCGGGCCTGTTCCTGTGCAGAACGCCCACAAGATCACTCAAGTCGTCGTAGCGGTTGGTCCGATTGCGATGCGCGGTAACCACCGACTTGTTCTCGATGCAGAGGCGCAGATGCGTCAGGTCCGGCCGGCCGTTGTCGCGGTCGGGCTCCGCGACCACCAGGTCGAGCTTGCGCGAGCGCCCCGCGGGCGACGGGAAATCCAGCCACTCCTTGACGCGCCCTCCAGCGAAGTCATCGGCGAAGGGTTCGCACGTCGCACAGAGATCGTGCAGGATGCCACGACTGATTGCCTCGGAATGGTCTTCAAGCCGGTGATTGTGAAAGCCACGCTCTTCGATCCTGCGGATGAGATCCGCATAGGCCGTGTTCATCGCGGGATCGCCTCCACGAGTGCCCCTCTCTTTTTGTGTCTGGGCGAGACGGCCGGCCAAGGAGTCGGGTGACCGGCTTTGAGCTCACTCAGTACTGGGTCCGGCAAGGGCATCCGCTGCAGCACCCGGCTTTGTAGGCGAAGGTATCCATTGGCGGCGCGTTGGCAGTTCTCGCGCAGCCACTCGTGAGCCGCCGGAGACTCCAAGTGCCTCAACAGCACTCGGAGGGCGTGCAGATCGGGCGGCACCAGGTAGTAGACGGAGTGTCGCGGCACGATGTCACCGGTCCAATCGACCCAGAACTGAGGAGTCGCGCTGATGTCCTTGAAGAGGATCTTCGGCCGAAGCATGTCCTGCAACATCGGAGTCTCGTGGAACGCGTACCACGGCTTGCGCCGGACGCACGTCCGAGACAGCAGGCGCCCGCGTATCTCGTCCTGCGTAAGGTAGCGGCCCAGCGCTCCGAGATCGTCCTCGGCCAGCAACCGCCCCTTCGCGTCGTACGGGAGAAGCATCACGTTGCGCCGAGGGATGGTGGTTGACCCCGGCACGAGCTCACGCCCCGCGACGGTCGGGCGGGCAAAGGGACGCAGTTCGACGGGCAGCCGGTCCGCCGCATGCACGAAGACCTGATCCGCCCCTGTCGCCACGCCGCAGCTGAGGCGCTCGCAGACGTCCGCCAACGTCACGCCGCCGGCCTGAGCTATCGGTCGACCGAGAGCAGGCAGCCAAGAACTCCCGTCTTGCGGCAGGTCGACCTCGGCTGGGCTACCGTCGCGCCGCGACACCCTGGTCGTGCCGGGCGGAGCATTGCGCACGCTGGTGATCGTGGGATAGGTGACCAGCTCCCCGAAGGTGTCTTCGGGAACGAGGTCGATCGCCTCCACCCGGTACTGCGCCAGGAGTCGCCGCAGCGGCCCGGCGCTGTCCACGTAGAGGTACTTCTCCGGCGTGATGAACACCAGTCGGCCCCCGGGCGCAAGACCGGCGAGCGCCTGCTCAAAGAAGAGCATGTAGAGGTCGAACCGGCCGCGCGCTGTCACGAAACGGGCCCGATACTGCTGCTTCTCGTCCTCCGACAACCCCGTGATGGCCACATACGGAGGATTGCCGATGATGAAGTCGTACGTCCCGGGCTCGCTCAGAAGGAAGTCCGCGGGGACTATCTCGACCGCGCGATCGCCGTCGAACCGCCGGCGCAGGACATCCACGTGCCGCGGATCGGACTCGACACCGGTGATGCGGAGAAGGGGTCGGCCGTGTTTAGCGCACCAACGCAGGATCCCGTCGATGAAGGCTCCGGTGCCGCATCCGGGGTCGAGCACCCGGTCGTCCGGCCCGGGCGGCCGCCCGCGAAACAGCAGCTCGACCATGCCGTCGACCGTCTCAGGCGGTGTTGGAACGAATCCCTTCATAGTGATTCCATCGTACACGATGGGGCGGACGGGACTGCAACCGACTGCCCTACAACCAATCGCGCTAGTAGGCTTGAAGGAAGACCGTCAGGCTCTGGTCAAGATCTGGAGTTGTTTGGACCGAGTAGCTCGAGGCACGGGGTGCGAGTCTGGGACTATCCGCGACTCACGCGAATAACGTCCATAGGCGTCCGCGATGCTGGCGATGGCCGCTTTGGGGCGGGCGGTGCCGGCCGCGCCCCTTGCCAGTCCCCACTCTCCCTCCTCGTGTGGCCTGCGGGCCTGACTAGGACGAGGTGAAACAGGCGCAGGGGTTCTCCTGTGATGCTTCCCTGGTCAAGCGCAGCATCGCCTGCACTTCCTCACTGTCCTCACGAATTGCCCGAATCTCAGCCATGTTTTCGTCTTCGTAGCCGTCTTTCATCACCACAGTCTCAGCGTCACCCATCCGTTGAAAGATGATCTCAAACCGATTCATCACTATTCTCCTCGGGGGACAACCGACTTCTTGGTCATCATTTCGATCTGTCTGCGCACTTCGGTCAAGTCTATATCATTGCCACATTGAGGGCATGCCAAAACGTTTGATGCAGGATATCCGATGCGTCCATCCTGCAGT
Organism: Dehalococcoidia bacterium; assembly: GCA_040766535.1. GTDB lineage: Bacteria > Chloroflexota > Dehalococcoidia > GIF9 > AB-539-J10 > SKVJ01. The sequence continues at coordinate 4,052 of JAXGQG010000027.1, read as the reverse complement.
GACAAACCGGGTCGCAGGTCAATCTGCACTGTGTGCTTTGCGTGGCACTTCCCACACTCCACTTCTGCATCAGCTTTCTCGGCGTCCGCTTGAAGAGCCTTACCCCGCTGAATGGCGGGATTCGCAACCGCTCTATACACCTGGTGATTGATATCCTCAAGCACTTTGAAGATGTTGGAGTCGAAGGTCATGCGCAACAGCGCCGCATAGCGGTCGATTGCGTCGGCCAGCTCCGGGAGCTTCGTGTAGTCTGTGATTCGGACCCCCATGTCCTTCAGGTCCTGCATTCTTATGGACCGCCCGTGGGTCTTCCAACACCTCTGATCGCACAGCTGGTCAGCGATTTCTTTGGCGCGCTTTCTCCGTTCCGCTTCTGTGACCTTCTTTCCTGTGCTGGTATGCACGTGCCAATCCTTGAACTTGTAGCGCACGAGCCAGTCACGCACCAGGTCCTTCGCGAACTCGAGAGCGTCTTCAGCATGTTGCAGCTCTCCTGGTGAAAGGTTGGAGAGCATGGGGATGTATGCTTTGTTCAGAGCACCGGTCTGCTCCACCTCGCGCTTGATCTTCTCTAGGCCCTCAATCAGCGCGTCCGCAGAGAACACTTTACCCTGCCACCCGATTTGCGCGTCGATCGGGCCAAGCGCTGATGCAGAGCCCATCAGAATCTCATCACCCGCCATGACCATGATGGTGCCAGCGCTCTTGGCCCATCCGGGCACTATGAAAGCCACATCCGAGTACTTGTCATGGAGAAGTCTGACTATCTCCTCGGCAACCTCTCCTGAACCACCAGGCGTCTCCAGGATGACGTCTACGGACGTACCGTGCAGGTCCTTCAGCAGGTCCGCGACGGGGAGTATGTCGCCGTATTCAAGCGAAGGGTTGACGCCATTGGCCGAGGCCCTTAGGTCAGCCGCGATGACAACCACATCGCGGCCACCACGCAGCTGGCCGATACGGCCAATTTGCTCCTTGCGCATGGCCGTCAGTTGCTTCATGTCCGGCCGTTGGTCCAGATAATCGGTGTACTGCGCCACTCTCAAACCCCCTCATCAGAGCCAGCTGTGCACAACCACCTCTTTGCCGACCTACCCCTACATCATGTCGACAGATACCATTCCTTGTTGAAGCCGCCGAACTCCTCCGTCTGCTTGTTCAGCACACCGAGTACAATGCCGATCCAGCTGCCGTACGCGGGAGTGCCGTCCAACCGACACACATTTCCTGGAAGCGTTCGCATCGAGTAGAGCGAGCTCCGGAAACCGTGCTCCCGGCCTAGCTGCCGACCCAAGGGTACCAGAAGCGTCATGACACGTGATGCCAAGCAGGATGTGTCTACGGACGTTGAGCCTGCGTGCTCGTCCCAGCCCATTTCTTCTTTTTGGTGAGAGCAACATCCCTGGTCGCCTCGATTCGGGCCCTCGACCCCCCAGCACGTCCGGCTGCTCCTTCAACTCGGCGAGCGAGAACACAGCCCCGTGCGCACGAACGTGCTCCGGTGACCACGCCGGCCTTCGTGACCGAGAACTGGATGGACTCCTTCTCGCTGGGATTGGAGCCGATGGCGCAGTTCCGAGTAGAACTGAGAAAAGGATACTACCCCCTTCGAACGCAAGCCTACCTGAGCGCGTACACGTGTCCCTCGTCAGTTCCGAAGTAGATGGTGGCGTCTGCTACGGAGGGGGATTCCGTTATTCGGCCCTGGACGGGATACTCCCATTCCAGATCACCCGTGGCGAGGTTAAGGGCGTAGAGCGTGTTAGGATACTCAGCTCCCGCCTCACGGCCCCCGACAAATGCTAGGCCATCGGTGATGGCTGGGTCGCACCAAACGTACTCGAACTGATGTCGCCAGGTCAACGTGCCGGTCACTGGGGAAAGGGCGCGCACGCAGTTGTCCTTGTCCACGAAGACCACGAACTCCGAACTGACGGCAGGGCCACCCTTCATCCCAGAAGTCGTCCGGTACCGCCAAACCTCTTTCCCTGAGGCCGAGTCGAGAGCGAACAGATAGCCATCGCTTCTGTGTATGTACACGATCCCACCAGCGGTGACAATCCCGCAGGTCACATCCAGATGCTTCCCGACGTCGAGCCACCATTCCCTGTGGCCGTCTTTCAGATTCACTGCTTCAATGACCGCGTTCTCATACTTGCTCTCGAACACTTCGGTCGTGGTGGACAAGAACAGGAACGACTCGTTCGCGGCGACCGAGTCCACTCGGCCAGTGGCGGTATACGACCACCTGTTGGCCCATTGGTTCGCGCTGTCCCCCGCGAGGACAGTATCGTCAACTACCATGCAACAGAGCTCCCCCGTCAGAACGTAGGGGGTGGTCTCGTGAGACGACGCTGTGACTATGACCTCTTCTCCAGTGGCTGCATCGACCAAGCAGTCCCGTTCCATCGCGCTGAATATGACGTTGCCCCATCTCACGCTCGGTGTCCTTGGCTGGTTTCCAGAGGAATACGTCCATTTCTCTGCACCGGTTTCGGCGTCCAGACAGTACAGCCAGCCCATCGACTCCAGGCCAGCAAGGGGTTCCGTGAACCTGTCACTGTATAGCCCGATGTAGACGCTGCCGTCGGAGATGACTGGCGAGGAAGACACGGCCCCGCCTTCGCTGAACTCCCACTGAAGCCTCCCGGTTGGCCTACCTTCTCCAGTGAAGTCGCCCGCCATTCCTGGTCCACCTTCGAGAAGAGCCGCGTCCGGCACTGAGAACTGGATTGCGACACCCTGCAACAACTTTGTGGCGCGCTCACTGCCAAGGAGCGGGATGTTCAGGAGCACGAACTGCCAGACAAGAATCGCGACCAGCCCACCCAGCAGGGCAAGTGGTAGTAGCAGGGCAGCCCCCACCTTCCAGTGCTGGGTTGTCGACCTGGGGTTGGCGTCGTGATGCCATTTCCACCAGATTCCGAAGGCAAGACCCAGCGCGGCCATGACCCAGCCTACCCAGTCCGCTGGCTGGGGTCCGGGGGCCAATAGGTACAGTGCGGCCACCGCCACAAGGCTCACGGCCGTGGGGACCGCTAGACGCCACATCTTCGCCCCCGGATTGAGACGGCGTATGGATGGAACTCGCCATCAGCATAGCACGGTGCAGCTTGGGCGCTGACCGCGCATCGTGGACAGTCTGCTACAGCTATTCCTGTTCTGTGAAGTACGTCAGCCCATGGATCCTGGGCAGCACTACGTCATCGGGATGTATCACGGGGTACTAGGCTCGCACTTCCTGGAGGAGTGTCACGAGGCGTACGTAAGTCGGCGGAAGCTGGTCACAACCCTTTGCCATAGCTTCCGCGAGTGAACGCTTTCGTGTGGACCATCCCTTGGAGCCAAGTTCCGCAGCGAATCTCTGCAGTTGCCGTAACCAAGGCAGCGCCGGATCGAACTGCGATTCAAAGCGAGCGCGCTGCGTGACCACATGCGTGGCGAGAATATCGTCCGCGAAAGCAGCGTTCAAGAACGTCTCTACGGGGAACGACTCCTCAAAGGACCTTCCAACGTGACCAGATGGATAGGAAACGACGGTTTCCGCTGGTATCGGAAGTAGGTAGGCCAACTCTCCTAGCAGGTTCTGCTTCTCACACTTGCTGACCGACTGGATGGACGCTGGATCGTTGTCGTATGTGACCACAACGGGCCTGGCGTGACTGAGCGTGAGCCTCAGCAACCGCAAGGCCGCGCGCAGATTGCCGTGGCCGTTGTAGTTCGCGATCTTCACTCCAAGCGTCTCCATGTCGATCGCGTTGGACAGCAGCAGTGGTAGAGCCGCTTCCTCTGAATCGCCCTCGACGAATACGAAGATGGCCTGCTCCTCGGTAGCTCGCGCCATGACCGCTTTGTCGTGGAGATCAGAGATTGCCATCTCCCTTGCTATGTCGTCTAGGGTTGTGGGCATCCTCTCTCACTACGGAGTTGTTGGCGATGGGCTGCGGACAGGCGACAACCCCCTCACTCCAGAACGAGGCGGCCACCAGGATCGTGGCGCAGAGGCTTCGTGCAGTCTTCCCGTCGCGCAGACTGTATCCCTCGCCCCGCAG
>JAXGQG010000026.1:0-10863 GCA_040766535.1 Dehalococcoidia bacterium | reverse complement strand
TCGTCCCGCTGCTGCTTGACCGGGGGCTGACACAGCGACAAGTCCAGACGATCATCGTGGACAATCCGAAGCGGTTCCTGCAATTCGTCTAGCCCACGTGCGGGACAGCGAACGGGGCGCGTCCCGAAGTGGCGCGCCCCGTCGCGATTGTTGAATCCGCAATTGAGGCCTACGGAGCCGGACTGGCAACAAGCTCAGCCATTGCAGAGAGCTTCTCTCCTCCCCTCCAGTAGATGACCTCCACCTGGTTTCCAACGGCGAGGCCGTTGATCGCGCGGATGAAATCGTGCGTGCTGGCCATGTTCCGTGCGCCGAATACCGTGATGACATCTCCTGCCTGCAGTCCGATCTTGTCCGCGGGACTCCCGGCTACCACCTCAGTGACCATCACTCCAGTCTCAACTCCGAGTCCATACCGTGAACTGACTGCCGGGGTCACCGTGACGAGCCCGACGCCGAACCATGGCCGGATCACACGGCCGTTGTCGATCAGGTCGCGAATCACCGGCAGCGCCTGCTCCATCGTGATCGAGTACCCCATGCCTTCCACCCCGATCTGCGCGATCTTCACGCTGTTGATGCCCACCACCTGTCCTGACACGTTAACCAGCGGACCACCGCTGTTGCCGGGATTGATGGCCGCATCCGTCTGCACCAGTTCCAGCAGCGTCTGTCCCGGCGAGGTTGCCAGGGAGACACCAACCGCACTCACAATGCCCGATGTGGCGCTGATGCCCATGCCGAGCGAGTTGCCGATGGCCACAAGTGGGTCGCCGATACGCAGCGCCGAGGAATCGCCGATCTCAACCACGGGCAAGCCGCTGGCCGCGATCTTGACAACCGCCAGATCGGTCAGTTCATCCGTGTACACACCCTCAGCTTCAAAGCTCCTGCCATCATCAAGCGCGACGGTGACATTGGTCGCATCTTCCACCACATGGTTGTTGGTGACGATGTAGCCGTCCTCCTTGATGATCCAGCCGGAACCAGCACTCTGCTGAGTGAACTGCCGGTTGAACAGGTCGTACGTCGTAACCTCGCTGGATATGGCCACCACAGCTGGCTTCACCTTAGCAACCACATCCGCGACACTCCGCAACTCATCGGCGGCCGGTTCCACCACCGGGATATACACGTTGGTGGTGGGCGTGGGTCCAGTATCCGCAGACGGCGCCGCCGTGTACGGCACTACCGGCACACATCCGGAGACGATAGACAGTGTCAGCAGGGCTGTCACTACCAGATACCTCAATCTCACGATACCGCTCAAGTGCTTCATCCGCACCTCCTGAATCTGGAGGCCAGGCCTCCATACGTACTGAATAACCGGCATGGTAGCAACAGAATGTGAAGGACCCGTCAAGGAACGGCGCACACGGCCGGCGCGAAGATGCCGAGACTGGAAAGACTCATTCCGTATCAGCGGTCAGTGCAGCAGCGCGCCGGCTCCGCTGATGAAGAAGTAGATGCCGAAACCGAGGAGCGCCACCCCACACACGGCCAGCACCGTGCGGTGCACACGCGGGTTCCAGATACGCCGCGATGTGAACACGCCCCAGGACAGCAGTGAAAGCCAGCCGAAATCGCAAAGCCAGTGCGCCAACGCGAACGCCGCGATGCCCAGGACGCCCCATGCGCCGGCGCTGGCGATGAGCGCCGCCCCGACCGTCGCCCACCACACGAACCAGTACGGATTGGCGAGCGTCGTCGTCACCCCCGCGACAACGCAGCCACTCGCAACCTCGCGGCGTTCAGCGAAGGACTGTGGCGAAGTGTGGAACATGGAGATGCCCATCCACACCAGCAGGAGACCACCGGCAATGCCAACTCCGGCCTTGACGGCAGGCGCCGACATAATCGTTGCGAAACCCAGCCAGATGAGCACAATCAGGGGGATCTCGACGGCGCCATGGCCCAGGGCGACCAGTGCACCAGCTTCCTTTCTGGCCACCCCCTTCGTAATCGTCACCGCTGTCACTGGACCGGGAGCGATCACGCCGGTGAGGGAAATCCCTGTGACCGTGGCCAGTAGAGCCAGAAGCGAGCCGTAGTCCTGCATGCCGAAACCGGACGATAGCAGTCAGAACAACAGTACGTCAATCGACACCTGGCCGGATTCCGGTATGCACGGCTTTGCTATGCTGTAGAATAGCCTCGGATTGCAGCGTCGTCGACGCACGGACAGGGGGGACTATGGACGGCTCTATCAACATATCCAGCCTGCTCTGGTTGCTCATTCTCTTCAGCGTGATGGTGCCGGTGCTGCAGAGACGGATGCTGCAGGCACGCCGGCTGCAGGCCATCCGCAATCTGGAGAAGCGGCGCGGTTCGCGCGTCATCACCATGATTCATCGCCAGGAGACGATGAGCTTCCTCGGCATTCCGCTCAGCCGTCACATCGATATCGAGGACTCGGAGCAGGTTCTGCGGGCGATCCGGCTGACCCCAGACGAGATGCCTCTGGACATCATACTGCACACGCCCGGCGGGCTGGTTCTCGCCTCAGAGCAGATCGCGTGCGCCATCAAGCGGCATCCCGGCAAAGTGACGGTCTTCATTCCTCACTACGCCATGTCGGGTGGAACGCTCGTCTCGCTGGCAGCCAATGAAATCGTGATGGACCCGGATGCCGTACTCGGGCCAGTGGACCCCCAGATGGGCAGCCCCACGGGCGGGTACTACCCGGCGGTGTCCATCATCAAGGCGCTCGAACAACCGAATCCCAACCGGGATGACCAGACCCTGATCCTCGGAGACCTCGCCAGGAAGGCAGTGGCGCAGGTTTACAACTCAGTGTTATGTCTAATCAAAGATACCATGCCCGAGGAACAGGCCCGCTCCGTCGCTGAAGCGCTGAGCGATGGCCGGTGGACCCATGACTATCCCATCAGCCCCGACCAGGCACGTGAACTGGGATTACCCATAACCCATGACATGCCGCCTGAGGTCTATCAGCTCATGGACCTCTATCCCCAGTCTTCCCAGCGGCGTCCCTCGGTGGAGTACATTCCGGGCCCTTATGCGCCTCCGGTAAGGCGCCCGCAGAGCGGCAGACAGGACTGAACGGCGCGTCCCGGGCGAATGGCGGTCGAGACCTCTCCCGGGGCGGCATGACCCGCTGAAGAGATACAGCGCCGTCCGCAGGTTCGGGGAAGAAGCGTGGCAGAGGAGCGTGCGCGCACCGGCATAACCTGGCCGCCTCCGCCCGTTCACGCCGGCTGTCTTCACCCCTCAACGCGTTCGGCCCGACCAGGCCAGCCAGGCGCGCCATACAGTAACTCCAACGTTCCAGTTAAGAGGCAGGTGTGATGTGATACTCCCCAGGCTACTCCGTACATATCTGTGGATGATGTCACAGGCAATGGTCGCTGAGACCGGGTCCGGCGGTTCCGACAATCGGGCCGGCGGCCACATCAGCAGCCGAAGAGAAGCGTTCGAAGAGATGTACGACACCTACATGCCCAAGGTCTTCCGGTACGTCAGTTACCGGCTCGGCAACGCGAGCATCGCGGAGGACATCACGTCGGACGTCTTCGAGAAAGCGCTGAAGCACTTTGACAGCTATCAGCAGGAAAAGGCTTCTCCTTCGACCTGGCTGATGACCATCGCGCGGAACACCGTGACCGACCACTTCCGCAAGGAAGGCCGGGTGCAGGTGGTCCGCGAGGAGGACGCTCCTGACGAAGTGTCTGAGGAGCCCGACGTGAACGAACGGCTCGAGCGCCTGGAGGAGGTGAGACAGTTGCGACTGTGTCTCGCCGGACTGCCACAACTCGATCAGGACATCATCTCACTCAAGTTCGGCGCGGGTATGAACAATCGAGAGATCGCCCGCACCCTGAAGGTGTCGGAGTCCAACGTGGGCACACGGCTTTTCCGTGCCGTCAGACGTCTGAGAGACACCTTCAAAGGATGGGAACATGACACGCAGAGATGACGAAGGACTGCGGTTCACAGAAGATATCGAGAGGCTGCTTCAGGGCGAAGAACCCCTGGAGAGTAACGCCGACCCTGACTATGCGGAGACCGTGAGATTCGCACGAAGGCTGCTCCAGCTTCAGGAGGAGCCGTCGACGGAGTTCACCGTCAGATTGCGGCGCAGCCTGACGACAGCCATGGCGTCTCAAGATGCCGCACGCGGACAGGCGGGCTCATGGTTCACGCGTCTGTTCGGCAACCCCGGGTTGCGTCTGGCGGTGGCGTCCACGTTCGTTGTGCTGGCCGCCATCGGTCTGGTATGGCGGGCCGGACTGCTTGCGCCCGGTATGTCGCAGTCTCCGGACGCAACGCCCGGTATGCTGACTGCTCCTCCCTCCGTACCCTCTCAGGCGGCGCCTGGTGCTCCGGAGATGGCGCGTTCCGAGGAAGGAGACAAGAGAGACGGAGCCGGGGACGTGGCCATGACCGGACTGTCGCACAGCCCCATCGCGGTAGCAGCGAATATCGCGCCCGAAGTATCGTCAGGAGAGAGCCTCAATATCTCGATCGTATTCAGCAACACCAGCGCTGAGGTCTATCACCTGACTCCGTTCCCTCCGGCCATAGCGATACGTGAGACGTCCACCGGCCGGGTCGTCTACACCTTCGCCGCCGGAACGTCCAGCGTCGAGTTGTCCCCGATAGAGGAGTTGAACTACACGGTGGTCTGGGACCAGACAGGCTGGGACGGAACACAGGTCGAATCAGGATGGTATGAGGTCGACGTGGAGGGGATCACAGCTACAGTCGAGAAAGGAGACGTGGCTGCGGCGGCGGGAGCCCAGAATGCAGCATCCTTCAACATACTCACACCCACAACCAGCAGCACAGTAGAGAACAGTGCCACTACCAGCGATTAGCACAGCAGTCGGAACAGTCATGAATTCCAGGGCTTGGCCGGCCCAAATACGGCCAGGAGGAAATACGATGAAGAAGAACAAGATAGTAATGGTCGCAGCGGCAATGGCGATGCTGGTGCCCGTGCTCATTCTGACAGGTTGCACCCCGGCAGCCCCCGCCGTCGCCCCGAACATCACCGTGGGCAGCCAGCAGGAAGGCATATGGGTGAGCGGACAGGGCGAGGTTAAGGCCGTTCCGGACGTGGCCAACATCACGCTCGGCGTCCAGGCTCAGGCGCCCACCGTGGCTGAGGCGCAGGACAAAGCCAGACAGGCCATGGATGCGGTGATGGCTGCCCTCAAGAACAGCGGCATCGCTGAGAAGGACATCCAGACCACCGGATACAACATCTGGCAACAGACCCGGTGGGACAACGAGAAGCAGGAAGAGATCGTGACCGGCTACCAGGTATCCAATACCGTCCAGGTCAAGGTTCGTAAGGTCGACAGCGCCGGAGCCGTGCTGGATGCGGCCGTGGCGGCGGGTGGCGACTTCATCCGGGTGCAGGGCATCTACTTCGAGGTCGATGACCCGTCCGCATACCTTGACGAGGCGCGCTCCAAGGCAGTTGCCGAGGCGAAGAAGAAGGCGGAACAACTCGCCAGCCTCGCCGGAGTCAACCTGGGCAAGCCGACCTACATCACTGAGAGCTACTACAACCCCGTGATCTACCGCGACGCCAAGATGGAGATGGCCGCCGGCAGCGTGCCCGCTGCCGCACCCACACCGATCACTCCGGGTGAGACCACCATCACGGCCACGGTGCAGATCGTGTACGCAATCAGCTAGCACACTGTCACGCGGAAGGTGCAGGACAGGAGGGGGCCGCAGCTGCGGCCCCCTCTCCTATTCCCGGTTGCGGGCGTCACCCTCTTGCGACGGAGACACACGATGGTAGATACTGTGCGGCACGAGCCGGACGGGGCAGCGACCCGGCTGTGAGGAGTGACACACATGAGAGACGACAGATCAGCGGTCGGCAAGTACGTGACGGTCCTTATCTTCTGGCTGATTCCCGTCGCTCTCATCCTCATCCCACTGCTGTATCCCACCGAGGGCTACCTGCGGGATATGCTGGTTCTTCCGGTGCTCCTTGTTCTGCTCTACGTCGCTGTGATTCTGGCTCCGCTGTTCAGACCTCTCCGCAACATGGATTTCTTCGACGATGTGCCCGAGACTATCGAGCGCTTCGTTGACGCACAGCGCGCGCGCAGAGACGCCCGCGAGCTGATCCGGCTCTATCATGACGGCCACCTGCCCAATGTCAATGAGCTGGAGACGCTGACCCCATGGCAGCGCGGCGTGAAGCGCACTCTCGATGCACTGCGTCTGGACGCCGACTGGCATGCCGGCAACGCCGAAGTGTCACGGGACCTGCTGGAGCGCATGGAATCGCTTATGCACACTGGAGCCGAAGAGCCGGTGGAGGACGAATCGGCCAGACGTCAGCGCAGCAGGAAGACCGGCAAGCGCCGCTAGCCGAGCGTCAGACTGCCATCCGAGGCACAACCAGCAGCATCACGATCGCCGCGTACATGGCAACGAGATGCAGCGAAAGGTGCAGACGCTCACGCGCCCGCCCGGAAGATGCCACCCAGATACGAACCGAAAGACAGGCTGGATACGCTCCCGCCACACCACACAGAACCAATCCGGCCGTGATAGCCGGAGATGCCATCGCCTCGATGAGCCTCCCGGTTCCACTGTTGCCATGCGCGAACAGACCGGTCACGGCCGCAGCAGCCACCAGCACCACCAGAGTCAGCGGTAGAACGGAGGCCCACAGCCGCGCTCTCGCCAGGCCCGTGACCCGTGTCTCGCTGTCCATCCGAACCAGGCTGGCGTACGCCCACCACAGCGTCGAGCCGAACAGCAACAGCAACAACAAACCCGCCGCAATCAGACCGCTCATATCCTGTTACCTGTTCCGATTTCCGTGTGCCGCAATGGGCCCCACCACCTGCCACGCATCAACCAAGCGCGTGAGCCCCGGATGCGTCAACGCCAGGACCGCGGGCGTCCGTTTGACACGCGCGATGTCTCAGGCTAACCTCACAGGCACACGCCACACACATCGCCCGCAGGGCAGGTTACCACATGGTCCCCACCACATACCCTGCGCGCCGGTGCCCCCATAGGGCAGGAGGAAGGGTAATGCAGGATAGCATCATGCACACGGTCACCACGACCGGCGACGTGTCCCGGGATGTCCACACTCTGGTGAACCAGCTTGGCGGCATTCAGCGATTCATCAAGCCGCATGAGACCGTCCTCATCAAGCCCGCCTGCAACAGTCCGTACGGCTTTCCCGCCACCACCGATCTCCAGGTACTGAGGACCGTGGTTGACATGGTGCGTACCGTAACGCCTCATGTCACCGTTGGCGATTCCTCGGGCTTCATCCACAAGCCCACTTCAGTGGCATTCGATGGCATGGGACTGACGCAACTGGCCCATGAGATGCGCTTCCCCCTGGTCAACTTCGACGAGCATGAATGGGTGCTGCGCACGGATGGCCGCGCCGACCGCCTCAAGGAAGTCCACGTGACGAAGCTGCTGCTGGAATCCAACCGACTTATCTTCCTCCCCACCATGCGCACACACGCGTGGGCGCGCATCACCATGGCGCTCAAACTCGGGATGGGCCTGATACCGGTGCCGGACAGGAAGCACATGCACCGGACCGCCCTGGAGGAGATGATCGGCGAACTGAACCTCTACTTCGTACCGGACCTGATCATCCTCGACGGCAGGCGTTGCTTCATCAGTGGCGGCCCGGACAGCGGGGAGGAGCGGGAGCCGGGGGTACTCATAGGTGGGACGGGGAGGGTCGCTATCGACACCGAGGCAGTACGTATCCTCAAGCAGTACGATGCTGCGCAACTCGACATGCCCGCCGAGGACGTCCCCACGATCAAGAGGGCCCGGGAACTGGGCCTTCCATAAGCACGCACCATTGCTGCATCGCCGGAACGGCGACGCAGATCCTGAACGACCGCGGACTCTTGACGCCCGGCAGGGTCTGCGCTATTGTAAGATATAGTGACCTATATAATAATAGCGTCCTATACAATACTGAGCGGAGCGCACCACATACGTGCGGCACGTGGTACGCCTGTCGGAGGATTCCGCTATTGACACGGCGATGCCCTCCACCTAGCATACGTGTGTCCAATTGCAGAGGTAGTCATTGAGAAACGCGATGAGACCCTTCCCCATGGTTCGATCGGCTCTGACGGTTCTGTGCGCGGCTGCGCTCGTGCTGCCGTTCGCGCCCGCGGCACAGGTCGGCGCCGCCGAGTCTCTGTCCACGTGGACGGCTGCCGATACACCGGCGCACTCCGATCTTGTCATTCTGCCCGGTTCGGACATCATCGATTTCGTCGTTGCCGGTCCCTATGGCGACACGCTGTATGCCATCGGCCTCTGGTACGACGAGTGCCTGGACACTGAGGACTACCAGTACTGGTCTGATTTCGAACCCGGGTACGGGAACGTCAACAACGACCGGCTTGTCCCGCGTTTCTGGAAGTCGTCGGACCACGGGGCCACCTGGAAGGACCTGACATCAGAGGTCCAGGACGCGTCCGGACTGCCCGGGGACGAGGAATTCGTCTTCTTCTCAGCGCTGGCCGCTGCTCCCGACGATCCCGATTTCGTGGTCGTCGCCGGCTATGATGACGACTACGACACGATGATCGTGGGCTCAGTCGACGGAGGTGATTCCTTCGCGAGCGCGGGCTGCGGCATCATGCCGGGAGAGGTGCTCTGCCTCGCGGTCTCCAGTGGCTGCGAAGGCGTGCGCCAGGTCGCGGCCGGCACCAGGGACTTCACCGATGGCGGCCGCGTCTGGAGACTGGAGGTCGGCAGCTTCTGGCAGGGCCACTGGGTCGATACCAGCACCTACGACGGCTGGCTCGGCATGCCCTGGCTCACCACGGAGAGCGACATCTTCGCGGTTACGTCCCTGGCGTTTTCTCCTTCCTACGATTATGACGACACTATCGTCGGCGTGGCCCTCGGCCTTGGCTTCGACCCTTCTCTGGCTGCCTCCGCCTCACCGGACCCGCTCGGGTACGGTCCGGGCTTCTACCCGGGCTTCTACCACTTCGCCGGCAACTGGGACAATCTGAATGCGTGGAACGCAGCCGGTGACTTCGCCGGCTTCCCCGGCATGTTCCGCACCGGCACGCTGCTGCTCTACGCATCGACCTACTACACCGGGTCGTGGACGGAGTTCTTCGACTCTCCGTTCCTCAGAATGGCCACGGATATCGCCCTGCCCTACGATTTCACCGGCGCGTACGCCACCGACATGGTTTCGCTCGTATCGGTGAATGGCACCCTGGTACCGGCGGAGTATGGCGTGCCGGCCATGGAGGGCGGCTTCGTGTTCATGATGTCCACCGCCTTCCCCGCGTATGAACTTATCGCCCAGGAGGACAACCCCTTCGTCTCCAGCGTTGCCTACCAGGGCTCAGTGAAGATGCTCGGCAACGCCATGGTCGGCCTCGCCTTCCCGGAGGGCTGGACCTCGACCGACATCCTTGACTGGTATGAGACCGGTGAACCGCCACTGCCCTGCTGCCAGGGGGTGACCGTGCTCTACACCGATACGCCCATCGGCCGCGACCCGTGCTGCCCCGACAACTGGGGAAGGGCACAGAAGCGCCCGTCGGGGCAGTTCAACGCACAGGTCGCCTTCGACCGCGACGCCAGCCACGCCTACGCCGCCACCCAGGGCTACAGCTTCAGAGCGGACGATGGCTGTCTGCGCAGCGATGAGAGCGCCTTCTCGCTCTCGATCGACCGCGGTGTCTGCTGGAACCAGACCGGTCTCATCGACACCGATATCGACTTCCTTGCCGACGTTGCCTTCGCCGGAGGCTGCGATGACGTCGTGCTTGCCACCATCAACCATGATGAGACAGACCAGTGCTGCGAGTGCGACAGCGTCTGGCGCAGCGGGGACGGTGGAGAGACATGGCTGAGGGTGTGGTCAGGCCTGCTCAAAGGGCGCTACGACGGGGGCGGCGAGTGGGCCGTCCTGAGCGTTCCGGCGACGGACGACGGCAAGGTCGTGTCCATCTATATGGCCGATCTGGGCACGGACACGCTCTACCACGCCACCGCCGGTGGGATGTGCGCCTGGGAGCTGCATCGCACCATCATCGACGATATCGCTGATATCGCGGCCGTGAGCCATACCACCGTGTATGCGCTCGATGCCGACGGCGAGGTGGGCAAGTCCCTCAACAGCGGCCGGCGCTGGAACGAGATCGCTGACTCAAAGGTCACCGATGACCCGGGCGAGAACGCACACAGCATCGCGGCCCGGGGCGATTGGCTGCTGGTGGGCGGTGACATGGGGACGGTGTCCTGCTCTCGAGACGCAGGGGAATCATTCACCGTGCTCGACGACATCGGCACGGGAGAGGTGCATCTCGCCTTCGACTCGTACTTCGAGGATAATGGCTACATCTACGCTGCAGTCGCCGGCGATGACCGCGGCGTGTACCGCACCACCATCTCCGATGCTGACTTCGAGGACATGGACGCCTGCCCGGATTTCGACTACTGGGGACTCGTCGTCTCCAGCGCCGCGGGCAATCCACGCACCAGTGCCTCCACGGGCGGCGTGCTCTATGCCGCCTACAGCGATGGGGAAAGCTGCAGCCAGAGCGGCGTGGCGCGTCTTTTGGAGCCCGCGTCGCAGAGTTGCTGCGGAGCCCTCGACTGGGATTACCTCTTCGACAACCTCTGGCCCGGGGCTTCGTTCAGCAACCAGCCGTCCGCCCTCGCGCTGTGTGGCTGCATGACCCCGGACAGCAATGCCACGCTCTGGGCCATCGATGTGCATCCGTACTACGATGGCTGGAACGACTGTCACACCGCGCTCGAGGACGAAGACATGGGAAGGCTCTGGCAGTTCACTGACTGCATCGCCAAGACCAGCCCCTCGCCCATCTGTGTCCCCAGCGGCAT
>JAXGQG010000025.1:0-18835 GCA_040766535.1 Dehalococcoidia bacterium | reverse complement strand
GTACACCTGGTCAACCCCAAGGGGGGTGAGATACTGGGGCTGCCCGTCAGCAAATCCATCGACGAGCTTCCCCACGGCATCGACCAGGCGGTGATCATCGTGTCGGCGGCGGCCACCACCGATGCCGTCCGGCAACTGGCCGCCAAGGGCGTGGGCACATTCGTGCTGGCGGCGGGCGGCTACTCCGAGGTGGATGAGCACGGAGAGGAGCTGCAACGGGAGCTGGCGCAGACCATCAAGGACCTCGGTGTCCGCGCCATCGGTCCGAACACCTCCGGCCACATCTCCATGCCCCACCACTACACCTCCAGCTTCTTCCCGCTGGGCTGGATACGCCCCGGCAACATCTCCTACATCGCCCAGACCGGCAACTTCGCCACCCACACGCAGCGCTACATCACCTCCGGCGAGCACTACGGCGTGGCCCGCGTGGTGGGGCTGGGCAACAAGATCGATATGGACGAGGCCGAGGTGCTGCAGTACCTCGCGGACGATGATGCCACCAGGGCCATCTTCATGTACCTGGAGAGCTTCAAGCGGCCCCGCGAGTTCATGAAGGCCGCGCGCGCCGCCGCCGGCAAGAAGCCGCTGTTCCTGCTCAAGGGCGGCACGTCGAAGGAGGGCTCACAGGCAGCCATCGCGCACACCGCGGCGCTGGCATCCGACGACCGCGTGGTCTCCGCTGCCATGAAGCAATGCGGCATCACGCAACTCTACGACTACTCCCACCTGTTCAACGTGGCCAAGGCCATTTCCACCATGCCGTTGCCGAAGGGCAACCGCATCAGCTTCATGGCGCCATCCGGCGCCATGCTGGTGGTGCTGACCGACCTCTGCCGGCAGCGGCTGGACCTGGCGGTGCCCGACCTCCTCGAGGTGAACCGGGCGCGGCTGCAGGCCATCGGTCCCGACTGGCTGCGCATGCGAAACCCGGTGGACATCTGGGGTCCGGCCATGGTCCACGGCATCGAGAAAGCGCACCGCGAGGCCATCGAGGCGGTGATGGACGACCCCAACATCGACGCCTGCATCGTGGTGCTGGTGGTGGTGGACGAGTTTGGACGCACCCCGCTGGAGTTCCTCGTGGAGATGAAAGAGAAGTACCCGGACAAGCCGCTGTATGTCAGCTTCTCCGGCATCAAGGAGCGCATGGAGGAGGCGAAGGCCTTCCTCGAGCCACACGGCGTGCCCACCTACCCGTACATCGAGCAGCCGTTCGAGGTGCTGTCCATACTGAACAGGGCCCGGATCAATATGGAGCGGGCGCAGCAGCGCTGAGGCGGACCGCCGCACACAGGACGGCCGGGAGGTACCACGATGGAGTTCCTGGGTTACGAGCGCTCAAACGGACAGGCAGGCATCCGCAACTACGTCTGCATCCTGCCGACGACGAGCTGCGCCAACGAGATGGCATGCGCCATCGCCGATGGCGCGGCGGGCGCCGTGCCATTGCTGCACAACTACGGCTGTCTGCGGCTGAAGCCGGATAACGACCGCGCTCACCGCACCCTGGTGGGGCTGGGCTGCAACCCGAACGTCGCCGGCGTGGTCCTCCTCGGCATCGGCTGCGGCACGCTCGACCCCGAGGGCATGGCCCAGGAGATCGCCGCCTCCGGCACACCGGTCGAACTGGTGACCGTCACCGGCGCCGGCGGCTATCAGAAGGCCATCGAGACCGGACAGGCCGCGGCGCGCGCGATGCTGGCCCGGGCCGCGCTGCAGCAGCGCGTGCCTCTGTCGCTGGGGAAGCTCTCCGTGGGGGTGAAGTGCGGCGGCTCAGCCACCATTTCATCGGCTGCGGGCCATCCGGTGACGGGGCATGTGGTGGATACGGTCATCGACCACGGCGGCACGGCCATCTTCAGCGAGACGCCGGAGATCATCGGCGCGGAGCACCTGCTGGCGCGGCGCGCGGCCAGCGAGCAGGTGAAACAGGACCTGCTGGATACGGTGGACCGCTTTGAGCAGATGATCATCGACTACGGCGAGGACATCCGAGGCGCCCAGCCCATGCCGGGCAACATCCTGAACGGCCTCACCACCATCGAGGAGAAGTCGCTGGGCGCGCTGGTGAAGACGGGAACGCGCCCGCTGAACGGTGTGCTGGAGTATGCAGAGCGGCCCGGCGGACCCGGGCTGTACCTGATGGATTCCCCGGCATGGCCGGTGCACATGTTCCTGGGCATGGCGGCCGCCGGCAACCAGGTGTTCATCTTCTCACTGGGCGGCGGGGTCTGCGGACTGTTCCCCAGCCAGCCAGGAGCGCTGCGGCTGCCCATCGTGCCGACCATCAAGGTCACCGGCGACCCCCACCTGAAGCACGAGATGGGGTTCTTCGATTTCTACGCCGGACGGGTGATCGAGGGAGTGGAGTCAAAGGAAGAGGCTGCGGAGCAGTTCCTGCGGACGTTCGTCGACATCGTCTCCGGCAAGCCCACCACACAGGAGCATTCCTCCTACCGCGAGATCCTGGACATGTACGCCACCGGGCCGATGTTGTAGGACATGCCTGCAGCGAAGAGGTCGTCCCCCATGTCACCCCAGCAGGAATACGGGGACACCATCAGAGTGCGGGCAGGTACAGAGGTCATCGACAGTTCCGGCTCGCCCGACCACAGACGGTTCCTTTCATGGTGTCCCCGCATTCCGAGCGGGCGTGCAGGCGGTTCATGCGGTTGACGCCTGGCAGGCGGGCGGGATGTGTCCCGTCCCTACATCCGGAACACAGGTGGCGCGGCACAAATCAAAGGGCCCGCCGGTGTAACCGGTGGGCCCTCGTGCGTCACAGTCAGCCAGGTGATTACGGCTCGAGCACCACGCGCGCGTCGACGGCGCTCACGCCGTCCTTGTACGCGAACACGGGGTTGAGGTCCAGTTCCTTCACCTGGGGATGCTTCTCCACGAAGTTGGAGACGTCGACAACGAGCTTCTCCAGCGCCTTGAGGTCGGCCGGCTCGCTGCCGCGGAAGCCAGTGAGCATCGGGAAGCCCTTAATCTCCCGGATCATCTCGGCGGCATCGAACTTGGAGACCGGCACGATGCGGAAGGCCACGTCCTTCAGCAACTCAACCAGCACGCCGCCAAGGCCGAACATCAGTACCGGGCCGAACTGCGGGTCTTTGCTCATGCCGACGATGACCTCGACGCCCGGCCGAGCCATCTTCTGCACGGACACGCCGTCGATCTTCGCCTTGGGGTACATCGCTTTGACCGACGCCATCATAGCCGAATACGCCTTCTCGACCTGCGACGGGTTCTCCAGGCGCAGCTTCACACCACCGGCGTCGCTCTTGTGGATGACCTCAGCGGACATGACCTTCAGCGCGACCGGGAAGCCAAGTTCCCTCGCGGTGGCCACGGCCTCCTTCATATTGCGGGCGAACCGGGTCTCGACCACCGGTATGCCGGCAGCCTTCAGCATCGCCTTGGAATCGACTTCATTGAGGACCCTGGGCATCTCAGCCACTTTGCTCTCAGTCATTGTTGCCAGTACTCCTTACTTCCGCACAGCCGCGGAACGCGGTGCGTTATTCTACATCATGCGCCGCGCGGGCGAGAAGTCAAGCTCGCAAGGGGGCTGTCACCGCGCGGTGCAGGTCGACGCCTGCCGGCCGGACCGACGCTCAAGGCCGCTATTGCACGGCGTATGTCCACCACCTACAATGCACTCTGCCGACCGCGAAGCAGATGTGATACGGCCGGCATCACAACGGGTAGACAAACCGTCGCCTGTCGAGCAAACAAAGGAGGGAGACTGCACCATGGCCAACGAACTCCTGGAGAAACTGAAGAGCGCGATACTCGACTACGATCCGGACGCGTCCGGGGAGGCTGCCAAGAAGGCGGTCGCCGCGGGCATCGCTCCCGCTGAGATCCTGGGCGCGATGACGGAGGCCATCCGCGAGATCGGGGAGGGTTTCAACCGGGGCGACCTGTTCCTGCCCGACCTGGTGGGCGGGGCCGATGCCATGGGCGCCGCCACGCCGATAGTCGAAGAGGAAATCCGCCGCATCGGGGCCCAGACCAAGAGCGCCGGAACCGTGGTGATCGGCACCGTGTTCGGAGACATCCATACTATCGGCAAGACCATGGTGGCCACGCTCCTCCAGGCAGAGGGCTTCACCGTCCACGACGTAGGCATCAATGTCACCTCAGAGCAGTTCATCGACGCCGTCCGCAAGTACAAGCCCGATATCCTGGCGATGTCCGCATTGATGACGATGACCGCGCCGGAACAACGAAAGGTCATCGAGACGTTGTAACAGCAAGGACTGCGCGACTCCGTGAAGATCATGGTGGGCGGCGGCGCCCTGACGCAGGACTTCGCCGATGCCATCGGCGCGGATGGCTACGACCCGACGGCGCCGGGCGCGGCGAAACTGGCCCGCAAGCTGGTGGGGAGGTAGACGATGCCATATACGCGTGGATTCACACGACGCTTTCCACCCCTCAAGCTGCTCAGCGATGAGCAGGTGGAGGAGCTGCACCGCGGCACGCTGCAGGTGCTCTGGACTACCGGCGTCTACATCGAGCACGAGCGCGCGCTCAAGCTGTTCGAGCAGAACGGCTGCAAGGTGGACCATGAGGCGATGCGCGTGCGCATCCCCCCGGCCCTGGTTGAGGAATGCCTGCGGAAGGCTCCCAGCAGCTTCCCCGCCCCCGCCCGCGACCCCAACAAGACGCTGATGATCGGCGGCAACGTGCTCTGTCTCGCCGTCGCTCCGGGCCACAAGACGGTCGACTCCACCACATGGGAGCCGCGCGAGGCGACCCGCAAGGAGAACTACGATGGGGTGCGCGTTCTCGACGCGTTGCCCACCGTGCACTTCTTCTCCCCTTACACGCCCTACTTCGGCTTCCAGGGAGTCCCGTCCTGCATGGCCATGCCCGAGAGCCTGGCCGCCAGGATACGGTGTTCCTCCAAGTTTCAGTGCGTGGGCTTCTCCAACGACTCAGAGATGTTCGCCATCGAGATGGCCAAGGCAGTCGGCATCGAGATACTCGGCACCTGCGCCTGGGCCCCGCCGCTGGCGCTGTACCGGGATGCGGTGGAATCCACCTTCCGCGTCGTTGAGGCCGGTTTCTGCCTGCGCGTGGTCACCGGCCAGGTGATGGGCGGCACCGCGCCCGCCTCCATCGCCGGCGCCATCGTCACCAACAACGCCGAGGTCATCGCCGGACTCGTGCTGGCGCAGCTCATCCGGCCGGGCACACGCGTGCTGGTCAAGGACTTCACCGCGCCGATGAACATGAACTCCGGCGCGCCCGCCTTCGGCGGCATCGAGATCGCCATCCACAACGCCGCATCCAACCAGCTCTTCCAGAAGTACGGAGTGCCGCTGGATAACACCACCGCCTACCCCAACTCCAAGGTTCCGGATTACCAGTCGGCCACGGAGAAGGCCTTCCGCATCATGACTGCGGGCCTCTCAGGGGGCAATACGCTGTTGTTCCACGGCAGCGTCCACGGCGAACTGACGCACCATCCGATTCAGGCCATCCTCGACGACGACATGGCCGGCATGGTGGGCCGCTTCATGGAGGGAGTGACCGTTTCGACCGAGTCCCTCGCCCTCGATCTCATCGAGCAGGTGGGGCCGGTGCCCGGGCACTTCATGAGCGCGCCGCATACGCGCAAGTGGTGGAAGATGGAGCAGTTCGTGCCGAAGACGGCCGACCGCCTCACCTACCCCGAGTGGCAGAACAGCGGCAAGCGCACCTGCCTGGACTATGCGCGGCAGCGCATGGAGGAGATACTTGCCAGCCACAAGCCGGCGCCGCTGAGTCCAGCCCAGGAGGACGCGGTCGAGCGCGTGCTGGAAGAGGCACGCAACCACTACCACAAGAAGGGACTCATCACGGACGATGAGATGCGCGTCTATCGCAACAGCATGAAGTCGCCCAACTACCCCTACGAGTAGCCTGTTCGCTGCTGACACGATGCCGCCCCGGCCACGATGCCGGGGCGGCTACGGAGGTACCATGGCTCTCGCAGGATACGTACGCAGGTTCCCCGCCCTCAGGATACTCACCGAAGAACAGGTAGAGCAGATACACCGGGGTACGCTGCGCGTGCTCTGGACAACCGGTGTCCACATGGAGCACCGGGGCGCACTGGACATACTGGCGCGCGCCGGATGCAGGGTGGACTACGACAACTGGCGTGTGCGCTACCCGCCCGCGCTGGTCGAGGAGGCGCTGCGGCTCTGCCCCAGCACCTTCACCATCAAGACGCGTGATGCATCGAAAACGCTGCAGATAGGCGGCAACAGGCTCTATATGCTGCCCTTTCCGGGCCACCACACGGTGGACCTGAACACGTGGGAGCCCAGGCACCCCACACGGAAGGAGTTCTACGACGGCGTCAAGGTACTCGACGCGCTCGCGTCCGTCCATGGTCTCTGGAGCTACACGCCCTACTTCGGCTTCGAAGGTGTGCCGCCCTCTATGTGTCTGCTGGAATCGATGGCCGGCAAGATCCGGAACTCGGGCAAGTTCCTGACCGAGGGATACTCCAAAGGCAGCGAGCAGTTCACCATCCGCATGGCACAGGCGGTTGGCGCCGAGGTCTGCGTGCCGTGCCTGCTCTCGCCGCCACTGACATACTACGAGGATGCCATCGGCGCGGCGCTTCGCGGCGCCGAGGCCGGTTTCCCGGTGCGCATCTCCGAGGGCGCTGTCTACGGCGGAACCGCGCCCGCATCCATCGCGGGAGCCCTCGTCTCCGCCTGCGCCAACCTCATCGCACCGATCGTGCTGCTGCAACTGCACCGCCCCGGGACGCGCATCTTCCTCAACGACTTCACCTTCCCGCAGAACATGACCACCGGCGCGCCGGGCTTCGGCAACATCGCCATCGCCCTGCACTCAGCCGCGTTCAACCAGATCTGGCACAAATACGGTGTGCCGGTATGCAACGGAGCGGCCGTGCCCGCCTCCAAGCGCATCGATTTCCAGAGCGGCTACGAGCGGGCGATGAACGCCGCACTCTTCGCCGCCTCGGGCGCCAACTTCATCCTGCTGCACGGCGGCGTGGCCGCCGAGCTGACCCATCACCCGCTGCAGGCGATACTTGACGACGATATCAGCGGCATGATCGGGCGGTTCCTGGAGGGCATTGAGGTGAGCGATGAGTCGCTGGCGCTCGACCTCATCGAGCAGGTCGGGCCCGTGCCCGGCCATTTCCTCTCCAAAGCGCACACGCGCACGTGGTGGCGCAAGGACCAGTACGTTCCCAGGGCCGCGGACCGCCTCACGTATCCCGAGTGGCTGCAATCCGGCAAGAAGGGCTGCCTGAGCTATGCGCAGGAGCGGATGGAGGACATACTGGCGCACCACAAACCGCCCGCGCTCACTCCCTCGCAGGAGGAGGAGATAGAACGCATCCTGGAAGAGGCGCGCGCCCACTACGCCGCGGAGGGGCTCATCACGCCTGATGAGATGGCAACGTACCGCCGCAGCATCAGCGCGCCCGGCTACCCGTACGAATAGCGCCGCCTGCCGCCGGCAGGAGGAAGGAGACGCCACATGGCCATGAAGGGGTTCGTCCGCAACTTCCCGCCGCTCAACATCCTGAGCGAGGAGGATATAGAGAACGTCCACCGCGGCATGCTGCGGGTGCTCTGGACCACAGGAGTCCGCATCGAGCACAGGCGCGCTCTCGACCTGCTGGAGTCGGCCGGCTGCAAGGTCGACCGTGACACCAACCGGGTCCGCATGCCTCCGGCGCTGGTGGAGGAGTGCATACGGCTCGCGCCCAGCAGCTTCTCGTGGCGGGCGAAGGACCCGGCGAACTCGCTCATGATGGGCGGCAACACGCTCTACTTCGCCCCGGCTCCGGGACAGAACACCATCGACCTCGACACCTTCGAGCCCCGGCCGGCCACGCGCAAGGAGTACTACGACGCCGTTCGGGTGCTGGACTACCTGCCGACCCTGCACTTCTTCACCACCTACACGCCCTACTTCGGCTACGCCGGGGTGCCGCCGTGCATGGGCATGCTGGAAAGCCTCGCCGCGCGGCTGCGCAACTCGTCCAAAGCGGTGGTGGTGGGCCACTCGCACAACTCCGAACGCTTCGCCATACAGATCGCGCAGGCGCTCGGCATCGAGGTGATGGGAACCTGCACCGCCGCACCCCCATTGACCTATTTCGCGGATGCCGTCGACTCCGCCTTCAGCCTTGCCGAAGCCGGCATGCCGGTGCGCATAACCGGCGCGCCGGTCATGGGCGCCTCGGCCCCTGCCACGCTCGCGGGCAGCCTCGTCAGCAACCTCGTCGAGGTCATCTCCGCGCTCGTGCTCGTGCAGACCATCAGGCCCGGCACGCGGACGATGCTGCTGGACTTCGCCATGCCGATGAACATGCACACCGGCGCGCCCGCGTTCGGCAACGTGGCCGTGTGCATCCACATCTCCGGGTTCAACCAGATATGCCGGCACTACGGCATACCGACGTACAACGCCGACGGCTACCCGGGCTCGAAGCGCCCCGACTACCAGTCGGCCTACGAGAAAGCCTTCCGCGCCATCTTCACTGGCCTCTCCGGAGGCAGCTCGAGGCCACTGCACGGAGGCGTGTACGGCGAGTTGAGCCACAGTCCACTGCAGGCTGTGCTGGACGACGACATCGCGGGGATGGTGGGCCGCTACCTCGAGGGCATGTCCGTCACCGACGAGACACTGGCCCTCGACCTCATCGAGCAGGTCGGCCCGGTGCCGGGGCACTTCCTCGGCCTGGCCCACACACGCAAGTGGTGGAAACAGGAGCAGTACATCCCGAAATCGTCCGACACGCTCACCTACCCGGAGTGGCTGCAGAACGGGAAAAAGAGCTGTGTCGACTACGCGCGTGAACGTATGCAGGAGATCATCGCCACGCATAAGCCCATGCCGCTGACGGAGCGGCAGGAAGACGACCTGGAGCGCATACTGGAGGAGGCACGGGCGCACTATCAGAAGGCCGGCCACATATCCTCGGAGGAGATGTCCGCGTACCGCGCCGCGCTCGCCTCAGGCCGCTAGTGTTGCCGGAAAGGAGCTACAGCATGGATTTCGATTTCACCGACGCAGAACGAGACGTTATCGAGACCGCGCGCAAGTTCGCGGAGACCAGCGTGAGGCCACGTGCCAGAGAGATCGACGAGCAGAACCGTTTTCCGAGCGACCTCGTTGCGGAGATGGGGCGGCTCGGCTTCTTCGGGCTGCACCTGCCGGAGAAGTACGGCGGCACAGCGCTGGGCTACAAGGCCTACGTGCTGGCCATCGAGCAACTCTGCACCGCCTCGCTCACGGTGGGAGCCATCATCGCCATCAACGCGCTCGCGCAGGAGTGCCTGATCCGCTTCGGCACGGCCGAGCAGAAGGAGCGCTTCCTTCCACCCCTGGTGGCCGGAGAATCGCTAAGCACGTTCGCGTTCACCGAAGGGCAAACCGGCAGCGATCCGCGCGCCATCGTCACCACCGCGGTCCCCGATGGCGACCATTATGTCATATCAGGTGAGAAGACGTTCGCGTCGCTGGCCCCGTCCGCGTCCATCGCCGTCATCTTCGCCAGGGACGACACGGGCAAGGTCAGCGCCTTCCTCATCGACCCGAAGTCGGAGGGCTTCGTCATCGAGAAGGAGCTGGAGATGATGGGTGTGCGCGGCGAGGATGTGTGCCCGTTGAAGCTGGACCGGGTGTGTGTGCCACGCTCCAATCTCCTCGGGCAGCCCGGCCAGGGTTATAGTGTGCTGCTCAGCGCCATCAACGTGGGGCAGCTCGGCATCGCCGCCGAATCGGTCGGCCTGGCCACAGGCGCGTTGCGACTGTCCCTCGACTACGCGCGCAACCGCATGGTGCGCGAGAAGCCCATGACCGACCTCCCGACGATTCAGTCGCTGCTGGGGGAGATGTCCGCGCGGACCGAGGCGGCACGCTGGCTCACCTACCGTACGGCCGATCTGCGCGACAAGGGACGCGCAACGGCGAAGGACTCCGCCACGGCGAAACTGTTTGCGTCCCAGGTGGCCAACGACGTGGCCGACATGGCGATGCAGATACACGGCTCCTACGGCTATTCGAAGGAGCTGGAGATCGAGCGCATCTACCGCGACGCCAAGGTGACGCAGATCTACGAGGTGGTCTCTGAGGTACAGCGCATCATCATCGGTTCGAGTCTGGCGCGGGAGAGCTGAACAGGCACTTCGTCGCGGAGGACCAAAGGCGTCCACCTCCCGTCGCCCTGTCGGCGCTGGAGGCGGCGCGCACCGGTGACCTGGAACGGTGAACCTGCCGCAATTGGACTGCATCGGGTATAATCGCACACATTGCCGCTACCGGCGGCACCGGAGCGTTCATGTCCACAACAGCCAGGCGCACCCCCGAAGAAAGCCCGTCCGAGTACCTCCGCATCTCCTTTGAGCCGGTGGGCCGGCGGGGCCCGTGCAAGCGAGGCCTGACTCTGCTGGGTTGCGCGCAGTCCCTCGGCGTGGGCCTGTCCGCCATCTGCGGCGGACGCGGCACCTGCGGGCGCTGCAGGGTAGCGCTTGTCAGCGGCGAACTATCGCCGGCCACGGACATCGAACGTTCGCTGTTCACGCCTGACGAGCTTGCGGCGGGTGCGCGGCTCGCGTGCCAGGCGATACCACAGTCCGACTGCGTCATCCACGTACCGCAGGAATCCCTCAGCTCGGCGCAGCGCATCCAGGTGGAGGGGCTGCAGGCGCAACGCGGCGCGGACCCGCCGCTGCAGGATCACCGTGTGGACGTTGCCGCCCCTTCGCTGCACGACGTTCGCAGTGATGCCCACCGCCTGATTGCTGCACTATCCGAAACCTGCGCCTCCTGCACGAGGCTTGATGTCGAAGTCGCCAGGGCCATGCCCTCCGTTCTCAGAACTCAGGACTGGACCGTGCAGGCCACGGTTCGAGGCGACGAGATAGTCGCCGTCGGCCCCTGGCCAAGCCCAACGCTGGGTCTGGCGGTCGACCTCGGGACCACGAAACTGGCCGCGTACCTGCTGGACCTCTCCACCGGGGCCACGCTGTCAGCACGCGGCTCCATGAACCCGCAGATACGATACGGCGAGGATGTGGTGGCCCGTCTAACCCACGCGCTCAACGCGCCGAACGGAGGGACCGAACTGGCCGCCGCCGCCGCGGGCGCCATCAACGATCTCATCATCGAGCTGTGCGGCGATGCCGACATGGACCCCTCGCGCGTGCTGGAAGCCGTCATCGTCGGCAATACCGCCATGCACCACCTGCTGCTGGGACTGCCGGTCGAGCAACTCTCCCGGGCACCCTACGTGCCGGCCGTCGGCGATGCGCTCGACCTCAAAGCGAGGGAATTGCACGTGCATATCGGCCGGGGCGCGTACGTGCACCTGCCACCGGTCATCGCCGGATTCGTGGGTTCCGACCACGTGGCCGCACTGCTGGCGACGGGTGCGCATACCGCCACCGAGCCCCTGCTGGTGGTGGATATCGGCACCAACACCGAGGTCTGCCTCGCGGCGAACGGGCATCTCATCAGCGCCTCATGCGCCTCTGGCCCCGCCTTCGAAGGCGGACACATCCGCGACGGCATGCGCGCGGCGGCAGGGGCGATAGAGCATGTACAGATAGACGGCGCCGAGGTGCGGCTCCAGGTAGTGGAGAACGCCGAGCCGGCGGGCATCTGCGGCTCCGGCATCCTGGACGCATTGGCCGAGATGACCACGCACGGCGTCCTTGATACGAAGGGCAGGCTCAACCGCGAGCACCCCCGCGTGCGCAACGATGGCCGCGCGCCGG
Organism: Dehalococcoidia bacterium; assembly: GCA_040766535.1. Taxonomy (GTDB): domain Bacteria; phylum Chloroflexota; class Dehalococcoidia; order GIF9; family AB-539-J10; genus SKVJ01. Next base: position 7,058 of record JAXGQG010000025.1, on the reverse strand, counting down.
AGTTCATCCTGGTGCCCGAGGAGCAACGAGACGGCAGAACGGCGATCAGCGTGACGCAGGCGGACGTGCGGCAACTGCAACTCGCCAAGGCCGCCATCGCCACCGGCATCCAGGCGCTGCTGGAGCATGCGGGCATGAACGGCAGCCAGCTTGCGTCGGTCATCGTCGCCGGCGCCTTCGGCACGTACATCGACCTGCGCAGCGCAATAGCCGTGGGCATGCTGCCCTCGATCCCGCTCGAACGCTTCCAGCAGGTGGGCAACGCAGCGGGCGCGGGCGCCAAGATGGCGTTGTCGTCCGCACGGCACGCAACGGGAGCAGGCGCGCGACCCCCGCAAGCTCGAGCAGGCCGGCTACCTGGGCCAGCGACATCGCCCAGTTCATGAACCGCTTCGTCGACAACACAGCCCTGCGACCGTTCTGAAAATGTGGAGGACCGACCCATGGAAACACGCGTCTCAAGCAGCACCCGCGAAGTAGTGATAAGCGACAGCGGCCCACCATCATCATCGGAGAGCGCATCAATCCGACCGGCAAGAAGAAGCTGCAGGAGGAGTTGCTGGCGGGGCAGCTCGACCTGGTGCGCTCTGAGGCGATACAGCAGGTGAAGGACGGCGCCGACATCCTCGACGTGAACGTGGGGGCCACGGGCGTAGACGAGGCCATACTGCTGCCTGAAGCGGTGAAGACGGTCATGGAGGTGGTTGATGTGCCTCTGTGCATCGACAGCGGCAATCCTCACGCGCTCGAGGCAGCGCTGCGAGTCTACAAAGGGCGTGCGCTGGTGGCTCGGTCACCGCCGAGCAGTCATCCCTCAACAACGTGCTCGCCGTGGTGAAGCAGCACGATGCGGCCGTCATCGGCCTGACGATGGACGAGAAGGGGATTCCGCCCGATGCGGCTCGCCGCATCGAACTGGCGCACCTCATCGTGGAGCGCGCGGAGAAGGCCGGCATCACGCGCGAGAACGTTGTCATCGATTGCTGCAACATGCCGGCGGCGGCCAGCCGGCGCGCCCTCGGTGCTCCTGGAGAGCATCGATGCAGTGCGCCGCCAGCTCGGTGTCAACCTGACACTGGGCGCGAGCAACGTCTCGTTCGGCCTGCCGGAGCGCTCACTGCTCAATGGCGTCTTCCTGGCCATGGTCATCCAGCTCGGGGTGAACTGCCCCGTGGTCGATGTGGCCAAGGTGCGCCAGTACATCCTGGCGGTCGACGCCCTGCTGGGCAAAGACAGCTACAGCAGACGGTTCATCCAGGATTTCCGGAAGCGGCAGAAGGCGCACGCCGCACCCTAGCGGGTGCCCGGAGAATCATGGTGCGGGGCAGAAGCGTCTGCTGGTCTCAGAGCCTCGCCACGCGGTTATGCCCGGTCTCGGGCAGGCCGTACCGCTATGAGCCGCGCTGCGCGCGGTCACCATAGAGATACCAGTAGACTACGCCCACGAACAGCGTGCCCCCGATCACGTTGCCTAACGTCACCGGCAGGAGGTTGCCGAGGAGGAACTGCCCCCAGGTCACCGAGGCGCCGTAGAGCATGCCTGCCGGGATGAAGAACATGTTCGCGACGCTGTGCTCGAAGCCGATGGCGACGAAGGCCATGATGGGGAACCAGATGCCGAGCACCTTGCCGGCCACGTCATCCGCTGACACCGCTAGCCAGACCGCAAGGCACACCAGCCAGTTACAGCCGATGCCCTTCAACAGCAGCACCATGAAGTCCTGAGAGGTCTTCGCTTCCGCGATGCCGACGATGCCCGAGAGCCACGGATCCTTCAAGAGCAGACCGGTGAGGTAGGTAAGGAAGTACGCCACCGCGAGCGAACCCACGAAGTTGCCGAGGTACGACAGCGTCCAGTTGCGCGCCACCGCACCCCAGGTGATCCTGCGGGAGAGGGCGGCGGGAATACACGTCGCAGCATTACCCGTGAACAGCTCGGCGCCCGCAATGATGACCAGCATGAGGCCCACCGGGAAGACGGCGGCGAAGATGAACTTCTGCAGCCCCGGGCTCGCAGCTCCGACACCGACGGCCCCGCTGCCAACGATCACCGCCAGCAATCCGCCAAAAGCGATGTACGCGCCGGCGAGAAAGCCGAGCACCAGCAGCCGGCCGGAGTCAAGCTTCGCTTTGGCGCATCCCATTGTGTCAACAGTTGCGACTATGTCACGAGGCGCTTTGCATGCCATCGGCTATCAGGACCTCCAATCGTGAGACTGATACTCGCGTCCCGCCAGTCTACGCACTCGCCACGTGCACGGTCAAGCGGGGGTGTTTGCGTATGGCGAACGCGTCAACTAGAATAGGTTCCAGTCGATGGTGAGTCGGTTCCCCACATCTCCTCGGCATGGCAGGACCTGCTGCCGGTTCAGACCGGTTCTCCCTCGGGAGCAGCATCATGAATGTGTATTCAGCTGCGTCGTCACTGCATCGCTTCCGCAAGTCATGGAAGTCGTACGTACTTCAGAGCGCGTTTGCAGGAGTGACGAGCTTCCTCATTCTCCTGGTTCTCAACCTGGAGAACGCCGTCGTCATCGCCGCACTGGGCGCCAGTGCGTTCATCGTGTTTGGCCGCCCCTTCGACCTCACCGCACGGGCACGCAACGTGATAGGCGGCCATATGGTCGGCTTCGTGGTGGGTTCACTCTGTGCGCTGCTGCCACAATCATCAACGGTGATGACGCTGGGTTGGTATGCGCTTTCCGTGGGGCTGTCCATATTCCTCATGGTGCTGTTCTACCTGCAACACCCTCCCGCCGCGGCCACGGCGCTGGGCGTGGCGATGCGCGGATGCTCCCAGGAGATGCTTTTCGCGGTGCTGACGATTACCCTCGGACTGGCAATCGCTCACTACCTGCTCAAACCGCGCCTTCGGAACCTCTTCTAGATGAAGATCCTCGCCATTGAAACATCGTGCGACGAAACCGCTGCCGCGGTCGTCGAGGATGGCACGCGCATCCTCTCCAACGTGGTTGCCTCGCAGATAGACATACACCGGCGCTACGGTGGGATCGTGCCGGAGGTAGCTTCGCGCCAGCATGTGCTGTCCATAGTGCCCGTCTATGAGGAGGCGTTGCGGGTGGCTGAGGTCAGTCTCGACGCCATCGACCGCATCGCGGTGACGTACGGACCGGGACTGGCGGGCTCGCTCCTGGTAGGTGTCAACTTCGCCAAGGCGCTCGCCTTCTCCCGCGGCATCGCGTTCTACGGCGTGAACCACATGGAGGCACATGTGTACGCCAACTGGCTGGCGTTCCCGACGGACCGCGACGACACCTCACGCTTCCCCGCCTTGTGTCTCATCGTCTCCGGTGGCCATACGGAGATGCATCTGATGACCGGCCACGGCCGCTACCAGTTGCTGGGCCGGACCCGTGATGATGCCGCCGGCGAGGCGTTCGACAAGGCCGCACGGCTGCTGGAGCTTGGCTATCCCGGCGGGCCCGTGGTAGAGCGTGCCGCAACCAGCGCCACCGGACGTGTCCCACTGCCCCGCGCCTGGCTGCCTGGTACACATGACTTCAGCTTCAGCGGCCTCAAGACAGCACTCTGGCACCTGGTGGACAGCGGAGCGTTGAAAGGGGACCCCACCCTGGTGGCGAATGCGGCGGCGTCCTTTCAGGACGCCGTCGTGGATGTGCTCGTGCGGAAGGCCGTGACTGCAGCCGAGGAACTGAATGCATCGTGCATCCTGGTGAGCGGTGGCGTGGCGGCCAACAAGGTGCTCAGGGCACGGCTTGCCGCCGAGTCGCGCGTGCCCGTGCTCATTCCGGCGCTCTCATTCTGCACGGATAACGCGGCGATGGTGGCGGCGTGCGCTTTCTTCGCCGGCCATGACCGAGAGCCGGACGGGCCGGGACTGGACGTGAGTCCGGCGCTGTCCTTGCCGTGAGCCGCCGTCAGGCCGCCCCGGGCACAGCCAGCGTAGAAACCACCTGCTCCATACGGTCCATTGCCTTCGCGATGTTGTCCATGGAGTTGGTGTACGCTAGCCTGAGGTAGCCGACCCCCTGCTGCCCGAACGTCGAGCCGGAAAGCGTCGCCACGTGACCCTCCTCAAGCAGCACACGGGAGAACTCCCCGTCGCCGACAGGCAACCCACTCACGTCAGGGAAGGCGTAGAAGGCGCCGGGCGGCGTGTGGCAACTGATGCCCGGCATCGAGTTGAGCCGGCCAACGAGGTAGTCCCTGCGGCGGCGGAATTCCTGCACCATTGATGCAACGCAGTCCTGAGCGCTGCGCAAAGCAACGACCGCCGCAAGCTGCACGAACGTGTTGCTGCAGGTGACGCTGTTGGCAACGAGCCGGTTCAGCGGCTGAACAAGTGCGGGGGGCACCACCGCGTAGCCGAGCCGCCAGCCAGTCATGCAGTAGGTCTTGGAGAAGCCACTCAGTACGATGGAGCGCTCCCGCAACCGGGGGAACTCGAGGACGCTGCGAGGCCGGTTCTCATAGAAGATCTCTTCATACGTCTCATCCGAGAGCACGAGAAGGTCGTGCCGGCAGGCCAGGTCTTCGATGGCCGCCAGTTCTTCATCGTTCAGGACGCCGCCCGTGGGGTTGTGCGGCGAGTTGATCGTCAGCAGCCTCGTACGCGGGGTGATGGCCGCCTCCAGTTCAGCGAGATCGAGCCTGAACCCATATTCACCACGCATGGGCACGGGAACGGCGCGGGCGCCCGCGAACTGTATCACGGCAGGAAACGCGGCAAACGCCGGATCGAAGAATATGCCCTCATCGCCCTCATTCAGCGCCAGCAGCGCCCCGTAGAACAGCACCGGGCGCAGCCCCGGCGTGATGACCACGCAACCTGGATCGACCGACAACCCGCGGACCGCGGAGATGTGTTCGGCCACAGCCTGACGCAACTCGAATAAGCCCTGTGAATCACAGTAGTGGGTCTGTCCGCGGTCGACCGCAGCCTTCACCGCTTCCCGAATATGTGCCGGCGTCTCGAAGTCCGGTTCCCCTATCTCCAGGTGTACGACGTCGATGCCGCGCGACTCCATCTCGCGCGCCTTAAGGAACGTGTCGATGGCTGGCTCGGACGGCAGTTCGTCAACTCGAGGCGTAATGCGCATGTATCCTCCACAAAGAGAGTAGTGCCGGCAGTCACCGCGGCGTGGCCGGCACGATACCGACGGAGCACTGCAGATCAGGCCGAATCATCTTTGCCATCGCCTCTGGCCTCGCCGGAACGTACCAACGCCAGCTTCGCCATGGGCGGGGTGATGAGTTCGTTTATGATAACAGACGCCAGTGTCGCACTCACCATGGAATTCGCCAACGAGGGGAAACTCGAGGCGGCGATGAGCACCAGGCCGAGAGACACGCCGGCCTGAGGCATCAGGGCAAGGCCGATGTTCTCACCCACCTTCGGCGGCGCATGACCGATGATACCACCCACCCTCGCACCCACATACTTGCCGACACAGCGCGTCACCACGATGACCGCCGCCAGTGGGCCCGCCACGGCGAACGACGTAGCGTCGAAGTGGAAGCCCGAGATGACGAAGAACATGGTGAACAGCACCGCCTGAACTTCATCGAGTGCCACGATCAGATCGCCCACGCGGCGCCGGTTGCCGATGACGAAACCCAGCGTCATGCAGGCGATGATCCCGGACATCCCCAAGGCCTCCGAGAGGCTGTAGCTCAGCAACACCATGCCGAGCACAAGCACCAGCGACATCTCGCGGGAACGTACGTACCTGGCGATGAAGAGCATGCCGGCAGCGAGGGCGACTCCGACCACAACGGCACCGCCAAGCTCCACCACAGGCTGAAGCACCACCTCGAGGGTGGACTCGGCCGTGCTGGTGCCCATGAGCACTCCAGAATATGCTGCCGCCAGCGCAAACAGGACCACGGCTACCGCGTCATCGAGCGCCACGACCGCCAGCAGCGTCGTCGTCATCGGGCCCTTCGCCCGCAATTCCCGGACTATGGCCAGGATCGCCGGAGGCGCCGTTGCCGCCGCTATCGCACCCATCAACAGCCCAAAAGGGAGGTATGTCTCCATCACGGTGTATCCGGGCATCACCCGGCCAGCTACCAGCACCAGACCCGCCGCGACAGCCACGAAGCCGGAGAGACACTGCAGCAGCGTGATCCATGAGATGCTGCGCCCGAGCGAGCGCAGTGTGCCCATGTTCAGGCTGGTTCCGATGAGGTAGGCGATGACCGCGAGCGATGTCTCGGTGATGGGTTCGAATGAGCGCACCGCCGCTTCACCGACCACGCCGGTCACGCTCGGGGCGAGGATGACGCCGACTACCACGTAGCCGGTGATGCTGGGGAGATTGAGCCGGCGGGATAGCAGGCCTCCGATGAGTCCAATGACAAGCACAAGCCCGAGGGACGTGAGTACTCCCATGTTCATATCAGGATGATGACCCGAGACGAGGCTGCGGGTGGAGGGAGGAGAGACAGCACCGATGCATGCGCCTCTCGCGTTGCCAGCGGCACGGTGTACCTTTCTATGTAATTATGTCACGCATCCAGCATACTGCAGCTTTCAAAGCAGTATGCCGAGATGATCCCTTTCATCGATAGCTCGCCGATGAGTCGGTTGTTCTCAGCCACCGCGAGGTGGCGAATCCTTCGCTCCCAGAGCTTCTCCAGCGCGTCTGCCACGGTTGCCTTCGGACTGACGGATATCACCGGAGAGACCATGAATTCCTGCGCCATGGACATGTCCCCGTGGTACAAGGACTTAGGCCTGAACATGCCGGTGGCGTACATCCGGTCCGGCAGCGGATTGAGCAGTTCCAGGAAGTCTTTCTCCGTGACGATGCCAAGGAGCGTCCTCACGCCCTGCTCTTTCTCTTCAACGACCCACACATGACTGTGACGTCGAAGGAGGCGCGCCACCTTGCAGAGGCTGGCGGTCTTCTCCACAACCGGCGGATCCGTGTTCATGACCTCGGACACCGGTACGTTGCCGAATTCCAGTTCTCCCATTGCGTTCCTCTGGTCTCCGCACGATGGTGCTTCGAGGGCGAAGTCTAGCACCAATCGCCGTGGATGTCACACGGAGCTGGCCTCAATATGCGACT
>JAXGQG010000024.1:0-18940 GCA_040766535.1 Dehalococcoidia bacterium | reverse complement strand
AGCACGATGTTGCCGGCGCGGATGTTCTCCGCCTCGAGGTCCTTCACCGAGAGCCGGCCAAGCCGCTCGTAGCCCTGCGGCGTGGGATAGACCTCCAGCCGGTTGGCGAGGCTGCGAACCGACGACCAGCCGCCCAGCTCGATCTCCGTCTGCCAGATGCAGGGAGAGCGCCTGCTGCCCGGCGACCAGCGGTGGCGGACCCTGCCGGCGTTGCCGCTGACCGAATCTCCCAGCCGTTCATCGGTCACCTTGAGGTAGTCCAGCACGCGCACCTGCGGCGCGAGGGGCACGGTGAGCCTGGCCACCGGGGATTGCAGCCGGTGCCTCGCCAGCATGGACTCCGCGATGAGCGCCGCCTGCGCCTCGGAGTCCGCCGCAGCCTCCTGGTACTGCGTCCGCGGCATGAGGTCGTACGACGCCGCATCGACGGCCTCGGCGCTGTACGCCACCGGCCAATCCTCCGGCGTGCGCACGACGATGCGGTTGGGGATGACCAGCGAGCGGCTTCCGGCCTGCTGCAGGAACGCATGCGCCCCGGCGGCGAGGCTGAACTCGTGGTCGTAGTCGCTCCCCGAGGTAACCGGCTGGAGGAAATGCAGCGCGCCGTCGGACTCCACGCGCATGGCGCAACCGGTGAAGTCCAGCAGGCGGCGCACCGCCGCCAGACGCGAGCCGTTGCGGTACAGCCGGAAGCCGTCCCGCGGCCGGTACGATGTCGCCAGCGCGTCCGCTCCGTCCCAGTGCGCCGGCACCTCCTGGCAGTGGCTGTAGCAGGCAAGGGAGCCTGAGAGGATGTCGTTGATGAGCGACTGCACCGTGGCGGGGTCGGCTGCGCCGGGCGCGTACGACTCCGAGGCGCGGTCCTCCGCCAGGCCATCGGGAACGCCCTGGCACAGCAGCCGGCAGGTGAGCACGCCGGGCTCGGAGCACAGCTCCTGCCGCAGCACGGTGAGGGGCGGGGAGTCCAGGTACTCCTCGCCGGCCGGGGTCACCGCACCCCACCCCAGCACCACGCGGTAGCCACGCAGGTCCCGGGAGGTGAACGCGCCGTCCGCATTGTCCAGCAGCACCTCGGCCACGTGGCTGTACGGCTCCAGCGTCTCCTGCAGGGAGAGGACGCGGCCACGGTCGACCGTGAGGATGTCCTCGCCCAGGGACAGCGCCACACGCACCAGCGGGTCGATGCTGGCTTCCCTCAGCGCCGCCTCCAGCGTCGCCGTCATCTCACGCCCCCCTGCAGCAGCCACGCCAGCACGAGGGCGGCAGAGCCGAGGCTGAGGCCCAGCAGCGCCTCCCAGAAGTCCTCATGTCCGCCGGCAAGGCCGCGGCGCTCAGACCAGTACTCGTACAGCGCGAAGCCGAAGAAGAGTATGGCGGCGAGGCCGGCGCAATGGAGCGCCACCAGCGCGCAGAGCACGCCGAGGCCCACATGCACGATGCTGGTGGGCTTCCTCATCGTTCGTCCTCCGTCCACAGCTCGCCCGCGGCCACGGCGCGGCGCCGTTCGCGCTTGAGCGCGGTGAGGTCCTGCCGGTACTGCATCAGCAGGTCGCTGGCATGCGCCTGCAGGTCCTCGGAGGTCCGGCCGTCGCCGATGGTGACGCGGTCGTGCGTCGTGGCGAGGTAACCCAGCAGGGCGTATCCGGCGGCGCCGAGCAGGACAAGGTCCTCCAGGTGGTCGGGAAGGGTGGAGGTGGTGGCGTCGACCGTATGGCGGGCGTGGTAGTAGATGGTAAGCGGCGCGCCCGCCTCGGGCATGGTCTCGGTCAGCAGCGTCAGGGTCGAGCCCCACAGCTCGAAGTGACGCAGGCGGCGGGGGTACCCGCCCACGGGGTATTCCACCGTGACAACCTGCGTGAGTCCGGCCAGGGATGAGATGTCCAGCTGGCGTGATGCGGGGTCGGAGATGGAGAGATCGGCATCCACCATCTCGCGGGGCGCCACCCGGTTGAGGTCGCGGACGGCGTGCTGGATATGGCGGTCGAGGTCGCTATCGCTCCAGCGGTCGGCCGCCGGTTCGCCGAGGTCGACCCTGAGGCGGGTCCGCAATGTCGAAATATCGGTAGACATTTTGACCTCCCTGTATCTGAGGGGGATTTGACAGGGCCACCGGCGTCTGGCACTCTCGTAAGCCTATCCGCCGGGTGCTTGATTTCCACAGCACTGTGCGCGGATCCCTTCTTCCCACCTTTGGTGGGAGAGGAGAGGGGAGCCTCCTCTCCCACCCCCCTTCTCGGCGGAGAGGACGCGGTGTTTCTTTTTTCCTCACAAAAGCCACAACGCGGATGTCTGCGTCGTAAGAACCGGGCATGGACAAGGCTTGACATGGTAATCGCATGCGATTACCATCGAGGAGTAGGGAACCTGTGGTAGTTGTGAATGCAGGGTCAATGACTTAGTACGAGCAGTCTTCCACAGGGTCCTCCTCTCCTTTCGGGGAAGGGTAGCTGCCACCCCTTCCCCCTTTTTATGTCCGTTCCCCGGCGGCGCTAATCCACGGATTTCACCCGCAGGCACACTCCCCAGATGTCGTTCATGCCCGCGGCGCCGGCCTAGGGAGCCTGTCCGGGCAATACCCATGAATACGTATAGAAGGCGTAATCGGAGCGAATGCGCGCAGGGAGAGCTTCTACCGAGGGCCCCTTCGCGGATTCGCAATGCATCGCCATGTCATTGAGTCTACTCACCCACCCCAGCGCCATCAGCCTCTCCGAAGTGGGGAAGATGGATCCGTCGCTTCAGGCGGCAGCCATGGCGCTGCTAGCGGTAGGGATGGGCGCAGTGACACTGGATCCCCTAATGAGCAGCGGAGGATAGGAGCATTCATGCCGTGACTGCTTCACAGAGCATGGTCACCGTCGCACGCACAGTGGCCCTTAATGATAATGATGGGGAGACCTACTCATCGGCGGGGACGTCGAGGTTTCGGAGTGACACGTAGGGGCCACACTCGGATTGCCCATCCCCGCCGCTGTAGCAGGCTTCGCATCCTTGATCACGGCGCGACGAGAGATCGGGCAGGGACCACGTATGGCGACCGCGTTCCCGTTGTTCAATCCGACTCAGCTCCGCTACGGAGCGATGGTCACCCTGACCAACAGTGTCGGACTCATCTAGAACTGCAACAACACCCTGATTATCAGAGCGTTCCTTGCGGGAATAGAAGTGGGACTCTACGCAGCGGCGATGGTACTGCCATAACTCGTGCTGTTGCCGGGCAACGCCGCGAATCGCGGCGCTATGGAGCGGGGAGGAGACGGCTTTGCTCCGGCACCTGATTGAGAATACGCTTTCGCCGTAGCAGTCATCACCGCGCCCGCGGCTTTCGCTACCGCGCTTGGTGCTGAGGTCCTCTCGTCGGCCATATTCGGCGTCCCGTTCTCCGCCGCCGGTCATGCCATCGCGCTCCTCATGCCCGGTGCCGCCATGATGGGTACATGAGGGCGGTAGGCGCTACGTTAGGGATTACGGGACACTTCCAGCGGGCATTCAGGCTCTCTCTGGCTTCCTCCGCCGAAAACATGCCCTCGAACGCCATACTCATTCCACATTTCGGTATCGCCGGACCCGCACTGGCGACAACGGCGTCGCTGATAGGAGGGTGCACGCCCGAGGCCTGCACCGTCCACAAACGCCTGTGCATCGGCATCAGCTGGCGAAGGCCCCTCGCGGCGGGCGCGGTATTGATCACCGTCGCGGCCTGGGTATTGGCCACCGGTCGGCAGCCGGGCACGCTCTTCGGCTGTGTACTATGGTGGATCGCTGCCGCGGCCCGCCGTTTCGCAATCGAGCCATCTGCCATGCGACGCGAAATCGTCGCCCGCATACAGGTGCTGCTGAACACAAGAGCTTTCCTCAACTCGAGGTGTCGGAAACCATAGTGCGACGAGGATCGCGCTGCTCACAACGATCCGAAACGATCGATACGCCCGATGGCCGATTCCCATGCGGCAACAGCCCGCTCGATCGACAGGGTCTCAGCCTTCCGACGGGCTGCAGAGGACACGCGCTCGCGGAAGGCGTCGTTCCGGAGTAACGCTTCAACACCAGCTACGAAGCCAGATACATCGTCGTAGTTATCCACGACAATCGCATCAACTCCATGCGTGCACAAGTCGCGAACGACACCGCAATTCGATACAACGCAGGGCAGGCCGCATGCCATCGCCTCAATGAGACTCATCGGACCGCCTTCCCGTTCCGAGGTCATCACGAACACACATGACCCGTTCAGAAGCTCGGGGATGTCAGTTCGGTATCCGAGAAAGGAGATGCACTCAGCGCTCCCCAACTTGCCAGCGAGTGCGCGCAACGCGGATAGGCACGGACCAGCTCCGACGATTGCCACCCTCAGGCAAGGGAAATGCGGGCGAAGTGCCGCAGTCATACGCACAACGGTTTCGACGTGCTTCACTGGCGTCAGTCGCGACACAGATATGACGTCGTATACGCGGGGTGACTGCGATGGCCGGAACCGTACAAGATCAACGGGATTCGGCAACAGTGCCACAGAATCTGGAGCCACGCGCTGGTCCACGACAAAACGCGCCGCGTGACAACTCATCACGCCGATGAGCGCGGCCTTACGGCACAATTTAATGAGCAGGCGCCCCAGTAATGGAGGAGCAGCGCCAACGTCAACGCACAGCGGACTGCCGATCAGCGCGAAGAACTCGACGGGTCCGGCGACCAGCGTCACGCCGAATCGAGTGCGGGTCAGTGTCCCAGCTATCATTGCCAAGATACCGTGCGGCATCAACAGAAACCCATGAATGAGTTTCGGCCTCCTGAGCATCGCCAGAACAGTCGTGGCGACGGCTTTCCAGATCAGCGCAGTCACTCGACACCGGCAGATGACACCGGGCGGACAGACATACGAGGTATTGGGCAGCACCGGGCCAGGGCTATTCCTGAACACGACCACACCACTCACCGTCCGGCTGCACGCAATGGGTTCAACGTGCGTACGGACTAGCTTGTCGGAAAGCCCGCAGACCACGAATACAACACCGGCAGGTACACCCATACTACGGCCCCAGCACCTGCCCGTGAGCATTCGGCGGGGCGCACACTGTCTCCAATCCCCTATCGCAGCGCGACGAACGACTCTGCTCTCTGTGACTCACTTTGTCAGTTCGCATCGACCCTCAACTGCGTGCCTACGTCGCCGAACAAGACAGGCCCCCACTAGTTGATGACGCCACTTCCACGGATAGCGAATCAGGGCGCGTGTCACCTGCAACAGCAGTTCAGTTCGATAGCGCAGCCTCACCGCGATTCGGCTCCACGCTCGCCATCCATGTCTCAGTCTCCAGACAGTCCCTCTGCAATTCACCTCCTCGGTCACACGGGGTCGCGTGCAGAGACAGTGCGGATTGCCCTCTACGACCGGTTGATAATCCCGGTTGATGATCGCGGGTACCAGCGTCCAGTCGACTACCCGCCCGCTTGCCACGTTCACCATGAGCACCGCACTGCGGCGCGTTGCACCCCACCTCATGTCGAACACGAAGTTGCCCAGACTGTAGGCGATCAGTCCGTTCGCGTAAGCCTCTACCGGCTGCAGCACGTGAGGATGATGGCCAAGCACCAGAGTGACTCCATAATCGATCAATCGCCGAGCGAAGCTCACCTGCCATGGCAGGGGACTCAGCATGTATTCGTCACCCCAGTGCATGGATACGACCAGGCAATCGACCTGGCCCCGGGCATGACGCACATCAGTCACAATTGCTCTCAGCTTGCCATCTGATGGCCTTGAATGGCTGCTATCCACAACGCAGTAGGCCAGGAAACCAAGCCTCGCGCCATTTCTCGAGACCACTTTGGGAGACTGACCCGATTCCCCGCTTACCGGCACAACGCTCGCGGCCGTCAGGGCGGCTCTGGTCTCATCAAGAGCCAGCATGCCATGATCCAGAACGTGGTTATTCGCGACGGAGACCACATCGAAACCTGCTCGCGCCATCCCTGCCGCGGATTCCGGCACCCCACGCATTCCCAGAGTGTTCAGCTCCTTTGCATCGGCTCCACAGTCAGACAGCACGCACTCCAGATTGCAGAATACAAGATCAGCACCGCGCAAGAGTGCCGCAACATGTCTGAACGGATAGTCAGGTCCGTGCCGATTGACGCGTGTTCTCACGCCTGAACCGAGCAGCAGTACGTCATCTCCCAGCATCACATCTCCCACCGCCGCGATTAGAGTCGCGCCGATAGCACGGCTTTTCATGGGCGTGTTGTCTGTACCACAAGGCGAGTACATCCACTGCCTCATCCAGCATGGGAAACCACATAGCTGCGTTTACCGTTCCTGCTGGTTGGTATCTCGGACACAAGCTCGATGTCAACTTCGATCCCCTCTCCGACGTGCGACAAGACCGTTCGCCTTATGTCACTTGCGACCGTGTCATCGTAAGTGCCCCCGGCGACGACCATCACCTTGACGGAGAGATCAGCGTTCTGGACTATGCAGTATTGGTACACACAGTCATGCCGCATGAGAACCAATTGTTCGAATGCATCCGACAGAACGAGTCCAGTGACAGTGGTTCCGTCACAGCGCTTCAACGCAGAGATGATTCTCCCTTCGATCCTCCTGACGGCGGGGAACTCACGACCGCAAGAACATCGCCTGTCCTCCAGCACAGCCGAGTCTCCAGTCCGGTAGCGAATGAATGGCATAGCGTAGTTGTGCAGGTCCGTGGTCACTATCTCGCCCACCTCTCCAGGAGGCGTCGGAGTGCCGTCGATCCTCAGGATCTCGACAACCGACCGTTCGGGAACGATGTGGTACAGGCCAGCGTCGCTGTCGGGACATTCAAGAATCAACGCACCACCGTCATTGAGCCCGTACTGGTCTCTGACCGGGCATCGGAAAGCCTGCTCAATGAGCATCCGTTGCCGGGCAGTCAACTGCTCTCCTGTCGTGTACGCGGCTCGCACTCCTTCAACCGACAGTGCACTACACAGCATCGCCGTCCCTACGGCTACAAGCGCTGAAGGGTGTCCGCGCACGTACCTGGGTCTGAACGCTCTGATGATGCGCGCGTACTGCAGTGCTTGAGCTGGGCCCATGGCATGGGAAGAGAAAACAAGATTCCGTTCAACGTAGCGCCTGATTCGCTCACGCAACGGAGTCCCCTTCGAGGCAAAATCCGTGCCTCGTATCAGCACCCTCCTGTCTCCGATTCTGTAACCATCCCACTCCCAACTGCGAAACAGACACGCCCAGCCCATCGCCACGCAATCGCGATCAAGTAGATACTTCAGCGGAACACCGGTGGAGCCGCTTGTAGTGTTCACTACGGGATGCCGCCTTACCCAGTCGTCGCTAGTGAGATCGTGGAAATGGTTCTGCACTGTCTCTCGGGTGAGCAGCGGCACCCTTGCCAGATCAGAGACGTTACCGATGTCTTCCGCGGACAATCCTATGCCGCGGAACAACCGTTCATAGTACGGAACTCTGGCCACGGCATGGCGTACCAATGCCTGTAGCTTGCGATTCTGAACGTCCAGCAGTGCGTCTCGCGAGTACCACTGCGAACGTTCGAGTCCCCTCAAGTGCGACACGAATCGGCTACCCACCATGAGGTCAATGCCACCGTAGAACACGTAGGTTGTTGCGGAGGCTCGAAGCCGTTCCGCACGCGACCGCGCGCTCTGACTCTCGGTCACGATGCGATGGCCTCATCGAGAATCGACTCTATCGTCTCGACCAGGAAACGAGTGACATCGATGTGCTCGCACACAAGCCGCTGCGAACGGACGCGCCATTCCCTCCTTCCTGCCACCTGTCCATTGATGATTCGCACCGCCATTCGTATCGCCTCATCCTCATCTTGTCTGCTATGAAAGCCAAGAACGAGTCCATATCGTTGCTGCAATTCGTCCTGTACCCCAGCGTAGAGCGTGTTCATGCACACTGCAGGAGTTCCAAGTACCGCACACTCCGAGGCCGTAGTCCTCCTTCAGTGACGCAGACACGCGCGTGATACAGGAAATGGTGAATCAGATGTGGAGGCGCGTGGAATGCATGACGGGCAATTTCCGGACTGGTCTCCCTCGCACGACACCAGCACACGACCGTACCGCGCCAGTTCTCTCACAAGCCGAATCCTGCCTTGGGCACTGAAACCGCAATGGCCAACGTCGTGGGCCGCGTTCCACGCGACGAAGCGGACGAACGCGGAAGCGTTCAGCGGAGACTCCTTCGCATTCGAGCACGGCTGCGTCTGGAGTGAAGTAGCGTGGGTGCAGATACGCGAGTTCGTGGTAGCCTCGGTAACGCCTTTGTTCTGGCCCCACATCCAGCCCATAGCATTCGGGAGTGAGCAGCATTGTCACAAACGGACCATAGACTCTGTGAGCGAGTCTGGCGTGCTCCGTGTCATCCAGTCCCAGGCATTGACGACCCAACAAGCCAGCCACCGGGGCCGCCCGGACGGGAGAGACGGCAACGAACAAGTCTGGAGAGAACTTCACTGCAGTCTTCAACAGCCTCATGGTTGAGAGGGCGGTTCTGCCACAGTTCACGGCAATGCCCCCGCCGGACCTGCCCAGTGAGACATAGGGAATCGCATACTCCCTAAGTAAACGAACTGTCACATCTTTCTCACCTGCCGTGACCAGCACTTCATGACCATTCGCCGTCAGCTGACGAATGGCATGTCTGAAGAGATGTACGTGACCCGGGTGACCTATGTCGAAGAGCACCCTCATGAGTTCTCCGCCAGTGGACCGATATCGCGGGGCTCCACCGCAAGTCTCCGCACGGCGTCCGCCCTCACCGGACTGACACCACTTCACGTGCAGGTACCCCATACACAGTGACGCCCTCCGGCACGTTTCGAGTCACGACCGCCCCCATGCCGATGCAGGCATCGCTGCCCACCGTGATGCCATTGCGTAGATGGGCGCCGCAAGAAATCCATGCCCTCGCCGCGACGCGCACGCTTCCGGCAATCACAACTGATGCACATACGCCGCAATCCGGCCCGATTGCCGCGTTGTGAGATATTTCGGTCAGTGCGTCGATCTTCGTACCTGAGCCAATCACCGTGTCGCCCAGGGTTCCTCGCGCGATCACGACGCCAGAGGAGACGAGGACATCGTCTCCTATACGCACACCTCCGATGTGTGGGAACTCTTCGAATTCGCCGTCCTGGTTGCGCTCCAGACCGAACCCTCGGGCTCCGATAACCGCGTTTGCCTGCACGGTGCAGTTACGTCCGACGCGCACACCATCGTAGATGTGGACATGGCCGTCGATCACTGTGCCATCGCCGATTTCAGCCCTGCCCACATATGTGCCCGGACCGATGTACACGTTCTCGCCAATCTTGGCACCCCCGTGAACGACGGCAGACGGGTGGATCCCCATCGGTCGCGGCGCAGCAAAGAAACGCCCCATGACGCGCATGAACGCCAATCGTGGCCGCTCCACCAGCAGCAGAGTCTTGTCACTCGAACAGTCCAGCGCCGCCGCCTCGGGAGTGCAGATGATCACGGATGCAGCGCTCCGCCCGATGCGTTCTCTTGCGTCTTCGCCCGACCAACCGCAGAAGGCGACCATCCCCTCGCACGCATTATCGAGGCTCCCGGGGCGATGAGCCACACGATCGTGCCGACCCAGTACCCGGCAATCCATATCCACCGCCTCGCACAGATCAAGAATCGAGATTCCTCTTTCAGAGCAGTACTCCGTAGGCAAGTCCATTAGAACACCGCCCTTGGCACGTCAAACGCCTCGGCGAACATGGCGCCGCATTGTGCGCCACGCATGCGCGCCCACGATGATACGAACCCTTCACTGAAATACGTCCGGCCCAACTGCTGTTGAGAACGGTAGTGCGCCAACGCCAGCCATTTCCGTCGGACCTGAGCTTCCGTCAGACGAATGAAGACCCTGGAACTGAAGCTCACGTTGTTCCACGGTAACTCGTAACCCAGAACGCTCGCACTGCATTTGAACGCCCGCAATGCCTCCTGAGCTACAGTGCTGTGATCTTGGTGCACATCGTCGAGACAGGGCGCCACTACTACGTCCGGATCGAAGTCACTGCGCGTCCGCACGAGTGTCTCGAGGATCTCCTGACGGCACGCGGGCATAGCGCGCACGGGGAAATCCAACACCTGGCGGTCGTCTATGCCGAGGAAATCGGCGCATGCCTGGAACTCGCATTCGAGCGTGTCGGCGGGCATGTCCGGCCCGAGCGACACGCAGCAACGGGAGAACGCCAGCCACTTGAACGTGTGACAGCCTTCGTCCTGCAGGCGACATATTAGGCCGCCCGCACCAATCTCGATGTCGTCGGTGTGTGGAGACAACAGAAGCACTCTCATATACGCAATCCCTCCCGAATCGATGTCGCTGCAGACCGGGATGGATTGCCCAGCCTGCCAGTGATGCGCAACAAGAAGAGCCTCAACAGCAGACCTGAGACTCGGGGGATATACTGCCAGTAATGAATCTTAGACACTTCTCCGTGATACATGGACGGCATCGGCACCTCAACTATGCGGCGCTTCTGCACGCTGAGGCGCACCACCAGATCGTTGCAGTAGCCGTAGTAGGGGTACACCGCGTCCAGTTCGAGGTCTTCGAGTGCCTCTCTTGATATGGCCACATAGCCGTGCTGAGGGTCGGTGATGTGCGAATTGCCCGAGGCGATGGTGGTGAGAAGGCGCAACGCGAAGTTGCCCAAGATCCGCCACGGGCTCATGCCGCGGAGGTGGGCGATTCGCGTCTGTCGAGTCCCTTTCGCGTAGTCCGCCAGTCCGTCAACCACTGGGTCGAGCAACGACGGCAGCCATTCCGGCTCCATCTGGTTGTCCCCGGCCATGACTGCGGTAACATCAGCGCCATCTGATAGAGAACGCCTGTAGCCGGTCATGATCGCCGCCCCGACACCCAAATTCTCCCCGTGCCGAAGAAGAACAACCGAAGGGCCGTCGCCGGAGCGCGCGCCGGACGGGGCGGAACTCGCGTATGAAAGCGCTGGTTCGGACTCTGTCACCGAATACGGCAGGGAAGCTTCACGATGCGTCGCAGCGTGCGTCTCAATGACACTCTGGACGAGCTGAGCCGTGCCATCGGTGGAGCCGTCGTCCACTACGTAGACCGCATCAACGAAGGAAGGAATGCCACGCAGCGTAGCCTCGATGTGCGCCTGCTCATTGAACGCAGGGACCACGACGGCTACTTTTCTCGCTCTATACATCACGTACCGTTGCCCCGGCCAAGCGCCCAGGGGGAGGGAGTCCCGGTACCGCGGCGCTCGACTCGAACGCCACACAACTCACTTGAGGGTACTCCGGCCAGTTCGAGAATTTCCACTCGTATACGATGGGCGTCTGCGACCACCACCTGGGAGACTGACAACAGTGAACGCTGGAATGTGGGCACGGCACTACCCTGCGTGAGCCTGAAGGCATCGGACACTGTCCAGGGAATGGAAGCCAGCTGCAACACTGCCCAGGTGCTGAGTTGCAGCAGCACAGCACAGTCTGATATGATGAGTGTGATGACCCCACGCTAAAACGCTGGGTGGTGGGTGTGAACCCATAGACTGGATTCCATACTGTGCTGCAACCATGCGCCTGGCATGGCAGGCAGAGAGAAGAGAGACATGCTCCCACCACCGTGGCAGCATGAACTGTTCACTAATGTAGGAATCATCCGTGGTGCGTGGACCATCTCACAAAGTGCACAGATGTCACAACTGAGTGCAGCATCTGTCCCTGGTGCAGACACTGCTAGACTAGTGACTGCTTGCTCAGGCCAGTGTGACATCGCCACCTGTTAGGCCCCAGCCACAATCTGTCCACCAGGTGGACAAGGGAAGGCGATGATAAATACCTGCCAAGAGCCACGCACACTGGTCCCGGCCTGATAAAATATAAACCTGGCTCAGCACAGAGCTGAAGACATTGCAGAATCAGCCCACGGAAATGAGCCTGCTGAATGATGAGGTTGCCCACACGCAGCCAGTCCCCACCACACACCACACGCCCAACATGCATCCAGTTACAAGCACAGCCTGATGGACTAATTGCACGGTGAAGGCGATGCAGACATGCCAGCTCCTGGCAGGCTGGAGTGGGGAGTCGCTGCGCCAGCCACAGCAGCAAGGGAGAGTCAGCAGGATACAGCTGCAGGATGAAGACCACGTACCACAGGTGGTAGTAGCCACTTCCGCTCAGCAGCCGTCCCGGCACGACCAGGCAAGGCGAGACCGGCCCCTCATACGGACTCAATACGGTCATGTAGAAGAGTGACGCCACGATGTATGGCGGGAGGAGCCTGGCGGCCCGCCGCGAGTAGAAGTGCCTCGCCGGGCACGCATCCCAGTACCGCGCGCCGACTGCGACCCCGGAGACGATGAGGAACAGCGGCACGGCTGCGTGCGCGGCGGCATCCACGTACGCGGCCGCCACACAGGCGCCGCAGGGACCGGCACAGCGCGGGGCGGCGGCCACAGAGTGGCCGACGATCACGTCTTCACCAGCGCGATGCCACGCAACAACGGAACATCGATGAGGACGCGCGGAGAGCGCGAATGGAAACCCTGTCCGCCGGCATGTCCGGCCATCCTAACCGCACCCTCCCGCACCAGTTGGCGACACCGCGCCGGGGAGAGACTCCAGGCTCCCCGGCCACCCGCGAACTGCCGTCCAAGAATCGTATGCGACCCTTTTCCACGTGTGACCGGTCCTTGACAGGCCTCTCCTGCATCGGCTATCTTTGTCATTGCCCCGGGTATCCGGGCAGCAACAAAGGACCAGCAACCTGAGGGGAAGTGTCGCGACTCCCGAGACCGCAAGTTGAGGGATGGTGCAGGGACACTCGGGAGTCTGAGTCGAACACACGCTGCGAGGACACCTGGGGCTTTCTTTTGCCCCACCGATAGCCCGCCGCCACCTTCCGCCGCCTCCGGCATCCTCGGCCTGCCCGCGGCGCGTGCGGCTCTCCCATCCGGTGCAACGCACGGCGCTCCTGTGCTATCGTACAGCGCGTACAGGGAGGTACTGCCATGCGCGTTCCGTTCGGGCGGTTGATGTCTTCACCGCGTTCCATTCAAGGGCAACCCGGTGCGCGGTGGTGCTCAAGGCGGATGGATTGACCTCCGGGCAGACGCAGATCGCCAACTGGACGAACCCGGTTCGAGACCACGTTCGTGCTGCCGGCATCCGACCCTCGGGCGGACTATCACCCGCGTACCTTCTGTCCCAGTGAAGAGCTTGCCTTCGCGGGGCATCCCACCGTTGGCACCGCCCACGCCCTGCTGGAGGCGGACCTATCCGGCCGCGAGACGGCGCGCTGCTGCAGGAATGGCGCGGGCCTGGTGCGCCTCCAGGTGACGCACGGAACGGATGGCGAACGATGGATCTGCTTCGACCTCCCCGAGCCGGCGGTGGCCGAGCGCGGCCGAGATCGGCGCAGCGAGATTGATGGGCCATACTCGGCGCCAGTGTGCTGCCGTTCAATCCCTGTTCGTCGACGTCGGTCCACGCTGCGGTGGCCCAGCTCCCGGACGCCGCCGCCGCGCTGGCCAACCGGCCCGACCTCGTCCGCACGAAGCAAAGCGCCGCCCTGACCCACGGGCGTGGTCATCTTCGGCGAGTACCCTGGTGGCCGCCGGCACGGATCGAGGTCCGCGCCTTCGCTCTCGCCGCAAGTGCGGATGAAGACCCGGCGTGCGGCAGCGGCACGGCAGCGTGGGCGCCTTCATCCGGCAGACCGGACAGATCGCGCATTTCGGCGGCGACCATCTCACCGCGGCCGTGCTGGGCCGCGCCGGCTGCTGCGCCTCTCGGTGAGCCAGGAGCGCATCCGCGCTGGCGGAAACGCGGTCACGCATCGACGGCGAACTGGTATTCTGGAATGCGGCCGGTCTCGCCAGGCACGGCCAGAGCAGCGGCCACCCGCGCCAGGCGGCTTCCGGCGGGCGGTCGACCTCTCCCCGCCGGATGGGCGCCAATCCGCGTGCTCCAACACACCCGGGAAATATCCCCGAACTCTTGACATTATGCCAATACTGTCATAATGACGCCATGGACGAGCCGAGATACACCATCGACGAGCTGGTCGAGAAGACCGGATTCCCGCGCCGTACGATACGCTACTACGTACAGGAAGGGCTCATCCCGCCACCGGCGGGCAGGGGCCGCGGCGGGTTTTATAATGACAGTCATGTGGCGCTGTTGCGCCGGATACAGGAGCTGCGGCAGCGCGGCCTGTCCCTCAGCGCCATCTCGGGCCTGGCCCCGAGCGCCACACCTACCCCACCCGAGCCGGAGCCGCTGCGCCAGGCGTGGGCGCGCTACGAGGTGGCCCCCGGTATCGAGCTTCACGTGAACCGCGATATGGAACAACACGAGTCGCGCAAGCTGATGCACCTGCTGCGCGCGGCCCGGTCGATCATGAAGGAGGAAACCGATGAGGGAACTGGAGGCAGATAAGTTGTCGGGACTCTTCACCACGGAGGGCGGCGCTCCGATCCCGCTGACCGGCGTCAAGGTCCGCGGCGCCATCACCGGCCGCATGGCGCGCGTCACGCTGACGCAGCACTTCGAGAACCGGGAGGACACGGCCATCGAGGCCGTCTACAAGTTCCCCCTGCCGGAGAGCAGCTCCGTCTGCGGCTTCACCGTGGCCACAGGCGACAGCGTCCTGCGCGGCCGCGTGGAGGAACGCGAGAAGGCGTTCGCCGAGTACGACGACGCCCTGGCGCAGGGCCACGGCGCCTTCCTGCTGGATGAAGAGCGTCCCAACATCTTCACGCTCTCGGTGGGCAACGTGAAGCCCCGGCATGCCGTGGATATCGAGGTGACGTACGTCACCACGCTGGAGACCGACGGCGCCGAGGTCCGCTTCAGGCTCCCCACCACCATCTCGCCCCGCTACACGCCGGCGGACATGCCCGACCGCGACGGCATCCCGGAGGGCACGCTCATCAATCCGAAGCTGCGGCTCGATGTGCCCTACGGCCTCTCGTTGCACCTGGATATCGCCGGCTCCAGTGGCATCGCCGAAATCGAGTGCCCCTCCCACCTCATCCGCACCTCGTACGGCGATGACAACGTGGCGGTGGAGTTCTCCGCGGATACGGCGAAGATGGACCGCGACTTCGTCCTCACCGTCACCCACCGGATGAACTTCAAGAACCGGGCCTACGCCTGGCAGGACAAGGACCACGCGTACGTCCAGCTTGATTTCACGCCGGGCATGCACCCCGAAGACAGCTTAGACCCTGACTCCGAGCAGGATAAGATCCGCTGCCATATCAGCATGCTGGCGCCGACGCTTCCCGAGATTATCTTCCTGCTGGACTGCTCCGGCTCCATGGGCGGAACGTCCATCGAACAGGCGAAGAAAGCCCTGGAGGTCTTCCTGCGCGGCCTGGGCGACTTGACTCTGTTCAACATGTACCGATTCGGTTCGACCTACGACAGTGTGTGGCCACACAGCGTGCCATATAATGAGAAGAACCTTACCGGTGCACTGATACGGCTCTCGACTGTTGAGGCCGACCTCGGCGGCACCGAGCTGCTCGCACCGCTGCGCGAGATCTACAGCCAGCCTCCGGCTGAAGGTTTCCAGCGCAACCTCATCCTCATCACCGACGGTCAGGTGGGCAATGAGTCCGAGGTCCTCACACTGGCGAAGTCCCACCCCGAAACCAGGGTGTTCACCGTGGGCATCGGCTTCGGGCCGAACGAGTACCTGACGAAGCGGCTGGCGGCACTCACCGGCGGGGCCACGGAATCGGTCTCGCCCGGCGAGCGCATCGAGCCCAAGGTGCTCCGGCTTTTCAAGAAGGCGATGTCCATTCCTACAACCCTCGATATCGACTGGGGCGCGGCGGTGGAGCAGGCTCCCGCGCGTCCGGTGGCGCACGACGACGAGCCTCTCTCGCTGTTCGCCCGCCTCCCCGCCGGGGCGCCCCTGCCGGCCACAGTGACCGTGACAAGTGGCAGACCGCCGTACTTAGGCACGTGGACGGTGCCCGTCACGCCGCTGCCCGCCGGCGATGCCGCGATGCCGCTCCTCTGGGCGCGGGCGCGCATCAGCGACCTCGAAGAGGGGGTGACTCGCGAAGCCGGCTCCCGCCAGTCCGAGCGCAGGGGGAGGTCGGTGCAGGAGCAGATCGTGGCGCTCTCGAAGCAGTACGGCGTCCTCTCACGCAGCACCAGCTTCATCACCGTGGAGTACCGCACCGACGCGGAGAAGTCCACCGGCGAGGTAGAGCTGCGCGAGGTCCCGGGGATGCTCACCAGGGGGTGGGGTGGAATAGTGGCCTCGGTGGCCGCATCTCAGCCAGGTTACGTGCTCAACTGCCCCTCCTATCCGGACCTGAAGCGGATGGCTGCACTCCGCCGGATGCAGCCCCCGGCAGCAGGACGTCCCGCCCCCACAGCTGATTCCGCCGTGTTCCACTCGCCGTACCTGGCATCTGAGTGCGCCAGCCCCGCAGCTGGATCGCGTGCCGATGCCCTGGCCGAACTCCTGGCGCTGCAGTCGGCGGGGGGCGGGTTCGAGGTTCCAGGGGCTCCGCTGTCGCGCCGGCTCGGAGTGGACATGGCGGAGGTGCGCGCAGTCGCCGGACGCGTGAAGAACGGCGGCGCCGACCCTCTCAAACTGGTCTGGACGGCGGTCGTCCAGGCGCTGCTGGAGTCGCACTTCGCCTCCCGGCGGGATGAGTGGCTGGCGGTGACGCAGAAGAGCCGCCTCTGGTTCCAGGGCGAGGTTGCCCGGCTGAGCCCCGGCGTCGACGGCACGACACTGGCGGCCTGGGCCGCGGGGTACGTGGCGTCATTGAGCGGACCTTCGACCCCGCCGACGGTGTAAACGACACCACCGTCCACCGATGAACGGTCTCTCGGGGGTGGGGTGGGAAGCGGGAGGCGGGCGGGCACGTTCGGCGTGCCCGCCCGCACATGTTACGGACAGGTTGCGATGTTGGGCCACGGACCGGCGTCGCCGCTGCGGCCCGTGCCGACCCACACCGTGGATACCACTGTTGCGCGCTCCGGGACGACCACGCACAGGCCCAGCGGACCTTCACAGCCCTCGGGGAACTGCACCGTGATGGTCTCATGCGTCTCGAGGCCGCGGGCACGTCATGCTGCCGCTGGGTCACCTTCTGCACCACCCCGTTGCGGTCGAGCAACAGCACACAGTACTCACCCTGCCACGGAAATGCGGTGAGACCATGCTCATTTCGTTCTTGCGCCATTTGCCCAACACCGGTACTCACACCACAGCATGAGGCACACACGGCTGAACCTCTTGCCTTCGAGACTCGGCTGTGGCAGTATTCGCATTCAAGGCTCTTGTGGGACCATTCCCTACCTGCAAAGGAGGCGGGCTTGAGATTCAGAATCCGAAGGACCTCTATTCGCGCGGTGTTGATGGCGGTTGTGTTGCCGGCACTCCTGCTACTGCCCGCCGGGGCGGTCAGCGCAGATGACCAGTTGTTCGAGTACTTCTCTGACAACATCGAAGGGAACACGAACATCGGAGGAGGTCAGAGAGTCGTTCAGACATTCACCGCCATGGCCGATCATGGGGTGAGCGCGGTTGAGCTCTATCTGAACAACCCCTACGGGACCCAGTCGGCAACGATATCGATACTTGAGTGCGGTTCCGGCGACCCGGGTACCTGGACCGTGCTGGACAGCACCGTCGTGGATATTGGAGTCACGCTCGACTTGCAGTGGGTTGCCGCGCCGGGGTTCTCCTGTGACCTCGAAGGCGGACAGCAGTACGGTATCTTTGCCACCACTTCGGACACCGGCATATATTGGGGCTGCGCCTACAGTGGAGGCACATGGAGTTCGCCGGGCTCGCCGGGAGAGAGCTGGCGCTACTATGGAGACTGGGAGCACAATCCCGACAGGACCTTCGGCTTCAAGGTCCATGGTCCGGCCTTGCCTCCGGCAGCCGACTTCTCGGCACAACCGCGCTCCGGTTCAGCCCCCTTGCAGGTGACGTTCGCCGATGAGTCCACCGGCTCGGTGACCTCGTGGCTCTGGAGCTTCGGCGACGGCGCCACAAGCACGAAGCAGAACCCCACCCACACGTACCGCAGCGGCGGCAGGTACGATGTGAGCCTCAAGGTGTCCGGTCCAGCTGGATCCGACACGCTCACGAGAGCAGGGTATATCTACGTGAGGGGTGGTAGTGACGACCGTCCGCCCGAGCCCGCCAGACTGGGCGTCTCCTACCTCAACATCGATCCCGCCCAGGTCCTCCCCAACCAGGAGGTCGTCATCTCCGCCAACATCTGCAACTCAGGCGAGGAGCGCGGCTCGAAGACCGTCTCCCTGATGCTCAACGGCCAGGCCATCGACTCCCAGTCCGTCTCCGTCTCCGGCGGCGCCTGCCAGCAGGTGGTCTTCAAGACCTCCCGCGCCGTCCCCGGCGCCTATCAGGTCGCCGTGGATGGCATGGTCGGCCAGTTCTCCGTCCTCGCCCCCAGGACCGTCACCAATAACGTCCCCTCCCAGCAGAGCACCGGCCTCGGCACGGCCGGCATCGTCGCCATCATCGCCGTGCTCATCGTCCTCATCCTCGCCCTCATCATGGTCTTCAAGAGAGACTAGCCACCGCATTCCATGAACCCTCAAGGGGGGCGGCTGAAGCAGCCGCCCCCCTTCGTTGATCCGGGACACCATGGACCCCACCAACAGACCGCGGGCAAATGACGACGCGCCCCTACGATGCCCGGCAATCCGGACGTGCGGACGCAGAGGTCCGCCCTTACACGGGATACGTTTGGCCGTGGCGGTGCGCGGTGGTCTGCCGTGGGGGCGGGCCGGTGGAACGCAGCACTCAGAACTCAGCACTCAGAACGCGGGACTCCCGCTCCTGGCGGGCCAACTCAAGCACTCAAGCACCCCGACGCCTCGCCGGCACACTCGTCACTCGTGCCTC
>JAXGQG010000023.1:0-20217 GCA_040766535.1 Dehalococcoidia bacterium | reverse complement strand
TCACTGCGATGTAGCCCCAGAACAGCAAAGCGGCCAGAGCAACGCGCAGGAAGACCAGAGTCAATCCCGGAATATGCCGCAGTGCGAGGGACACGAACAGGAATGTGCCACCCCAGACGACTGAGAGCGCCACCAGGCGAAGCCAGTCCGCGTTCTTCATGAGTCAGTGTACGAATTCGTCCCTGGCGACATCATCGCCAACAACGAAATCGTAGCAGGGCCGTGTCCGCGCTTCTATCCGCTTTTCGTCGTGACTATCGGTACAGTCGCTTTGCGTCGGCGATGCCGAATGGTAGTATCTTACCTACAGTCATGGACAGTCTGCTCATAATCGGCTTCGTTGCGGTGATGCTGCCTGTTGTCGGAGCACTGGTGTTTCGGCGTCTCTCGCGGGACTACACTCGATTCGGCCAGCTCACAAAGACCGGCACCGCGCTGCAGATCGGATTGTTCGTACTGCATGGCGTCAGTTCTCTGCTGTTCCTTGACTCACGGGTGAGCACGATTCAAGCGCGCGACCCGCTGTTCGGCTTTGCGTTGTTGCTCCTCGCCGGCGGACTGGTGATGCTGCTGTCAACGATGAAGCGTTTCGGAGTGAAACGCGCCGTAGGACAGGAGACATCCGGTCTCACCTGCTCCGGGATGTACCGGAGAAGCCGCAACCCACAGTTGCTCTTCTACGGCATGGCCGTTGCAGGGTATGCGCTGTTATGGCCGTCGTGGACCGGAGCGATATGGGTCGTGCTGTACGCCGTGCTGGCACAGATGATGGTCCGAGCTGAGGAGGCGCACCTCAAACGCACCTACGGCGCCGAGTATGTCGAGTACTGCGCCCGCACTCCGCGGTACGTGGACTTCCCGGGGAAGAAGAAGTAGTACCATGCCCCAGTTGGCAAAAGGCGGCAAATGGGTCTTCGGCTGGGTCACCGTGGCAGCCGACCGCAGCATGGTTGTGCCGAGTCAGGCGTGGGAGGAATACGGATTCGCGTCAGGGGCCACGGCGTTGCTGATGCAGGGCAGCACTACATCGGGGGGATTCGCGCTCGGCATCGCCGAACACATCCCGGCCAGTCTACTAGGACGCCCAGTCGGGCGAACCGTATTTGAACCGGGATCCCGGGTTCGCCTGCCCGAGACTGTGGAGGTGCATCCAGGTCAGAGGCTGCTTGCCGTGCGCGGCAGCGGTCACGCACTCAGTTTCCTGGCGCAAGGCCCTATCTACGAACTGGCTGAAACCCACCCTCTCATGACCGATACAGTGCCATCAGTCCTGTGATCGGCGATGCCACAGCCCCGCGATGCGCCCGCACCTACTCGGGCAGCGGGTGAGCTTCAAGGAACTCGTCCAGCCATATCTCGGCCTGGCCAAACGACTCGGCGGCGGCAACCAGTTCATTCGCAGCCTCTTGAGACAACTCGGTCTGTCCCGCGATCAGATCCTCGCGGATGACCCGGACGAACTGCGCGCTGTGGTCAAGGGCATCCAGCGCGGTGTCCTGAAACGGGACAAGCCGTTCCGACGGTTCCAGGTCCACAACGTTAAGATACCCACCTTCAATGCGGTTGAGCAGGACGGCAACCGAAGCCCTCCAGTACTGGTCCTCCATCGCAGGCTGCCTGTAAAGAGAACCGAGCGAGTTGATGTCCGTACTGACTTGCTGCAGCGTGTTAACCACAAATTCGAGGTATCCCTTCTCAATTCCCGTGACGGGCGAGTTGTCACTGACCGAGGGACCGGCAGCACCCGGCTCCCCGGAGTCGATGCTGCCATCAACATTTCCGATGGCGGCGATCATCCCAAGCAGGAGCAGGAGTACAGCCACAAGGCCGGCAGCAATCTTCACGATGTAGCCTCCGGAGCAATAAGGATGGGTATCGGAGTAACCTGTGCACTGTAACGCCGATGCCCGTTCTGCGTCAAATGCAGCGGCACGCCGGCATAGCGGGGCGCGCCCGTGACAGGCCACACAGTAACAGGTCCTCAGGACTAATCCCCTATCCGCCCGTGAGCGTTGATATGGTGTGGGACATGATCCGGGCGGAGGCGCTGGATTCGACTTCCGCGCGGATTCCCACTACACTTTGGTCGGCTGCAAGTCATCTTAGAGCCGTGCGGCGGCGAAGGGGGTTGATGCTGGAAGAAGAGCCGCTGGTCGTGCTGGTGAGCGGGTGTGCCCGTCCGGCTTGCACACAGGTGAGCGGAGCCATGCAACGGTCCGCCCAGTGGTAGCCGCGCACGCGCACCATGGGAAACCCGTGGCAACGCACCCCACACGCCCCACACACTCCACCAGGTCCGGCTTTGACAGCACGTTCTCATTGCCGGCGCGACGACGGTATGGAATCCCGGTGTTCGCGAGAACGAGGGATTCTCTTTGAGCCGCGTCGGCGGCCTCATCTTCGGGCAACGTACACGGGCAAGGGGTCAGCCTGCTACACTGAGATATGGGACACGCAGGAGTCTGGCGAAAGGGAATGCCCTGGAACCGTTCGAGACATGTGCGGTTCTATGTTGCACGAAGGAGGTGGCTTGAATGGACATCACATGGTACCGGGATCTGAGCATCACCATTCTGGGCTTTGCTGGAGCGGTTGTTTCCATCGTCATGGCAATCGCATTCCTGCGGCTGCAACGGTCGGCCAACAGCGTACTGAAGGAGCTCAAGGTGGCGTCGATTCTGGCGCGGGACACCGCGGAATTGGTGCATGACGGCGTCCAGCCGGTGGCCTCGGTGCTGGGTGTGCTGAGAGCGATTGGACATGGAACCGAACGAAGTAGCGCGGATGAGAAGAAGCGCAGGAGGTGAGGAGAAGATAAGAATGGCCTACAGAACGGTTACGGCTTACAAGATGGCATTGCTTGCCGGAGCGGTGCTGGGTGGTACTCTGTCACTACTCTACACCCCCCGTCCGGGAGCAGAGAATCGCGAGCGGTTCAGGAGCATGACAGCGCGCGTCCAACAGGCGAGGCGCCATCCGGTCCGTGAGGCCGCTCCAGTTGACTACGATTATGGGCGCGCCCGCAAACTGGATGCGTTACATATCAGGTCGGTTAAGGAGGATCAGATGCACAACAGGCTGGTTACCATGGGTTTCGTTACCGGGGCAATCATTGGCGCCGCCGTGGGGCTCCTCTATGCGCCCAAGGCCGGGAAGGAGACGCGGGACTATCTGAAGTCAACGGCCGCGCACACCAAGGAAGAGGCATACGTTCTCGCCGAGCATGCCAAACAGGTCGCCATCGAGAAGGCACGTCAGGCAAAAGCGGCCGCTGAGGCAGCCGCCGCAGCCGCGGCCCGCAAGGCCAGCGAGGAAGTACAGAGCTAGAGGGTACCCTCAGCCAGCTTGTCATTGCCGGTTGTATCCCGGTACCGCCCCTCACCTTGACGGCTGACGGACGGTACCGGGTGTGTTGTCCACACCCGCGTTGTGACTTAGAGATTGGACACGTTGAGTTCGATCATCAAGCGCCACTACAGGCCGATCGGCCTGATAGTGGCTGTCCTGTTGCTGTTCAGCTTCATCTGGCTTGCGCGCGGCGTCCTCACTCCGTTCATTCTTGGATTCGTGCTCGCATGGCTGCTGCAGCCGACCATCGACTGGCTCCAGGAGCGGCTGCCGCTCACCGGGCGATACCAGCGAATCGAGCGCGTCTCGATCATCCTTGCTTTCTACGTGCTCTCCGTGGCGCTGCTGGCCCTGCTCGTGTTCTACGTCGTCACTGGACCGGGCAAGTCGCTGGCGACCCTGCTGGTGGATGCCCCACGACTGATCCCTGCGGGGATAGAGGCTCTTGAAAGGAACCTCCAGACCTTTCTCATGTCGCTGCCCCCGGGCACGCGCGAACAGGTGAGCGCGTTTCTCGCGCAGACGGGAACGAAGGCCGGGGACGCGTTGCTGGAGTTCATCCGGACGGACATCATACGTATTCATGGCTCCTCTGACATGATCCTCGGCTTCGTGGCGCTGCCGGTGTTCCTCTTCTACCTGCTGAAGGACTGGCAGGGACTGCGCGACAGCTTCTACCGTTCTCTGCCCGCGTGGGCGTTGATACACGTGAGAAGCACCAGTTCGGTGGTGCGATACGTGACGGGGCGCTACCTCCGCGGCCAGGCCATTCTGGGTCTTGCGGTGGGCGTCTCCGTGTTTGCGCTGCTGAGCATCATGAGGGTCGGCTACGCGATTCCACTTGCCGCCATCGCGGGCCTGGGTGAATTCGTACCGATCGCCGGTCCGTGGCTCGCGGGCATCATCGGCATACTGGTGGTCTTGGCCACCGCACCGGCGAAGGCGCCCTGGATCGCGCTCGGCTACATCCTCATCCAGCTGCTGCAGAACAACCTGCTCAGTCCCCGCGTACAGGGCCGGCAGATGGGCATCCATCCGGCAATCGTCATCGTCCTCACCATGCTGGCCGCGTCCTTCCTCGGCGTGCTGGGATTCGTGCTTGTGCTGCCGCTCACGATGACCACCGTAGAGGTGGTGCGCTATGCGCGCCTCCGCGCCGCCGCCAGTGCCTCGCCCATCATTGTGCCATCAGGTCACGATGACGTGAGTTCATCACCAGACTGAACGAGAGGCGACCGCGCTAAAGCAGCCGGGTGTTGCTGGTGGGGCGGGGGACCTTGACAACCAGGAACCGCAGCGGGGCATCGCTCTCGTTGTACCAGCAGTGGACGATGTCCTTCGGGCTGTCGATGAGCGTATCCGGTCCCACGGTCCGCTTCTCCTCGCCGATCTCCACGACACCCGTTCCCTCCAGCACGTAGAAGAACACGTCCACGGGCGTTACGTGCCGCCTGAGCGATTCGCCCGGCTCGAGGGTGATATGGATAACCTGCGCATTCTCGGTATCGTAGAGCTTGCGCGTAGCCACGCGGTGGGGGTTCTCCGTGATCGGAGCTGTCTTCGCGTCAACTGTCTTCATCGCCGATTCCCTCCACAGGTGATGAGCGCTCCCGCCGCGAACGGCGGGAGCGCTCGGAACGACTACGTTCTACAGAGCCGTTACTTCCCGGCCATCATCGCCGCGACGTCGGCTTCCACAGTGCCGATGGGCTTGATGTCGAACTTCTCCACCAGCACCTTCGCCACATTGGGGGAGAGGAACGCCGGCAGGGTCGGTCCAAGGCGGATGCCCTTGACGCCGAGATAGAGCAGCGCCAGCAACACCGCCACCGCCTTCTGCTCGTACCAGGCGATATCGTAGGACACCGGCAGTTCGTTGATGTCGGCCAGGCCGAAGGCCTCTTTCAGCTTCAAGGCGATGACCGCCAGCGAATAGGAGTCGTTACACTGTCCCGCATCCAGCACGCGCGGAATCCCGCCGATATCGCCGAGGTTCAGCTTGTTGTAGCGGTACTTGGCACATCCAGCCGTGAGGATAACCGTGTCCTTCGGCAAGGTCTGCGCTACCTGCGTGTAGTACTCCCTCGCCGGGAAGCGGCCATCACAGCCCGCCATGACGACGAAACGCTTGATGGCGCCTGACTTCACGGCCGCGATCACCTTGTCCGCGAGCGCCAGCACCTGGTCATGGGCGAACCCGCCGACGATGGTTCCCGTCTCGATCTCAGTGGGCGGCGGACATGACTTCGCCAGCTTGATAATGGAGGAGAAGTCCTTCTTCCCGCCCGCAGGACGGTCAGCTATGTGCGTGGCGCCGGGGTAGCCCACCATGCCGGTGGTGAAGAGGCGGTTGAGATAGGTGTTCTCTTTCCGCAGTGGAAGGAGACAGTTGGTGGTGAGGAGGATGGGGCCGTTGAACGACTCGAATTCCTTGTTCTGCTGCTACCAGGAGCCGCCATAGTTGCCGCGAAGTGCGGATTCTGCTTGAATGCCGGGGAGTAGTTGGCCGGCAGCATCTCTCCGTGCGTGTAGACATCCACGCCGCTGTCCCTGGTCTGCTGCAGCAGCTCCTCCATGTCCTTGAGGTCATGACCGCTGATGAGGATGCCCGGGTTGTTCCTCACGCCGATGTTGACTTCTGTGATCTCCGGCTTGCCGTAGGTGGTGGTGTTGGCCGTGTCCAGCAACGCCATGGTGGTGACGGCCGTCTCGCCGGCCTTCATCACCAGCCCCACCATCTCATCGACGGAGAGGTCCTTCGTGGTGGACGCCAGCGCCTGCATCATGAAGTCGTAGATCTCGTCCTTCTCATAGCCAAGCACGGCGGCATGGTCCGCGTAGGCGGCGACGCCCTTCAAACCGATGATGAGCAGTTCCCTCAAGGAGCGCACGTCTTCGTTCTTGGTTGAGAGGACGCCCACCGACTTCGCCTTTTCGGCGAAGGCCGCAGGGTCATCGGAGGCCCATGTGGCGGCTTCAGGCAACGGCTCGGCGAAGTCACGCCCGTGCTTCTTCTTGTACTCGTTGAGGAACCGCTCTCGCAATGCAGCCCGTCGCTTCAGCGCCTGCCGAATCAGCCCGATGAAGCGCTCGTCGTCCCAGTTGGCATTGGTGATGGTGGCGAAGAGCGACTGAGCCACGAAGAGACCATCCTCGCGGTCGCGGACGCCCAGGTCCTTCAGCTTCTCCGCGTACACCGCGATGCCCCGCAGCACGAATATGAGCAGGTCCTGCAGATTGGCGGTCTCCTCCGGCTTGCCGCAGACGCCCTTCAGCGTGCATCCGCTGTTTCTTGCCGTCTCCTGACATTGAAAGCAATACATCACACCCTCCTTTATCACTGCGCACCGGAAGCAACGCCGGCGCATTTCAGTCACGTATGATCCGGTATCATCATCTACGACTCAGACCGATTGCGTTTCTTGATATCACACGGGGCAAAGAGTGTCGCCACGACATACGCCACAACCCGGGCTCCATGAGTCCCAGGACTACGCCGCTGCAGACTCAGTCTCTTACATCAAGTTCAATCGCGGCCATCCCTATTGCCTTGCGGTCGGTCCACTCAATAGTCTTGTCGATAAACAAGCTCATCACAATAACGAACACAACCGTCAGCGCCAATCTGGCAATCATGAACGGGAAGCCAAGGAACTGCAGTTCAAACAGCTCCTGCGGCACCTTGATACAGGCCCAGGCCGAGAGAAAGGCCACTATGTTGGCGATGCTGGCGCCCTTCTTTCGTAGCGCCACAGCGAGCGGAAAGGCGACGTAGAGCGGCCCGGTCGGCAACGCTCCGAAGAGCATCGCCAGCACCATACCTTTCACACGTGATGTCTTGCCAAGGTGTTTCACGATTAGATCTTTCGACACGAACACGCTGAACAAACCCATGATCACCATCACCGCAGGCAGTATCGTCACCATCTCCCGCAGGTATTGCATCGTAGTTGCGGCGGCGGCCTCGGTTCTGTCAGGGAAGAGACTCAAGACCACGGTAGCCAACACCAGGACTACACCGAGAATGGCGTAGCTCCTGATAACGTCCTTGCGGCCGTTACCCTTCCCGGCCTGAAGAGGAGGGGGTGTTTTCTGCATCACAGCACCACCCCCATGAGGAGCGCGATGGCGATGGCACCAACGAAGCTGAGGCCGTTGCGCAGCAACGCCAGCTTCTTTCCCAGTTGGCCTATCTCGAGCGGCAACGTCACCACACCGACCATGGTGAGCGTGGTGATGAACGCGGCGACGGCAGAAACGGACGCCCCGCTCTGCAGTAGCGAACCGGCAAGCGGGAAGGCAACGATCGCCGGGATGTAGAGCAGCGCCCCCGTAGCCGCGATGGCAAGTATGCCGCCGAGACCGGCCTGCTCTCCCACGAAGCGCGATATCTGCTGCGGTGTGGCAAAGGCCAGCAGCAGCCCAATGAGGACAATGATGGCGAGGATTGCCGGCAGAATGCCGGTGAATGACTTGAGTGCGACACGCATCGCCTGTTGCGCCCGAACGCGGTCTCTGACCAGGGCGTAAGCCAGCAGTCCAAGTGCCAGTAAATTGATGATGATGGCGGTTGCGCTCACTCTTCGGCCACCTCCGGCACGGCTCCGACGTTGCAGTACGCTTCGTATGCCGACAGCAGCCGACCCAGTCGCTCCCTGGCGCCACGAACGTGTTCGGCCCAGAGATGCAAGTAGTTGAGTCCGTCCGGGGTGATCACATAGACACGGCGCGCTGGGCCGGGTTCCTCCAGGTTCCAGGTGGACTCCACGTATCCGTCCTGTTCGAACTGGCGCAGCGTACGATAGACGAACCCGGGATCGATGCCCCCGGTATCCGGATACTGATGCAGCCTCTCCAGCAGTTGATACCCATGGGCGGGTTCCTGCGCCAGCAGGAGCAACAGCCATGGCTGGACGAAGCCGGGCATCCGGCCTGGCGCGGCCCCGCACCAGTTGGGTATCTCGTTGTTCGTCACCGGTGGTTGCTGCATCGGGGATCTGCCTTTCTACTGTGGCACTATATGACCAACTCATATAGTAGAGGTCAATCACTCATGCCGTCAAACCGGCGGTCCTGCCAGTCTCGCCCAGTGCAAGCCGTCGACAATCAGTGCCGACCACAACTGCGTCGGCGCAAATCCCTCGACAATCCACCTCGGCGCGATTCGGGCACATCAACCGCAATAGGGAGTAACATAGATGTTCAGCGCCGCAGGGACGCGGCTTGTGTCCCGCGCACTGAGGCGGACGTGTAGCCAGATGACGCAGAAACGCGGAGAACACCGCTCGCCGATACTGCATGCCGACCAGTACCGGTCGCTCTTCGAACGGTCGCTGGACGCCCTCTACATCGGCACCCCGGAGGGCCGCATCATCGAGGTGAACCAGGCATGGCTCGACCTGTTCGGCTATTCGAGGGAGGAGTTGCCCGCGCTGCAGGCTGCGGATCTGTACGCCGATCCGGAGGACCGCGTCGACTTCGCCCGCCGCATGGCCGAGGCCGGACATGTGCAGGATGAGGTGTGGTACCGGCGCAAGGACGGCAGTGTCTTCCTCTGCCAGAGGAACCAGATCGCACTCACCGATGAGACAGGCAACGTCATCGCTTTCCAGGGCATCAATCGCGACGTGAGTCAGCTCAGAAGGGCGGAGACCGCGTTGCGCGAAAACGAACAAAAGTACCGCGCACTGTTCGAACAGTCTCTGGATGCCATCTACATCACCACGCCGGATGGCGAGAGCGTAGAGGCCAACCAGGCGTGGCTGGACCTCTTCGGCTACACGCGTGAGGACCTGGCGACGCTGAACGCGGCCGAGATATACGCCGACCCGGTGGACCGTGAAGCGTTCGTGCAGCGCATGGAGCAGACGGGATTCGTGCGGGATGAGGTGCGCTACCGGCGCAAGGATGGAGCCATATTCGACGCGGAACGCGCCGTGGCGGCGTTGAAGGACCCATCGGGGCAGGCAAACCTGTTCCAGGGAGTCATCCGTGACATCACCGCACGGAAACGCTCCGACGAAGCGCTACGGCAGAGCGAGCAGCGCAACCGGTCGATCATCCAGGTCCTCCCGGATATCATCATGAGGCTCAATGCGGAGGGCGCGTTCCTGGACGTCATCGCCTCGGCCTCTCATGAACTCGCCATTCCGCATGACCAGATAGCGGGCAAGACCATCGCGGACATACTGCCGGAGGCTGACGCATCCCGCGCCATGAGTGCGCTGCGAGAGACGTTGAGGACCAACTCCTCACAGGCAGTCGAGTACCAGTTGACCATCGACTCTATCGAGTCCTGGTACGAGGCCCGCTTCTCTCCCTCGGGAGATGACGAGGTCGTCGCCCTCATCCGAAACATGACCGAACGCAAGAACGCGGAGCAGGCGCTCGCTGAGAGCGAGAGGCGCTACCGAGAGCTGTTCGAGCATTCGATGGATGCCATATCACTGGTCAGCCCCGGCGGATTGCTGCTGGCGGCAAACAAGGCATGGCTCCGGTTGTTCGGCTACGGGGACGAAGACGTCGGCGTGGCCAATGTGGAGGAGCTCTACGTTGACCCCCAGGACCGCACGCGGCTGCTCGAAGCGCTGGCCGATAGAGGCGAACTCGTTGACGACGAGGTGCGGTTGAAGAGACGAGACGGCACGGTGATGGATTGTCTGCGCACGGTAGTGGTGCGGAGTGACACGCAAGGCGCCATAATCGGAGATCAGAGCGTCATCCGTGACATCACCGCACGCAAACAGGCGGAGGCGGCCCTGCGAGAGAGCGAGGAGCGCTTCCGGTCCCTCTTCGAACAATCCCTGGATGCTATCTACATCGGCAGGCTGGACGGCACGATCGTTGATGTGAACCAGGCGTGGCTCGATCTGTTCGGATACTCTCGCGACGAACTGCCGCGCATCAGCATGGTCGACCTCTACGTCGATCCGGCGGACCGAGCGATCTTCTTACGCCGGATGAAAACAGCGGGAGAGGTACACGATGAGGTCCGTTTGAAGAAGAGGGATGGCACAGAATTCGACTGCGAGCGCACCGCAGCGATTCGGCGGGACCACCGAGGTGTCGTGCCCGTGTTCCAGGGCATCATGCGGGATGTGACACAGCGGAACCGCGACCGCGCAGAACTGGAGCGACTGGCCCGGTTCGATACGCTTACCGGACTGATGAACCGCCGCACCATCCTGGAGAAGCTGGACGAGTGGATCGCCCACCAGGACCGCTACAGCGGGGCATTGAGCGTGCTGATGCTGGACCTCGACCACTTCAAGAAGGTGAACGACGTCCACGGTCATGCGGCGGGCGACACTGTGCTGGCGACATCGGCGCAGTTGCTGGTCGAGAACACACGCCGCGCGGATGTGGTCGGCCGCCATGGAGGCGAGGAATTCCTCATCATATTGCCGCACACCGATGCCGCTGGCGCAGCAGTGATAGCCAAACGGATCCGCAGTGCCATGGAAAACACGCCATTCCTCGTACAGGAAGAGGTGCGCCTCAGGGTCACCACCAGCATCGGCGTGGCCGAGCGAGGCCAGAAGGAGACGGCCAACCGGCTGCTGGCTCGCGCGGATGCCGCCCTCTATAACGCGAAGCGCTCCGGGCGCAACCGCGTCGAGATCGCCCCACCACCCAGCCACGAACAAGCACCAGCAACGATGGATTGATCAGGCGCGGCAAACTCGGCGGGCATACCTGGCGTGATGGGCGACAGGCAGCCTCACCCGTTCGGCATCACGACACGGGCCACAGTCCCGGCGCCCGGCGCGCCCTGCAGATGCAGCTCGCCGTTGTAGGGCAGCAGCCGCTCCCGCATGCCCACGATGCCAAGGGAGCTATGTTCCGCAAGCCTGCGCATGTCGATGCCACAACCGTTGTCGGCTACCGTCAACACGCATTCCCCGTCTTCTCGTTTGAGCCTGACATCGATGCGCGTGGCGCCGGAGTGTCTGACGATGTTCGTCACCAGTTCCTGAAAGACGCGAAAGAGGGCCACCGTCCTGCCGGCGTCGGCCTGCGCGAACTCACACGCGTCACCGGTGGTGAGCCTGAAGTCGATGCCGGTGCGCGAACGCACCTGTTCAAGCTGCCACTCGATGGCGCCCGCCAGCCCCAGATCATCCAGCGCCCCCGGCCTCAGTTCAGAGGAGATGCGGCGCACGTCGTCCGCACCTTCGGCAAGAAGGGACTGCATCGTATCCAGGAGCGGCGTCACGCCAGCGTCGCCGTGCGGCGCCAGCTTCCTCAACCGGTCCACATCGAACTTGAGCGCCATGAGCGTCTGCCCCACCCGGTCATGCAACTCCCGGGCGATTCTCGTGCGCTCATCCTCGCGCGCTTCGTCGACTCTCCGGGCCAGCAAGCGCAGATTCTCCCGAGACTCGGCCACCTCACGCTCCACCTGCTTGCGTTCGGTGATGTCGATCACGCTGGCAACCGCAAGTGTCGACTCTTCCAAGCCCAGCCGCACGACTTCACCAACCACGATCACATCGCGTAGTGCTCCATCCTTGCGCACGTACCGTTTCTCGAAAGAGTAGCCTGTAGCCGTCCCGTCGAGCCGCCGATGTATCGATTCCTGTTCGCGCGTCCAGTCCTCCGGGTGTGTGATGTCCGCCACTGTCAGGCCCGGCAGCTCCTCGCTGGAGTAGCCGATGAGATCGAGAAAGCTGCGGTTTGCCTGCACCAGCCGTTGAGTGGACGTATCCACCAGCGCTATGCCGATCGGGCTCGATTCGAAGACCGCACGGAAACGCTCTTCGCTCTCCTGCAGCGCGCGTGCGGCCTGCCTCAATTGCGTCACGTCATGCACAACGGACTGGAACGCGATGGTGTCGCCGTTCTGATCCTTCTGGGGAACCACGTTGCGCTCACACAGGAAGAGGGAGCCGTCCTTTCTGCAGTACCACACCTCATCCCTGACCGCACCATCTCGTTCAATGGCCTGGAGGAATGCCTTGCGCCCTTCAGGGTCGGCGTAGAACTCCGCGATGTTGAGCCCCGGCACGTCCTCCCGCGGACAGCGGAACAGCGCAAGCCACGCGTCGTTCGCATCCAGCACGATGCCGCCAGGGGAGACCACCGAGATGGCCTCACTGGACTGCTCGAAGAGAGAGCGAAACTTCATCTCGCTGTCGCGCAGCCGCGACTCAGCGGCAACACGCTCGGTGATGTCCTCGAACACGGTCACGAAGCGGCCCGGCTCGGACAAATAGGCGGAGACACGGTAGTGCCTGCCCAATCTGATGGATTCGCTCTCGAACTCGATGGATTCGCCGTTCAGCGCCACCCGTCCATAGCGTTCAACCCACAGCGGTTCCGCATCCGGAAGAATCTCAGACAGGGTCCGCCCCACGATGTCCACCGCCCTGAGGCCGGTCAGGCGTTCAAAGGCAGGGTTCACCTCGAGGAAACGGTAGTCCACGGGTCGTCCGTCCGCATCCAGGATGATTTCGTGCAGCGCAAACCCGGACAGCATCGAATCGAAGAGCCTCTTGTAGGAGCGCTCGCTGTTACGCAGAGCGGTCTCGATGCGATACCTTTCGGTGACGTCCTGGATGGAGCACACCACGGCGGAGATAGTCCCATCGGGCGCCCTCAGCGGCGCCGCGTTGACCGAGAGAAGGATGCGCTCGCCAGTCGGCGACTGGATCGCATGCTCCACCCCGTAGACAGCACGTTTCTCGCGCAGCACGCGGCTCACCGGGAGCTGGTCCATGGGGAAGGGGTTGCCGGCGTAACCGACGATGCGCCACGCAGCGTCATCGAACGTGCGGCTGGTGATCTCGTCAAGGGGCAAGTTCAGCACGCGTGATGCCCTCGGCATTGCCTGCACCACGGCCCTGGATGCATCCACCACGGTATGGGAATGGGCTGACCTCGAAGAGCGCGTCCGTGATGTTCCCGCTCATGTTTCAGCGCCGAGCGCGGACGCCTGCTGCACCTCGATCTCGATCGAGGCAGCGCGTAGCCAAGGTCCGCCGCCAGCTCCCGGACGATATCAACCTCTTCTCCATCAGCCGCGCACGACGCAGGCATGGACAGGCCCATCAGTCCGTACACCCTGTCGCCATGAGACAGCGGCGCCGTCACCGCCGCACGGCCGTCATACGCAACATAGAGCGGACAGGAGCCACCAGTGGCGGGCTGCGGCGCCATGTACACGTCTTGAGCCGACAGCGCAGCGCGGGCACACCCCGGAATCACGCCACTGCGCATCTGCCGCAAAGGCCGTACAATCGCCGATGCCAGATTGAGCCGCCGTGTGCACTGCGCCATCAGAGACAGGACCGCGATCCGTGCACCGTGGTAGCCCATGCGGTCCGTACCCAGTAATCCCGCGCACCTTCTCGACCAGTGTTTGTGGGTGTTTCTCTCGGACAACGAGCCGATTGACGTCACGTATGGTGCGAGAACGGAATGAAGGCGTTCAACCGGGCGATAGCCGGGGCCCCCTCCTCCCTGAGCAGTGCGAGTCATCGCAGGTGTTCGTCCTTTCCGCCGGAGATGCGCGCAGATCGGTGCACGTCCTCGAAGTCACCACAACATGTGTGCCTTGCGCCACATGTCAACCGTGTCAGCGGGTGGATGGCCCTTGCGGCCGGCATCCTCATGCTGGTGCCATCATCGGCGGGGACCGCTGGCATGATCTTCGCCATGGGGTCGCTGGTCCCATGGGCGGTCTTCTCCGTGCTGGTAGCCTTAAGACTCCTGAAGCTGGGGGAATGACACAGCGGCGCTCTATGTGTGGGCAAGCGGCATGATGACCCGGGCTGTGGTCCCTTTCCCGGGTTCGCCCTGGAAGTGGAGTTCGCCGTCATAGGGCAGCAGCCTCTCCTTCATGCCCACAATGCCCAGCGACCGGCTGTTGTTGGCCTCATTCGTATCGATGCCGCAACCATTGTCACTGACCGTCAGGACGCAGTCGTTCCCTGAGTGCCCCAGGGATACATCGACTCTGTCGGCGCCCGAGTGCCGCACCACATTCGTCACCAGTTCTTGAAACACCCGGAACAGGGCCGTACTGCGCGAAGCATCGAGGCCACTCAACTCGCCGTCGGAATCGAATGTGAAGTCGAAACCGGCCCGGGGTCCCGTCTGTTCCAGGTAGAACTCGAGGGCCCCGGCGAGACCGAGGTCGTCGAGGGCTCCCGGCCGTAGTTCGGATGAGATGCGCCGCACATCGTTTGTGCCCTCATCCACCATCTGCGTGATGCCGTCGAGAAGGGCCTTCGCTTCCTGCTCATCCGGGCCAAGGCGGCGCACCACGCGGCCCAGGTCCATTCTGATCGCCGTGAACGTCTGTCCTATCTGGTCGTGG
Source organism: Dehalococcoidia bacterium (assembly GCA_040766535.1). GTDB lineage: Bacteria > Chloroflexota > Dehalococcoidia > GIF9 > AB-539-J10 > SKVJ01. The sequence goes on along the minus strand of JAXGQG010000023.1, from coordinate 5,549 downwards.
AGCTCGCGCGCCAGCGAGGTCCGCTCATCCTCGCGCGCCTCTTCGAGACGCTGTGCCAGCAAGCGCAGGTTCTGTCTCGATGCCGCCAACTCCCGTTCCGCGTGTTTGCGCGCGGTAGCATCATCCACGATTACGAGGTACTGGCGCTCGCCCGATTCAGTGATCTGGACGATCGCATTGAGAGACGCCCAGAAGGCATCGCCATCCCTGCGTCTCATCGGCGCCTCGAATCCCTTCGCCATTCCCGTCTGCCCGATGGGTTCCAGCAGCCGTTTCACATCGTCGGCGTTTACGAAGAACTGCATGGCCGATGCCGCGGCAATCTCTTCTTCGGTGGCGTACCGGAAGATGCTCAGCGCCGCCCTGTTCGCCGTGAGGATGTGCCCGTGAGCATCAGACACAAGGATGCCGCTCCCCGCGTTCTGTACCAGGTTGCGGTACTTGGCCTCTGATGCGCGCAGCAACTGTTCCGACCTCTGGCGCTCGAGCAGCTCGGCTTCGAGCCGTATCCTCTCCCGCACCGCCGACTCGGTACGCACCCGTTCGGTGTCGTCGTGCAGCAGCAGCAGGCACCCGTTGAACTGCCCTTTGCCGACGATGGACGACGGACTCACGGTGAAGTGGCGCGTCGCGTCCCCGTCTCCCAGTGAGACTCCGAACTGTGAGTCCGTGTACTCTGACGTGAACTCCAGTCGTCCGGCAAGCGCAGGTAACACGGAGCCGTACGCCCGGCCGATCGCCTCAGCCCGGTGAAGGCCGATGATACTCTCGGCAGCCGGATTCAGCTCTACAACCACTCCATCTGTGTCCAGGACCACCACTCCATCGCTCATATGGGAGAACACGGCCTCGTGCGCCACCGGCATTATGTTGAACAAGCGAAGACGAAATAGTCCCAGAGAGAAAACAAGCCCGGTGATGACGAAGGCGAGCGGTGTTGGGTCCAGCACCTGAAACACAGACACGGGCGTGATGTAGAGTAGATTGGCGGCCCAGGGAACCAGCGCCGCCAGCAGCATGATTCCCACCCACTTGCGGTGGACGCCGGTCTCCCTGCCGAACTCCCGCGCCAGCACCAGCGTGCCGAAGATCACCAGTAGATACGAATACACCGCCTGAAACCAGAACCAGGCGCCATGCGTCACGTCGTCCACCGGCGGGGAGAAGGAAGTGTCGAGCCAGATGTCTCGCCACATGAGGTGATGCACATCGTTGGTCCAGACCATCACGAAGGTAATGGCGGGAATGATCGACATGAGTACGAGCGCGCGCCGCGTGAGCCATCGGTCCGCGCGCACGTACCGCACTGTCAGCACCACCCACAGCGGAGGAACCGAGAGGATGCCGAAATAGGACATCTTCAGCCAGAACACCTTGGCCGGAAGTTCGACGCTGGCGTGCTCAAGGCCAACCGCGAGCGACCAGACAGCGAGGGCGGCCATCAACACCAGGAAGCTTGATGCCACTGGATCGCTGCGGTAGCGCGCCACACGCATGACCGTGTAGAGCGACACAAAGAATGCCACGAGCGGAAGTAAGATGTGCAGACTGAGCGTCATACCCGTTGGCTCTGCTCCAGCAGGCGAATTCTACACGCATACCACATCGGATGTCAGCGTTCAGCAATACTGTGGCGGCAACCTGATGTCTGGCCGCGGCTCACTCCACGAACGGAATCACCGCACGAAGTCCATGCATCGCGTGTGCCGAATCGCGGGGACAGCATACTCATTTTCGTTCGTGTCTCGCCGCACGAACTCCGATGTCCCTCAACAGTCAGTCCTCACGTTTGACACAGACCTCATCCTCAGAATAAGCATGGTGCCCCCGCATTGTGCACCGCCGCTCTGCTAGAATTGCGCCGCCGGAAGTACTGACGAACGGCGACGTGAACGCTCCATCTCCAGTAGTGTTGCCGGGAGGTCGCCGCGGAGGACGCCATGGCGCTGATGACCGGGACTGAGTACCTGCGATCCCTCGAACGCCTCCACCCCACCGCCTACATCCTCGGCCAGAGAGTCAGCAACCCCTACGAACACCCTCTCATCCACCCCATGGTCATGGGCGTGGCCCGCACGTACGACCTGCACCACGACCCCGAGGGCGCGAAGTATCTGGTCACGCGCAACGAGCGCCAGGAACCCGTGAGCCGCTTCACCTCTCTGTACCGCAACGCTGACGACCTCATCGCCAAGGTGCACATGCTCAAGTTCCTCAGCCGGCGCATCGGCACCTGCTTCATGCGCTGCACCGGCATGGACGGCATGAACGCGGTGGGCACGCAGGTGTACGACTGCGACCGGACGCACGGTACACAGTACTGGACTCGTCTGCTCGCCTTCATCGACATGCTGCAGGCCGGCGACCTCACCCTCTTCAGCGGGGTCACCGACGTGAAGGGCGACCGCTCGCTCAGGCCGTCACAGCAGAAGGACCCCGATCTGTACCTCCGCGTCATCAGCAAGGACAGCCAGGGCATCGTGGTGCGCGGAGCCAAGATACACCAGACCGGCTCGCTCTGCGCCCACTGGGGCCTGGTGGTTCCGGCACGCGAGATGCAGCCGGAAGATGCCGACTGGGCCGTCTCCTTCGCTGTGCCCGTGGACGAGGAAGGCGTCATCCACGTGTACGGACGAGGCACCCTCGAAGCGCGTTCGCTCGATGGCTGCGACCTGGGCAACATCGACTACACCAAGTTCGCGGACATGGTTATCTTCAAGGACGTCTTCGTCCCGTGGGAGCGCGTCTTCCTCTGCGGGGAACACCAGTACGCCGGGCCGATGGTGCGCAACTTCGGCAACTTCCACCGACACTCCCACGGCGGCTGCAAGTGCGGCCTTGGAGACATCATCATCGACGCGGCGGCAACCGCCGCGGGAATACAACGGCGTGGCGAAGGTCTCTCACATCAACAACAAACTCGCCGAGATGCTCAAGGTCACGGAGGCCATCTACGGCTGCTCCATCGCCGCGTCCGTGGACTCCAGTCCCACCGCCTCTGGCATTCAGACGGTCGACCCGGTGCTGTCCAACGTCTCCAAGCTCTACGAAGGCAAGGAGCTGCACGAGGTCTACCGCATGGCCATCGAGATCGCCGGCGGCATCGCCACGGACCTGCCCTCGGACAAAGACTTCGCCAATCCGGATATCGGCGAGCTGCTGAAGAAGTACCTCAAGGGAAAGGACGATGTGCCCGTCGAGAACAGGGTCCGCATCGGCCGTCTTATCGAGAAGCTGGCGTTCGAGAGCCGCGATATCGTCTCCAACATCCATGGCGCCGGTTCTCCGGAGACCCACCGCATGACGGTGCTGCGCGGCGCCGACATCGAGGCGAAGAAGAAGTACGCTCAGGACATCGCCGGGATCAGGGAGGCGGATGAATGAGAGGGCTGCGGCTCATGCTGCCCGATGAGTCCGTCCTCGAGCCGCTGGGCCGGCTGGACCGAAAGACGGTGGCGCTGCGGGCGGCTGACTGCGCCGAGCGCGTGCTGCCGTTGTTTGAACGCGAACACCCCGATGACGTTCGTCCCCGCGCGGCGATTGAGGCCGCCCGCGCCTGGGTGCGGGGACGAGATCCGGGTGGGTGAAGCCCGCAGGGCGGCGCTCGCCGCCCACGCCGCCGCACGTGAGGCCCGGAGCGAGCCGGCCCGTGCCGCCGCCCGCGCGTGCGGACACGCCGCCGCCACCGCGCACGTCGCCACTCACGCCGTCGCCGTCCTCTCATACGCCGCCAATGCCGCCGGGCATGCGGCTCACGCTTCCAATACCAGTGGCTACGCACGCACCTGCTTGGAGAATAGCGTCCGTACGGACACCGGCGCTCGGCGGAACTCGAGCATGTCCGACGGCCTTCATCCGCCCGGACCGGAAGCCATGCGCTCCAGTTCACGCTGGCCTTCACGTTTCCTTCACACAGATGTGCGATAGTAATGTGAGTCACTTGTGCCCGTGGCCGCACATGCCCGCTTCAGACGGACGCGTTGCGGGCCACGGCGCTGCGGTGACGTGGCCACCCCAGCATACAGTCGGAGGTTCGCACGTTGACTGACCGGTTCGACAAGACATCCACGCAATCTCAGCGGCACGCCGCGACATCGCGCAGTGTCATGGTTGCCGCACTGCTGTGCGCCGGTATCCTGTCCACCTCCATGGCCAGCGGATGCGGGCAGGCGGACGCCAACGCCCCGTCCGGCTCCAGTTCGGCGCCGGTCATTCAGGCGGTGACGGTTGTGCCGGAGCGCATACAGCCCGGGGACACCTGCCAGATAACCTGCGAGACCGTTGCGAAGGACGGAGATGAACTGACGTACTCATGGTCGGCCAGCGAGGGGAGTCTCGCCGGCGAGGGGTCGACTGTTATGTGGACTGCCCCCGGTACCGAAGGGCTGTTCCGCGTGTCGGTCACGGTCGACGACGGCAACGGCGGCTCAGACACGCAGTCGCTCAGTCTGACGGTGAGATACAACTCCGTCCCGGAATTCCAGTTCGTTCCTACCTACACCGAGGGCGTCCGCCCCGGAGCGTCCGTCTCCATATCGTGTCCGGCCGTGGATGCTGACGGCGACGAGATCACCTACCTGTGGCAGGCCAGCTATGGGGAGATACGAGGGGAGGGCGACGCAGTGAACTGGATCGCCCCGCGGGAGCTGGGCTCCTACGTGGTTACCGTCCTGGCGCGCGATGCCTACGGCGGCGAGGCGAGCCGAGACGTGCTCATCACTGTGACGCCAAGCCCCACGCCCAGGCTCGGCGGCTTCGAGGTCGAGGCTATCGGCCACAAGATGCTGAAGCAGGAACTCGGCGTCTGGGACATCTACATCGGCGAGTCGTGCCGCATCGAGTGTGTCGTGGCGGAGGGGGACGGGCCATTCACCTACGCATGGACCGTCGACAAGGGCATTCTGACCGCCGACGGCGCGGTGGCAACGTGGCAGGCTCCCGAGACACGCGGCCCGGCGACGATCGCCGTGGCCGTGACAGACGCGCTCGGCAACACCAACTCCGGTCAGCTCCTGATGTACGCCGAGGATTGCACCTGCGCGTTCAACTAGCTGCGACGGGAGTTGACCCACGTAGTTCGCGACCGGTACTATTGTCGCGGTCTCCGGCATGGCGGGGAAGATGGCGCCGGCAACGCCACCTCACCCACCGCGTGGCAGCTTCATCCCTTCTTGCCGTGGACACAATCCTGTCCCGAAGGAGAAGCCCATGCGGCTGCAGCATCGTTTGCGCACTTCTGCCTGCTCTATCGTCCGGATTGTGGCGGCACTGTCGATTTCAGCCGCGGCGTGGCTCTCGGCCCCTGTCCAGCAGCAGTCCGTCCTGCTCGCGGATGAGGACCCGCCCGTGTTCGTGGACCTCTGGGGAGTCGAGAACGACAATGGCACGGCCCCGGGCGAGTTCGATGACCCGCGTGGCATCGCCGTTGGCGCTGACGGCAAGGTCTACGTGGCCGACACTGACAACAACCGCATCCAGGTCCTGAACAGCGGCGGGACACCGCTGCTGCAATGGACCGGCTTCAACGGTCCGGAAGGCATCGCGGTCGA
>JAXGQG010000022.1:0-20901 GCA_040766535.1 Dehalococcoidia bacterium | reverse complement strand
CTTGCAGACGACGACCGCACCGCACTATTCGCCTCGGTCAAGAGAACCCTCGCGCAGATGGTGGCGAAGGGAGGCAGGGATACTGAGGTCGACCTCTTCGGCACTCCAGGCCTGTATCTCACAAAGCTGAGCCGCAACACCGCCGGTAATCCCTGCCCGGTCTGTGGCGGCCCCGTCAGCAAAGAGGCGTATCTGGGAGGCAGCATCTACTACTGCGCCAACTGCCAGAGGCAGTAGCAGCAGGGACTACCGTTGCCACAGGTGCCATGGTGCGGCCCGTCGCGAGGCAACGCTTCCCGAACGGGCGTTCGGGGCGAGGCGGCGTTCAGCGCCGTACACCTCCTTTCCGGTGCACAGCCACCATCGCGAGGTACGCCGCATCGCGGCCTACGTCCCCGAGGACCGGACCACCGGCAGCTGCATTCAGTTCACAACCGCCGCCAGCATTCAGGTCCCATGCCCGCACCCGGACCAGCGACCCTATGCGCCCGCTTTCCGTCTTGCGCGGCGGACCTTGTCCACCTCACACTTGAGACGGCACGATTCCACCTCGGCAACCATCGTTCCGAGATCGACCCGCCGGTTCCGTACGATGGAACGGTGAACTGGGTTCTCGAGGTCGGCAGTCGAGAGCAACTCGGCATACAGTTCGCGCGCTCGTGCGAGCGCCTGCTGTGCCTCATCCGACTTGCGCAGCCGGGCGAACTCCCGGCAGCGGAGCCTCGCTATCGCGATCTTTTGCAGAATACCTCGCATCGTGGCAGCGTTACCAGTGTCTACTGTTGCTTGCTTCATGTTTGTCATGGTGCATCGTCGTTTCTCCTTCTATTCTCCGGACTCCGGGAACGACCCCGCATTGGCAGCCGCGTTTCGGCAACGAGGCAGCGGCTGCTCTCCGCTGTGTGTGACCGCGTCGCCCCCCTCAGGCGCGTTCCTGTCTCTGAATCCGTCCCTCGGTCCTCATCGGGTGTCCGTCGGCCGCCGCCGAGACACAATCCATCCCGGCTATCTCCCGTTCGCATTCCCGAGCCCGCAGCATCAGCAAGGCCTCATCTGCCTGGATTCCACGGGCCGCGCACACCAGCCGCGAGCATGCGGTGTGGTGTCTGCCGACCCGATGTATCAATGCCCGATGTCGACCGTCTCCAGGGTCAGCTTCCAACAGCAATTCGCCCAGGAGGCGACGAGAGTCACGCAGGAAGTCGGCTGCGCGGTCGTACGCGCCCGCGCGCACCGCTCTGCAGCAATCACAGTGCCCCTCTCTGATACGTGCGCCGATGTCGGCTATAGCCGCGTCGGATTGATTCTTCCCGCCATTCGTGTACGTCATTCCGCATCGCTGTTGCTCCTTCTGTCATTCCGGCACGCCTGTGAATCACGTCTCTACGTGCCGTGGAAACGCCAACGACGCACGATAAGGCCGCGGCAGCACAAGGACGGCTGTGAGAGTCAGCGCTCGGTGTCCGTCCTGTCATCCGGCAGGCAATCGTCCAATACACACGAGCGCCTTCTTGACAGAAGGGCCACTGACGCGATCACGGAGTGAACGCAGCGGCATCGCGTCCTGCGCCCAACGACACGTGGAGCGTCTGAGGCGGACCGCGGCTGCCGCGCCCCGCATAGACAAGTTGACAGCGGGGTACTCGAGCGCGCTCCGGTTCCCACAACTGCAGCGCAAGCTGGCTGCAGGCAAGAGAAGCAAGGACGCACAGGCTACTGTCGAGGTTGCCTACGGCAGCGCGGAGGGCGAAATGCCAGGGCAGCCAGCAGACTCCATTGTCCGGCGCATCCCATCGGGAGATGACGCACGTGCTGGTCCTAGTGAGCGGCGAAAGGCTACGGGATGAACCCGGGACACAGTGTGCCCGGCATAAGGGCACATCACGCGAATCGACAGCTCCTACGGTGTTGTCCGTGCGCAGCATCGCTCTCACCTCCATATCCACCCTGTCCCACCCCTGAAGAGCCGCCGGTGAGGGAACCTCGCGGGAACGCCAACGCATCAGTAAGCAGACGCAGAAGAAAAGAACGAAAGGCCGAGAACGGATTCGACGAGGTCTGCTGCGGCCGGGGGAGACAAGACCATGATACCAGCTTTGTTCGAGAACGCCAAAAAGGACGGGAGACTACGGTGGTCGGTGCACGAGAAGTCACGAGAGGGACGAGGACAACGCTGCCCCGGCAGATTCAGTCCGGCTGGCATTCCGGTGCACGCGCTTTTCGCCCCTCGGCTGTTGGGGGTATGACTCACACCTCGCCCACGCCCGAACCGCTTCTGCGGCAATCGCGAGAGGTTCAGACTATCTCAGAGAGACTCAAGCAGCCGTTCAACCGCCTGGCAGAAACAGGCCGGTTCCAGGCCATCGACAACCCAGTCGGCTGCGGCCCGGACTTCCACCGGTGCGTCGCCGACCACGATTCCCAGGCCGGCCCAGTGCAACATGCTGATGTCGTTCGGACTATCACCAATCGCGACCGTCTGGTTCTGCGGGATGCCGATCCGGTCCGCAAGGAATCTGAGTGCATTCCCCTTGCCGGACTCGACATGAGCGATCTCGCAGAAGGACCCGTGCACCTTGTTGACAATCACCTCAGTGCCGCACGAGGCACGGATACGGCCGATCAAGCGGTCAATCTCCTCAGGTTCTCCTCTGGCGGCCATCTCGGTGGCCCCCTTGTCAACAATCGCCAACAGATCATCAACCTGGTTCAATTGAACACCGTTGTGCCGCGCGTAGGGCAGATCCTTGTCCCCGATCTCCTCAACATAGATATCACCGCCGACGTACGCATACTGGTGGACTCCAAGCCGCCGTATTTCGTTCACCAGCCTTCGCGCGAGGGGTGCGGGCAGCGGCTTGTGCCACAGCGTCTGGCCGTAGCCTGGTTCACGAACGAGCGCGCCCTGATAGCAGATGAGCGGTGTCGATATGTTGAGTTCTTCGGCGAAGCGATTACTGGGTTGATACATGCGCCCCGTGGCGAGTGTTACACGGATACCCCGGGCCAGCATACGCTCGATGGCCTCTTCAGCCCCCGGGATGATGGCGCCGTCCCTGTCGAGGACCGTCCCGTCGAGATCGATGGCAACCAGTCGGTAGCTCAACGACACTCTCTCTCCTGAAGGTCACAGTGTATCAGAGCACATTCCCCGGCGGAGACGTCACCAACCGGCGCCGGAGCGGATCGTGACGCGTGTCTCGGAGGCCCCCCTGGTGTTGCCACAGGCACACATGCATCTCACTCTAGTCGACGTCGATGCCCGTCGGCTTTTTCACCAGTAGGATGAGCGGTATGCCGATCAGAAGCAGCACGCCATAGGTCACAAATGTCCAGTAGTACGTGCCGGTAGCATCGTACATGAGTCCCGCAAAGAAGGGCCCGGTGGCTGTGCCGGTGCTCTGGACCAGGTTGAGGGCTCCGAACACCGCCCCGTAGAAGGCAAGGCCGAAGTTCCGGCTGGCCAGTATGGACAGGGTGGGCAACCACGCCCCCATGCCAAATCCCGCGAGCAGCGCATAGGCCCAGATGGGTACGATGGATGAATCCGCGTCGATGCCCAGCAGTATCACGACCGAGACGGCCATCATCGCCTGTCCCATGGCCCAGGCGTGCCGGGGCTGCATCCGGTCACACAACCAGCCAAACACGATCTTGCCGAGCGCACTCCCGATTCCGACGGCACTCAACGCCGACGCCGCCGTCTGGATAGGAAAGCCGATGTCCTGCAGGAACGGCACCGGCGCCTGCACAAGCCCCATGCTGGCGAAGCATCCCGCGAAGAACGATGCTGCGATGAGCCAGAACGTGGGCGTACCCGCGGCCGTCCGGAGGCTGACACCACCCACCACACCTGTCCTCTCACGGGGCGCACCGGCGGGTATCGGCTCGCCATCCGGATACATGCCCATTTCAGCCGGCCGGGTCCGGACGACGATGGCGCCCAGGGGTATCACGATCACCCAGATCATGATGGCCATGGCGAAGTACGCGGCCCGCCAGCCGTCATTGGCTATTATGTCGCTGATCAACGGGGCAAGCACGCCTCCCGCACCGACGCCTGCCGCCATCAGGCCGATGGCCGTGCCGCGGCGCTTCCTGAACCAGTGAGAGATAACGGCGCTACAGGGAACCTGTCCCATTCCGGCGGCGCCGGCGCCAACCAGCACATAGCCGAGGTAGAAGAGATAGAGGTCGCTCATCCGGCTCACCACTACGAAGCCCAGTCCCATGACGACCGCACCGAGCGGTATCACCGGGCGGGCGCCGTACTTGTCCACGAACCGGCCAACCACGGGCGACACCACTCCCATCGTCACGAAGAAGATGGTGAAGGCAGCCATTATCTCGCCTCTACCCCATCCCAATGCCTGTTGCAGCGGCGTGACGAACAAACTGAACGCAAAGGAGCCGCAGCCGATAGCGAGGAACAGGAACACGAATGTCACGAGGACGAGCCAGTAGCCATAGAAAACACGGGACTTCTTCCCGGCCGCCTGAACCATAGCGATCTCCTTGTGAGGCACGGAGGGTGTTGCATTGTAGCAGGAATGACAAACCGGAGCGGGGTCCGCCCATCACCTTACGGAGTGCAATGAGAGTGCCTTGGCGCGTGCACTGCGCGGTGACCCGAATGGGAGGGTGGGAGATGCGCGCGATCAGGCATACGGCACGCTCCCGGCTTCAGCGGACAGCGCCCGCTCACGGCATCCAGCAATTCATGCTACAGACCCAGAGACGTCACCTGGTACTTGAAGGCATAGCCCGCGGCGATGGCAGCACGCTCGACACACGTGCGCACCGTCTTGAAGTCGAAGTTGTACGTGTACTCCTTGCCGAACAGCGCCGACTGTTCCTCGATACTGCCTTCCCGTGGCCCCGCACCGGTCTTGTACGTCTCCTTCTTGAAGCCAAATCCGGGGCTCATGTCGCTATCGCCCGAGGACATGCCTGAGGACGCCTCCTTCAACATCTCGGTGAAACGAAGTTCCCTCCTATCGTCATCGACGCGGAACTTCGCGCTGTAGGTCAGCTTCTTCTTCGAGAGGAACGCCTTCCGTTCGGCGACGACGAATTCAAGCGTGTAGACGCCCTTCTTCTCCTTGAGTTCAGCGGGAATGCTTTTCGCACAGGCAGCAAGGTCTTCACGAAGCGCCATGTCATCCTCCTCGAAACAACCGTGTGGTGCCGGACATGGTACACAGGGCAACTGGCAAACGCCACTTGAGCGGCATGAGTGGGATCACAGCGCTTGAGATGGCGTCCTTCGTTCAGTCTTGTTGACACAATTGAATCCCAGTAGGCTACAATAGCGCACCCGCACACGAGCCCATAGTACCGCCCGGATACTCATCTTGACTGAGTTTCAAACGGACTTCTGGAGCCGCCGCGCAGCGATCGGACTGCTTCAATTCGCGCATCAAGTTCACGCCTGCGCCTGCTCAATTGCGTCGCCGAGACAACCACGACCGGGTGGCGACGATGGTCAATCATCACGCTGAATGGAGGTACGAGACAGATGAAGCCAAAGGCGATTCTCATCGACACCAAGGACAATGTAGCGACCGCCTTCCAGGACCTGAAAGCCGGAGACAAAGTGACCGTTGCACTGGAGGGCAAAGAGGTCACCACCACACTCGTCCAGGACATCCCATTCGGTCACAAGTTCGCGCTTTCCGACGTCGCGCTGCATAAACCGGTCATCAAGTACGGCGAGGCGATCGGCCTCGCCATTCAGCCCATCAAGGCCGGGCAGCACGTGCACGTGCACAACATGGAGAGCCAGAAAGGAAGGGGGGACAAGTAAATGGAGTTCCAGGGATATCGCAGAAAGACGGGCAAAGTCGGCGTACGCAACCACGTGCTTGTGTTTCCAACCGTTGTGTGCTCATCCGAAGTGGCGCGCATGATAAGCGAGCAGGTACCCGGTTCGGTCTACGCCCGGCACGGCGGCGGATGCGGCCACGTAGGCGAGGACAAGGAACAGGTCATACGAACCATGATCAACATCTGCAGCCACGGCAACGTCGCCAGCGTGCTGCTTGTCTCCAACGGCTGCGAGGTGGTGCTGCCAGAGGTCCTGACACCCGAACTGGACAGGATGGGACAGCCGTACGCGGTGGTTAGCGTCCAGGAGGACGGCGGCACTCCCGGCTGCATCGAGAAAGGCGTCAAGATCGTCAAGAAGATGGTGGACGACGCGGCGAAACTGAAGAAGGAGTCCATTCCGCTGTCCGAGCTGAGCCTCGGACTCGAGTGCGGCGGCTCCGACGCATTCTCCGGCCTGACGGCCAATCCTTCGCTCGGCATCGCGGCTGACAAACTGGTCGCCGAGGGCGGCACGGCCATCTTCTCCGAGACAACGGAGATGCTGGGGTGCGAGCACGTGCTGGCGCGCCGGGCGGCGAACGATGCGGTGGCGAAGGACATCTACCGCATCATCGCGGACGCCGAGGAGACGGCCATGTCCGGCGGAGTGGATATCCGCGGAACGCAGCCATCTCCGGGTAACATCAAGGGCGGACTGAGCAGCATCGAGGAGAAGTCGCTTGGCTGCATCCGCAAGGGCGGCAGCAGCACCATCATGCAGGTGGTGAAATACGGTGAGCAGCCCAAGACGAAGGGGCTCATCATCATGGACGCCACCGCCGCCGATGTGATGAACGACACGGGATTGCTGGCATCAGGCTGCCACATCATCGTCTTCACCAGCGGCCGGGGCACTCCGGTGGGAGCGGCCATGGCCCCCATCATCAAGGTCTCCACGAACAGCGTCCTCTACAACAAGATGAAGGCCAACATCGATGTGAACGCGGGCGTCATCGTTGATGGTGAGGGCACGCTCGAGAGCGTTGGCCAGGAGATCTTCGACAAGGTAGTGGCAGTGGCGAACGGCGCCCAGACCAAGGCCGAGGGGCTCGGTCACAGAGAGTTCGACATCCATTTCCGCATGATCATCTAGCGTGACCGAATGGAATGGGAGGTGAAGAGAATGGAGAAGAGGAGCGAGTTTCTGCAAGAATGCTCGCCACAGGTACCTTCCCTGTACGCCCCGGCCGGCTTCACCAGGGACGATCTCGCCAAGCCACACATCATGCTGTTTTCCACCGCCAGTGAGGCTCACCCTGGCAGCTACCATCTGGATAAACTGGTACAGGAGGCCCGCCTCGGCGTGGGGATAGCCGGTGGCACAGGATTCAAGTACACGACTTCAGACGTGTGCGACGGCATCGCCCAGGGGCATGACGGCATGAACTATCCACTGGCGTCTCGAGAGTTCATCGCCAGCATGATCGAGATCTACGCCAACACGCACCAGTTCGACGGTGCGATACTTATGTCGAGTTGCGACAAGGGGTTACCCGGCTGTCTGGTAGCCTCAGCACGGCTTGGCGGACTGATGCCCCTCGTAGTGATTCCTGGCGGCTCCAATGAACCGGGACCGTGCTACATGATGGAAGGCGACGTGGGCAAGGGACACGGCCAGGTACGGGCGGGACTACTGCCCAAGGAGGAGTTCGCTTTCATCCAGGACCACACGCTGCCCTGTGACGGCGCCTGTCAGTTCATGGGAACGGCATCCACCATGCAGGTGATGAGCGAGGCCCTTGGCATGGCCCCACCCACCGCGGCCCTCAGTCCGGCCACTCAGCGCTACGTACTGAACAACGCCCGGAATGCGGGCCACCTGGTCATGAACTTGCTGAAGAAGGGTCTGAAGGCAAAGGACATCCTCACCGAGGGCGCATTCAGGAACGCGGTGGTCGTGCACCAGGCGACAGGTGGTTCATCCAATGGACTGCTGCACCTGCCAGCCATCGCCCATGCCGCCGGCGTGCCATTCGACGTAACGATGTTCGACACGCTGGGGCAGAAGACACCATATCTCACCAACATCCACACAGCAGGGCAATACGCATCGCGGCAGTTCTGGTTCGCGGGCGGCGTTCAACGCATCATCATGCTGCTCGCGGACTCGGGCCTGCTGGACATGAATGCGCTGACGGTCACGGGCCATACGGTGAGGGAGAACCTTGAGGCCGTGAAGAAGTCCGACTTCTTCCGCATGGGCGAGGGCTACCTCAGCAACTATGCGACCGTGGACGGGAGCCGGCGGCTTCAGATCACCGATGTGGTCCGCAAACCGGACGACCCGAACACCAAGAAGGGTTCGATGGCGATCCTGAAGGGCAGCCTGGCGCCGGAGGGTTCGATCTTCAAGTACAGCGCGTGCGACCCGGCTATGTACGAGCATACCGGCCGTGCCGTGGTGTTTGACTCCGAGGAAGAATGCTTCGCGGCTGTCACGGGACTCAAGCTGGAGCCCGGCGATGTGGCCATCGTCCGCAACGAGGGACCAAGGAGCTGCGGAATGCCCGAGTTGTTCCTCACCTCCTCCGCCATTGTCGGCATCGAGAAGTACCGCAAGTCGATCGCCCTCGTCACCGACGGCCGCTTCTCGGGCGCAACAGCCGGACCGGTCATCGGACACGTTTCTCCTGAAGCGGCCGCGGGCGGGCCCATCGGGCTGGTCGAGGACGATGACATCATCGAGATCAGCCTTGCGCGGCGCGCGCTCAACATCGTGGGCATCAAGGGCGTGAGGAAGTCGCCGGAGGAGATTCAGAAGGCGCTTGCGGACCGCAAGGCCCGAAAGCCGGTCTGGACGCCGAAGTATACGAGTGGCATCCTGGGCGCTTACACGCAGCTCGCAACCTCGGCCATGAAGGGTGCGTACATGGGGAGGGCAAACACACCCTAGAGCAGAGTAGCAACACCAATCAAGGAGGCACTGAATGGAGTTCCTCGGATACCGTCGACCCGACGGATCGGTCGGAGTGCGCAATCTTGTGGCGCTCATCCCCGCGGGTCGTTGCGCCAACGAGATGGCGTGCCGTATCGCCGATGAGGCGGGCACGGGCGTGCATCCGTTGCTGCACAATCAGCCCTGCGTTCACGTGGGACCAGACAACGAAGCTGCCCGTCGGGTGCTCGCCGGCATGGGCCGGAACCCGAACGTCGCCGCGGCCATCGTCCTCGGCATCGGCTGCGATTCCATCCCGGCGGTCGACCTCGCGGCCGACATCGCCGTATCGGGCAAGCCTGTCGAAGTTCTCACGATCGAGCGCGAGGGCGACTATGACACCGTAGTCACGAAGGGCATCCGCTTCGCCAAGCAGATGAAAGGCGACGCCGCGTTGTTGCAGCGGGAGCCGTTCGGTTTGAGCGAACTCAAGCTCGCGGTGAAGTGCGGCGGCTCCGACACCACGTCGGCGCTGGGCTGCAATCCGGTCGCCGGGTGGGCCGTTGACCAGATAGTGGACGCCGGGGGCACGGCCGTCTTCTCGGAGACGGCGGAGCTCATCGGCGCGGAGCACATACTGGCGCGGCGCGGTGTCACTCCCGAGATCGGGCAGAAGGTTCTGGACGCCGTGGCGCGCATGGATAAGCGTATCTTCGACGCAGGGGTAGACATACTGGGCTCCGAGCCGACCCCGGGCAACATCAAGGGCGGGCTCACCTCCATCGAGGAGAAATCCCTTGGCGCCGTGGCGAAGAGCGGCACAAGACCGCTGACCGACGTAATCGAGTGGGGTCAGAAGCTTCCCGGCAAGGGGCTGTACTTCATGGACGGCTCCGCCAACACCCCTCAAATGGCGCTCGGGCTGGCGGCATCCGGCGCCCAGATGATGACCTTCGGTTACGGCGGCGGCCTACCGTCACGCTTCCGTGGGATGCCAGCTTCTTCGCTGGGCAACCTGCCGATCCTGCCGGTGGTGAAGATCGTGAGCAGTCCACAGGTGAAGAGCGAACTGGACTACTTCGACGTCTACGCCGGCACTATTATCGAAGGACTCGAGTCAGTCACGCAGGTGGGACAGCGCCTGCTCAACGAACTCGTGGCGGTGGCCTCCGGCAAGCCATCCAGGGTAGAGCTTGCACCACGATACCGCGAGGTCCTGGAGATGTGGCGAACCGGCCCGGTGTTCTGACGCACTGGACACAAGGGGGCGCCAGGTCGTGACCTCGCCCCCTTCTCTTGCGAGGAGAGGAGTAGACATGAGTTTCCTTGGATACGTGCGGCCGAATGGTGCGGTGGGCACCAGGAACTACGTCGGAATCATCTCCACGGTGGTATGCGCAAACGACATCACCACGTGGATCACTAACCAGGTGCCAGGATGCGCTCCGTTCACGCACCAGGGGGGCTGTGGGCAGTCAGAGTTCGACACCGCCGTCACACACCGAACGCTGGCCGCGCTTGGTTCGAACCCCAACCTCGGCGCGGTTCTACTGGTGAGCCTTGGCGGAGAAGGTTCCGTGGATCACATCCAGGAGGAGATAGCCCGGACGGGCAAACGGGTGGAGAAGGTGGTGGTGCACAAGCTGGGTGGTGTGAACAACACGTTCGCGGAGGGCATGCGGTTGGCGCGGCTGATGGCGATGGACATATCCAGCGTGCGACGCGAGGAAGTGGATGATTCCCACCTGTTCCTTGGCGCCAAGTGCGGCTGCTCCGACACCACATCCGGACTGGCCTCGAATCCGACCTGGTACCGCGATGGACATGCTGGTGCGGCGAGGGTGGGACGTCTGTGTCTTTGGAGAGACCACCGAGATCACCGGCGCCGAACACATCCTGGCGCGCGTCCGGGCGGCGACGCCGAGGTACGAGAGAAGCTCATCAACATCGTAACCAGGCTTGAGAGAAGATAACCAGCGGCGGCATGCCCGGCGCCAACATCGCGCAGGCGAACATCGCCGGTGGGGCCGAAGCAACGCTGGAGAAGTCGCTGGGCGCGGTCATCAAAGCAGGCACCACGACACTCGAGGGCGTGTTGGAACTCGAGCGCCCGGCGGGCAAGGGATTGTACATGGTCGATACCGCCGGCCAGGCCCCACACGAGCCATTACGGGTCTGGCAGCCGCGGGTGCAACCGTGATGATGTTCTCGACCGGCAAGGGCGCTCCATGGGGCTTTCCTTTGTGCCGATGATCAAAGTGACCGCCAATCCGGGCACGTAGTTACTCTCCGACCTGATGGACTTCTGCATCGACCCCGCCGGCGCCGAGAGCGCCGATGCCCTAAACGACTGTACAAGGAGATTCTGGAGGTCGCATCCGGTAAGATGACCAAGGCCGAAGCTCTCAAGATCGGTATGTATGTGGACATCTGGCAGCGGGATGTGACCCACTGATACCCGCACATTGACAACAAGGAGGCACTCACATGGACGACAAAGCCAAAGAGAAGCTGCTCAAGAAGGCATACGACCTGGCATTCAAATACGAAGAGCAGTATGGCGGTTGCGGCCAGTGCGTCGTCGCGGCACTGCAGGACACCTTCGATATGCCCAATCCGGACGTGTTCAAATCGCTCAGCGGCTACGCCGGCGGCGGCGCGGTGGTGGGAGATGCTGGATGCGGTGCGTACGTCGCAGGCATTCTGTTCCTGAGCGGACTCAAAGGCAGACAACGGGACAACTTCGCCGACCCCGAACGAGTCAGATTCGAAAGCTTCGCCAACGCACGCAAGCTGCACCGCAAGTTCATCGATGACTTCGGCAGCGTGCTGTGCCGGGAGATGCAGATGAAGCTCTTCGGGCGGCCGCCTACCCGATCCAGACGAGATGAAGAAATTCCTCGATGCCGGCGGCCATACGACCCTTGCCCGGATGTGTGCGGCAAGGCCGCACGCTGGGCGGCAGATATCGCGATCACAGACGGCCTCATAGCCGAGGAGAAGCTCAACAAACTGGCCAAGTAGTGCCGTGTACGGCGGCTGCTATTGACTGAGTGTCCGACAGCCCGCGGCGTTCGGATGATCCCGCCGCGGGCTGTGGCAGTTATTTGAGCATCCGCACATCCGCCGGACTACAATGGTGCGGCACGCAGGAGGTTTGAGACTATGAAGAAAGCACTCACGATGGATCCTGGGATAACGTGGCCACCACTGCCGCACTTGAAGCAGGGGATGATGTCGAGGGTGCTCTCGCGCACTCGTGAACTCGTCCGCCACGTCACCTCCAACCATGCGCTGCCCCGCTCGGTCACACCGAGATAGCGATTTCGGCTATTGCCGCCGGCGGCGATGTAGTGAGAAATACAGCGCCAAGATTGGGCGCGCCAGCAGGAACATAGAGGTCGGCGACTACGTCCACATTCACAACGTCACGAGCGACCGAATGCCATTGACTGAGAACATGCTCGGTCATACCCGGTGATGCCGCATCAGCACAAGGAGGAAGACCATGCAATTCCAGGGATACTTGCGAAAAGACGGGCGCGTGGGTGTCCGCAACACCGTGCTGGTGCTGGCCGTGTGTGATTGTGGCGAGCCAGCCGCACGCCAGATGGCGGAGGGCATTCCGGGCGCGGTATCGGTCACGCACTATCACGGTTGCATCGCACTCGAAGTGGTGCCGACCATCGTCGGCGTGTGTATCAATCCGAACATCCACGGCGTTGTACTGGTGGTGATGGGTTGCGAAGGGCAACGCCCCGAACCCATGGCGGAGCAAATCGCGAAATCGGGCAAACCGGTTCAGATCATCAATATCCAGGAGATAGGCAACACCCGGCGGGCCATCGCGCGAGGCCGGGCGGTGGTCACCGCCATGGCACAGGACGCTGCGGTGGAACGCCGCCAGGCGTTCGATATCAGCACGCTGGCCGTCGGCGTGAAGTGCGGCGGCTCAGATACGTCCAGCGGCATCGCCGCCAATCCAGCCATCGGGGTCATGTCCGACATGATGGTGGATGCCGGCGCCCGCGTAGTGATGATAGAGCCCATCGAGGCCATCGGCGCGGAAGACGAACTCGCCCGGCGCGCGGTCAACGAGGACGTGAAGCAGGACGTGCTACGCTGGGTGGGCAACGAGGAGAAGCGCTGGTCGGTGCCGGGAGCGAGCATCGACTTCATGTGCGGGGGCAACGTGCTCGGCGGGCTCACTACACTCGAGGAGAAATCGCTCGGCGCGGTGCACAAGAGCGGGCACCGTCCCATATCAGGCGTGCTGAAGGCACGCCCCGACTACCTGCAACAGGTACCGGACAGGGCGGGATTCTATCTTCAGGAAGGGATCCACATCGAGTTGCAGGCCATGACCTACCAGGCTGCGGCGGGGGTGAACATCATCGTGTTCGCCACAGGTAGAGGCGGCAGCTTCGGACATGCGATCTGCCCAATCGTGAAAGTGACCGGGCATCCTGAGACGTGGCAGAGGATGTCCGAAGACATGGATGTGAACGCCAGCACCATCATGGAAGGCATCGAATCGATCGAGTCGGTCGGCAAGCGGATATTCGATGAAGTGCTGGCGGTGGCTTCCGGCAAGGTAACCAAAGGGGAGGAACTGGGCTTCTACAACTTCAACATCTGGAAGCAGGACCCCCGGCTGGAGGCACTGCTGGGATTGAACAAGGAGTAGCACCATGGGCAAGAGCCTTATCACTGGTGGCGCGGGGATGGTGGGGAGACAACTGGCGCGGTTGTTGCTGGCGCGCGGCGACGAGGTGGCGCTGCTGGACATCGCACCAGCGGCGAAACTCCCGGCCGACATACGCGACAGGGTATCGCTGGTGCGGGCTGACCTGTCCGATTGGGCTCAGGTGATGGATGCAGTGAACAGCACTTCACCGGAGACCATCTACCACATCGGAGCGCTCATGCCGCCGGCCAGCGAGCAGAACCACACCGCCGCCTGGGGCATCAACGTCAATGGCACCATGCACATCCTCGAAGCGGCTCGGCTGTTCGGCGTTCGCACCGTCGTCTACTCCAGCACCACGGCAACGTTCCCCATCCAACTGCCCGAACCGGTACCGAATGACCATGCGCAGCTCCCGGTCACGCTCTACGGCGTCACCAAGGTGTGCAGTGAGCGCCTGGGCGAGTACTACCACCGGCGCTACGGAGTGGACTTCAGAGGAGTCAGGTTTCTTTCCATCCTCGGCCCGGGCCGGATTCCAGGCTTTGGCTGGAGCGCGTATACCTCCCTCGTGGTGGAGGAGTGCGCCAAAGGAAACCCTTATGTCATCAAGGTGAACGAGTCGCTCCGGCTTCGATTCATCTACGTCAAGGATGCCGCGCTCAGCCTCATGAAGCTGGCAGACGCCGATGGAGGCCGTCTTTCCACCAGGGTCTACAACCTCGATGGGTTCTCCGCCTCAACTCAGGAGCTTGTGGAGGCGGTCACAGTCAACGTGCCGGACGCGCGCATCTCCTGGGAATTCGACCCGGAGTACCAGCGCGTCATGGACACCCAGTATGGCAACATACAGCGCAGAATGGACGACAGCCTGGCCCGGCGCGATTGGGACTGGACGACTTCTTACGAGTTACAGGCCGCGGTGCGGGACTTCGTTGAGGACGTTCGCCGCGGCCGGACATAGGATGTATTCGCAAGGAGGCATGATGAGGTTCTCAGGCAAGAGAGTGCTGGTCACCGGAGGAGGCCGGGGCATCGGTCAGACCATTGCAGTCGCCTTCGGCAGAGAGGGAGCTACCGTGGCCGTGAATGCGGCACACCTCACGACAGCTGAGGATACGGCGGGCAAGATACGCGGTGCCGGCGGCAAGGCCATCGCCATAGAGGCCAGCGTGGCGGACGAGGAACAGATCAACGCGATGGTCGACAGAACCGTATCGGAACTGGGCGGACTCGACGTCCTCGTGAACAACGCGGGTATCAGCCAGCCCATAATGCCGCTGCTGGAGCAATCGACCTCGGACTGGGACCGGGTAGTGGACACCAATTACCGCGGCACGTACCTGTGTTCGAAGGCGGCGGCACGGTGGATGGAACAGAGACAGGCCGGAAAGATAGTCAACATCGCTTCCATTGCCGGGCTCACCGGCCAGATCTACCGCACGGCATACGCCAGTTCCAAGGCAGCGGTCATCAATCTCACCATGGTGCTGGCCGTGGAACTTGCCAAGTACAACATCAACGTGAATGCGGTACTGCCGGGCTATGTGATGACCGATCTCGTCCGGAACTTCATGCAGCAGGGCAAGGTGAACGAAGATGCCGTGCTGCGGCGCACCCCACTGGGACGGATAAGCACCACGGAGGACATCGCCTTCGCCACCATGTTCCTCGCGTCCGAAGAGGCAAGAAACATCACAGGTGTGAGCCTGCCGGTTGATGCCGGCTGGACCGCCA
Source organism: Dehalococcoidia bacterium (assembly GCA_040766535.1). Taxonomy (GTDB): domain Bacteria; phylum Chloroflexota; class Dehalococcoidia; order GIF9; family AB-539-J10; genus SKVJ01. The sequence goes on along the minus strand of JAXGQG010000022.1, from coordinate 5,734 downwards.
ACGGCTGGTATATGTAGTCGGCGCGGCGCAGAACTGCCGCGGCAACGGGAAGTTGGACGCAGACAGGCACTGAAGGAGGCATGGCATGGAGTTCATGGGATATCCCCGACCGGACGGCGGCGCTGGTGCGCGCAACTACATCGCGGTCATTCCTGCCGTTCAATGCGTCAACGAACTGGCAGACCGTATCGCCACCGAAGTTGGCGGCATCGTCGTCGCCCTGCCTCACAATGGCACATGCGTCAACATCAAACCTGACAAGGACATGATCGAGCGCACGCTCGTCGGATTGGGATGCAATCCGAATGTTGCGGGCGCGGTCGTTGTGGGAGTCGGCTGCGACGGCATCCCGGCGGATTCAGTCGCCGACGGCATTGCACGTTCGAAGAAGCCGGTGGAGTTGGTCACCATCGAGCGAGAAGGGAGCTACGAGAACGCACTGGCCAGGGGAGTTCACGCGGCACGACAGATGGCCGCGGATGCGTCGACCCTGCAGCGGGAGGCCTTCGACATCAGCCATCTGACGTTCGCCTCGAAATGCACCGGCAGCACCCCGGCATCCATCATGGCCTGCAACCCGGCGGTTGGTTGGGCCGCAGACAAGCTCGTTGAGAGCGGCGGCACGTTCATCTTCTCCGAGACGGCGGAGACCATCGGCGCCGAACATCTGCTCGCGCGCAGGGGCGAGACTGAGGCAGTGTCCAGGCGCATCATCGAAGTCGCGACGAGAATGGAGGACCGCATCAAGGCGACCGGCGTGGACATACGCGGTTCGCAACCGGTCCCGGGCAACATACGGGGTGGCATGACCACGCTCGAAGAGAAGTCGCTGGGCGCCATCGCCAAGAGCGGCAAGAGCAAGATCCGGGGCGTGCTCGAATGGAGCGAACGGCCAACCAGCCACGGCATGTACTTCATGGACGGCTCAGCGAATACGCCGCAGATATTCCTCGGCTTTGCGGCCGGCGGCGCGCAGGTCCAGACCCTCAACTACGGCGCGGGTCTGCCAACGATGCTGCACAACTATACCGTGGCCGTGGGCGGCATGCCGATCGTGCCCGTACTGAAGATATTCAGCAGCCCCCAGGACGTCGCCCAGATGGAGTACTTCGACGTGTACGCGGGCACCATCATCGAGGGCAAAGAGACCGTTGCTGAAGTGGGCCAGCGTATCCTGGAGGAGATCGTCGCCGTGGCATCCGGGAAGCCGGCCCGGCAGGAGATGAGTCCTCGCTACAAAGAGATGCTGGTGATGTACTACACCGGGCCGCTACTCTAGAACTGAATGCAGGAGGAGCCAGATGGAGTTCATGGGCTACCCGAGACCCGACGGCAGCGCCGGGGCTCGCAACTACATCGCAGTCATTCCCGCCGTCCAGTGCGGCAACGAGATGGCCGACCGCATCGCGACGGAGGTGGGCGGAAACGTTGTCGCGCTCACTCACAATGCGGCGTGCGTCAACATTCCATCGGACAAGGAGATGGTGCACCGCACACTGGTCGGATTGGGGGCCAATCCCAATGTGGCGGCGGCGATCATTGTGGGAATCGGCTGTGACGGACCACCCGCGGGTCCGATCGCCGAGGACATCGCCCGTTCGGGAAAGCCGGTGGAACTGGTCACCATCGAGCGCGAGGGAACGTACGAGAACGCGGTCGCCAAGGGCATCCGCCACGCCAGACAGATGCGCGCCGATTCGGCTCTCGTACAAAGGGAGCCGTTCGACCTCAGCCACCTCGTGTACGCCTCAAAATGTACCGGGTCCACGCCGGCCTCCATCATGGCCTGCAACCCGGCGGTCGGTTGGGCCGCGGATGCCCTGGTGGCAGCCGGTGGTACGTTCATCTTCTCGGAAACCACCGAGATAATCGGCGCAGAGCATCTGCTCGCACGCCGGGCGGCCGACGACACGGTCGCGGCACGTATCATCGAGATGGCACAGAGACTTGAGAAGCGCATACTGGCCACGGGGGAGGATATCCGGGGCTCTCAGCCAAATCCGGGCAACATCCTGGGCGGCATGACCACGCTTGAAGAGAAGTCGCTCGGAGCCATCGCCAAGAGCGGCAAGAGTCCCATCAGCGGCGTACTTGAGTGGGGCGAGCGACCGGCCGGCCATGGCATGTACTTCATGGACGGTGCGGCGAACACCCCCCAGATATTCCTCGGCTTCGCCGCAGGCGGTGCCCAGGTGATGAGCCTGAACTACGGCGCCGGCCTGCCCACGAGGTACCACAATTACACCTGCGCGGTCGGTGGCATCGCGACTGTTCCTGTGATGAAGTTGTTCAGCAGTCCCCAGGACAAGAGCCAGATGGAGTACTTCGATGTCTACGCGGGAACGGTGATCGAGGGAAGTGAGACCATCGGGGAGGTGGGACAACGTCTGCTGGAGGAGATGGTCGCCATCGCCTCGGGCAAGCCAGCCAGACAGGAGATGAGCGCCCGATACCGCGAACCCCTCATCATGTACTACACCGGCCCGATCTTGTAGCAGGATGACAAATCACACAGGCCAGGTAACAGGGGGACGAACTTACCACCACTGAATGACAGAGGTCGCGCGGTGAATGCGACAAGGAGGATACACATGTCGGACTTCAACAGGATCAGCGCCATCAAAGCACGAGAGGTCATCGACTGCCGTGGCACTCCCACCGTGCAGGTGGATGTGTGGGTGGACAACATGCTGCGCGGCAGGGCGGACGTGCCCTCTGGCCGCTCGACAGGCAGTCACGAAGCATTCGAGATGCGCGACGGCGGCAAGCGCTACGGTGGCCAGGGAGTACAGAAGGCGGTCGCGAATGTCAACACCATCATCGCCGACGCGCTGCGCGGCCGGGACATTACTCAACAGCGCGCCATCGACCGCGACATGATTGCACTCGACGGCACTCCGAACAAGAGCCGCCTGGGAGCCAACGCCATTCTGGGGGTGTCGCTCGCGGTTGCGAGAGCCGCGGCGGCTGCGTTGAACCTGCCGCTGTACCGCTACCTGAACTCCGAGGCACACGTACTGCCGGTTCCCATGATGAACCTGGTGAACGGCGGCAAGCTCTCCTCCAACGACCTCTGTTTCCAGGAGTTCATCATGATGCCCGTTGGTGCGTCCAGTTTCTCGGAAGCGCTGCAGATGACCGCTGAAATCAACGCCATCCTTCGGCCGATGACCGCGGAGCGCTACGGCAAACTCGCCATCAACGTTGGAGATGAGGGGGGCGTCGTGCCTCCGATCATCGACGTACGCGAGGCCCTTGACCTCCTCTGCGAGGCAGTCGCCCGCTCCGGATACGCCGAGCACATCGTCTATGCCTTCGATTGTGCGGCAACTCACCTCTACGATACGGCCACGGGGTTGTACACCTTCGAGGGCAAGAACCTCACCAGGGACGAAGTCATTCGATTCTTCCAGGCCCTCGTGGCCGAGTACCCTATCGTATCCATCGAAGACCCCCTGCAAGAAGATGATTTCGAGGGATTCGCCGAGATCACCCGGGCGTTGCCGGGAGTGCAGATCGTCGGAGACGACCTCTTCGTAACGAACAAGGAGAGGCTGTCGCAGGGGCTGGCCGCCGGATCCGCGAACGCAGTTCTGTGGAAGGTGAACCAGATCGGTACGCTGACAGAAGCGATGGAGACGGCGACCATGGCGTTCCGAAATGGCTACGGAGTGTGCGTGTCCGAGCGTTCGGGCGAGACAGAGGACCCGATGATCGCCGATCTGGTAGTCGCGCTCAACGGGGGGCAAATCAAGACCGGCGCCCCCGTTCGCAGCGAGCGTACGGCCAAGTACAACCGCCTGCTGCAGATCGAGGAGGAACTGGGAAGCGCCGCAACGTATGCCGGCAGGGCATTCAGGAGGCCGGTGTAGCCAGCACAGAAGAACCGCCGATGTACATCAAGAACCACGACGACTTGGTCTCGCACGGCAACCGCGTGCTTCGGGCTGCCGCGCTCGCGATTGCCGAGCACACGCTGGACCAGGTGAACCCCTACGCGGCCACCAGGCGCCTGGTGCGTCTGGAAGGACACACCCTCACCGTGGGGGAGTTGACCTACGACCTGTCCACAAGAGGCGCCATCTACGTTCTGGGAGCCGGCAAGGCGAGCCTGCCCATCGCATGCGCTCTGGAGGACGTCCTGGGAGACCGCATCGGCGACAGCCTCGTCATCGTCAAGGAAGGGCAGGAGAAAGGCACCCGTAGTATCAAGCTGCGCGAGGCGAGCCACCCGCTTCCGGACGAGCGCGGCTACGATGCGGCGCGCGCAATGGTAGAACTGGCCCGCAAGGCCCAACAGGGCGACATCGTGTTCTGCGCCATCACCGGAGGAAGTTCGGCGCTGTCGCCCTATCCGGTGGAGGGCGTCACCCTGCAGCAGAAGCGCGCCGTACACCGTCTGCTGCTCGAATGCGGAGCCAGCATACGAGAGATCAACGCCGTACGGAAGCACCTGTCCCAAATCAAGGGCGGCCGGCTGGCACTGGCCATCTTCCCCGCGGAGATCATCAACCTTACTGTCTCTGATGTCACCGGAGACCCGTATGACTACATCACCTGCCCCACCGTGCCGGACACCTCGACGTTCGCCGATGCAGTGCGCGTGCTTGACCACTACGACCTGTGGGGGCGCTTTCCCGCGAGTGCCGCCGCGTATCTGCGCAACGCGACACCGGAACAGGAGAATCCGCGGGATTTCGGTACACATCCGGTGCACACGTTTCTGCTGGTGAGAAGCGGCGAGGCGTGCGAGGCAGCCGCGGAGAAGGCGGCCGAACTTGGATTCGCACCACAGGTGCTGACGACTGAGATGGAGGGAGACAGTGCCGCCGAGGGACTTGTATTCGGAAACCGGCTGGCTTCCCGGAGCGGCGACGAAGCAGTCGCCCTCATCGCCGGCGGCGAGACCACGGTCACGCTCAACGGGGAAGGAGGGCTGGGTGGGCCGAACCAGGAATTCGCGCTCAGCGCGGCGCGTGCCCTCACCTCCGAGCACATGGTCGTGCTCTCTCTGGACACAGATGGCACGGACGGACCCACTCTTCTCGCAGGAGGACTCACCGATAATTCGACACTGACACGCGCGCGGCAGCGCGGTCTTGACCTGGGAACTGCACTGGCGCTGCATGATGTGAGTCCGGTTCTCACGGCTCTCCACGATGCGATCGTAACCGGACACACCGGCACCAATGTGAACGACCTCAAGCTGGGTTTGCGAACTAGTACGGCATCGAGCAAATTGGCAAAGGAGGGATGACGATGACACAGAAGGGCAAGATACAGACAGTTCTCGGGCTCATAGAGCCATCGGAGCTCGGAATCACTCTGGTGCACGAGCATCTCATGAGCGATGGGACCGGATGGTTCGTGGAACCGGAGGATTCGTTTGAGAGAGCCATGGCGTACAAGCCAGTCAGCATCGATATCCTCTGGTGGCTGACGTACCACCGTTTCTCCAACCTGGATGACCTCATGTGTATGGACGAAGACGAAGCTGTTGAGGAGATAACTCACTTCAAGCTGGCGGGCGGCAACTCGGTGGTCGAGATGAGCAATAACGGACTCGGGCGAGCGCCCAGGGCGCTGGCGCGCATCTCCCGCCGAACGGGGCTGAACATCATCATGGGTTCGGGCTACTACATCGACTGCGCGTTGCCCGACTATGTCGATGAGTTGTCTGAAGAGGAGATCACCGAAGAGATCGTCCGTGACATCGAGGAAGGCGTCGGGAACA
>JAXGQG010000021.1:0-22410 GCA_040766535.1 Dehalococcoidia bacterium | reverse complement strand
ATGGTACTTCTGCGCTATGGCGGCGGCAGTCGTCTTTTCCTTCTCGGCGCGGATGGTGATGGGGGCGCCATGCTGGTCGCTGCCGGACACCATGATCACCTCGTTCCCGATGAGGCGGTTGAAGCGCGCAAATATGTCCGCGGGCAGGTAACAGCCAGCTATATGCCCAAGGTGCAGCGGACCATTTGCGTATGGCCAGGCAACGCCAACGTGAATACGTTCGGTCAAGTGGACCTCCTCAACGCGCTACATCAGAGACCGGCAGCGCGGGTACGATTGCGTTCGTTGTTTCGCAATCGATTATAGCTGACGTTCCTACACGATTCCAGCGCTTCCTTGACTGTAGCGGGTAGGCGCGGTATATTCTCCTGAACTTACATCCTCTGGAGGGTCCATGCAGTATCCCAAGTTCAAGGAAATGGAACGCGCCTACGGTTTCGATGAAGTGGCCCTCGTTCCGGGCGATATCACAGTCAATCCTGACCAGACAGACATCAGCTTCTCCGTTGGGCCCCACGAATTCCAGTTTCCGATCCTCGCCTCTGCCATGGACGCCGTCGTGAGTCCCGCCAGCGCTATCGCGTACGGCAAGCTTGGTGGCCTGGCGGTCCTCAATCTTGACGGAGTGCAAACGCGCTACGACGACCCCGATGCGGTGCTCAAGCAGATCGCAGAGACTCCGCAATCAGAGGTCACTGCACTGCTACAGAAGCTCTACGCAGCCCCGATCAAGGAGAACCTTGTTGGCGAGCGTATTCAGGCTATCAAGAAGGGCGGTGTGGTCTGCGCCGCTTCCACAACTCCGGCGAACACGAAACGACTTGCACCGCTGGCGGTTGAGGCCGGACTCGACATCCTCGTGGTCCAGTCGACCGTCACCACAGCCACGCATCTTTCCAAGAGCGTGAAGGGACTCGTCCTCACTGAGCTGTGCGAGCAGATCAAGGTACCGGTCGTGGTCGGGAACTGCTGCAGCTATAACCCCGCCATCGAATTGATGCGGACGGGAGTCGCCGCGGTTCTCGTAGGCGTTGGGCCCGGTGCTGCGTGCACATCCCGCGAGGTATTGGGCATCGGCGTCCCACAGGTATCAGCAACCTCGGAATGCGCCGCAGCCAGAGAGGCCTACCGCAAGGAATCCGGCAAGTACGTATCGATAATCACGGACGGTGGCTTCAGGGTCGGAAGCGATGTCTGCAAGGCGTTTGCCGCCGGCGCAGATGCCGTTATGGTCGGCTCTCCGCTCGCGCAAGCCATCGGTGCGCCGGGACATGGGTATCACTGGGGTATGTCCCACCCGCACCCGGCCCTGCCCAGAGGCACCAGGGTCAAGGTGGGCAGCGTCGCCACCATGGAGCAGATACTGTTCGGCCCCACGTCCGTAACGGATGGCACTCAGAATCTGGTCGGCGCTCTTCGCACCAGCATGGGCATGTGCGGCGCCCGCGACATTAAAGAGATGCAGCATACCCGGATGATTATCGCTCCGTCCATCAAGACAGAAGGAAAGTACCTCCAGATGGTTCAACGCGTCTAAGCGCGGTTCCGCTCGCGTCACACGGTCAAACAGAAACGCAGCCCTCCAGAGTGGAGGGCTGCGTTCTTCATTTTCAGCGTGTTATGCGCGCTTCTATCACTTCCCCGTTGCCGGTAAGCAAGCCCTACTCATCCTCATCATCGTCGCCCTCTTCGTCTCCGTCCTCCTCATCGGCATCGGGAGACTGCTCGTTCACGGCGCCATGGAAATAGGCGCCGATGGCCGCGGTCACTCCACCACCTCCCGGGCGGGCAGCAAACACCGCCCGGCCGACGGCCGAACGAACCGCAGCGAGGACCTCACTGCCCGTGCCGGCATCAAGTAGCAGTCCGTCCACTCCGGCCCGCCACAGAACCTCCAGCGTCACCACGTCGAGCGGTTGCGCCACGCAGGATCACGGGGGCGGCCGGAGACGAGCGAACGCGCCTGCACTCGATCGCGCACGCCACGGTGCCGAGATCGAGCGTCCGTGCGTCAAGGATCACGGCGTCTACACCGAGTTCGCCGATTGCCCGCAACTCGCTGGGGTCGCTTTGCGGCCCAATGGCGAGGATGAGTCCTCGTTCCTTACCGAAGACACTCAGTGGGCCATCACAGCCGCAAACGACGAAATCCACATTCTCCAGGGCGTCCTGTGGCAATTCACGCCACGCCTCCACATCGAGACCACAGATCACGGCCCCCTGCCCATTCTTCCCACTCACCGCCGCCACAGCCGTGTCACGTACATCGGCCTCGACCACAACGGCATCAGCTCTGGACACGACTTCCATCCAGGCCGCCTCGTCCAATGGGGAATCGACACGGACGAGAACAAGCATTTGACGCCGTGGCGCAGACACGGCAGTGAATCCGAATCCCATCGGGGCGGCCGATGAGTGAAGCCTTCGTAGTTGTTCCCCTATCTTGCTCACTATTACACTCCTGGTATTTCGGATCGCCGGTTAGACAGCGACACGCAGAGTCCGCACGCCACACCACCCGGAGATCCGGGCGGACATGACGCTACGGATGCTGTCGGCGATCGCACACGCGAAAGCGCGGACCGTTACGGACAGAAGGCACTCAGGCCGCACGTTCTCACTAGGACCTGTCGGGCTTTTCGGGCTTCTCACCCTTCTCGGCCTTCTCCGCCTTAGGCGCGGTCTCCGCAACGGCCTCGGCCTCCGCGGTCGGCGCAGGAGCCTTGCGCTCTACTTCGATCTTCACAACCGCCAGCTCGCGGTCGTTAAGAATCGTGACTCCTTCTGGGGCACGGACATCACCGACCCGGACCACATCAGAAGCCGCCTTCAATCTTGCGATGTCCACATCGATGCGTGCGGGAAGATCAGCGGGAAGGCACTCCACCTCAAGCGCCGGCATCTCCAGGGCCACCGTGCCAAGCCTCGCCTCCACCGCTGGCGCAACACCCACAAGGTGCACGGGCACCTCAACCGTCATCTTCTCGGTGCTCCTGACCTGATAGAAATCAACGTGCAGCAACAGACCGGTGACCGGCTTCCTCTGAATCTCGCGAATGAGCACATTGCGGGAGCGCTTCTCCCCCTTCACCTTCAAGCTGATGATATGTGACGTCCCAGCCTTGGCGATAACCCGCTCAACCTCCGTGGTGGTACCCTCGAGAGCCAAAGAGGCCACTCCATGTCCGAAGAGATGGGCCGGGGTAACGCCGGCCGTGCGGAGCTTCCGGGTGTGCTTGCCCACTATTTCGCGTTTCTCCAGTTCCAGCGCAATCTTCTCCATGTTGCTCGCTCCATTGTGCCGCATCAGGCCGCGGACCTCGTTGTGTCGATGAATGCTAGCACCGCCACCTAGAGGTGGCAAGCGACATGTCATGGCGAACCCTTGCGTCCCCTATTCCTCTTGCCTATCATTCTCACTGGTGAGGAGGCCCGTGCGCTCCTCGAATGCGAGCGTCTTTCCAAGGGAGGTTCGAGAGATGAAGCAAGACTATCTGCTCCCCAGTCCACCTGCCCCCGCGATCAGGGAGGCCATGGCGAAGGCCGTCCAGCGGAAGGAGAAGGGGCTCGACGTCTTCGATTTCAGCAGTGGTAACATCGGCAATCTGATGGTGAGCCAACACGTGTTCTCCCGCATGGACGTATCAGTGGCGGACGACGTGCTGCCTGAACTGAAACCAGTGGTTGAGGGGATGCGTGACGGCCTCATCGCGTCTTACTACCCTGCTCCGGCTGGCGTCGCGTACTCCCCCACTGGAGGCACCGACCCCATTCGCGCTCTGGTCGCGCGTTACTACAGGGAACTGCATGGCGTCCCCATTGAAGACACCGCGTCCGACCGAGTGATCGTCACTGCGGGTGGGCAGCAAGCCATGACCGCGGCGCTCCGCTCCATCAAGCCAGGAACACGCGTGCTGGTGCCTCAGTGGGAATACGGCCCTGCATCCGGCGTGATCCGTGCGCATGGCTGTGAAGAGGTTCGCGTCGCTATGAAGGCGGACCTCTCTATCGACATGGATGACTTCCGGCGAAAGGCAACCAAAGGGTCGGTGTGTTATGTCAGTATGCCCAACAACCCGACGGGGTATATGTCCGCGGAGCAGCTACGCGACATGACGAGAATCATGGTCGAAAGCGACGGTGGTCTCGTCTGGGACGCGCCATACCTGTTCACACTTCTCCGGCTCGATGGCACGGTCTCATCTTACGATGCCAAGATGCTGCAGGAGACACTCAATACGCTCCGTGAGATTGGGGAACAGTACTACCCTCATCTGTGCATACTCTCCAGCCTGTCCAAGACCTGCCTCATCGCCGGTCTCCGCTTTGGATTCGCCTATGCCAGCGCGCAATGGGTCGACAACATGGAGGCCATCATCGGCCGCGAGAACCTGAGCAGCCCGACACCGTCATTCATCACCGGCAAAGCGGTCCTGAAGAGATTCCTTGACCAGCCGACCAGCTATGCGTGGGTGTGCCGTGTGCTGGCCAACCGACTCAACATCCTCATCCGGGAGCTGGGAGACCATCTGTTGCTGCCCGGCAATGGCCTTTTCGGTGCGCTCTACGTTCTGGTCAAGACCGGCGACCAGCCCTGCAAGCCGTTCGCCGACCGTCTCATCGAGCAGAGCGGCATCGTGACCGTGCCCTGCAATCAGTTCTATGGCGGAGAAGCCCACGCAGTCCGGCTGTCTCTCGTCTCGGTTCCGTGGACAGAGGATGAAGCAGGATGGATCGCGAGCGTTGCCGCACTCAAGGCGGCCCTTGCTTGACCGTGACGCATGGCGCCAGACTCACCATCGCCGGTCGCTGGGTGGCCTGCGCCGCCCACCCGGCGTGCGCCGGCGATTGTGGGCGCGGTTTACTTGCCGCACAACAGCTGACTATAATTGTGGCTCGGAGGTGCACGAATGACTGAAGCCCAGGCCATAGTCGAGCAGATTCTCGAAGAGCACAAGCAGATACATGCCAACTTCAAGAGTCTCGGCAAGGTCAGCGGCGATATTGAGGCCGCAGCCAGACTCCAGAGCGACAAGACCAAGGACTACTTCGTGCCCAAGAGCCTGGACGACCAGGGCAGGGGCCTTTCCCACTGGAAGGAGATGCTTGAGGGCATCGACGCTGGGCTGAAGGTCCATTTCCACAAGGAGGAGACCGCTCTCACGGAGGCCTTCAAGAAGGAGGGCACTCCCGAACTGGCCGATGCCTTGCACCAGCTGCTCGCCGAGCACGCAGAGATCAATAAGCACGTGGCCAAGCTGCTGAAGGACGCGGATGATATCGCCTCGGGTGGAGCGAAGATCGAGGTCTGGGAGGGCTCCGGGTGGGGCATGAAGGTGAATATCGAGCGGCTGCAGACACAGATAGCCGCACATGCGGAGCGCGAACGCGAACTCCTCGGCAGAATGAAGGCCCACCTCAGCAAGGCCTAGTGCCGAGCACCAGTCAGATACGTCGGGGGCGCCCGGACACCGCGCCGTGCGCCCCTTCTGCTTTCCAGCGTTGGCGGTGCCCGTCCAGCGCGCGGAGCCGCAGTTCGGAGTTGCACCGCGAGTGCGCATCGCTATAATTGCCAGCACCGCCGTGGGGCCTTTCGACACGGCCCTATGACGTACCGTGCGGCCGGACTGAGCGAGAGGCGCGATAGGAGGGACCCATGCATAAATGGCGCGGAATCAACGCCGTGGTGCTCGTGATGCTCGTCGGCGTCATGCCTCTCGCATGCGCCGATACGGACACCGGTAAGGGTCCGATCGTGGTCGGCTCCAAGATTGACACCGAAGGAGCCCTACTCGCCAACGCTATCATCCTCATGCTAGAAGACAACGGCTTCGCAGTGGAGGACAAATCGTACTTCGGCCCAACCGAGATCGTGCGTAAAGCGCTGCTCACGGGCGAGTTGGATATCTATCCCGAATACACCGGCAGCGGCATGCTCTTCTTCCCTGACAGCGACCCACAGGTGTGGCAGAACGCCGCACAGGGTTATGCGACGGTGCGGCAGCTCGACCTGCAGGCCAATGACATCGTATGGCTGCAACCCGCTCCCGCCAACAACACCTGGGCCATTGCCGTACCACAAAGCCTGGCGGATTCAGAAGGACTCGCAACTCTTGATGATCTCGCCGCCTACGTCAACCGGGGAGGGTACTTCAAGATCGCCTGTTCGGAGGAATTCGTGACCAGTCCCGCTGCGTTGCCTGCCTTCCAGGCGGCGTATGGATTCGAGTTGAATCAGACACAGCTGCTGACGCTGGCGGGAGGCAACACCGCCCAGACGGAGCAGGCCGCAGCACAGGGCATCGATGGCGTGAATGCAGCCATGGCATACGGCACGGACGGCGCCCTGAGTGCACTCGGGCTCGTGGTCCTGACCGACCCCCGAGGGGCGCAACCTGTCTACGAGCCAGCTCCTACTATCAGGGCTGAGGTGCTCTCGGCATACCCCGAGATCGAAGAGATTCTGAATCCCGTGTTTCTCTCACTCAGTCTTGAGACACTGCAGATGTTGAACGGCCGCATCGCGTTCGGTGGCGAAGACGCTGCCGCTGTTGCCGAGGATTACCTCCAGACACAAGGATTCCTCTAGGCCCGTGAAAGGAACGTGAACCCAACAGCGCGCGCAGGTAGAACCCTGGACTGGCTGGCGATGCCCGGCGCGGTACTGGGCATCGTCGCGGCGTTGATACCATGGCTTTCTTTCCGTGACAACAGGCTGGCGGCAGGACAGCCAGTGGGGCTCATCGATGCGCCGAATCCTGTGCTCTCGGCGCTGATCCTTCTTGTATGGCTCGTCTGCTGCGCACTCATCTTCGTCCGCCCTGGCCGCCGTGTTGATGCCCTTCTTGCAGTCATCGGCGCGGTCATGCTTCCGGTCACCCTCCTCGCCGCGGGAGTCGGGGCGTCACACCTGCTGGACGGAGCACCAGCCACTGCGCGGGTATCCCTCGGACCCGGCGCCTGGCTGTCTCTCGCTGCCGCCTACGTGGTCCTCCACGCAGCTCGGTCTCGCCTGACAACCCGCCCCATCCTTCGGTTCGTTGTGTCGGCCGCTGGCCCGTTCGCCATTCTCTTGATTGGCATAGCAGGCGGTTTCGATGACCTCTCATTGATGCGTGAGTACGCCAGCACAGCGCAGCGCTTCTCGACGGAGGTCGCCAGACACATTCTGCTGGCGACCAGCAGCGTCCTGATTGGTGCCACCATCGCCGTGCCACTCGGCATCCTGGCAACACGCAGCAAACGCGTTGAAAAACCGGTCTTCGCCATTACCAGCGCGTTCGAGACAGTGCCCAGCCTTGCGCTCTTCGGGCTCCTGATGGCGCCCCTGTCCCTCCTGTCATATGCCTTTCCCATGTTGCGTGAGATCGGTATCCGGGGAGTTGGAGCAGCCCCTGCTCTCATCGCACTGGTAATCTACTCCCTCCTCCCCATCGTGCACAATACGTATGCAGGCCTCCGCCAGATAGATGCCTCGACTCTTGAAGCTGCCCGGGGCATGGGAATGAGCCGGCGGCAGGTAGTGTGGCGTGTGGAGTTCCCTCTCGCCGCCCCTGTGGTCGGCACGGGCCTTCGCACCGCTGCGGTCCAGGCTATCGGCAATACCTCCGTGGCGGCTCTGATCGGTGCCGGAGGACTCGGTCACTTCATTTTCCAGGGGCTGGGGCAGGCAGCACCGGACTTGATACTCCTTGGGACGCTCCCCGTCATAGGCCTCGCCGTCATCGTCGATGTCTCACTCGGAGCATTGATTCACGCCATTACGCCCGCCGGACTCAAGCTGGAGGCCGAACATTGATACGACTCGACTCGGTAACCAAGCGCTACGGAGAGACCACAGCCGTGGATACCCTGACGTTGGAGGTACGCGAAGGTGAGGTCTGCGTCGTCATCGGTCCCTCCGGGTGCGGCAAGACCACGTTGCTGCGCATGATCAACAGGCTCGTAGAGCCGACATCCGGCCGCATCTACATCAACAACCAGGACTCCCGTTCCCTGGCTCCGGAGGAATTGAGGCGATCCATAGGTTACGCCATACAGGGGGTGGGTCTGTTCCCGCATTTCACCGTGGCCCAGAACATCGCCGTCGTGCCATCTATCCTCAAATGGGACAGCGACAGTGTGGCACGCCGCACAGATGAGCTGCTGGCCCTGGTGGGACTGGATGCCGGCGTCTACTCCAGCAAGTATCCCTCACAATTGTCCGGGGGTGAAGCACAACGAGTCGGAGTCGCTCGAGCGCTGGCAGCCGATCCGCCGATACTTCTCATGGACGAGCCGTTCGGCGCTGTGGACCCGCTCACCCGGGAGAGGCTGCAGCAGCAGTTCCTCAGCATTCAGCGGCGGCTCAAGAAGTGCATCGTCTTCGTTACCCACGATCTCGACGAGGCGATCAAGCTCGCCGACAGGGTGGCGATCATGCGCTCCGGTCGATTGGTGCAGCACGACTCGCCGGAGGCGATACTGAGCCGACCGTCCGATGGTTTCGTCAGAGGCTTCGTGGGAGCGGACCGCACCTTGAAGAGGCTCTCGCGCATTCCCGTGGCGACCTCGATGAAACCCGCTGCCAGCATTGAGGCTGCAGAGATTCCCGACGCCGCGCCAACGGCGTACTCGCAGCGGCATATCTGGGTCATCGATGACAGCGGCCGGTTGCAGGGTTGCCTTGACAGCCGCTGTGGAGGCAGTGTGCCTGCTGCACCATTGAAGATGACGGCCAGGGAACTGGAGCAACTCGCCGTGCTGGAGACCTCCAGCCTGCGGGATGCCCTCTCACACATGCTTGGCCAGGGACTCCGGGTGATTCCAGTCGTGGATGAAGACGGAGTTCTGAAGGGTCAGGTGAGTCTGCGCGATATCGAGGAGGCCACCGTTGAATGAACCATCAGTCTGGCCTTCTCTCAGGCGTTGGGCCGTGCTCGCCTCGTTTGCGGTCGCCTTCGCCGTACTGGTCAGCCAGGACTCGTGGTGGGAACAGGCGCTGCGCGCGTTGTTCCCGAACGAAACCCAGGTGCTCCATCCGCGCGCCTCGCTTGGTACCCTCGTAGTTCAGCACATGACACTCATCGGGCTCAGCAGCGCCCTCACACTTGCCGTGGGCGTCCCCGCCGGCATCTTCGTCACACGGAACGCGGGGAGAAGATTCCTGTCGCTGGTCAGCGAAATCACTGCACTGGGGCAGACGTTTCCGCCGATTGCGGTGCTCGCTCTCGCCGTACCACTGATCGGCTTCGGCCTCAAGCCCACGGTGCTTGCACTCTTCCTCTACGGACTGTTGCCGGTCATCCGGAATACGTTCTCAGGGATCCTCGCCGTGCCGCGTGAAGTCGTCGATGCGGCTCGTGGACTGGGAATGACGAGCTCGCAGGTGCTACGCAGGGTGGAGATACCTCTGGCCGCCGGCATCATAATGGCCGGGGTGCGCACTTCGGTGGTCATCAATGTCGGCACCGCCATGGTGGGGGCCGTCATCGGCGCTGGTGGGCTTGGTTCTCCGGTCGTCGCAGGGCTGATCCAGGACAACCCTGCATTCGTACTGGAAGGCGCTCTGCCCTCTGCCATGCTCGCCTTGCTGCTGGACCGCATGCTTGCCGCCGCCGGCGCTGTAGTGCCTGGTACGAGCACCGGAGGCTGATCAGATAGCGACCGCCTGACCGTCCTTTCTTGGATCTGACGCCCCGCAATACCCATCCGGCAGCACCAGCGCGAACTGCCCCCCTCCAAAGACCGGATCACCGTACGGGGCGCCCTGCACGCGGTATCCCAGTTGCAGCAAGCGCGGCATGATCGAATCCGCAAACCCGGCCTCAAGCAGTACAGTCCCGTCCGGAGTCACGTGCCACCGTGGCGCATCACAGGCGGACTGGGGGTTCTGCCCGTGCCCGCATATTCGCAGGAATGTCTGCACGTGTCCCTGGGGCTGCATGTGGCCGCCCATAACACCGAAACTCATCACCGGCCGTCCCCTGGAGGTGACAAACGCAGGGCAGAGAGTGTGAAACGGTCTCTTGCCCCCCGCGACGTGGTTGGGGTGCTTCGGATCGAGGCTGAAGCATGCGGCCCTCGAGTGAAGGCTGATGCCAGTCTCAGGGACCACCAGCCCCGAACCGAAGTCGTAGTAGTTGGACTGGATGTAAGACACCATGACGCCGCCCGCGTCCGCCGCCGTAAGATACACCGTGTCCCCATCGGAGTGAGAGTCCTTCCCGGTGATAGCTGGACGTGGCACGTCCGACATCCGGCGGCGAAGGCGTTCGATGGACTCGTCCGAGAGAAGCGAATCCACCGCGCGCGGCATGTGCTCGGGATCAGCGACCTCCATGGCCACCACCTCCTGCGCCACACGCATGGCCCGGAGTTGCAGCTCAATACCGGCCGCGGAATCCGGCGACATATCGGCGATTCGCGTACCGTTGAGCAATTGCAGCGCAACGAGGGCGGCTATCCCCTGGCTGTTGGGTGGAATCTCGTGTAGCGCATATTCACCGAAGTCGACGGCCAGGGGCGTCACCCACTCCGGACGATGCGTCGCGAGGTCCTCTTCATCCAGCAATCCGCCCGTGTCACGTGCAAACGACGCGATCCTTCTGGCCAGGCGTCCGCGGTAGAACGATTCGCCAAATGTCGACGCGATCTCCTCAAGAGTACCGGCGAGCGCTTCGTTTTTGAAAAGCTCTCCAGTCTCCGGTGGCCTGCCTCCAGGCATGAACGCAGCGGCGAATGATGGAAAACGGCTGTGCCTCTCCGCGGCCTCGCTCCACGTACGAGCGATATACGGAGGCACGATGAACCCGTTGCGCGCGTAATCGATGGCGGTTCGAAACAACTCCGTGAAGGGGAGAACACCGAAACGCCGCGAAAGGGCAATCCACGCCGACACCGCGCCGGGCACGGTCACACTATCCCAGCCCGCCATAGGCATCTCCGTATAGCGGGAGAATGCCTCGGCATTCCAGGCCCTGGGGGCTTTGCCCGAGGCGTTGAGTCCGTGGAGCCTCTGTCCATCCCAAATCTGCGCAAATGCGTCCCCACCCACGCCGTTCATGGTGGGCTCAACCACGGTCAGCGTGATAGCAGCCGTCAGTGCCGCATCAACTGCATTGCCGCCGCGCACCAGGGCATCAATCCCCGCACGGGCTGCGAGCGGCTGCGACGTGGCCACCACAGACCGTCCAAACACGGGGGTGCGAAAGGAACTGTACTGCCTCGACCAGTCAAGATCGCGCGGCTGCATATGAATCTCCGAGGTGCAGGACGCAGGTGCGGACACGCGAGTATAACAGACGGCGCGTCTGTGAAGACGCGGGGCGGGGTGGCGCCGCCCATAGGGGAGGCAAGTGGACAACAACCGTGCCATCATGTAACGTGACACTTCGCCATGAACAACCGCGACGTCAGCGACAACGATCTCCACGTTCTCCGGGATATTGCCTTCGCCCCGACAGCAGACGACGTGATTCGGGCCATGAAGATCCGCAAGGTGTCGCCTTCGCTCTCGAAGCTCGTGACAGAACTCGTGAGGCAGTCCGGCGAGGTCGCCAAACCGAAGGCTCTGTGTCGCGTATCCTACGTCGATTCGAGGAACGATAGCGCGGTTGTGATTGCGGGCCGGACATTCACAAGCCACGTCTTGAGGCAGAATCTTGACGGCGTTGAGCGCGTATTCCCATTTGTCGCCACCTGCGGCACCGAACTTGAGCGGCTGCTGCGTGACAGGAGCGACATCATGGCAACTTACTGTCTGGACACCGTCATGATGCTCGCCGTTAACGCTGCGCGCCGGCACGTGCAGGAGTTCATCAGGCGAACGTTCTCGCTGGGACAGGTTTCTCGAATGGCCCCTGGCTCGCTGCAGGACTGGCCTCTCGAGCAACAGGGGCCGCTGTTCGACCTCCTCGGGGACGTCGAAGGACTGATAGGGGTCCGGCTCACCGAGCGCTACCTTATGACCCCGGTCAAATCCGTTTCCGGCATATTCTTCCCGGCTGAGGTTCGCTTCGAGAGCTGTCAACTGTGTTCCAGGACGAATTGCCCGGGGAGACGCGCTCCCTACGACCCGGCTGCCTGCGCGAAGTACGGCCTGAAATCCGCCGGCGCCGCTTGACGTGCCGCCGTCGTGATGCGAGCATAGCAGTCCCCGGAACGGCATGGAGCCGGATCACTCCGGGGCCGCTTCCTACCGCTGAACGTAACCACGACTATGGACGAGAAGAGCCTCGAGTTACTGGAGTTTCCCGCGGCGAAGGCAAAGATCGCTCGATTCGCATCGTTCGAGCTCAGCCGTCAGGCCATTCTCGACCTGATGCCGCTCACCAACCGGAAACGCGTTGAGGAACGCCTTGAAGAGAGTGCCGAGGCACGGCGGCTGCTCTCCGTCCTGCCGGGATTCGCTCCCGGGCATGTTGAGGACATACGCCCGCTCGCTTCACTGGCTGCCCAGGGGCACGTTCTGCAACCCACCGACCTTATCTTAGCGGCACGCACGCTCGAGGCCGTCGCCGACGCGCGGGAGGACATCGAAGGCGTCCGCGAGGACACGCCACGACTCTGGGCAATCGCGGAGACCATGAGCGACCTTCGTGCTCTCGCCAGGGAACTCACGCGCGGCTTGAGCCCAGCAGGCGACATTCTCGACTCAGCGTCGCCTCATCTGGCCGAGATACGGCGGCGTCTCATCGAGGCACGGCGCGAGATCGTCGCTCAGCTTGAATCGCTCATGGCCACGAACGAAGGACAGACTCTCGTCACCGACCATGTGGTCACACAACGCGAGGGGAGATACGTCATTCCGGTCCGGGCGGAACTGCGGCGCTCGATGCAGGGCATCGTGCACGACGTATCAAACAGCGGAGCCACGGTCTTCATGGAGCCATACGCCACAGTTGAACACGGCAATGCGCTCAGGGAGTTGGAGGTCGCCGAGAGGGACGAGATACTGCGCATCCTGCAGGAGCGCAGCGAGGCCCTTGGCCGTCACCGTGCAGCCATCGAACGCGATGTTCCGGCCATTACAGCCCTTGACGTTGCGGTGGCAAAGGCACGATACGCCTACGAAGAACACGCTATCGAACCCACCCTCCTGGATGAGCGAGCGCGAGGAAGCCAGGGAACGCTCCTTGATCTCAGACAGGCTCGCCACCCTCTCATCGGCCCGTCGGCGGTGCCGGTGTCTCTGAAGCTCGGTGACGGGTTCCGCATTCTGGTGGTAACCGGCCCCAACACGGGGGGCAAGACCGTGCTCCTGAAGACGGCGGGGCTGTTGTCAGCCATGGTCCAGTCTGGACTACCCGTCCCAGTGGCCGAGGGGACGGTGGTGCCCGTATTCGACCAGATATTCGCGGACATCGGTGACCAGCAGAGCATCGAGCAGACGCTCTCCACCTTCAGTTGGCACATCGGAAACGTCGTCCGCGTGGTCAGCAATGCGACCAACAGGAGCCTCGTCCTTCTGGACGAGCCGGGCTCGGCCACTGATCCGGCGGAGGGTTCGGCGCTGGCGCGCGCGCTGCTGCATCGTTTCCTCGAGGTGGGCGCCCTCACGGTGGCCGCCACTCACTATACGGACGTCAAGGTGTATGCACACGTGACACCGGGCCTGCAGAACGCGTCGCTGGAGTTCGACCCGGTGACACACCGGCCCACCTACAGACTGCAGATGGGCTTTCCGGGTGTCAGCAACGCGCTTGCCACCGCCGAGCGGTTGGGGCTGCCCGCGGATCTGGTTGAACATGCGCGAGAGATGCTACCCAAGGCCGAACGCGACCTCGCCGATTTGCTGGGCGACCTTGAGACAGACCGCAGGGCTGTGGAGGAACTCAAGGCGTCCCTCGCGGAAGAATCGGCCGTGGTTGAACGGCTGAGACTGGCACTGGAGGCGGAACTCGACCGCATGGACAAGGAGGACCGGCAGGCGGCGCGAGAGGCGCGCGATGGTGTCGCACGCGAAGCGGCGGCACTGCACCGTCAGATTCGCGAAGTCACCGCCGAGCTTAAGCGCGCCCGCAATCAGGAGCAGCTGGAGCGCGCTCGCACCACATTGGGCGTGGTGCAGAGCAAGCTGAGGTCGCCTGAACTGGACATGCCGCCTGCTCCATCTGACACCGGTGTCGAGGTAAAGCCGGTGGCGATCGACGACGATATCCGGGCTGGCGATATAGTCCGACTCAGGGGAACCACAACCGAGGCTACGGTCGTGTCCATCTCCGAGAAGACGTTTCAGGTCGAGGTGCAGTGCGCCTCGGTGCGTATGTGGCTGGGCGTCGACAGTGTCGACAAAGTCGCCGCCGCTACCCGGCGCCCGGATGGCGGAGTGTCATTGAAGGTCAGAAAGCTCGACCGCGACGTGCCGAAGGAGCTTGACCTCAGGGGCAAGCGCGCGGACGAGATAGAACCGGCTCTCGATGCCTACTTCAACAGTGCGACGATGGCTCACCTGCCATCCGTACGAATCATCCACGGATTCGGCACGGGCACCGTCCGGAACATCGTCCGCGAGTACCTCGCGCATCACCGGCTGGTCAGTTCGTTCCGCCCGGGAGAACCGAATGAAGGCGGCGATGGCGTGACCGTCGCCGAACTCTGACCCCCGAGTGGCCGCTTCGGCAACACCTCAAGTGGGTGGCTTCCTCCGGTTCCCGGGCATCCACACCTATCCACAGACGACGTGCACTAGCGGGTGAGACCGTACCGGACTGCCGTCTGACGGAAACCCTCGAGCGACCGCTCGATCGTGCTGTCTGCAACACAATACGAGATGCGGAAGTGGCCGCGCACGCCGAACCCACTGCCCGGCACCACGAGGATCAGGTGGCTGAGCAGTTCGCGCACGAATTCAACATCATCGTCCACGGGAGACTTCGGAAACATGTAGAACGCGCCCTGGGGCCGAACGACATCGTATCCCATTCCGGTCAACTCGCGGTACAGCAGATCCCGTTTCTTCTCGTACTCGGGCACAGAGACGGTTACGTTCTGCAGATTGCGCACCAGGTGTTGCATGAGTGCCGGTGCGTTGACGAAACCCAGTACGCGGTTGCAGTGAATGAAGCCTGCGAGTAGATCCCCGTGTTCGTCACTCGCGGGGTTCAGTGCCGCGTAGCCGATCCTCTCTCCCGGCAACGCCAGGTCCTTCGAGTGTGAGGCCACGACGACACTGTTGTGATAGTGTCGAAAAACCGACACGGGAGTAAGTCCATCAAACAGAATCCTCCGGTACGGTTCGTCGCTGATGAGGTATATCTGCGTTCCCAGTTCGGATTCCTTGCGGCTGAGCACCTCTCCGAGCGCGCGAACGGCGCTTTCCGGGTAGACAACGCCCGTGGGGTTGTTCGGGGAGTTCACGATGACGGCCTTGGTCCTGGGACCGATCGCCCGTGCGAGTTCATCCAGATTGGGCAAGAAACCTTCGTCACAGCCCACTACGCGGGCCTTGCCACCGTGGTTGTCGACGTAGCCAAGAAACTCCACAAAATACGGTGCGAATACGACGACTTCGTCACCGGGATCCAGTAGCGTCTTCAGCACGACGTTCATCGCTCCCGATGCACCACACGTCATCACGACGTCACGGGATGCGACGCTGATGCCCGTCTCACGCTCCAGCTCCTGCGCAACGGCAGCCCTCGTTTCTTCATACCCCGCGTTGGCCATGTACCGGTGCATCCCCGGCACGGGGTGCTCGGCGAGACGGAGGAACTCCGCCTTGAACGCCGCCGGCGGTTCGACAATCGGATTGCCCAGCGAGAAGTCACACACTTTGTCGGCGCCATGGAGCGCCTTCAGGGCATTCCCCTCCTCAAACATGCGCCGAATCCAGGAGCCCTCCACCATCTGCTGGCGGACATTATGTGACATACCCATCTTGTTCCTCTCTTTCGGAGCGCGACGTCTGGAATGCGGTGAACGTGCCGCGAACGCGAACCGGCGAGAATTCTACCACAGCCCAGTAATGAAGCTTGCGCCCCGCGCCAAGTTCATCTATCCTTCCCTGCCATGCCTGTGCGCGGCAGAAGCTCAACACGCAGACTCGCTGTCCTGCTCGCCGTCCTGGTGCTCCTGCTGCCTGTGCTGGTCGTTCACCTCATACCCACGGACACATACGAACCGTTCGTGTTTCGCGCGGTGCTGACGGAGCACCTGGCGCAATCCGAGAGCGGCAAACTGCAGTACTTCAGAGCCAACGTCGTGGAGGGCAACGCGCCCGCATCGAGCATCGTGGTGGCCCTGGACCGGGCGTACACTCGTGGCTATCGGCCGGCAGACGTCGCCGCGGGCGCAGCAGCATGGTTCCAGGGAAGCTTGATGACGCCCGACATCTTCTACGGAGAACAGTACCTGTTCTTTGGCCTACCCCAGGTGTACACCCGCCAGGTGAAGACTGGACTGCTCTGGCCGGACCAGTGGACCGAGCTTCGGGTCCTGTATCTCTCTCCGGTGGAGACCCTCGCCGCCCCGATACAGATACCCTTCCTCATACACTCAGACAGCTTCACATACACAATCATGGCCGTACTGGTGGCGCGTACAATCCTCGTCGGCCTGGCCGTGTACGCGCTGATACGAAGCAGGCGTTCCCCTCGCCGGGGAACCACGCTGACTCTGCTCGAGTTGTATGCGCTGTTCGCGATGCTCATCACTATTCCGATACTGGGCGACCTCTTCTGAGAGCAGATACGCGGCCGCAGTCCTCCGGTGAGCACGCTATTAGGCGAGCCGTCGCCGTGAGACACACTCGATTCGCCTGTGACCGAGTACACCGATCCTCGCGTTGTCGAGCGTTGAGCCGCTCAGCTGAGACAAACGCGCCAGCCATCTCCCCCGTCGGGCATGGAGAGTCCTGATCTGCGTTGCGTCACGCGTGCGTTTGTTAGCCCTGTGGCGAGTACTCCAGCACCACCCATGAATGACTCAGGCGCATGACCCGGACATGGGAGGACTAGACTCCCACATCCGCGCGCATGCGCCCGAGTATCACTACCGTTGCGATCGCTACTTGGCGGAGGTATCGATAAGGACCTTCATGAAGTTGGCCTTGCCACCCACGATGTCCTCGAATGTCTCCTGCACTCGTTCCACAGGTCGGACATCGGACACCAGTTTGTCCAGCGGCAGTCTCCCGCCCGTGACGAGCCGGATGGCCTCATCGAAGTCTTCCTTGAGGTAATTGCGCGCACCAATCACGGTGTACTCGCGCCAGAGGACGTTCCTGAGGTCCACCATCATCGGTTCGGCGAAGATGGCCACGATCACGATCATGCCGCGTGTGCGTGGCAGCTTCGTCATCATCTCGGCACCCGCCTGAGTGCCGGTGACCTCGAAGACAACGTCTGCGCCGGCCCCGCCGGTCTTCTCGAACACGTATTTGACGAGATCCTGTTCCTTCGGGTTAACGACATCGAAGCCGAGTTCCTTCGCAAGCTTCAAACGCGCCTCGTTGACCTCGGAGATGACCACCCGCGCACCCTTCTCCTGGCAGACCATTGCTTCGAGCATGCCGATCGGGCCCGCGCCAAGAACCACGCAGAAGTCACCCTGCTTCACTTCTCCATAGCGTACGTCATGTGCGGCCACCGCAAGAGGCTCGATCAGCGCGGCATGAACCATGTTGATATCAGCGGGGAGTTTGTGCAACAGGTGAGCCGGTACTGTCCAGGAACCCTGGAATGCGCCGGGAGTGGTGATGCCGATGAAGTTGAGCGTCGGGCAGATGTTGATGTGACCGCGTTCACACGAAGGACACTTGCCACACGCGTCGGTCGGCCGCAGCACAACCCGGTCGCCCTTCTTGAAATCGGTCACTCCCTGGCCGACCTCAACTATGGTCCCCACCGCCTCATGGCCCACGACCTGAGGAGGAGTCAGCCGGTGATCCATGTGCCCCAGGAATATGTGCACATCGGTGCCGCAAATGCCGGCATATGCCACTTCCATCCGCACCTGTCCCTTAGCCGGGGGGACGATCACGGACTCGCCTACAGAGAACTTCTTATTGCCTTCGTAATACGCTGCTTTCATCGAACCTCCACTCGCGTTCTATCGACTCAGTGCACTGCTTGACGTATCCCACAGTTTCTTGCGCGAATCAGCCATCGTCGCCATGACCGCTTCGGCGTCGACTCCACACACCTCAGCGATCGCGCGGACCATTGCATCCTCCTTGGGAGGACAGCCCTTGACGTACGCGTCCGCGCCCTGCAACTCAGCCGCGCACTTGCCGAGAGCCACCACCTTGTCGCCGGATGCCTCCGCAGCATTGCCGATGACCACCGTAAGGCCTTTCATCTGCTCGCCATAACCAGCCTGCTTCATATACGTGATGGCGCTCACCAATTCATTCGTGCAGCCACTGCACGCCGAGTCTCCCTGTATCATGCAGACCTCAGGGTGACGCGAACGGAAGACATCAAACCCGGTGACAAACGTCTGCCGATGATCTGCTATGCGTTCTCCCACGAGATCGACTGCATCGAGCGCCGCCTTCTTCCCTTCCTTCTTCCCCATATACTGCAGATGCATCACCTGGGCGATATCGATACCCATCAACGCCGTCCCGACGATGTCGACGTAGAGTGCGTCACTTCCGGCGGCGATGAGCCCCATCTCCTTCGTGTCCTCCGGATACTGCCACGTACCCTGCATTCCCACGGTAGCATCGATGACCGCGTATGAGGGCCGCACGATGCTGCACAGATCGACGATTGCCATGTCGAGGCCCAACCGGTGCGTCTTGCGCTTCTCCGCGCCGGGCATCACTCCCTTCATGTTCTTGAGCGACAGCGTGACATGGCTTCGAATGTGGCTCTTGAGCACCGGCACGCTCACGATGACGTCGCAGTCCAGCGCCGTCTTCGCGATACGCACACTATCCATGATGAGCGCATTCGGAATGCTGACTTCCTCGGACGCATCCGTGTTCAGATTGCGCAACTCAACGCCGAGGCGTTTCGCCACATCAGTCACGCCCGAAGCATCGAACGCCTCCTGCGTGCTGAAGCCCCCGAAATCGTAGCCTGCAATGGCGCCATCACCGATGATGACGGAGGCGGGATTGCGTTCGAGCACCATCTTCGTCACCGCCTCAACCACGTCGCCGTCAGTCATGCAGCCACTGTGGCGGGGCGAGGGCTTGCACTGATTGGGCTTCACCAGCACCTTGCTGCCGGGCTTGATCAGTTCATCGAACCCACCCGCACGCCGAACGGCGTCTCGGACGGCTGCTTCGACATTCCCGTCCCGCACTTTCGTTAAGGCAACTCGATTCGTCATGGCAACCCCCTGTCTTGAAGCTCGTGCCCCAGCATGCGTGGAGCATCTGCCAGTGTAGCGTCGCCCACATCGAGTGTCAAAGCCCTCACCGTCAGCTCAGTACCCACGGGCTTTATCAACCACGTTGAGCAACGGGCGACCAGCAACGTAGCGAGAGAGGTTCTCAGCGAAGAGCCGGGCAGCCCCGACATCGTACTCGGCGATATCGCCGGATACATGCGGACTGAAGATAACGTTCCGCATGCGCCGCAGCGGGCTGTCCGCGGGCAGCGGCTCCTGAACAAACACATCGAGTCCCGCGCCGGCGATCACGCCGTCGTCCAGGGCGCGAATCAACGCCGGCTCGTCGATAATAGCGCCGCGGGATACGTTGATGAGCCGCGCGGTCCGCTTCATGGCCTGCAGCTCAGCAGCGCCGATCAGATTACGCGACTCCGCCGTGAGCGGCAACGCCAGTACCACGAAGTCGCTCGCGGCCAACAGATCATGTAGCCTCTGAAGGGGAATGAGAACGTCAACATCAGCAGCAGTCTCTCCTGGCTGCACCGTCCTTTTCGTGGCCACCACCCTCATATCGAAGAGGCGGACAACCCGCGCTACCTCCCTCCCAATCCTTCCCAATCCCACAATCCCAACCGTCTTGCCGGTCAATACGTCCATCGGGAACCACTTGAACCGTCCCTCTATCTGCTGATAGAAGCTGGTCGTCGCGCCCTTGACGAACATCAGCATGAGCATCAGCACGAACTCGGAGATAGTGGTTTCGTGAACGCCACTCATGTTGGTGACCACGATCGGACTGTGGACCAGTTCGGGTGTCAGTATCCTGTCGACGCCGGTGGAGATGGTCTGAAGCCATTTGAGCCGGGGGGACCGCTGTACGAACCGGTCCGGCAGCTTTAAGGCATAGGCAACATCGGCTTCGGCAAGCATACCGTCAAGTTCGGCGGCCTTCGACCTGTCGCCCTGTCTTTCGGCACGCGTCAGGGGCGAGGCATCAGTCACCACCGCTTCCGGTGTTGCCGCCCTGATGATATCCAGCGCCTCGTTGTCGATGGAATTCAGGACTACCACATTCACTCTACGCGCCATGTTCTCTCCGTGAAGTGCCACAGCCATTGCATGTGGCCATCGGCCGGGCATCGAATCTGGACGGGGCACTCCATATTACACGTTGACACGCCTCCCTTTCCATGCCTAGTATTCGGCAGAAAGGAGAAATAGCGCATGGCAAGTTATCGTTACGACCACGCTCACATCATCAGCCCGGACCCCGAGAAGGCCGCACAGTTCTACGTCGACATGTTCAAGGCTACGGTGAAGAGCAGAGGCACTGCTCCCGACGGCACGCCGATGGTCGCCGTCGACATGTCCGGCTCCAATATCTTCTTCAAAGGACGCGCCGAGAAGCCAACCGTCAAGGCTCCTCCCGCGGGGAGTACCTACGGTCTGGAGCACCTCGGGGTCGTGACCGACGATCTCGATGCGGCGGTCGCGGAACTGAAGGCGAAAGGCGCCACATTTGTGCAGGACATCACCAACTACCGCCCGGGGATACGAATCTCGTTCCTGAAGGGACCCGACGACACGATCATCGAGCTACTCGAGCGGAAGCCCGTCTCCTAGCTCCCGGAGGAGCGGACTCTATCGCATGGCCGTGGTCTCCGGGTCGGAACCGGAGACCACGGTGTTTCTTTCACATTTGCCCGGTCGCGAGAGTCGCGCAGCGACGATTGGGGCCTACAGTGGTCACAGCGTCAGCGCGAAGGAGGCACATGAACCGACACTTCAGTTTCAGGTACGGCCGCGGACAGGTACAGTTCGACGTCCCCGACGACCAGATCCTGTGCGAGATGCGGGGCAACGACCGCGATGCTCCGGCAGACATCGTCGCCATGTACCGGCAGGCGCTGGACAACCCCCAGGACTCTCCGCCACTGAGAGAACTGGTACACCCGGGCGAGCGCGTGCTCATCACCGTCTCTGACATCACCCGCGGCTGGCAGAGGAACGACCGGGTGCTGCCCACGTTGCTGGATTACCTGAACTCGGCTGGCATCAGCGACCACGACATCACGATCGTGATCGCGGTGGGAGCGCACCGACTGAACACCCATGAGGAGTTTGTCGAGTTGTGCGGTGAGCAGGCGTGCCATCGGGTGACGGTGGTGAACCACGACTGTCGGGACTACGACAGGATGGATTACTACGGGAAGACGAGCCGAGGCACCGAGGTGCTCATCAATCGTCTGGTACGCGAACACGACCGGCTCATCACCACAGGCGGGATCACCTACCATCACGCGGTCGGGTATGCAGGCGGACGCAAGAGCATCATGCCCGGCATCTCGTCTCTCAAGACAATTCAGCAATGCCATATGTGGTGTTTCAATTCCACCGTCGGTGCCGGCGCAGGTCCGATGGTTGACTGTGGCATCACGCACGGAAACCCCGCACACGAGGACATGATGGAGGTAGCCGCCTTCGCTCCACCTACGTTCATTATCAATACGGTCCCGAACTTCGAGGGCACTAGCTGCGCGGTCTTCGCCGGCAACTGGATCTCGGCATGGTGGAGGGGAGTCTCACTGGTTGAGCAGATGTACGGTGTGGAGATCCCGGAGCCAGCCGATATCGTCATCGCCACTGCGGGTGGCTATCCCAACGACATCAACCTCTATCAGTCACAGAAGACCATCCACAATGCAGTGGCCGCCATGAAACCCGGTGGAGCGGCCGTCATCATGGCTGAATGCCCGGATTTCGGCGAGCCCGCGGAGTTGGTCGACTGGTTCAAGCACCCGAACTACGTGGAAATGGAGCAGGCCGTGCGAGCAAACTTCCTCATTTCCGGTTTCGTCGCCGTCCGCTTGTGGCAGGATGGCGAGAAGGGCACGGTCATCCTATTGACCCGGCCCGAGAATACCGAGAAGGCCAGCAGGGCCAAGATGACGGCGTGCGCGGACATCAAGGAAGCATTGGCGCTCGCCTACAACGTATGCGGCACATCCAATCCCAGTGTCACGCTGATGCCGTACGGCGCGCACACGTGGCCAATTATGAAGCGCCGACAATGAGAGCACACACCGTAAGATTGCTTGACGCTCGTGCAGGCCGGCTATACACTCAGTAGGGGTTCACAATCAT
>JAXGQG010000020.1:0-24206 GCA_040766535.1 Dehalococcoidia bacterium | reverse complement strand
GGTGTCGGCGGTCATCCTGTAAACGGTCCACTCATTCATCGGTCTGGCGCCGAGAGACAGGTAGAACCTGATGCTCGGCTCGTTCCAGTCCAGACACGACCATTCCAGTCTGCCGCATCCGCGTTCGTTGGCAATCTGGGCAGTCTTCTTCATGATCGCCTTGCCGTATCCCCGGCCCCGGTATTCAGGCTTCACGTATATGTCCTCGATGAAGATGCCTGCCCGCCCTACGAAGGTGGAGAAGTTGTGGAAGAACACACAGAAACCGACCTCAGTCCCGTCGGCGACCGCGAAGAAAGCCTCAGCCGTCTTCCGCTCAAACAGCCATTCTCGGAGCGTGTCTTCCGTGGCGACTACGTCATCGAGCAGTCTTTCATACTCGGCCAGTTCCTTGATGAACTGAAGCAGGAGCCCCAAGTCGGTGTCCTCTGCATATCTGAAAGCTACATCCATCACAATCTCCAGAACTAGACTGTCCGTCTCCGCCGGGGCCGGGGTGGTGTCCCGGCCGGCTGGATGTGCGTTCACGTGACAAGAGTCCACGCACAACGCGGAAACGCTTCCGGCGCATCGGCACACGGCGATTTCGGGGTATCTTACGTGATATGACGAAGAAGCTGGTAACACCACCAGCCAGCTTCGCAAAGTTGGCGCCTTACGGACTATCGGTGGCGAGGCGCCGATACACGACACTCCATGCGGGCAGGGGGAATTCCGGGGACACCTTACTCAATTTGACGAAAACACGTGGGACACCATAGTGCGATTGTCCGCACTTCAGCGGTGGATGGCATCCCGGGAGGGGAAGAGCGTCTTCACTCTGGCGTCTGTGCTATGAAACCTCTCGGCCGCTACGTCTTGACTGGTGAGAGCGTTCGAGGTCGTGCTCCACCCGTAGCGGACTTTGACAACGCACCCATCGGCGCTACACTCCGGTCTCACAGATGCACGGCGGGCCGTGCAAGTAGCGTTGGTATGGGGTGGACACGATGCGAAGATTCGTTGTTGGACTTTCGACAGTGCTCATAGCGCTCCTGGCGATGGCCGGCTGCTCCTCCCCTGACACCATAGAAGCGATCCCGGACATCGAGTTCAGGTTGACGCCGGGGCAGACGGCCACAGTCGCTGGAGAGGACCTCTCCATCAAGTTCGTCGAGGTGGTCTCGGACAGCCGCTGCCCGAAGGGCGCCACCTGCATCTGGGCCGGTGAGGCAAGCTGTCTCATCGAGCTCACCTCCGGCGGCGCCACGGTTCAGAAGGTGCTCACGCAATCAGGGGCCGCGTCTCCCGACGCGGACGAGTTCGGCGTGTACGAGTTGATGTTCGACCTCATGCCCTACCCCGAGCTGGGCAAGACTGTGCAGAACAAGGACTACAGCCTGCTCATGGCGGTGAGCCGGAAGCCGGTCTAGCGCCCTGCGGGCCCCCAGGCGCCGTTCGCCTTCTGGCGTGCCGGGGGCCGGCTACGCATGGCCGCGGGGAGCCGGAACCAGCAGCTCCGAGATTCCCGCTGCGAGGGATGCCGGGCGAAGCTGTGCCTGGATGTCACGAGATACGCAGGGTGCCCTTCGGACCCATGGTAGAGTCAGGTGTCCTCAGCCGCCAATAGGGGACACGAGACCACGGAAAGGACGACCGCATGGATGGACGCAACCGCACCAGCATCACCGCGGGCACGCAGGTGCATATCGTACAGAAGCAGGACCAGGGCACAGGGAAGACTACCCAGGGCGTCGTCAAGGACATCCTGACAAGATCGTCATCTCACCCGCATGGCATCAAGGTGCAGCTCACGAGTGGTGAGATAGGGCGGGTGAAGCAGATAGTATCGGCTGAACCGGCGCACACCGAGGAAGAGCACGAGGGAGGAGAGCCATGAGCAGGAAGACGAGGATCGACTGACCCGCGACGTCATCGACGCCAACGGCAACTTCATCACCCCGGGGCCGGGGCTTGCGCCCTGGACCAGATGCCCAGCGTGGAGTACGAGATCTTCCGAGAGCACCTGGGCGAAGTCGCCCCCGCACAGATAGCCAACTACGACATGGTGTTCAGCCTCAACCCACGGTGGACGGCTGCCACGCTGAAGGGCAACGACCGCCTCCTGTCCGTGCATCGCTTCGGGGTGGGGTACGACGTCATCGACGTCGGCACCTCACCGACGCGGCGTGGCGCTGTGTATCACGCGCGACGCCGTGCGCCGGCCCGTGGCCACCGCCATCGTCGCACTGCTCCCGGCGCTAAGCACCCGGCTGTTCATCAAGGACCGTCTGACCCGCGAAGGCAGATGGGCGGAGCGGACCAACTACCACGGCGTCGGACTGGTGGGCCGGACTCTGGGCACGATAGGCGTGGGGAACATCGGCCATGAGCTATTCAAGCTCGCCATGCCGCTGGAGATGCGGCATATCGCCTTCGACCCCTTTGCGCGGCAGGCGGACCTCGCCGACGTCAACGTCACGCTCATGGACATGGACACCGTGCTGGCGGAGTCCGATTTCCTCGCCCTGTGCTGTCCCTCAACGAGAAGACGCGCCACCTCATCGGCGAGAAGGAACTCAAGAGGATGAAGCCCTCGGCCTTCCTCATCAACATGGCGCGCGGACCCGTGGTGGATGAGCGTGCCCTGACCCGCGCCCTGAGCGAACGGTGGATACAGGGCGCCGGTCTGGACGTCTTCGAGCAGGAGCCGACGCCAGTCGACAACCCCTTGCTCAAGCTGGACAACGTGATACTGGCGCCGCACTCGCTGGCATGGTCCGACCATATGTACATGGATGAGTGGACCGCCATCCTCGAACAGATGAACGATATCCGGCGCGGCGGCCCCGAAGGGCTGGTGAATGCGGCAGTCTGGGACAGTCCGGCGTTTCGCCGCAAGCTGGAGCGGTTCCGGGCGGCGACGGCATAGCGCCGACACAGCGCCCCGGACTTCAACGCAGTACTGCAGGAGGATGTGAGATGAGACTACAGGACAGAGTGGCCATAGTCACCGGAGGCAGCCGCGGCATAGGCAGGGCGATATCCGTCGCGTTGGCGCGGGAAGGCGCGAAGGTGGTGGTGGCGGGGAGGAACAGGGCGACGTGCGACCAGGTGGTCGCCGAGATCGCCGCCGCCGGTGGCGCCGCCATAGCTGTGCAGGCCGATGTTTCCAGTGAGGCGGACGTCGCCGCGATGGTCGACGCAACTACGGAGCGCCTCGGACGCGTCGATATCCTGGTGAATAACGCGGCCGTGAACCTGCCCTACAAGACGGTGGCCGATATGAGCCTGGACGACTGGAACCACATCGTATCCGTCAACCTCGACCGGCACCTTCCTCTGCTGCCGCGCCGTGGTGCCGCACATGACCGCGCAGGGCTACGGCAAGATAATCAACATCTCCTCCAGGGGTGGGCGCATGGGCGAGGCCGGCAGGTCTCCCTACCGTTCCACCAAGGCGGCGATCATCATCTTCACGGAGTGCCTCGCCGCCGAGGTGAAGGAACACGGCATCGACGTCAACGCCGTCTGCCCCGGCGCGGTGAAGACGGACATGATCAGCGAGATCAGCCATGGCAACGTTCCCGCCTACGCCATGGAGCCCGAGGACATCGCCTCAGTGGTGGTCTTCCTGGCATCCGACGAGAGCGCGGCCGTCCGGGACGGCCATCGATGCGTTCGGGGCGGGCAATCCATCTTCCGTGTGAAAAGCTACATCGCACCGCGCGCACAATAGCGCGGAATTCCGGCGACACCTCACTCCAGACGATTACGGGGGGAGTGGCCGGTCTCGGTAGTTGTCTCCGCAGCCGGGCGGGCGACATGTATATCGCCCCTACAATACGGAATGTGCCCCCGGGTCCGGATGCAACCAGTCGCATCCCTGTTACTATTGCCGGAAAAGGAGTCTTCGCCAATGGACATTCCACGCATCTTCAACATCAGCGAAAGCGCTCACCGCATCCACAACCCGTTCACGCCCGAGAAGTTCGCCCCGCTCGGCGCGGCGTTGCGACTGGAACCGGGGACCCGCGTGCTCGATCTGGGCAGCGGTTCGGGCGAGATGCTGTGCACCTGGGCACGCGATTACGGCATCACCGGCACCGGTGTCGACCTGAGCCAGTTGTACTCCGAGCAGGCGAGACTACGGGCTCAAGAACTGGGCGTGGCCGACCGGGTCACGTTCATCCACGGCGATGCTGCCGGCTTCGTCGCCGCTGAGAAGGTCGATGTAGCGGCCTGTGTCGGCGCCACCTGGATCGGTGGAGGAGTCGCCGGCACGATCGCGCTCCTGACACAGAGCCTCCGCCCGGGAGGGATCATCCTCATCGGTGAGCCGTACTGGCTGCGGCAGCCGCCGACGGAGGACGTTGCCAGGGGCTGCCACGCCGAATCGATGTCCGACTTCCTCCTGCTGCCGGAGCTTCTCGCGTCGTTCCGCGACCTCGGCTACGACGTGGTGGAGATGGTCCTGGCAGACCAGGACGGCTGGGACAGATACGAGGCGGCCAAATGGCTCACCATGCGCCGATGGCTGGAAGCCAATCCCGGCGATGAATTGGCGCGAGAGGTTCGAGCCCAACTGAACTCGGAACCCGTACGCCACGCCACGTACACTCGTGAGTACATGGGCTGGGGCGTGTTCGCGCTGATGGAGCGGCCACGAAGTTCCGAGTTCTGAGTTCGCCGCGGCGCAGCCGCGGGGTGCTTGAGTTCTTGGGTGCGCCGGCTTTGCGGGAGTTCTGGGTGCTGAGTTCTGCGTTCTGCGTGCGTGGGGGACTCGCTACCCGTCACTCGTCACTAGCAACTCGCTGCCCTGGCTTTGACAAGACCTCTCGAGGCGCTACACTTCGGCGCACTACGGTTGCGGCGGAAGACAGGCGACGGTTCGAAGAGCGAGCGACGAAACCGCCGGGGAGGATGAAGATGCGCAGGACGGTTATCTGGCTATCCATCATGGTCTCGATGCTCATCGCCCTGGCGGGCTGCACCGGACAGCCGGCTGTTCAAGCGGAATTGGACAAGGAGTTCACCCTTGCCGTGGGCCAGAGTGCAGTCGTCACAGGCGAAGACCTCAGCGTCAAGTTCGTCGAGGTCATCTCGGACAGCCGCTGTCCTAACGACGCCATCTGCATCTGGCTGGGCGAGGTGAGCTGCCTCATCGAGGTCACCCAGAACGGGGCCACGCAGAGCAAGGTGCTGACGCAGCCCGGCCTGTCCGCACCGGTGACCACCGATTACGGCCGGTACGACATCCGCTTCGACGTCCTGCCCTACCCCGAGGCCGGCGAGGCGATCAAGTCGAGCCAGTACCGGCTGCTCCTGACTGTCAGCCGTCAGCCCGTGTTGAGCGGCGGCATCCTGGCTACCTTCGACGTGGTGGGTGAGCAGTACCGCATCTTCATCACCAACGAGGAGACCATCGAGCAGGTGTTCGCCCTGCAACGCGGCGAGAGCCAGGCCAACATCCCGAGCGGCGGACTGGTCGCGGGCCAGGTGGCGTACAACCGGCCGTGGAGCTGGCACATCGATTCCGAGGACGTCCGCATGGCCGAGATGACCATCGAGTTGTGCGATGGCACACCGTCGCTGGTTGAAGCCGACCTCGACTACTGGCTGAACACGGTTCATCGTTTCTGCCCCTGGGGCGCGAAGCTGGTCGACGTGCAGGACTTCCGCTAGAGAGTGCCGTGCGCTGGTCTGGTGGCTGACGCAGACGCGCAGTCGCCGCGCGCCGGAAAGGGCGGACGCAGAGGGCCGCACCTTGTGTAGAGCGCGAGCCCCCGGGCCAGCCCGAAACACCGCAACAGCATACACATTGCACTCGCGACCAATCGAAAACAGCATACCTCTGTCCCTCGCGACCTGCGGACTGAGCGTCCGGTCGCGATTGCACCCACATCCACATATTCGCCAGCCGGAATGAGTATACTGTCTGCGAATACCCGCCAGGCGCTCGCGAGCCCCGAGGGGCAGGGGAACGCGCCTGCGCGGAGTGCCCACACACGCCATCACGCGGATCGCCGGCAGCATGAGACACGCAGAGAGTCCTGAGCCACGGCATCTGTTCGCAGCTCTGAGACTGTCTGCGCAGGGCATCACCGGCAGCGGCTTCTCTGACGCGTCTGATGTGGTCGGGTGGCTCGGCGCGGTGCAGGCACAGGACTACTCCGCGGCAAAGTGGGCCCTGGGGCTCCGTATGCCGATCGGCACGGCCAATGACTCAATCATCGAGGGTGCCATCGCGAACGGTAGCATTCTTCGCACCCATGTGATGCGTCGCACCTGGCAGTTCGTCTCGGCGAAGGACCTGCGGTGGATGCTGGATCTGGTGGCGCCTCGGTTGATTGCTCGTTCCCAGGGTCGATACCGGCAGCTTGGACTCGATGCAGCCACCTTCGGGCGCTGCGCTACGATACTCGCGAAGACCCTCGACGACGGTCATGCGCTCACGCGTGACGAGATCGGCTCGGCGTTTAGGCGTGCAGGTGTCTCAGCGGACGGACCCCGCCTTTCTCACATGCTTGTGCGGGCGGAGCTCGACGGACTCATCTGCAGCGGCCCTCCACGTGGAAGCCACCATACGTATGTCCTACTCGAACATAGAACACCACTACGAGTGCCGATACGGAGGGATGAAGCGGTCGCCGAACTGGTCCGCCGCTATTTCCGTAGCCGGGGGCCGGCATCGTTGCGAGACTTTGTCTGGTGGTCAGGCCTGACCGCCAAGGAGGCGCGAGCCGGCGTGATGGCCATTCGGTCTTCCCTGGCAGCGGACGTCGTGAATGGCGAGACATTCTGGTGGCGGAATGATGCGCCGGCGCCTGTCCGGTCTCACTGCGTGCACCTGCTGCCAGCATTCGATGAGTACGTGCTTGCCTACCGAGACCGGACGGCAGTTCTCGATGCCAAGTACTCCGAGCGAGTCAACGCCGGCGGCGGCAGGCTAAGCCCCGTGATCATCGTTGATGGTCGCGTCGCGGGCACCTGGCAGCGGACGGCGCTCGGTGTTGGCACAGTCTCGATGAGGGCAGAGATGTTTGAGTCCGTGCGTGAGCGGGAGAGGTTGGCCATCGCTGGCGCGGCTCAACGGTATGCCGGCTTTCTCCAACGCGATGCACGTATCGAGGTTGTCGCGACTGCTCGGCGGCGTTCATCGTCTCCTCACCCGTCATGAGACGCAGCGGCAGCTCACGCTGCCGTCGCCGCGGTCTGTACGGGGGTGTCGGCACGCGCACGATGCGGTGCCTGAAGGAACTCGAGGAATCACAGGGGTGGTCGCTCGAACGTATTCAGCAACTGCAATCGGAGCGACTTCAACGCCTCATCCACTATGCTCACGAACACGTACCCTACTATCGCGCCCTGATGGATGCACACGGTGTATCGCCAGGCGATGTCAGGACCGCCGCAGGCCTGTCCCGGCTGCCGGTTCTCACCAAGTCAGACGTGCGCCCACACGCGAGCGAGTTGCTGGCGGAAGGTTCCCCCCGCGAAAGTCTCTCCGTCGGGCGCACCGGTTGCTCGGTACTGCGGGGACAGCATACTCATATCGTACGTAGTTGCGGTGGGTCCTCTTGCGCATCGGTGACGAACGATTCACGATTTGTCCGTGCATGCGGCGTCGATGACAGAAACGCATCAGAGATCACGGCACTTCTGTGAGCAGTCGGGCGGGCGGCGGTGCCCATAGTGTCCCCGTTGGAGAGGGAGGGCGGACGCAGAGGTCCGCGCCCTACACAGGACACACCACCTCCACGCCCCGCGGGTCGTTCGCCAACGACCCCTACCAGGGTCGCTGATGACACAGGCGCGTGACCGATTCGGGCGTTCGTGTGCGCAGTCGGCCGGGCGGCATATATGCCGCCCCTACCGGGGCAAGCAAGATCCATGATGTCGGGACGGACGCAGTCCGGCAGGACACACCCCTCACGCGCGGGTGCCAACGACCCAGGGCTAGTGACAGAAACGCATCAGAGATCACGTAGGGGGGCGGCAGCCTGCACGGCCAGCGCGGAAACACCATTCCGGGACACTGGGTGCGGCGGTGTCCATGGTGTCCTCGTTGGAGATTGAGGGCAGACGCAGAGGTCCGCGCCCTACGCAGGACACCGTCTCCACGCCCCGCGGGTCGTTCGCCAACGACCCCTACCCGGGTCGCTGATGACACCGGCGCGTTACGATTCTGGCGTTCGTGTTCGCACTCGGGCGGGCGGCATGTATGCCGCCCCTACCGGAGCCACGGGCCAGCGCGGAAACACCATTCCAGGACACTGGGGGCGGCGGTGCCCATGGTGTCCCCGTTGGAGAGGGAGGGCGGACGCAGAGGTCCGCGCCCTACACAGGACACAGCACCTCCATGCCCCGTGGGTCGTTCACGAACAACCCCCATACCAGCGTCGCTGACGACACAGGCGCGTGCATTGTCCCGGCATCCGTATGCGCAGTCGGCGAGCGGCATGCAGCTCCCGGCTACCAGTATGGGGAAGAGCGAGCGACTCTGGTAGAATTAGCGCGCACGGGCGCCTGTAGCTCAGCGGACAAGAGCATCGGTCTTCGGAACCGAGGGTCGTGGGTTCGAATCCCTCCAGGCGCGCCACCCCCACCCTCTTCTCACATTGAGGCAGACAGGTGCAGCAGCTTCACAGTCCGTCACGATCCCAGCCTCACCACACCAGGAGCCTGGTGTCCTCTGTGGTGAGTATTATGTCACTCTTTCTCATTGTGGCGGCGTGCGCACCGGCTGCCCCGGCCCAACTCCCCGCGTCACAGGAGCCGGTCGCCACCGTCCCGCCGGCCTCGCATCCGTGGGCAGGCACCGAGTTTATCGAGAAGACATTCGAGTGGAGCCACTGGCAGTACGACGACATGAGCTGGACGTGGTCCGTGCGCATCCCCACCGCGCTCTATGAGGACTACCGTTCCCGCCCCCGCCCCACCACCGGCGACTACGCCGTGTACGCGGCGGACGACGGCGACCGCGAGATCCTGGCGGACCTGGCGGCCACGCTGCAGCGCATCGTCGACCAACTGGGCATCGACGAATACGAACGGGTGCACTTCATCGCCAACTTCGTGCAGCAGCTCGAGTACACCAGCGACATGGACACCACCGGTTTCGACGACTACGGCCGGTATCCGGTGGAAACGCTGGTGGAGGGCGGCGGCGACTGCGAGGATACCGCCATACTGCTGGGCAAGCTCATGGACGCCATGGGCTATGACGTCGTCCTCGTCAGGCTTCCCGAGCACATGGCCCTCGGGGTGAGAGAGGCGAACAAGTTCGTGGGCACCTACTACGAGTACGAAGGCGTCAAGTACTTCTACCTCGAGACTACCGGAGAGGCCGGCAGGATCGGCATGGTTCCCGAGGAGTACAAGGGCCAGGCCGCGTATATCTACGACTTCTCCCCGCGAGCCATCGTGACGCACACATGGCGCGGGCAACGGCTGGATGCCACCTATCAGATGCTGGTTACGGTCACCAACCACGGCGCCGCCAGGCTGCAGGACTGCACGGTGAGGGCCGGTTTCGACGCCGGCAATGAACAGATGTGGAGCGCGGTGCAGAGTGAGCCGTTCGCGATTTCGCCCGGTGAATCCACCGAGATACCGTTGACCCTCGATATCCCCAACTACCCGCACACGCGGCTGCTGGTATTCGTTGTACACGAGGGCTTCGCCATCGACAAGAGCGTCTCACGGTGGTTCGACGAGGAACCCGTCGAGGGGCAGAGCTAGAAGTCGGCGACCGCCTGCCACCGCCCATCACGTAGATGAGACCTATCGTTGTGCCGCACCAGCACACGGCGCGTAGAGGAGCACGCGAACTCGGTAATACCCGCCACGTCGAGTTGCACATCCCAGAAGTGGGAGTTATCCAGTCCCAGCAGCGCACAGATGGCGACCTTGTGCACCACGCGGTGAGACACGAGCGCCACCGTCCCCGGCGCGGACAGCACACGGTCGAGCACCGCACCCACGCGCGCAGCGACCTCGTCCAGCGTCTCGCCTCCAGGCAGCCGCACCAGATGCGGAGTGGCGAGCCAGGCGCGCCTTACGTCCGGGTAGCGCTCCTTGACCTGCGCGTCCGTCAATCCTTCCCACTCGCCGCAATCCAGATCGATGAGGTCGTGATCGATCCGCACAGCCACTCCAGTCGCCTCTGCAATGGCCTCGGCCGTCTCTCGCGCACGCACCAGCGGGCTCGATAGCAGCGACGTTAGCCCTTCAGCGGCAAGGCTGCGGCCAGTCAGTTGGGCCTGCCGCTTGCCTGTCTCGCTGAGCGGGATCTCCGACCGCCCGCGGTACACCGCATCGGCGTTCCAGACGGTCTCTCCGTGGCGAACCAGCAGCAGCCGGGTCATCATCGGCGTCCATACCTCTCGGGACTCAGATGCGGGGCCAGGGCCGCCAGCACGCCGTACTCATGCGCGTTCTCGCGCGTCAACAGTCCCCGCGTCAGCAGACCAACGGCGCCACGGCGCTCGCGGAAGGTGGCATCGCCGGTCAGTTCCGTGACGATGTCGCCGAGCAGCGTCCCCTCAAGCAGGCTGGCGGTGATTGCGGCCGGCAGTTCGAACATCGGACTCGTGCCATAGCCGGCCCGTCCGTTGCTGCAGTCCACCACGCAGGCCGCGCTGAAGCCGAACCACCTGTCATGCAGCTTCGCCATCCCGCCCTCGATGCCGACGGCGTAGTCGGCCGGCATCGACAGTGCCTTCGCCGCCTCGCGCACGGCTTCGGCGCGGTTCCGCGCGCCCACAAAGCACTCATCGCCACGCGGCTGCTCCGCCACACCGGATGGAACGGCGATGCCGCTCACCTCGACCTCTCCGAAGGCGCGACGGAACGCACGCCGGCAGGCGATGACCTTGCCCTCATTGGTGGAACCGACGACAACGTGTGTCATGTGATGAACGATTCCCGAGGAATCAGTAGACCCGCCACACGGCTCAGGCGGCGGACGCTTTCCACGTGCGCGCCCGTTGCAGCAACTCCTGCGCCCCGAACAGCGACGGCTCGCCAAGGCTGCCAAGCATATCCGACAGCTCCGACTCCCGCTCAGGACCCTGCAGTTCGGTGAGCACCACGAACGTGCGGTCGCCGGCCACCTTCTTCTGCACGCTGTACTGGCTGTCGCCATAGGCGGCAACTTGTGGCAGGTGGGTGATGCAGATGACCTGGTGCTGACGTGACAGCAGCGCGAGCTTCTTGCCGATCACCTCGCCGCTGCGCCCGCCGATACCCATGTCGATCTCATCGAACACGAGTGTGGGCACCGGCCCGCCGCGCGTCAGTGCGCAGCGCAACGCGAGCATCAGCCTCGACGTCTCGCCGGTAGAGGCGATACGCGCCAGCGGCAGGAATGGTTCGCCAGGATTGGCCCGGATGAGGAACTCGATATCGTCGATGCCTTCCCTCGTGAAGCCGCAGGTCGACCCATCGGACAGCACCAGGTCGTCGTCGCCTTCGACAAGCTGGAACGAGACCATGAAACCCGTGCCGCCCATGTTCAGGTCGTTGAGTTCCCGCTCAACGGCTGCGGACAGCGCTTCGGCCGACGCCCGGCGACGCTCCGAAAGCTGCTCGCCCAACGAGGCCACCTGCGAGCGCAGTGCCTCCTCCTCGCGCTCGAGGTGCGCCCGGTATTCATCGCTGGAATCCAGCGACAGGAGTTCAGTCTCGGCCTGCTCGGCGTACGCCAGCACCGCCTCCAGGCTACCCCCGTACTTCTTCTTCAGCGTCCGAAGCAGGTCCAGGCGCGCCTGCACCTGCTCGTGCCGGGCTGGATCGTATTCCAGGGAGTCGCGATACGACGCGAGTTCGCGTCCCACATCCTCCAACTGTATCAACGCGGATTCAACCGTCTGGACCAGTCCCTCGAGATGGCGGTCGATGTGCGCCGCCTCGCGCAATTGCTGCAGGCCATCGCCAAGGCTATCCGTCCCCGAAGGGACTCCTGCCTCGCCGCCGCTCAGGTGGTCCCACGCCTGCGCCACCGACGCGCGAAGGCGCTCGGTATTGGCAAGGAGGTGGCTCTCCTCTTCCAGCTCGGCCTCCTCGCCGGTGACGGGTCCCGCCGCACGGATCTCGCCGACCTCATACGTGAGGAGGTCGCGCCTGCGCGCGAGCTGCCGTTCGTCGGACAACAGCGTCCTGAGCCGGGTCCGCACCTCCATCAGCCTGCCGGCCAGCGCAGCGAAGGCGGCCCTCATGTCGGCGGTTCCGGCGTAGGTATCAAGCATTGACAGTTGCTGACCGGCCTCAAGCAGCGAGAACTGCTGATTCGGACCGTGCAAATCGAACGCGGCGCCGGCGAGTTCTTTCAGATTGCGCACTGGCACAGTGCGGCCGTCAACGGAGGCGTTGCCACGTCCGGAACGTTCCACCTCGCGTCTGACGACGACCGGAGTTCCGGAGCAATCGGCCGACGGCGGCGCCACTTCCGCCTCGATGACGGCCGAGGAGGAGCCGGTGCGTATGATCTCCTGCCCCACCCTCCGTCCCAGCAGCACATCGAGCGCGTCAAGAACGAGCGACTTGCCCGCGCCCGTCTCGCCGGTGATGACGTTCAAACCCGGGCCGGGGCGCCACTCGAGATTCTCGATGATTCCGAAGTCGCGAATTGTGAGTCGTTTCAGCACGCGGCGACAGCTCCAGAAAGGTTGGACGGGCTCGCGATAAGATAGCCTTCCCGCAATCGCACGTCAACAGGCGCGCTGGCGTGATCTCTGTTCGCTTCTCCGCCGCGGCGTCGTTGCGCTACACTTGACCTGCCATGCCGACATCAGACCTCGGAAAGCTACTGATCGCGGTGGGAATCGTTGCGCTCATCGCCGGCGTGCTGCTCATACTGTGGCCACATATCCCGCTGCTAGGACGGCTCCCGGGGGACTTCTCGTTTCACCGGGGCAACACTCACGTCTTCATCCCCATCGCGACATCCATCGTCCTGAGCCTGGTGCTCACCGTCGTTATCAACGTGGTGCTGCGGCTGTTCAAGTGACCCCCACGTCCTCCCGTCCGCTCACGCAAACAGAGAGGGGGCGCCGTCTGTTCCCGGCGCCCCCTCTATCTCTTTCGTATTCAGCCCCTACTCTTCCTGTTCAGTCAGGCTGAACCCCTGTTGCTCATGTTCATTACTGAGCCATTTGTTTCACGAAGAGCTCGGGGTTTTGGAGTGCTCCCCACTGATTACCGACCACCCGTCCTCTACCTGCCCTCCATCAGCGGAGAGCGATCTACAGGAAACAGCCACTGGCACAGCAAAGCAAGTCCTCTGTCCATGCCTCCCTCCTGCAGAAAGGGACTCGCCCCTTGTCGTGGGTCCCCATTCCCTTCCGCAATTCGATGGTAGCATGCGTTTGTACAGTCGTCAAACCACGTTCAAACACCCGTGCCGGCCAGGTCGGAACCGATGGGCGGGACGCCGCTGCGGGACCGGCATGGCCCCGGATCAGTCCCGGTCCGGAGCGCCGTCGGGTCTGTCCTCGGACCGGCGCCCAGCGCTATCCTCCCAGCTCCAGGAGAAGCGGGCGTGGTACCGTTCCAGTATCCGTATGGTGCGCACCCCCAGCAAGCCCAGGAAGAAGGCGTTGCCAGCCGCGTGCATCAGGTCGAACGGAATGCTCGCCATCCACGTGATCAGGAACGTCTGCGCGGTCAGCGGATAGACGAACGCGATCCACGTCCACACATTCATGATGAGACCGAACAGCGCGCCCCAGACGATACCCGCGAGCACGAGCCACAACGGACGCAGTGCCAGCCGCCGCAGTCCGGCCGCCGACGCGCCGGCCAACCCCCAGGCGAGCACCTGGAACAACGTCCATGGGCCGTGTCCGAGGAAGAAGTTGGACACGATGGCGGTCAACGCGCCGACCGCGAAGCCTGCAACGGGTCCAAAGACATATCCGGAGCATATGACCAGGTAGGTGCTTGGTTGCAGGTTGGGTATGGCCGCAAACGGCACGCGGAGCAGCGCCGACAGGGTTCCCAGAAGGGCAACGATGGCGAGCACCCGGGCGTGAACGCCCGATGCCTCGAAGCGCACGGCGAACACGAGCACGATGGCTACCGCGATGCCGACAGCGATGAAGGGCCACGGGCTCGCCCCCGCGCCGGCGTCGCGCACCAGGGCGAGTACGAGCACCGCCACTATAGCCGAAATAACGAGCGGCAGAGTGAGCCGTTGCTTCAAATGAACGCCCCCACTACATCGTCCACCGACATGAACGCGGCGGCGGCGCCGGCATCGTAGAAAGGCTGGACCAGCCGGTTAACGTCCGGCCGGAACTCTTCCGAGGCCGCCAGGACTTCCCTGACGGGTCCATGCGCACGCACCCGTCCGTCCTGCAGCAACAGAACCCTGTCCACGTGGCGCACCACCGTCTCCACATCGTGCGTCACCAGCACCACCGAGCGTCCTTCCGCGCAGTACGAGCGCAAGAACGACATCAACTCCAGCTTCATCTCGTGTCCGAGACCGCGTGTAGGTTCGTCAAGGACCAGCACGTCCGGCCGCGCGGCGACAACCGAGGCCAGGGCAACCCTCTGGCGCTCACCGCCGCTCAACGACCGTGGATACTGCTTCCGGTAGCCCTCCAGGCCGAACCTCGCCAGCACTTCGTCGGTTCTGTGCCCCGCCTCTTCTCCGTCGTAGCACAGATGCTTTAGCGTGAAGAGGATTTCCTCTTCCACCGTGTCGGCAAACAGATGGTCGTTGGGGTTCTGAAAGACCAGCCCGACGCTTCGCGCCAGCTCGGAGACGCCGGCGCCACGCGTGTCCTGTTCCCGGACGCGCACGCTACCCCGCACAGGCTTCAGCAATCCATTGAAATGCTTCACCAGCGTGGTCTTGCCGGAGCCGTTGCGGCCCATCACCGCCAGCATCTCCCCGGGCGAAAGGGATACGGAGACGCCATCCAGCACCGGCGCTTCTCCGCCGTAGCAGAACGAGACGCCGGCAGCGGTCAAGAGCGCATCGGCCTTCGGCGCACTCCACCGGGCGGGC
Organism: Dehalococcoidia bacterium; assembly: GCA_040766535.1. Lineage (GTDB taxonomy): Bacteria > Chloroflexota > Dehalococcoidia > GIF9 > AB-539-J10 > SKVJ01. Next base: position 9,208 of record JAXGQG010000020.1, on the reverse strand, counting down.
GGCTCAGGGAGCGTCAGCGGAAGGAACCGGCCGAACTGTCCCTGCGCCTCAACAACACTCAACGGCGTTGCGCCATTCCAGATGCCGCCAAGGCGAAAGGCCCGCGCAAGTTCAGCCATCGGCGGCACGCCCACTCCGTGCGGGGAAACCGCCAGACGGTCCAACACACTGCGCGTATCGCCATCGGCCACGATATGCCCCTGGTCAACGACCACTGTACGGCCGCAGTATTCGACCACCCGCTCAAGGCGGTGCTCCACCAGCACGATGGTCATGCCATGCTCACCGTGGAGACGCATCAGACTGTGCATGAACTCCCGGGCACTCAGCGGATCAAGCTCTGAGGTGGGTTCATCCAGGACAAGAACGGAGGGATGCATGGCGAAGACTGCCGCCAGCGCCGCCTTCTGCTTCTCTCCCCCGGAGAGCGTTGCCAGCGACGCGCGCCGGAACGAGGCGATGCCCAGCGCCTCGAGGGCCTCCTCCACGCGCTCTCCGATGCGCACCGGCGGTACGCCGAGGTTTTCGAGCCCGAACGCGATGTCTCGCTCCACGTCAGAGCCGACCAGTTGATTTTCGGGATCCTGAAAGACCATGCCGACCCGTGTGGCGAATTCGCGGGGTTGATGCTGTGTGATGTCCAGGCCTTCCACGACCACCCGACCTCGGAGCATCCCCCCGTGGAAGTGGGGTATGAGTCCGTTCAGACAACGAACCAGCGTGGTCTTCCCACCACCGGACGGGCCGGCGAGGAGCACGACCTCCCCATCGCCGATTGCCAGAGACACGTCCTCCACAGCCGGACGGTCATGTCCCGCGTACGTGAACGTGAAATGACGGAACTCAATCATGGGCGTAGCGTGCGACAAGGCCGCCGAGCGGCACGGCCACCAGTGCCGCCAACAACAACAGCAGGGCCATCCATTCGTAAGAAGTCATGGACAGTGTTGAGAGGGAGGGATAGTACGTGAAGTCTCCGACTCCAGCCGTCCGCAACCAGAGAACAAACGCAGTGCCACACCACAGCACCACAATCAGTGCCCGGTCCAGGGGGGACATGCGCCTGTCACGGTAGTACGTGCGCTGCACCGGGGCTCCATAGGCACGCGCTTCCATCGCCTCGGCGACCTGCACCGCACGGTCAAGCGAGTTGGACAGCAGTGGAAGGATGAGCGCACCGCGGTTCCGTATCCGCTGTGCCAGCCCACCGGAACTGAACGACAGTCCGCGTGAACGCTGCACGTCCATGATGGTCCTGGCATCCTGCATCAGCACTGGAATGAACCGGAAGGAGAGCGATGTGGCCAGCACCGAGCGGTATGGCAACCGCAGCTTGATGGCTGCCCGCATCAGATCGTCGGGATGTACACACAGGTTGATGAGCGTGAACGACGAGATGATTGCGGCCAGGCGGACGGACATGGCGCCGCCGAAAGCCAGCGACTCCACAGTGAGCCATGGGGTGCCAACCAGCGGCAGTCGAAAGCCGGCGGACAACAGTACGTGGCTGCCCTGCGTACCCACGACCGCATTGATCAGCACCACCGCCACGGCCATCCACAGGACGAAGCGCATCACCGAACGCCATTGCGCTGTCACTCCCGCTGCGGCTGCAACAGGCACGGTGCTCAGCAGGACGCCGGCCAGCCACAGCGGGTGCTGTAACACCATCGCCGCCATCAGCACTGCGAACAGCCAGGAGAGCATCACGAACGGATTCAACCGGTGGACGCCACTCTCAGATGGCCGATACGTCAGCATTACGTCCATTGCGCCCATGGCGGAATACGTCCCTAGGTTGTTAACCCATGCCATCCGTTCCCGGCACGGAGAGAAGTCAAATCAGTGCCGCACGGGAAGCGGCGCCGCCGTCCCATCCCGCACCAGCGCACCACACCACGCCGACATATCCTCGATCGCTCCAGGCAACAACGACGCTGCCCCGCGCACACCAGCGGCATCGGTACCGGAGACCAGCAGCACCACGTTCTGACAGGCGCCGATACCCGAGGGATTCCAGGGATTCTGCAGCGGTTGCAGTGTTCCCACGCTCCCGGTGAGCACCGTCTCTTCGCCCGCCGCCGTGCACGCAGTGATGCTTCCTTCCCGCAGGAGCGCGTACAGGCCAAGCCGGTCCCAGCGTTCGTACACCTCGCGCACCATCCCGTGGCCGGGTCCGGCCACCAGAACCAGGTTGCGCTCTCCCTTCCACGGCTCCGGTAGCTGCGCCAGATCGACCACGCCAAGCTCGCTGACCCCGCGTTCACGCAACGCGGACGCGATCGCTTCCGCTTCATCCGCATATGGAGTCTCAAACGCGACGACCGTGGCACGCACCGCGCCCCTGAAACCGTTCGTCAGGAAAGCAGGAAAGCAGCCAAGTGTCGCGGACACCTGCCGCCTGAAGCCCCACGTCCGGTAGTCCCAGTGCTCTACATCGCCGACGGCAAGTGCGTGGTCGGCGGCTCCGCGGTTCGAGAGCACGCCGTTGACGGCGTAGAACCAGTCCGTGCGGCTCTCACGTTGAGAGCCGATGCCATTGATGCTCTGCACGAAGCCGCCGCCATACGCCGTGCCGACGGTTGCCACGGACTGCAGCACCTGCATCGCCGACATTCCATCCTCGAGCGGGACGTGAACGTCGACGAGCGTCTCGGCACCGTAGTCGGTGGTGACGAGAACCCTGACCGACGGTCCGTCTTCAACCGTCATGCCTGGGGCAGGCGGCTGAACCTGAGCTACATCAGGCCCCGCCTGCGTGCACGCCGCGGAGAAGACAGTGATGGTCAGCAGAGAGACAACGTACGCCGTCAAGCGCATCATCCCGGGGATGGAGACACAGCGCGCGGCACGTCGTTCACCCTGCATCAATATGAATCCCGTCGCAGCAACACCACGATGAGCGCGACCACCACAATGGCCAGCACGCCAGCGACGCCAATGACGATCATCATGGTGGTGTCCATCGACTCGAAGAACCCGGTCACCTTCTTCCACAGCTCACCGGATGAGGAGCCGGGGGTGGCGAACACGAGAACCGTATCCGCGACAGGAAGGCTTACCTGCAGTGACGTCGGGCTCAACACGGTGCGGGGCACCTGCGTCCAGGCGCCGTTCACCACCTGGAACAGTGCCACATAGTCGGCGTTCGCCAGGCTGTTGAACTCCAGCGCGAAGGTGCCGCCGCCCTTGGGCTGCACCACCACGGCATCGGTGATGACGAACCCGGGCGGATCACTCGGTATGCTCTCCACAGGATAGGGCAGGACAGCCAGCTCGGTGAGATCTGGCGGCACGTAGGCCAGCTTCACATTCGTGAGACCACCGGTTGTGAAGCGCAGGAACTTCGCCACCACGCTGCGGTGATTGTCCACCACTATCGTGGTCGAGGGGGAACTGCCGGCAGCGTCTCCGGACCAACCCACAAAGGAGTATCCTCGTTCGCCGTCGCGGTGAGCGTCACCATCGTGCCGGCAGGATATCCGACGTCGCGCCGGCGGCAACGCTCGTCTGGATGGTCCCCGCCCCGGCGGGCGCGGGTGACGCCACCAGCATGTCCGAGTCAGGCTCGTTCTCCTCCAGCACCAGCGTCACCCTCACCACCTCGATGTTCCTCGAGTCGTCCTCGTCTTCGATCGTTATCTCCGCCGAGTATTCGTCTTCATCGAGTCCAGAGATATCCACCGAGACCTCGATACTGTCCTTCTCTCCGTTGGAGGACCCGCTTGAGGGGCTGAGCTGAAGCCAGTCCTCATCGGCGGACACCGCCCAGTAGAGCCTGCCGCCGCCAGAGTTCCAGACCTCGAGAGTCTTGGGATCCGGGTCGTCATCATCCACGGTGGCCTCGAATTCGAGCCGGGATGGACTGAATTCGATCTCGGCGTCCTCCTCCGGCGCGGACCCGGTCACTTCCAGGCTCACCGGAATCGTCTCACCATCGTTCTCGGCTTCGTCCGCGATGATGGTGATGGTGGCGTCATAGTCATCCGGGTCGAGGCCCTCGATGTCGACCCTCAGGCGGATGGACACATGTTCTTCGTCAAGCTCCCCATCATCCGGGGACACCGTCAGCCAGCCTTCGTCACAATCGACCTCGATCTCCCAGTCGATCGCATCCGGTCCTGAGTTCCAGATCTCGAGCACCTGGTCAGCCGGATTCTCATCCTCGTCGAGGTCGCCAACGAACTCAAACTCCTCGGGATAGAACATGACCACATTGTCAGTGGTCGCCTCCTCAACGTACAGACTGACATCGATGCTCTCCGGACTGTTGTCGGCGTCATCAGCGGTGATGGTGATGGTGCCGTGGTAGTCATCGGCGTCGAGCCCGCTGATGTCGATGGACACGGTGACGGTCTCGCCCTCGTCATCAGAGGTGCCGCTCGACGGGCTGACATCGAGCCAGGACTCGTCTACGTCGACGTCCCAGTCCATGTCGCCCGAACCTGCGTTGATTATCACTATCTCGCGGTCCAGCGGGTCGTCCCCGCCTTCAGTGGCATAGAACACCAGTTCCGCGGGCGAAACCTCTATCTCGGCATCCCCGCTGCCGCTCGATGCTTCCAGCGCGGGCACAGGATACGGGAGACCGAGCAGCGCCGGAATGGCATAGCAGGTCATCCACTCCGGGTTGACATCGTCGCCGTCGGTGAAGTTGAAGAAGCCGTCAGTATCCTGCAGTTCGAGCAAGTGGTCCACGGCATTGTCGCCGGACTTGTCCCACTCACTGCTGTTGGGATCGCCATCGGCGGCCATAATGGCCATGATGGCCCACGCATCGGACGCTGCATTCGACTGACCCCCATCTTCTTCCGGAAAGCCGCCGTCGGAGTTCTGAACATCGAGCAGGAAGTCGAGCGCATCTTCTATCTCCGGCTCGTCCGCATCGGCGCCACTGGCGATCAGAGCCATCACGGCAGCGGCAGTCACATCCACATCGCTGTCACTGAAAATGTCGATACCCCAGCCCCCGTCGCTGTTCTGCCATTCGAGAACGAAGTCGATGATGTCGTTATCGACCGACTCACCGGCCGCCTCAAGGGCCAGAATGCCCCAGATATCGTCGTTCAGCAGTTCCGGATCGCCGATCTGGTTGTAGTCATAGCCTGTCTCATCCTCGACCTCGCGCAGGTCGAGAAGCCCGTCCACGTAATTATCCCCGTCAAAATCGGTCGGATCCTCGCCGGCCGCAACGATGGCCAGTATCATCCGCGCCCAGTCGGTGGCCTCGTACTCACCGGCGTAGCCACCCGCTTCATCCTCGAGGTAGGCAATGAGGTCGGCCACCGCATCCTCTTCCTCTGCCGCAGCCAGCGCCATCACCGCCCAGGCGGAGGTCACGAAGCCGTCTATATTCCCGTCGGAGCCCTGTTCATCAATGAGGTACTCCACGGCGTCCTGGATCACAGAATCGGAGTCATCCAGCGGATAGTCAGCGGCGGCGAACACCGCAGACGGTTGCACCGCCGGCACTACCGCGAGAAGAACCAGGAACAGTGCCAGAGAGATGCGCATCGAAGCTCGTATTGTCATACGTCAACTATAGCGCTGAACGCGTACGTGAGCAATACCTACGCCGCATAATACGTCGCAAAGATGGGTTCGTGACCCACAACACCCCCAGAAGGCCGGCGCAGACCGTGAGCGGCAGAACGACTAACGAAACCTTGTCCACGGCAAGGGCCTCACCACCCACCGCCACCGGCCGCGCGCGCGCTGCCGCGTTCCCACCGGGTCCAAGCAGTGCGAGGAGCACATCGGCGGTAGACCGCACCATCCCGGAGAAGGAACCATCGCTCTCCTGTTGCGCCAGGAGGTAATCGATAGGAGTAGAGGCCACTGGTGTCCAGTCGCCACTGGTCGGATCCCCACCACCGGCGGTGATGGCATCGACCGTCCAGGCAGTCGACTGCACATTCACTCCCGTCCAGATGCTGGTGAACCCGCCGCTGGCATCCTGGCTTCCGCTCAGGAAAGCGAGGCCGTCGGCAACTGAGACGCCGTCCTGCCCGGCGAGGCACAGGGCTACCAGAGCCGCGGCGGTGTTGTCGACATCGGACGAGTCCGGCATGTACCACGTGTGCGACGCGGTGCCCCAGGTCCAGCCGCCATCGGCCTCCTGGTTATCGATGATGAACTGCACCGCCGACTGTACCATGGGAGAGGAAGGTGATTCGCCGGCGCCGATGAGCGCCCGCACCGCCCAGAAGTCGTCGTTCAACGTTTCCGCGCTGTCAGCTTCGCCGGTCAGGTCCTGCAGGAACTGGGTACCGTTGTGGAGCGACTTGAGTGCGCCAAGGTAGTCACCGTCGGTCACAGTCACTCCGAGGTGAGCGCCGGACCAGGAGCCGAAGGCGGACGGCGACTCGCCGGCCGCGACCGCGGCAAGGACCATGCGCGAGAGGAACGTACCCATGTTGAACTCGCCGGACATGTCAGCAGGTCCCGCCTTCAGGTAGTCGACCAGCGACGGCCCGCCATTCACCCACAGGTCGGGGTCTTCACCTGCCGCAGCCACCGCCATGCACACAAAAGCGGAGTTGCCGAATCCGCCGATGTCACCATCGATGGACTGCTGCCCGCGCAGGTAATCGAGGGCGTCCTGGATGGCGGGCTCGGACGGCGACAGGGGATACGACGCGGCAAGAATGCCCTCCATCGTAAGAGACAGTGGAAGCACAGAAGCGAGCAGAAACGACACCATGGCAGTGCGCACGAATCTCACTATCAAGACCTCCTCAGCGTCAGATAACGGGGCTGGCACGTGCTCAACTGTCATGGATTGTACGCAAGTTATCCTGATTACACAACACGCTCACGCAGACAGGCCGCGCCGAGCAGACAGGCGGCGCCTGCGAGCAACAGCGGCACATGCACCCTCGTCCCCGGCGCGCCCGCGGCCGGCGTCCCTGCCGCGTTCGCGCCGCTCACATGTACCCCGTACAAGAACTCCCTTGCCTGAAGAGGGGAAACGGCGGCACCCGTCACGTTCCACTCGACCTCCGCCCCAATCGCCACCGCGTACTCAGCACCGGGAGCAGCTGTTGCCGGCGCCTGCACATACACATGGACCGCATCCGCACAGACGTAGCCTCGCGGCTCGATCCACACGGTCTCTCTTCCGGATTCAACAGACTCGGGCGGCGTCGAAGACGGGAGGGATGGGGCTACACGCAGCGAAAGGGTGGAGCCACGAGACGAGTACACACCATCATGCTCCAGCCTGATCTCCCACCCGGCTGGAACCTCAAGCACGGAAAGCTCCACCTGCGTGGGGACGTTGCCGTCGATGTTGTAGAGCAATAGAGTGGTCACGGAGCAGCTTCCAGGCGACACGGACAACTCGGGAACGATCTGGACGGTGCCGAGAGAGTATCGCATCTCGTCGGCGGCCACAGGTAGCGCCGGCCCCACAGCACTACAGAAGACAAGCACCGTGAACACCGCCTGGCAGCACCCCACACGTCCACGGTGAAGAAGTCTCACGTCTCCTCCACTCTGACGTGATAACTGATAGCGCCGTCGTAGACGCCCAGGGGCTGCCCTGCGGGCACCGAAAGCCAGTGCCACACATCGTAGCTGGTTTCTTCGCCAGCGTCCGAGGGGCCGATTTCGGCATAGGTTGACGTCATCGGCACAGCCCCTGTCGGGTCCGCACACAGCCCCCAGGTGATGCCGGAAAACGGCATCTCGGCATCGTCCCCGGCCAGCGCACCCGCCGCCTTGAGTTCCAGCACACAGTTGACGGTGGTCTCCTCCTCCACGACCACTCGTACCGCACCACGGTCCACCGTTTGTCCCAGCGCAGGCACACAGGAGGCGCCAGGAATAACGGAGCCGAAATCGATGCCCGTATTCCCCGGATACTCGACCCTGAATGATACGACCGCGCACGGTGCGACTACGGTGACAGCAGACAATCCATCCGCAGGCACGTAGTAGCTGTCACCGTCGAAGCCTGCGCGGGCGTCAACACGGAACGTGCCGGCAGCGGCGAACCCCAGTTCTACCAGACCATCGGCGTCGCTAACCCGACACTCGTTACCGACGCAGACTGACGCTCCCTGCACCGGGCTCCAGGCGCCACCTCCGGCGGCGTCGACGAATGCCTCGACCATCAGAGAGGCCGGAAGTCCGCACTGGACGCTCGACTCGCGCGGCGTGACCCGCAACGGCAGGCACCGGGATGAATAGCCCCAGTAGAACAGCACCTGGTTGTGTGGCAGGGCGACGCCGCCGGAATCATAGCCCAGCAGGAACCGCTCCACGGAGACCTGGGGCGATGCCGCCAGCTCTTCGTTCCAGACCCGGTACGACCATCCCACGGCTCCTGTTGCCGCGACACCATCGATGGAGGTGACGAAGAAGCCCTGTCCGGGATAATACATGTCCGTCACCTGATAGCTGAAGCCGCCGAGATCGCTCGCCGCATCCAGCGCCGCGAGCACACTGGTGGCTCCCAGCGCATCATCAGCAGGGCCGAGATCCTCCACCTCAAGGGTGTCGAGACGTGTCGACTTGTACCTTCCATCCTCCACAAACAGCCTGTACTGCCTGCCACTTCGAGCGGTGATGGTGACCTCTCTCGGAACCGTTACCTCTCCAGCCCAGACGCACACATAGTCACCGGTCTGGGAGAAGGTGTCACGGTCGACGGGCGCCTCCACCCGGAGGAAGACCGTCACCGTCCCATCTGAAGCGACGGCCGGCATGCGCACACCCGGCAAAGGCCCTATGAGCGCCGCGAAGATGAGCGCACACCCAAGGCCTCCACATACCCGGGTCAGCATCGCCCGGTGTGATGGGACCATCGCTCGCTGCCACCCGGGTCGGCATCTCACGACACGCCGCACGAAATCAAGGACACTTGACATTGTTCCACCAATGCTGATGGTAGCATCGGTCCATGGCGGCCGCAACCGCATCGTGCCGGCATACGCGGCACAGTGCCCGGATGAGACGACAACCGCCGAGTGGAACAACCCGTCAGAAGAGGCTACAATGCCACTATGCACGGGTTGCAGCGCTGGCTTCGGCAAGCACTGTCGCTCACCTGCATGGTGTTCGTGGTGGTGAGCCTGGCCCCGGGCTCGCCCGCCTTTGACCAGGATGAAGCCCGTGTCCACAGCATTCGGGTTCGGGCACAGCTGCAGCAGGTACTCTATGAGGCGTCTTCACCTGTCGATCTGAGTGTTGCTGCGTTCTCGGT
>JAXGQG010000002.1:0-144047 GCA_040766535.1 Dehalococcoidia bacterium | reverse complement strand
GTGAGCCTGAATCACCGCTCGGTCGCCCTCAAGTCCGATGACCTCACCGACGATGCCCTCGTCTCCGATCTCCACCACCTCGTAAACCTGCGAACCCCTCATCTCGTCGGCGATAACCAGAGGTCCGGATACTCTCCAGATCTTGCCCATATCTGTAACCTCCTAAGACTGCTCCGTTCGACCCAAGGCGACCGGATGTCGGCTATAACTCAATATCAAAACCGAGATACTCCCGACTGAATTGCTTGTAGTAGGCGATGACGTCCGGATGTCGCGTGCCGCGTTTTGACGGCACTTCGACGATGACGGGCAGGACGTTCTTGCCCTGCCGGTACTGCGAAACGACATCCCCCGCCATCTCCGCGTATTCTTCGAGCATGACCACAACGCCGACTCCGGGGTCGCTCATGCACTCGCTCAGTGCCTTGCGGATGTCGTCAACGGCGTGACGCTCTCCCTGGATCGCGTAGGTCTTGCGCAGTCCGGCCAGGCGGAGTGCGCTCACCAGTTCGAGATCGCCTATCACGGCGATCTCCATGTTTCTAATCGAACTTGCGCTCATAGCAGCAGGTACCTCTTGACCTCATCAACCGGCACGCCATCGTAGATGGCTTTCAGGACCAACCTGACGTTCCTTACCTCGGTCTCCTTCAATACGAGATACCAGGCGATCACGAGCGGGGAAAGGACCCTTGGCGACAGCAGGTCTCTGAGTGTCGCGAACTTGTGCCGCTCGATGACTTCCTCGATGACGGTGACCGATTTCGTCTTGTCGTACGCAGTGGCGACCTCGTTCGCGAGGTCACGGTACTGAGGAAGATCGATTCGCCGCGGGACGTCAGGCAGTTTGAACGGGAGGACGTCGCGCAGCATCTTCTCCTCGATGATGTAACCATCGGAGATAAGGAAGTCGCCTGCGGCTGGACCGATGCCTTCGACCACGGCGCGGCACACAATGCCGAGGTTGGCGAGGTCTATGACCAGGCCATACGCCTTAGCAAGACTGCTGCCCTCGCGCACGAGGCGCGCGGTCTTCAAGAGGCCGTGGTAGTACAGGCTCTCCAGACTGGATTCAAGCGCTATCTTCGACTTGGCGCCTCCGCTGGGGTCGTACGCCTTCACCACAGGGGCGAAGTCGGCCAGCCGACTTCGTGTGAGAATGTCCGCGACATCCTGTACTGTCTCGGAGGCCTCCAGTTCGCCGGAGAATCCTTCGTCGTGTATCACTCCGAGCGGCAGCAGAGCGGTCTTGTCTCCCGTTACGATACCCTGCAGGGTGGACTTGACGTTCGCGACATCGAACTTCACAACGAAAGCTCGTGACACCTTTCGCATGTCGCCGGGCATGTACTTGAATGCCTCGACGTGCGCGATGCGCGCCGCGAGGTACTGCCACAGGGCGGCATCGATGTCTTCGAATCCACGAACGCTCACTCCCTCGAGATACGAACCGATGTCCGTCTCGCGGATTATACCAATCGCGTCAGCCACGTTCGTCACGCGCGACAATCGGTCCAGGTGACTACCGCTGACCATCTTCGGCTCCTCAGCTTTGAGGTAGGCCGACATATACGCGTATCTTGGATCGAGCACCATGCGCTCCTTAATTGGTTATCGTCAGAACAACTTCTTGCCGATCTCCGGCAGAATCCTGGGCAGCAACATCTCCAATCGTGTGGTGTACGTGTTGTCAACGCAAAGCGTATTGTCCTCGGTCTGCACGAGGACACCGCCGGTGCAATCGCAGGTCTTGACGTCCCTGACCGATTCCGCGAGCTTCTTGTCCGCCTTGACTATCTCGCGCGCTGCGGCGGCATCCTTCTCAGCTACGGACAAAGTCACCTTACCGGCATGGCCGAGACCCTCAACCGCGTCGCTTATGAGGAATGCAAGAGACTTATGCGTGGTGGGTGTCTTGGCCAGCGTGGCGCGCGCCTGCGCGACGATGGCGTCCAGCACAGAGGCCTTGGCGTTGGCCACCGTCTGACGCGCCTTCATCGCGTTCTGAGCAGCGATTCTGGCGGCCTCTTCCCGTGCGTCCGTGAGCAGGCGTTTCTTCTCGGCATCAAAGCGCGCTGCTCGCTGCGCTCTCGCTTTGTCCAGTTCCTTCTTGGACTCTTCTTCAGCCTCGTTCACCAGGTGCTGGGCTTCTTCCCTCACCTTGTCAACAACGGCGTCGCTGATTGTCTGCATTTGCTCAGCTCCTTGTGTGACAGTGTGTTCTAGAACAGGCCCAGCATGCTCAACGCCATGATGGTGAATACCAGACCGAGAACGCCGAGAAGCTCTACGAACACGGCGAGCATCATGGCGTTGGTCAGTATCTGCCCCTTGGTCTTGGGCAGCAGTGAGATGCCCGAAGCGCACACCGCGCCCTGGTAGGCTGCCGAGACGCACTCGGCGCTTGCCGCGATCAGGCCGCAGGCAAACACGGCGAATCCGGCGCCGGCGGGGTCAGCCATGGCTGAGATATTGGGGATGACGGTCGTGATGATGAGAATCAGGATGATGAGCCCGTAGAACGTCTGTGTCATAGGTAGAGACACAAGTACGATGACGTTGCGAAGCTGGCCCGGCTCTTCGGCCAGCGTCGCCGCCGCCGGCGCACCGGCCCAGCCAAGGCCGATCGACGAACCCGCCAGACCTCCCGCAAGGGCAAGTGCTCCGCCAAGCACCGCCAGTGATTCAGGACTGATCAACATCGTACACCTCCGAATCTAGGTTTCAACCTTCTCAACTACGTGAGTCGCATATATGTCACATAAGGCCCAGCATGCTCAGGGCCATGATGCTGAACACGAGGCCCAGCACGGCCAGAAGCTCCACGAAGACCGCGAGCATGATCGCATTGGTGAGGTTTCGTCCGCCTGTTTTTGACAGGCCGCAGATGCCGGCCGCGCACACGGCTCCCTGGAACGCTCCAGATACGCCGAAGGCCGCGGCCGCCATAATGCCGATGCCCATGACCGCGAATCCCGCCCCCGCCGGATCGGCCATGGCGGCGAGCGCAGGCTGGGTAGTGGTCACGACAAGGATCAGGAATATGAAGGCATAGAACGCGCGAGACATGGGCAGAGCCGCAAGGATGATGACATTGCGGAGCTGTTTGGGGTCCTGTCCCAGCATGGCCGCACCGGCTGCTCCGGATACGGCGATGCCAAGCGAAGAACCGGCGAGGCCTCCCGCAAGGGCGATGCCTCCCCCGAGTGTTGCCAGTGCAGCAGTGTCTATTGGCATAATCTTGTTACTCCGTTCAGGCGCGTCCCTTTACGGGCACTAGCTCACGCTTGCGCAGCCGCAGTGGGTCGTACTGTCTGCCCCCGCCCTCGTAGAACTTGAAGAGGAATTCCACGAAGCACAGGCGCAGCGAATGAACAAAGCAGGTGACCGAACTCAACACGAGATTGAGCACATGCCCAAAGAGCAGGATAAGGATCATGACGATCGTTCCCAGCACGATTCTAACGAACCCGGCTGGAAGCATATCGGCGATCAGCACCGACATCAGGTTGAAGCAGTAGGCAAGGTAGTAGGTGGCAAGTCCAACGCCGGCGAGACGGGCATACGACATGACATCGCCCAGGATGCCGGTGATATCGAATATCCAGAAGATGCTGCCCAGGAAGGGGCCTTTCTCCAGAAGCGAGGCGATGATGATGAGCACCACGGAGAATCCGATGATGTAGAGCAGTATCGTGTAGGTGCTGTCCGCCAGCGGCATCAGCGGAGAACCGATGAAGTTCATCATCCAGGGTATGCCCGCGATCTGCAGTATGAAGAGGCCAAGTCTGCCGATAACGAGGTGCTTCTGCTTTTCCTTGATGCCACGGATGAGCATGAGCATGTGTCCGGTATTCACGTGGATGATGCCCACCGCCAGGGACACCACGATGAAGGTCATGGTATTCAGATAGACCGCCTCAACCGTCTTCGAAAAGGCCATGCTCGGAACACCGAAGAACTTCGTGAAGAAGTCGCCGAAATACGTTCCCGAGAGAGCCCCGACGACGATAGCGCTTCCGGCGCTCATGAACATGAGTCGCTGGAAGACCTTGAATCCCTCAGTGTGGGGATCGTCCACCAGCTTGGGCAGCGCGTACTTGACCAGGAATAGAAGCAGGAACCCGTAGAGAGCGTCGCCGAGCATGACGCCGTAGAAGAAGGCGAACGAATAGGCGATGATCGGCGTGGGATCCCACTCTCGGTATTTCGGTGTGCCGAAGAGATTGACGATTATCTCAAATGGCTTAAGGATGTTCGCATTCCTCAACTTGGTGGGAGGTTGTTCTTCCTTGCTCGGAGGACGGGTGTCGATATAGACGTAACCGACCTCCTCGCGCAGGTCGCCCGTCGTGGGCTGCACAGCGCTCTGTGGCACCCAGCCTTCGACGAGCGTCACGAACTTCGCCTCGGCTGCCTTCTCCAGCACGCCGAGCCGTTCGTTCTCGGCGACGAGTGCTTCGCGAAGCAGCACGAGCATCTCGAGGTTGTCCATCGTCTGCTTCTGGATGTCGGCGCGCAGCGTCGCCACCTCGGTCTCGATGCGCGCGGGCAGCCGGTTCTCAGCGGTCGCAAACTGCTTGAGAGGAGTCGGCTCCTGAGGACCCTCCAGGAGGCGGCCGGCGTTGTCGGACACCCAATCATTCAGCTTGGTGAGGTTTGCACTCTTGCCCACGACGAAGACGTACGCGTTGTCGCCGAGTTCGACTGCCTCCTTGCTCACTGCCAGAGGCTCCAGTGTCTCGCGGACTGCCTGGTACAGTTCCTTTGGCAGAGCCACCAGCCTGGAAAAGAGGTGAACGCCCGTGAAATTCAGATCGGCAAGCGTGAGGTCGGCCCGGCCGGCCAGTGCGGCCGCAACTCCGGTCAATTCCTCCATCGCCTCTTTCTCGCGCGTCAGCTTGTCAGCTCGCTGGTGCATCGCAACCAGCTTCGTGCATAGGGCACGCGTCTCGGCGCCGATCTCCGCGAGGGGCTTCGTGTAGTAGACGTCCACATCCTGCTTCAGCCGGACCACCTGCTCTGCTGGAACGTACTTCAGCACGTCTTCGATGCTGGTCAGAAGTTCCCCGACCTGCCGGCGTTCCTTCTCAATCGCTTCCCGGTCGACCGGTTTCAGCTCCGCGCTCTCCTCAGCGTGCAGCACACCCGCCCGCTGCAGTACCTTGAGGGTCTGACCCGCACGGTCCTTCGATGTGACCACGCGCATGCGGGCCATCGGTTCCGGCGTATTGACGATGGCGCCCATTATCCTATCTTCTCTCCAAGGACGATACCTACCATCGACTTGGCGTACTCATCTGTCTTGCCGGCAGCACTCGCCTTGATGTCGGCGGCATGCTTCTCGGCCTGCTTCGTTTCCGCCTCGGCCTTGTCTTTGGCGTCCTTGACGATCTTCGCGCATTCCGCCTTGACGTCGTCCAACGGCAGCTGTTCTGAAGCCATCTTCCTGACTTCATCGCGAGTCTTCTGGAGTATGTCGGCTGCCTTGGCCTTCGCTTCCTCCATCACGCGAGCCGCCTCCGCCTCCATTGCCTGCACGCTACCGGTTATGTCACTGGCCATTGCACACTCCTTAGCGGTTCTATGGTCGGCTGTTCCGGGAGAACACGACGTCTACGCAACTGCACGCAGCCCCGGTCGTAGCGGAGCAGATGTCAATTCTCGCGTATCGTCTCATCACAGGAACGAATTGTACCTAACAATAACGTTACAGCCGCCTCAGTATAACACCGTCATTTTTGGCGCGGCAATGCGTCGCCGCGGCAATCCGAGGAATTCATTGACCGGAGTCCGCCTGTACGGCATAATCAGGCTGCCATGTACGACGTAGTATCGATGGGTGAATCCATGGTTGCCTTTGAGGCGCAGAGTTACGGCCCTCTGCGTGAGGCTGAGGACTTCAAGAAGTGGGTTGGTGGCGCTGCCGACAACTTCATCATCACGCTCGCACGATTGGGGTTCTGCTGCGGCTGGTTCTCCCGGCTGGGGGATGATGAACTGGGCAGATTCATACTGCGCTGGATCCGCGGAGAAGGAGTCGATGTCTCCCGGGTGAAGATCGACTCCACCAAGCCGACGGGGCTGTTCCTGGTGGAGCATCGTTCCACCGAGGGCAACTTCAGATGTTACTTCTATCGCAGCAACTCCGCGGCCACCAACCTCTGTCCCGATGATGTCGATGAAGAATACGTGTCACAGGCGAAGGTCGTGTACCCGGAGGGCATCCTGCTCTACGCCAGCCAGTCGGCGCGCCACGCTGTCGAACGGCTCTTTGATGTGGCGGTCAGGCACAATCGAACCATCATCTTCGACCCGAATCTTCGTCTCACGATGATGAGCGCTGAAGAGGCGCGTAGCATGGTCATCCCATTGATGCAGAAGGCGACGTATGTCCTTCCCGGCGCCGATGAGCTGATGAAGATCATGGAGAGGCCGGACATCGATTCGGCCATCGCCAGGGCGCATGGTATGGGTATTAGCAACATAATCGTGAAGGCGGGTGCGGGTGGCGCCTTGTTGGCTGTCCATGGTCAGGAAACGCGGCATATGCCCGGCTTCACTTTGCAGCGACCGGTGAGCCCGATGGGCGCTGGCGACTGTTTCGTGGGCGGGTTCACGGCGGGACTGCTGAAGGAGCAACCGCTTGAGACCTGCGTTCGCTGGGGCAATGCGGTCGGAGCCTTCTGCACCATGGCGTACGGCCCGTTCCATTCCTGCCCCTCCATGACTGAACTGCAGGCGTTTCTTGCCGGCAAAGAAGAGGTATCACGCTAGGAGCGCGGCGAGCGCCCGGCACACCAAGGAGGTCTTGCTACCACTATGAAGCCTATGGAATTCCGTGGAATCATCCCCCCGATGATGACCGCATTCACCAGGAACGGTGATATCTATGAGAAGGGCACCAGGGAGATGGTGGACTTCATCGTCCCTCATGTTCAGGGCCTCTATCCGGTCGGAAGCTACGGCAGCGGCCCGATGATGTCCATCGCGGAGCGCAAGAAGACTGCTGAGATTATCATCGACCAGGTGAAGGGCCGCGTGCCGGTGATCGTGCACGTTGGCTGCTCGGACACGAAGAACACGGTCGACCTCGCCAGGCATGCCGAATCCATCGGCGCGGCGGCGGTCGGTGCGGTCACTCCGTACTACAACGAGTACAACCAGGAAGCCATCTACGTGCACTTCAAGACGCTGCTGGATTCCGTGGGTATCCCGGTATTCGTTTACAACAACCCCAAGCTCTCGGGCAACACTCTGTCCATGGATACCCTCAAGAAGCTGGCGAAGGACGGCATCGCCGGCATCAAGGACAGCACGTTTGACATCGTCAACTACTACCACACCGCCATGGCACTGAAGCCTGAGTTCCCCAACCTCAACCTGATCATCGGGACCGAGGCCATGCTCGTCGCCACGTTCGATGCAGGCGCGCAGGCCGCGGTGACCGGTCTCGGCAACGTGTATCCTGATCTCATCGGCCAACTCTACAAGGAGTATCTGGCGGGCGATCGCCGCAAGATCATGGAGACCCAGATGAAGGTGCTCCGGGTGCGGCAGATAACCAAGTTCGGGCTCACCGTGCCCACGTGCCATGCCGTGCTCGAGCTGCGTGGTGTCGATGCGGGCGTGCCCCGCTTGCCCTTCGTACCGGTCTCTGCCGAGATCAAGGAGAAGGTCAAGGTGGCGCTCAAAGAGATCAATCTGCTCTAGTCACGGATTCGTGCGCCTATGCGTGTGCTGAAGCTCCACCCGTGGAACATCAGTACGGCCGAGGCAGGAAGACTGCAGCGCGACCTCGCACCGCTGGTGGTGAGGTCGCGCTGTCTTTTCCGGCCTCTTCACCATGTGGCTGGGGTGGATGTCAGCATCGACCGTATCCATGCGACAGGCCGGGCCGCGGTGGTCGTATTGTCCTTCCCGGACCTCAGGCTGGTGCAGGCGAAGACTCTTGAACGCGGCGTCGAATGGCCGTACGTACCGGGGTACCTCTCGTTTCGTGAGCTGCCGTTGTTGCTGGACGTGTTCGAGATGATCGACATCACGCCGGATCTTGTGCTGGTGGATGGCCATGGCATCGCCCACCCACGGCGATTCGGCATTGCCTCACACCTGGGGCTGTTCCTCGACATCCCCACCCTCGGCTGTGCGAAATCGCTTCTCTGTGGCTCTCACGGCCCACTGGGGGAGGCTCGTGGTTCGATGGCCGACATCGTCGACCATGATGAGGTGGTAGGCAGTGCCGTTCGGACGCGTGACAATGTGAAGCCGGTATACGTGTCGATCGGACACAAGTGCGGTTTTGCAGACGCGGTCGAATCGGTGCTACAGTGCACGAGCGGGTACCGGTTGCCCGAGCCTACGCGAATGGCGCATCTTGCCGCCGGTGGCCGCGTGGCCCTCTAGCGTGCCCCGGGGCCGCTGCCTCAGTCCAACCAGTGGAGTATATGTATGTACGAATTGCGCGATAGCCTTGAGACCCTGCTCCGCCGACTGTCAGATGTCATGGTGCGTCTTTGACATACCCGGCGAAGAGAAGCTGATACTGGAGCTGGAACAGAAGACCCTGGATGCGGACTTCTGGAAGGACCAGCGCGCCGCCAAGGCACACATGCGCACGCTCAACGGCAAGAAGTCCCTGGTTGCCGCCTGGAAGTCGATGGAGACAGAGGCGCATGATCTTCTCGGGATGGTGGAACTTGCCCTCGCCGAGGACGATGGGTCGGTTGAGGAAGACCTGGCTGCCGAGACGTCCGCGTTGCTGGCCCGGTTCGAGAAACAGGAGACCGGTTTGCTCCTGTCGGGCGAGTATGACGACCGTAACGCGCTGCTGGCGCTTCATGCCGGTGCGGGCGGCACGGAATCACAAGATTGGGCAAACATGCTGCTCCGCATGTATGTCCGCTGGGCTGAACGGCAGGGCTACAAGTCGGAGTTGCTCGATGTCTCAGAGGGCGATGAGGCTGGTATCAAGAGCGCCTTCCTGAGTATCGAGGGCGACCACGCGTATGGATATCTGCGAGGCGAGCGGGGAGTGCATCGGCTGGTACGCCTGTCGCCCTTTGATGCCGACCACGCCCGGCACACCTCGTTTGCTCTCGTGGAGGTCATGCCTGAAGCCGAAGCACAGGTGGACATAGACATTCCGGCTTCAGAGTTGAAGATCGAGACGTATCGCTCGAGCGGTCCCGGCGGCCAGAATATGCAGAAGGTGAGCAGCGCCGTGCGCATCACGCACCTTCCCTCCGGCATCGTGGCCACGTGTCAGAGTCAGCGCTCCCAGCACCAGAACAAAGAAGTTGCCCTGCAGATACTGTATGCCCGTGTCCTGGAGTTGCAGCGGAAGGAAAAGGAAGAAGAGCGGGCCAAACTGAAGGGTGAACGGGTCGACGCCGGCTGGGGCAACCAGATTCGAAGCTATGTACTGCATCCGTATAAGATGGTGAAGGACCACCGGACTGGCTGCGAGACTTCTGCCGCCGAGGCGGTTCTCGATGGAGTTCTTGACGACTTCGTGACGGCCTTTCTACGCTCCAAGGTGGGAGAGAACTGATGCGAAAGCTGCTGGTCGCAGCGGCCCTGGTGCTCGCGTTCGCCGTCCCTGCGCTGCAACCTGTCGCCTCTGCTCCATCATCGCTCCAGGCGGCTGACGCCGGGGTGGTGGCGCAGTTCCCGTCGAGCCTTCAATTTGGCGTGCTGGCGGAGAGCCCCAACGAGATATCCAGTGTCCGGCTCCTGTACCGGATCGACAAGATGAACTTCGCCACCGTTACCAGCGAGGCGTGGGCGTCGTTCGAAGCTTCGACCAGGGTCGACACGAGCTGGACATGGGACATGCGCTATGCGAGTCTGCCACCGGGCGCCCGTATCACCTACTGGTGGCAGGTGCGAGATTCGAGCGGCGCCGTGGTGGAGACCTCTCCCGCGACGGTGGTCTTTGATGATAACCGTTATGACTGGCAGAGCATCGAGACCGAGGACGTCGTGCTGCACTGGTATTACGGCGACGAGTTGTTCGCACAGCAGTTGCTCGACGTGTGCGGCGAAGCCATCGCAACGCTCGCGGAGGATATCGGGGCGCGAATCGATCGCCGTATCATCGTCTACATCTACAGATCGGCCGCGGATCTACGCGGAGCATTGGTCTATCCGCAGGAATGGACCGGAGGTGTGGCCTACACCGACTATGGCATAGTCGCCATCGGCATCGGGCCTGGAGACATGGAATGGGGAACCAGGGCACTGAGACACGAACTCACGCATCTCGTGGTGCACCGGCTGACGTTCAGTCCCTTCGGTGGGCTCCCAACATGGCTCGACGAAGGCCTGGCCATGGAGAACGAGGGTGAGCCTGCGGCTACGTTCGTGTCCGTGCTGCAACAGGCGGTTGAGGACGATGCGCTCATCTCTCTACGGACGCTGAACGGACCGTTCTCGTCTGAAACGCAGAAGGCCTATCTGTCCTATGCCCAGAGCCATAGCGTGGTGAATTACCTCCTCGCGATGTACGGGCCGCAGCCGATGAACGAGTTGCTGTCCCTTCTCACCGCAGGTGAGACGGTCGATGACGCGCTGGTGAGCAGCTACGGCATGGATCTGAGTCGCTCGAGGCGGAATGGCGCGTTGCGGTGAAGGGGTTGATGGCATATGTATGACGCCCGCGCCTAAGGACCGGCTCCGGCCTGCCTCAGCGTCCGCGTGCAATGGCCGTGGCGCGCCTGCTTCTGGCGACGGTCATGTTGCTGCCCATCATGTCATGCGCGCCGGTCCCCGTTGATGAGGCGCCGGATTCGGTCCTGCGGCTGTATGATGTCAGCCCCATCACCCTCGACCCCGCCATATCGGGCGAGATGAGTTCCCATCTATATCATGCACCTCTACAGCGGCCTCGTGGACCTCGACGACGACCTCATGGTGGAACCCGACATCGCACGGGAATGGAGCGTCTCAGACGATGGCACGCGGTATGTATTTCACCTCGGGGACGATGTGCGCTTTCATTCGGCAGACCGGTCACGGCAGCCGATTTCAAGTACTCCTGGGAGAGGGCGTGCAGTCCCGCGACCAGTTCACGGACGGCCGCGGTGTACCTCGGAGACATCGTTGGCGCGCGACGTGCTCGAAGGTAGGACGTCGGAGTTGCGTGGAGTCACCGTGCTGGACGAGTACACGTTGCAGGTGGATATCGAGGCGCCGCGCGCGTACTTTATCGACAAGCTGACCTATCCCACGGCGTATGTGGTCGACCGTGAGGCCGTTGCCCGCGGCGCTGAATGGTGGCGTGAACCCAACGGCACCGGGCCCTTTATGCTCTCCAGGTGGGAACGCGGAACGCTGCTGGAGTTGCGGCGCAACCCGGATTACTGGAACGCCGCCCCTGGTGGATGCGGTGCAGTTCCATCCTCCTCGCCGGGGTGCCGATGTCCCTGTATGAGCGCGGCGAGATCGACGTCGTCTCGGTTTCGAGTTCCTACATCGATCAGGCCACGGACCCGGCCAACTCCCTGCATCTGGAACTGGTCTCCGCTCCCGAACTCAGCCTCTACTACGTCGGCTTCGATGTGACGCGGCCGCCGTTCGATGACGCCAACGTTCGTCTTGCGTTCGCCGCGCCGTCGACCGCGAGCGGATCGTCAAGGTTCTGTTCAAGAACAGCGTGGGCATGGCTGGTGGTGTGTTGCCGGCGGGCCTTCCGGGCTATGATGAGGACCTGCATCCGTACGAGTATGACCCCGACCTCGCCCGGGAATTGCTGGCGCAATCCTCGTACGGGTCCGCCGAGGCGCTGCCGCCGGTCACCATCACGGTATCGGGCTACGCCAATCAGATTCCGGACTACATCGCGGCGGTGATTCTCGATTGGCGGCAGAACCTTGGCGTTGAGGTCTCGGTGCGGCAGCTTGAGTCTGAGGTGTTCCTGTACTATCTCGAAGAAGAACGGGATCAGGCGTTCGCGATGGGATGGATCGCGGACTATCCCCAGCCACAACTTCCTGGGAACGCTGTTCAGCACCGGGGAGTCATACAACATCTCGGGGTATGCGAATCCGGTTCTGGAGGACTTGCTGGTGCAGGCCGCCCTTGAGAACGATGTCGAGGCCAGGCTGGCATTGTACCGGGAGGCGGAACGCGTGGTTGTGGCGGACGCCCCGTGTCTCCCGCTTATGTACGGCTCGAATCAGGTGCTGGTGAAGCCCTATGTGTCCGGCTTCGTTCCCAATCCGCTGGGCGTTCCCGACCTCACCGTGGTCAGTGTGAACCGGCCCTGATCCCGCCTTCGCTATACGGCCGAAAGCCCGTGCCAGAGGTACTCCACCCTGGCGCGCAGCGTGCCCGTGTCACCGTCGTTGTAGATGATGTCGTCGGCCCGCTCCATCATCCTTTGTGCAGGTAACTGAGTCGACAGCCGGCTCCGCACCTCGGTCTCATCCTGTCCTCGGTCCCTGCCCAGCCTGGCGATCACGGAGTCCACGGGAGCGGCTACCACCCAGAGCACGTCTACCATGTCCGTCCATCCGGCTTCAATCAGCAAGGTGGCCTCTACCGCGGCGAACTCATGCCCCTGCGCGGACAGGCGGCGAAGCTTGGACATGACGCGGCGCCGCGCGGCCGGATGAACGATGGCATTGAGCCGCTCGCGGGCGGCTGGATCGGCGAAGACGATGGGTCCCAGCATCTTGCGGTCGATTCTCCCTGAGGCATCGAGAATGCCCGGCCCGAAGTCCGCCACTATCTGCCGGTAGGCGCGCGTGCCCTTGCCGTAGCTCCGGTGGGCCTCCACATCGGCATCGATCACCGGGCAGCCCAGTTCGGCCAGCATTCGCCCCACCGTCGATTTGCCGCTGCCTATGGTTCCCGTGATGCCGATGACGGTCATGGTGGTCGTATTATAGTGGTTAAATACGGCCGCATGGTGCCGGTCCCGCCCACCCCCGATACCTGGTCGCATCCTTCCGTGGACCGGGAATATTCACTATAATGGCCGTGGCTGATGGTGAGAGAAGCTCTCCTGTACGAGAGTCTTCCTGGCGCGCGTGTGCAGTGTCACGTGTGCCAGTGGGAATGTGTCATCAATCCCGGAAAGCTGGGGGTCTGCCGGGTCCGCCAGAACCGTGATGGGAAGCTTCACACCCTGAACTACGGAGAGGTTTCCTCCGTAGCCGTGGACCCCATAGAGAAGAAGCCGCTCTTTCATTTCCATCCCGCCACCCTCGCTTTCTCAGTCGGTGGCTGGGGCTGCAACTTCCACTGCCTTCACTGTCAGAACTGGGAGATCGCCTGCACGGACGTGCCTGTTGGCTCCCAGTATCTGTCACCGGAGGATCAGATCCGGCTGGCGCAGGAGCACCACTGCCAGGGGATCGCATGGACGTACAATGAGCCCACGGTGTGGTTCGAGTACACCAGGGATTGCGCCGTGCGTGCCCGTGAGCGTGGATTGTATACGGCCTATGTGACCAATGGCTTCATGACTCCTGAGGCCCTGGATATGATCGGACCTTGGCTCGATGCCTGGAGAGTCGATGTGAAGGGTTTCAGCCGGGAGTCGTATTCCCGCCTCGCCCACGTCAACAAATGGCGTGGCATTCTGGAGGTGGCGGTCCGTGCCCGGCAACGCTGGAATATGCATGTCGAGGTGGTCACCAACATCATCCCGGGGCTCAACGATGATGACCAGCAACTTGAGGGAATCGCGCACTGGATCGCATCCGACCTGGGCGACTTGACGCCATGGCATGTCACCCGGTTCTTCCCCATGCATCGGCTCAAGAGCACAGAGCCCACCCCTCTTGATACAATTCAGCGCGCCATCGATATCGGGCGCACCGCCGGTCTCAAGTTCGTGTATTCGGGGAACGTGAGAGGACTCGGCGAGGACACGGTCTGCTACAACTGCGGCCAGGTCGTCGTCCGTCGGCTTGGCTATCACGCCGAAGTCTGCGGATTGCGTGGCTCGACCTGTGCCAGTTGTGGCGCCGAGTTGAACATTCGCACCGCGGGGACGTCTGATCGTGGCATCACGCATGGTGAAGGGGAGACGAAACCCCCGCACGCGGAGGGGCTATGATGGAGAGTCTGCCGATGCATCCTGTTGTCAGGCTCGCGAAAGAAGCCGTTGAGCTCTTCGTACGGGATGGGGCGGTGCTTAAGCCCGAAGCGGCATCCCCCGAATTGCAGGCGCGTGCCGGAGTCTTCGTTTCACTGCACAAGCGGGGCGATTTGAGGGGCTGCATCGGCACGTTTGAACCCACCCGGAAGAATGTGGCGGAGGAGATCGTGGCCAATGCGATCAGCTCTGCGACGCATGACCCGCGCTTCAGCCCGGTCAGGCCAAACGAACTGGTGGACCTGGACTACAGTGTCGATATCCTCACCAGGCCGGAGCCGGTGGATGGTGTGGACCAGCTGGATGCCCGGCGCTACGGCGTTATTGTGGAGGCAGGGTGGCGGCGGGGGCTGTTGCTGCCCGACCTCGAAGGAGTGGATACCGCGGAACAGCAGATAGAGATATGCCGCATGAAGGCCGGCATCGGAGCCGGCGAGCCGGTCCGCCTGTACCGCTTTGAAGTGAAGCGCTACAAGTGAGCGGCCCGGGCACAGAACAACAGTCGTACTGAGTACGTGAGAGGGGACCAGTGGCACGATTCATTCTTACTCCGAGAGACATGAAGTTCTATGACCTCTTCGAGGAGGATACGGGGAACTTGCTCACCGCTGCCCGCTCCCTTGTGGAGATGTTCGAGGAGGGTTTTCCGGACAGAGAGGCCCGCGCACAGCTCATCAAGGCGTATGAGGAACGGGGCGATCACATCACACACGAGATCATCAAGCGCCTTCACAGGTCCTTCGTGACCCCCATAGACCGCGAGGACATCACCACTCTGGCTCACACCCTGGACAGCGTGATGGATTTCACCGAGGCCGCCGCGCGGACCCTTGTGTTGTACCGGATGTCCGAGCCCACGACGCGGGCCCGGGAGCTGGCGCGAATCGTGCTGGACGTCGCCTCGAAGCTGCATGAGGCGATGCCGAGCTTGCGTGATAGGAAGCAGTTCGCACGGATCCTGAGAGCGTGCGTGGAGGTCAATCGCCTGGAGAATGAAGCCGATGCGGTGCATCATGCGGCTCAGGCGGAGCTGTTCGAGTCATGCACCGATGCGATTCAGGTGATCAAGTGGCGGGAGCTGTATCAGCACCTGGAGAATGCCACGGACATGGGCGAGGACGTCGCGAATGCTCTGGAAGGTATCGTGTTGAAGCATGCCTGACGCTCAATTTGTCCTGGCGATGGTGGTGGTGGCAGCCATTGCCTTTGGAATCACCAACGGCGCGAACGACGCGGCCAACTCCATCGCCACCGTCATCGGAACACGGAATCTGTCGCCCCGTGCGGCTCTGATTATGGCCGGCGTGTGTGAGTTCGCGGGCGCTGTCACCGGCACCGCAGTAGCCATGACCATCGGCAAGGGCATCATCGTGCCGGAGGCGCTGACGATGAGCATCGTCCTTGCCGGCGTGACGGCTGTGATCGTGTGGTCGGTCGCGGCCACCGTGAAGGGCATGCCCGTCAGCCTCACCCATGGTCTCGTGGCCGGCATGGTAGGGGCCGCCCTGGCGTACGGCAACCCCAGCATCATACAGTGGGCGGTGCTGGGCAGGGTCTTCTCCGCAGTGGCCATCGCCCCGGTGCTTGGATTCGCTGGAGGCTTTTCCGTGTTCCTTGGCATCATGTGGCTCTTCCAGAAGAGACGGCCCGCGACGGTTCGCGTCCTCTTCAGCAAGCTGGAGATCGCCTCCGCCGCCTTCCTTGCCTACAGCCATGGGAAGAACGATGGGCAGATGCCGATCGGGCTCATCGCCATGGGTCTGATGGTTGCCGGCGGCACGGGTGAATTCGAGATTCCCATATGGGCAGTGCTCGCTTCCGCTACCGCTATCAGTTTTGGCACGGTTGTGGGTGGCCGGCGGGTGATACGGACTGTCGGACTCAAGATGACATCGCTGAATCCATCCAGCGGTTTCGCTGCCGAGGCGTCCGCGGCCACGATTATCGAGCTGGCGTCGCATCTCGGCATCCCGGTGAGCACCACGCACTGTATCAGTACAGCCGTCATGGGAGTGGGAGCCACAAGGCGCCTCTCTGCAGTGCGCTGGAGCCTCGCCGGGAACATAGTCCGGACCTGGGTGTTGACATTCCCGGGGTGCGCCCTGCTGGGATTCATGCTTGGCTCCGTACTCAGGCTTGCTGGTTGAAGCGCAACAGGGTAAGTGAAATGACCGGGGGGCCGCGCGCCGCGCGGCCCCCCTGTGTGGTTCAGTACGATACAGTCTACAGCAGGGGCAGTTCCCTGCCTATCTCGCTCAGTTGCTGAATCTTGACCTGTGTGTCCAGCAACTGCCCCTTGTGATCCTCGGCATACTTCGTGGCCTGCTCGTACATCTCAGCGATGCGCGGCACGTTGGATAGCTGCGAGAGGATGAGTGTGAGGTCGATGAAGTGCTTCTCTCCGGGGAAGTCGCCGCCGCGGATGAGCGCGGTGGGCGCCATCTCGGCCACGTGGTCGCTGATCGCCTTCACCATGTCCATGTTCATCTCCTTGGCGGGGCCGGACATGATGTAGATGCACTTCGCGCAGTCGCGCGGACTGCAGGCGATGGAGAGGTCGGTGATGGCGGCATCGAGGGCCTGTGTGCCTCTGAAGCTCTCGATGGCCTTGTCGCGGAACTGGGTCTTCACCACCTCCCAGGGGAAGCGGAATGCCGGCAGTTCGGTTCTGCCCATGCCGATGGCCGTCCACCCCTCGAACGAGGCGATGAGGTCGCCGGCGTCGACCGTGCGCGCTCCCACCATCTTGCGTGTGGTGACTTCCCCGGCGCACATCATATCGTAGAACGGCTCCACCACCACGCGGTTGATCTTCTCCATGTTATTCGCCAGGCTGGAGTCCTTCTTGACGTAGCGCTGGTTGTCTGCCACGAAGACGGCATCCGCTGCCTCATAGACGGACTTGAGACAGGTGGCGCTGTTGTAGGCGCTGCGCGCCTCGCTGTACTGTTCATGTTCGAACGGCAGCACCGCCAGGGCATACACGGGCTTATTGACGTAACGCTCCTTGAGCATCCTGACGATGACCGGGAGGGAGCCGGAACCAGTGCCTCCGGCAGTGCCCGCGATCACGAGAAAGGCGTGCGTCTCGTAGAAGCGGCGGTCGCTCTTCAAAGAGTCGAGGATCTTGTCGCCGTCCTCCCGGGCCAGTTGGGCGCCCAACTCATTGATCTTGCCGACACCGTGACCCAGCGTCTGTCTCAAACCCATCAGTATGCGGTGAGAGTAGTCGTTCTTGATGAATCGCAGACCGGTGAGGTCCGCCTGGTCTGTGTTTGCTGCCACTACGATGGGCGCAATGGTCGCCTTCCGCTCGGATTGTGCCTTGAGGTTTAGCCGAGCGAAGTGGTCGGCAATCCGGCTGCCACACTGTCCCAAACCAATAACCGCCAATTTCATAGTCGATACCTCCGTACGGTCTGCGCGCCGAACGTGTTGATTCGATTAGTCGTAGAGCCCCACGCGGTCGCGGATTATCAATACGTAGATGAGCGCGGCCACGAGTACCGCGGCGAGAACGATGACGACGATGAGCGCCCATGTCGGCAACAGTCCGCTCTTGAACGTGTTGGACGCGCTCCAGCCGCTATCGTTCATGGCGCCGTCCACTGCTTTCACGCGCCAGTAATAGGTGCCGAACGGCAATGCCTCCGCCTCGCTCAGGGTGTAGGTCATCTCCGGACCGGAGGACGAGACGATGATGGCGCTGCCCTGGGCCACAAGCCCGGACTTGGATATCAGTATCTGGCTGAAGTCAGGCGTGGTCGAGATCTGCAGTCCGTAGTTCACGCCACTGGGGTCCTCTGTCACGCTCCAGCTGAGGGTTGGCGTCTGTTTCCCCAGCAGCCCGATGCGCGTTCCGCTCAACGGAGAGCGGAGAGTCGGTTTCGCCGGCGCCGTGGACTCCATCACGAATATTTCGGTAAGAGTGGTGGAGTCGAATACCACGCAGACCTGGTGATCAGCCGTGTGTGTTGTCTGGGTATGGGTTGCGGCAAAGGTGATAGCCGCCAGCGTGCCATCGGACGAGGTCGTGCCCGTCCCTTTGGTGGTGGTATCGTAGGTGACGGTCACCGCGGAGTTCGCCGGTAGGCCGGCGGCGCTCACGGTTATCTCCGTGCCCACGTTGCCGCTGAGGGGCTCGATCGTGATGGTGGGCTCAACCTCGAATTCCACCTCATCCACACTGCCGGACGAGGTGTACTGGCCCTTTGCGCCGATATCATGCGTACCCATGGCGGCGTTGGGTACGATCACCGTTGTCTGGAATATGCCGTCGGAGTCGGCTGTGATGCCGGACTTCACTGATCTGGAGTCGAAGAGTATCTCGATATCGCGCTCGCTCTCGCGGAAACCACTGCCTTTGACAACCACCTCGGAGCCGACCTTGCCCTTGGCGGGGGACACGCTGATGCCGGGAGTGACGGTGAAGGTGGCGGCATCGACGTCGTCCTCATCGGTGTAGCTGCCGTCGGCGGTGATGTCATGATCGCCCTGGCTGGCGGGCGGCACCACAAACTTGCCGGTCCACGTGCCGACGTCGTTTGCGGTGATCGTCTCGACAAGCTCCACTTCTTCGCCATCGAAGTAAATGGTGATCTTCTCCCGGTCTCCGAATCCCGTCCCCTTTACCTCTACCTCTGTGCCTGCTGGTCCCTCGTCGTCTGAGGTGAGCGTAATTGCCGGGGTAACCTCAAGGTCCGCATCGGCCCCACGTCGTTATCGGTGACATCGTCGTAATCGGTGCTGTTGCCGAGACTGGAATCCACGATCACGATGCGGTGCTCGCCTCCGATACACTCGGGAATCTCGAATTTCTTGGTGTCGAAGTAGTAGACGTACTCATCTTCTTCTACTTCCTCTTCGTCCCACGTCCAGTTGCTGCTGCTATTGCTCAGGACGAGCACCCATTCTTCTTCGTCCTCGCTCAATTCGAAGTATACGTAGCCATTGCCATCATCATCCCCGTAGCCCTCGAGATACACCTCGGTGCCGACGGGTCCAGATGTGGGTTTCACGGCCATCGTGTTGATGTCCACGGCAGCCGATACTATGCCAGCCGTAGCCGGGACAATCAGCGCCGCGGTCATGAGCGCTGCAAGCAATCGAGATACCACTTTCATGTGTAACAGACCTCCTTAGGATGTGGCTCACTACTAACAACGCGGCAGAACAGGGAAGGTAAACGATTGTGGGGATTTTTCTTCGCGGGGTTCTGGGTCTGCAGAGCAACGAGTATGTGCAGGCGCAGGCTACGAGCTGCCGCACTCACGCCCATGGTGTTTCTAGACTACCATACGTATGATGGTGCGTCAACGTGTGCTGTTACAACTGTCAAGTTCATCGGCGCACTGGGACACAGTCCGGTGGCGAGCGATGTCCAGCGGATCCGCCGCCTCGCTTCAGCGCCTGCCTGCATGGGTAGGGGCGAGACACATCTCGCCCGCCGTCACGAATGACGCTGAGGCGTTTGTTGACGGAATTGCCGGGTAGGACAAGTTATGTTGTTGGGGCGGACCTCTGCGTCCGCCCGACGGCTGGCAGGACGCGGGCACGGCGTTGGTGAATGCGATCGACTCCCTGGCATCGGCAGCGACTTCCTGTCTGATTGGAAGCTCATTGCCCCGTGGCGGCTGGACGATCGGCGCATCTCCCGCCCTTGTCGTAGGGGCGAGATACATCTCGCCCGCCGCCTCGAATGACGCGTACCTGGGATGTGAGCCACGCTGCCTACCCGGAATCGGTGGTGGCTGCCGGCCTCGAATGCAATTAGTCGTCTGGTTCCCCGTCGCGCCTGCCTGCAGGCACAGCGAAGGAGCCGTGGTGGTGAAAGGGCGGGGGCAGGTCCTAATCGGACGAAAGCGTCACCAGCCCCTTCTTGATGGCGATGACCACGGCCTGGGTGCGGGCGTTGGCGTTGAGCTTCCGCAGGATGGACGTGATGTGGTTCTTCACCGTCTGCTCGGTCACATCCAGCTTGTCCGCGATCTGCTTGTTCAAGCAGCCCTCGGCCATGTATCTGAGCACTTCCATTTCTTTCGGGGTCAGGGGAGACATGAAGCTCGCCGTCTCCCTCTCGCGGGAGAGTTCCTGGAATTGCTCCAGTATCTGTTCCGCCACGCGGGGGTGGGTGGCCATGGTCTCGTTGATCGGGTGCTCGCCGCGCGCGCACCTCGCAATGGATTTGGCCAGATCGTCGGGATTCACGTTGCGGCCGTGGAAGCCGGAGGCTTGCGCCCTGATGGCCTGGAATACCTGCTCGTCCTGGTGGCCGTCGCCAGAAAGGATGATGATGGACACGGAAGGCTCCCGCTGCTTGATGGCCCTGCAGATGCGGAGACTCTCGGTGAATGCCACATCGGCACCGAGAACGACCACGTCGGGCATCTGCGCATCGATCGCCGTGAGTACGTCGTCGTTCAGATCTGCATCGCCGGCGATCTCCACGTCCCGTGTCCTGGCAAGCGCGGCCCGGATACCCTGTCTGTACATGGGCTGCTCATCGACGATGAACACCTTGGCCACTGTAGCCACCTCCAGTCAAACGTCCCGTTACCTGTGCGCTAGTGTACCACCTTGCCATGCGGTTTCAAGTGGGGACCGAAAACCGGGAGCTCGGAAGACTAGCTCCGCTGCAATGGGAGGTGGACGACCTACACACCAACGCGCCTCTGTTGTAGGGGCGAGATACATCTCGCCCGCCGTCCGGAACAACGCGGGTGCGGTGTTTGTGAATCGCATGAACCCGCTGGCATCGGTTTTCAGGTTCAGCGGGAATTACATTGTCCCGTTCCTGCCGCACAATCGCCGTTTCAGCCCACTGTCGTTGTATTGTCGTGAGGGCAGGATACATCGCCCGCCGTCGTACCGTCGGACGCCCACCGTTGTTGCTGTCTGGCCTTTGGTCTGTCGATTCCTCTGTAGGGTGCGGACCTCTGCGTCCGCCGCCGTCTAGAATCACGCAGCTTTGATAGGTGAGGTGCGTCGCACACCCGGAATCGGTCGGCTGCCTGCGTTGGTAGGGGCGAGATACATCTCCGCCGTCCGGAACGACGCGGGTGCGGTGTCTGTGAATCGCGTGAACCCGCGGGCATCGGCGTTAGTCTCCAGTTGCAGCGGAGGTGTTTCCTGACCCGGAATCGCGGCCGGAACACAAGTGCTGTTGTAGGAGCGGACCTCTGCGTCCGCCCGCCGTCACCGTCGGGGGCCTCGTCCGTGTCATCTCAGACCATCCACTGTTCCGCCGCTTCAGCGGATAGCCGAGAGGTGTGTCCGCGGACTCCGGGTTCTCGCGGTCAAGCGACCATCTGAGCGGATTCGATGCGATGTTATAGTCACGAACGCGCTCAGGGAGGAATCGTCTCGTATGACGTGCTCGTAGTACGACCTCTGCCACAAGCGCCCGCGTCGTAGCACCTTCCATCGCACACCGCTGTCCGCACGACGCGGAAGGTGCTGAGGGTCTTGAATCGGCGTATGAAGGAAGAGAGCCCCGTGGTCCCATCTCGGCCATCGTTGCGGTTGGTGGTGTCGTTGTGCAGAAGCACGATGGCATGGAGGTGGTTGGGCATCACCACGAACGCGTCCGCGCTGACTCCGGTGCAGAAGGAACAGGCCTCCACCCAGGTGTTGTGGATGATGTGTCCCAGTGGTGTCAGGGCGACAATGTCGTCTTTGACTTCACCGAAGTCACACCTGTGGTCTTCAGCGCACAGTGTGACGAAGCCAGGCACCTGGCGTTGAGTAATCGTATCCTCGCAGACGGAGGATATGCCGTGTGGGGAGGCTTGCGTCCTTCACTGCGCAGGATTGTACACCGCCGGCGACGATTGGAGATCTCTTCGTTATGTGTTCTCAGGAGACGGGTGATGTGTATGGCGGGCGGACGCGGGGTCCGCCCCTACGGCCGGAAGGTGTCGGTGCGTGGACGGACCGTGGCGACAGTGGCAGTCCAGCGGCTCTGCAGGCATGGTGTGGGCGAGATGTGTCTTGCCTACGGCCGGATGGTGGCGATGTGTGGTCGGGTGGTGACAGTCCAGCGGCTCTGTGGGCATGGTCTGCGGGCGAGATACATCTCGCCCACGGCCGGATGGCGGTCATGCAGGGAAACCCAACGGGCGGACGCGGAGTTCGCTCCTGTGGCCTGACGGTGGTTGCGCGGTCCGGCAGCAGCGGAACGGCTCTACCCTGCTTCGTTCGACGCTGCCGCGCTTTCACCTATAATACCCGAACGGATCGTCTGCGAATCGCGGCGCATCCGTCGCTTCGGGGAGAGCCAATGGTGTTGCACAGGTCCGCCGAGATAACCGAAGGGGTGTTCTTCTACCTCTGGGTTGGTCAGGGCATCAACTCCAGTTCCGTGGTGCTCGCCAACGCGCTGGACAGACCGGAAGCCCATATGCTCGTCGACCCCGGCATGACGTATGGCGCGATGGGAGAACGGCCGCTGGACTCCCTGGTGCAGGCGATGTCCGCGGATGGCCTGAGGCTGGAGGATGTGGGTCTGGTGTTCGGGACTCACAGCCATCCGGATCACTTCCAGGCGGTGGACGACGTGGTGCGCCGCACTGGCGCTGGCGTCGCCCTTTCCGTACCGGAACATGAGTTTCTCACTGGGGTGGAGATCCGTTCTATGGTTCTTTCGGTACGCTGCCTGCCACCAAGCCGACTATCCTGCTGCAGGAGGGGCCGCTCAACGCGGTCAACTGCGACGGATGCCGGATGGAGATACTCATCACGCCCGGGCATTCCCCCGGATGCGCCTGCATCTATCTGCCGGAGTCGGAGTACTGGTGAGCGGTGATGGTGTTTCCGGGAAGCATCGGACGGATGGATTTCGTGGGCGGCAGCATCAGCCGGATGAAGGAGAGCATCAGCCGGCTCTCCGAGCTGGATATCGAGTACATCCTGCCTGGCCACAGCAGCATGGCCGGTCCGCTGGTCTCGGGCAGAGACAACGTGATCCGGAACTTCCAGATGGTTCGCATGTTCTTCTAGGTCCACCGTCCGGGAGAGCCACTATGGAAATGGACGAGAGGATCCTGGAAGCGATGCGCAAGACGGAGCTTGTCCGCGCGCCCAAGCGCCAGCTTGCCACCTTCGGCAGCACCACGATGGAGTACTACGTGGTCACCGAACTCTCGGAGCAGATGAGCGCCGTGCGTGAAGGCAAGGTGCTGGCGGAGCGGCCTCGCATCGTCACTCCATACTACCTGCTGCACGTTGAGGGCTTCAGTGAGAGCGCCCGCCGCTTCCTGGGCATGATGGCGCAGCAGAACCCGCATGAGCCGGGCATCTTCTATTCCTACCGCAATGAACCCCACTCCATGAACCTGGTGTCGGAGCCGCTTGGCGTGGTCATCGGCAACCTGAACTCGATGCTTGAATCGGAGGACCGGCCGCTCAGCGCCATCATCCGGGGGATGGAGGAGGCATGGGACCTTGCGGTGATGATGTTCATCTACGACCTCACCCGGCGCGCAGCTGGAGGCAACTACTCGGACTTCCAGCGCCATGGGCTTCTGAATGTGGATGAGTCAGGGCTTCCGGCGGCAGCGCGCCAGCAGATAGAGATGCTCTTTGCCGCGGAGTGCAGGACGACCGCTCACGCGCCTCGGAGCTGGTGACAGGTTGAACCGCTGGGGCGTCTATCCAGCAGTACGAGGACAGGTTCCTCGCGTTGTTCAAGAAGTAGGGGCGCGCAGCGCGGCGCCCCGCCACGGAAGTGACTGACGGGTCCACCATCTCTCCTTGGGCATGTCAGCCGGGAGCACCCGTCAGGTGCGCCGAGGCTGCCGACGTCAGGTGGGAGTTCGGCCGCGCGCAGCGTGTTGGAACGACATCGTGGGGATGTGGCATGGAGGCATAGTCTCCGCCATTGGGGGGAGTGGTGTTCGGCCGCGCGCAGCGTCGTGCCGAGCAACATCTGAGATGTGGCCATTCGGGCATAGTCTCCGCTAGTGGGGGGAGCGGTGTTCGGCTGCGCGCAGCGTCGTGGGACGACATCGTGGGGATATGTCCATCGAGGATTATCTTCACTACTGGGGGGTTGGCGTTCGGCCGCGCGCAGCGTCGTGAAACGACATCGTGAGGAATTGGCCATTCGGGCATAGTCTCCGCTAGTGGGGAGTGGTGTTCGGCCGCGCGCAGCATGCGTGGAACGACATCGCGGGGATGGCATGGAGGCATAGTCTCCGCTAGTGGGGGGAGTGGTGTTCGGCCGCGCGCAGCGCGTGGAACGACATCATTAGGGGATATGTCCATCAGGGGATTGTCTTCACTGGGGGGCTGGCGTTCGGCTGCGCAGCGGCTCGTGCGGCAAACATCGTGGTGTGGCCATTCGGGCATAGTCTCTGCTAGTGGGGGGAGTGGATTGCGACCGCGCACGGCGGTATCGTGGAACGACATCGTGGGGATGTGGCATGGAGGCATAGTCTCCGCTAGTGGGGGAGTGGTGTTCGGCCGCGCGCAGCGTCGTGGAACGACATCTTGGGGTGTGGCCATTCGAGGGCTAGTCTCCGCTGGTGGGGAGTGGTGTTCGGCCGCGCGCAGCTGTCTCTGTCTACATCAGTCCACGTACCAGGACAGTATCTGCGGCCC
This sequence comes from Dehalococcoidia bacterium, assembly GCA_040766535.1. Lineage (GTDB taxonomy): Bacteria > Chloroflexota > Dehalococcoidia > GIF9 > AB-539-J10 > SKVJ01. The sequence goes on along the minus strand of JAXGQG010000002.1, from coordinate 119,341 downwards.
CCAGAGCAGGGTGGCCATCGTCCCCAGCGCCAGGAACGGCCCGAATGGGATCCCCTGTTTGCGGCCCTTCTTGCCGGAGACCAGAAGCACGACCGCGATGATGGCGCCGATCATCACGCCAGAACAACGCCACGAACACCAGCGGAAACCCGGCAGCCGCCCCAGCAGAGGCGAACTTGACGTCGCCTAGCCCATGCCGCCTCGCGCCAGGATTGCGATGAGGAACAATGGGCAAGCCGCTCGCGGCGCCGGCCGCGGCGCTGAGCAGCGGATGGGGAACAGCGTGCCCAGCCACGGCGGGGCGACGGGCGCGGCCGCGAGCGAGGGGGGGGGGGGGGGGGGAGAAAGCCAGAGACGGGAAGACGACCTTGTTCAGGATGAGGCCCCGTTCGAGGTCGATGACGAACACCACCAGCAGAATGGCGGCGTACACGGCCAGTAGAACCGACATGGCTGAAGCCTCATGCGCAAGCACCAAGAGGGCGAAGATGAGCCCGGTTGCGGTCTCCACCAGCACCACCCTTGTGGGGATGCGTGCGCCGCAGTCGCGGCAGCGCCCCTCAGCGCCAGGTAGCTGAGTACCGGTATCAGGTCTGTGCTGCGGATCTGCCGCTTGCAGGCATCGCAGTGCGATCGACCGGTGACGATCGATTGCCTCAGGCGGCCGGTCGATGCACACGTTGAGGAAGCTGCCGACTGTGAAGCCTGAACAGCGCGGCGACGATGGAAGTTACTGCCTGCATGGCAGGGAATTGTGTCTGTGGCGCGTGCGCCTGTCCAGCAGGTGCGCCTGCGGGCCGATTCCCGTTCCTTCCGTGGCCCCGGTCTGTGGCGGGTTGGCGGGTTCCGGGTTGAAGGTTCCGGGTTCCATCCGCGCACTCCTCTCGTGACTCGCAACCCCGCGTTTCGCGGGCGAACGCAGAATTCTGGTCTAGTCGGTGAACTCAGAACTCCGCCGCCTCGGCGGCGCACTCGCCACTCGTGACTCACGCGGCTCCAGCGCATCGCGTAGCGAACGCAGAACTCAGAACTCAGAACTCAGAACTCAGGACTCGAGCGCGCGCACTGAACTCAGAGCTCCGCCTCCTCGGCGGCGCACTCGCCACTCGTCACTCGTGACTCGCAACCCCGCGTTTCGCGGGCGAACGCAGAACTCCGGCCTTGCCGCTGAACTCGGAACCCAGAACTCAGAACACAGAACGCAGAACTCCGCCGCTTCGGCGGCGGTGTCTGCTATCATTCTCTGCCCCTCGCCAGGGGGATCTGCGATCGGAGGTGCCCGCAGCATGACGGACCACGTTCCCGAATGGACCCCCAAGCCGTGGGGCGGCGAGTTGCTGTTACGGAAGACGGAGCAGTATGCCGTGAAGGTGCTCCATCTCCAGTCGGGGTGTCGCACCAGCCTGCAGTATCACCGGGTCAAGCAGGAGACCATGTTTCCAAAGACGGTCGTGTGATGCTGGGAAGTGCACTGCGATGGCGTCACGAGGATTGAACCCATGACTCAAGGCGGTGTTGGTGCGACCCGGCACGGTACACCGGCTCATCGCGGAGAGCGATTCCGACGTGGTCGAGGTATCGGGCACCGAGCTTGATGACGTCGTCAGAATCGAAGACGACTACGGCAGGGTGACGTCGCCTGCGAGCGACGTCTGAGGGCGAAAACCGGTCGGCCAGGCAACGCCTAACCGGGCCGGCAACTGAGCCAGTTGAGCACGGTTGCGATACGGGTCTTGACGGACAGGATCCTACACACGCCGTATTACTGCCGGTCGTGAATCGAAACCGAATCGAGACTCGCGACGATGGCAGTACGTCCGGATTATCAGAGAATTCCTCTCGTTTCTGTGCATAATCACGTATGGCGCTATATCCTTTCTAACAAGGTCTTGGGAGGTATGCAACCGCGAATCAGGCCTGTTATGACCTGATGCAGGTCCATCTGACCAAAGATCCTATGCGGTGCTAGTTCGAAAGAACGGGAGCGGGTAGGACGACTGTTTGACGGACGTTAGTATTGCCTGTACTCTTGGAACAATGTAGTGTATGTGGCCTCTTGTGGAGGCCGATGCGAACAGAAACGCATCGCTTGGTGAAGCGAAGAGATAGATCAGGGAGCATTAAGAGGAGGGATCGAAACATGAAAGGACTCATAAGGAGAGTCGCGTCAGGCGAGCGTGGCTTCACGCGCTCATCCAGTTGCTGGTGGTCATCGCCATACTCGGTGTGATCGCCGCAGTGGTAGTGCTGAACGTTGGCCAGTTCATCGGCCACGGCAACGGTGAAGCTGCTAACACGGAGATGCACCAGGTTCAGACCGCTGTTATCGCGGCTATGGCCGAAAACGAGTTTACTGCTGGTACTGTGCCGACAGATGATACGGGTGCCAATACCTATCTTCTGAATGCCGGAACCATGAAGGCGGAGTACGAAGTGAACTCCGATGGCGAGATTACCGATTTTAACCAACATAGATTGGCAGGGAATCTACTGGACCGGCAGCGGCAGACCGCTGGCGCGCTACCTATGGTGCCTGCTGCGGCTGGATTGTGGTGGGTTGGGGGGGGGCGGCCGCCGGCCCCCACCCTTCTTGGTTTCTCTTGCGACGCCGTGTTGGACGGGTTTCTCACTATATTCAAGAACCTGACCTGCTACGATGCTGTGCGCAGTGATACGATTTGGTGGGCGTGTTGCCAGACGAATGCTGGATACCCTGAAGAACGCGGTCCGATGCGCCTCTCGCGAGAGAGTGAAACGGGTTGACTTGGAGATGGCTACCCAATCCCGTGACGTTCTTCGATCCGACTTCAGTCAGAGGGACTTCTCAATGATGAGGGCGAGCGCTTGAGACTGGTGATTCAGATCCCCTGTTACCGCGAAGAGGCAACCCTGGGTGTTGCCCTTGCCGCCCTTCCGCGCCACGTTCGGGGGTTCGATGAGGTTGAGTGGGTCGTGATCGACGACGGCAGCGACGATGCCACAGTCGAAGTCGCCAAACAAGCAGGGGTGGATCATGTTGTCCGTCACACCCGCAATCAGGGTCTTGCCCGCGCCTTCATGACCGGACTGGATGCGTGCTTGAGTCTAGGAGCAGACGTCATAGTCAATACAGACGCTGACAATCAGTACAACGCCGATGACATCCCCGCTTTGGTTGCGCCCATCCTTGAAGGGCGTGCCGATATCGTTGTCGGGGCTCGTCCGATCGAGACGATTGCGCATTTCTCTCCGGCCAAGAAGTTGCTTCAGAAGCTGGGTAGTTGGGTGGTCCGACGGGTCAGCAATACAGATGTGCCCGATGCCCCCAGCGGCTTTCGAGCCTTCAGCCGCACGGCGGCACAGCAGTTGATGGTGTTCAATGACTATACGTATACTCTTGAGACGATTATCCAGGCCGGCCAGAAGAACATGGCCATCACCTGGGTGCCGGTGCGGGTGAATGACGATCTGCGTCCGTCGCGGCTTGTGAAGAGTGTGCCGCTGTATGTCTGGCGATCCGTCTTCACCATCATCCGGATCTTCGCGATCTACCGCCCCTTCCGTTTCTTCGGCACCATCGCCGCCGTTCTCATTGTTCCGGGCGTAACGCTTGGAGCACGTTATCTGTGGTTTCTGGCTCACGAGCCGTCACCAGGCCACGTGCAGTCACTCATCCTGGCGAGCATCCTGCTGGTGAGCGGCTTCACAACCATTCTGGCCGCGTTCCTTGCCGACCTGCTGGCGGCGAATAGGAGGCTGCTGGAAGACCTTAGCTTTCGGTCGAAGATGGGCCGGGACGACGAAGAGCGCCACAATGCCTGAGTACAGGTCTGAAGGAGTCTTCACCACCCTGCTTCGGGTTCGGAGATTCAAGGAAGTGATTCCTTATCTCACTGGACGAGTCTTGGATTATGGTTGTGGAGTCGGGCTACTTGCCCGGCATTTCCCTGCGTCGCGGTACCTCGGAGTCGAGCCCGACCGGGCAGTGCTTGAGAAGGCACGAGCATTATCTCCGATGCACAGATTCTTGTCGTCCGTAGACGATGGCGAGCACTTCGAAACGGTTGTCTTGTTGGCTGTACTTGAACACGTGGGGAGCCCGCCAGCGGCTTTGTTGGTCGTCTCGCCGGGTACCTAAACGACTCCGCAGAAGCGCACCTTGTCATTACAACTCCTCACCCCGCCTATCAAAGCGCGTACGTGGTGGGCGCGAGAATCCGGGCTCTTTGCCAGAAGTGCCAGCGAAGAACACGTAGGCTTGTTGGACCGTGCGACTGTAGAGAAAGGCAGGAAATGTTGTCGGTTTGAGTCTCGTGAATTATCGCCGCTTTCTTCTGGGTGCCAACCAGTTGTTTGTGTTTGAGAAGTCTCCGCAACACAAAGGCTTGCTGGCTGGCGGCAGGGGTGTCAGCCATTGGCTCGCCAACCACCATCCGGACCATGTGAAGGTGGCATCCTGATGACTGGCGATCCGCTTGATGTAGAGGCGCAGTTCGTAGCATGCACGGACACCGCATCTGATTAGATTGACGTCGAAGACGCAAAGACAAGCGTATCGTGACGCTCTCCGATGTCAATTGGTTGGGGGTGCTCATGATGGTGAGTTCTTGGGAACGGTCTGACGGCGTCAGTACTGAGTCTTCTGACACTCGCTCAGAATCGAAGAGAATCGTAATTATTGGTCCGGTGTTGCCGTATCGTGGCGGCATTGCGCACCACACGACTATGCTTCATCGTACTTTTCGTGCACAGGCGAGTTGCATGACCCTCTCGTTGTCAGACAGTACCTGGCTGGCTGTATCCTGGTGTCGGAGACAAAGAGGGAGGTCTCGAAGGTTACTTCCCGAACCGGGCGTCACATATGTCATAGACTCCGTCAATCCGTTGACATGGCGCAACGCGCTTTCATGCGCTCGTGCCTTCTCTCCCTCTATCGTTGTATTTCCATGGTGGAACGCGTATTGGGCAATCTGCCTTCTCGTGGCTTGCCAACCAGTTGAGGCCAAAGATGTGGAAGTCGTATTCCTGTGTCACAACGTTATTGAACACGAAGACGCTCTGTGGAAACGCATGTTGAGCATGCGAGCCCTTTCTGCAGCGGATCGTTTTGTAGACGCATACACCAGTGCCGACAGGGACAGGTTGCTCAGGCTTATCCCTCGGCACACGTCGCCGTTCATCCTCATCCCGTCTACGATCAATTCCCTGCTCCGCAGTACCGTTGCCGACAATCGCGCCTGGAACTGCTGTTCTTCGGATTCGTCAGGCCGTACAAAGGACTGGACGTGCTGGCTGCGATGTGCCATCTCAAGGGTCAAGATGTGCATTTGTCGATTGTTGGCGAGTTCTGGAAGGGGGTGGGTGAGGTGGCATCGTATGTTGACAATGCTGGACTCCAACGTCAGGTCGAAATCCTGCCCCGCTACGTGAGTATGCAGGAGGCTGCCTCGTACTTTGCGCGTTGCGACGTCGTGGTGCTGCCTTACCTTTCTGCAGCCGGGAGCGGAGTATTGGCACTCGCTTATCATTACGGAAGACCGGTGATTTCGACACGGGTTGGAGGATTGCCGGAAGTGATCGAAGAGGGCGTCACAGGTGTTCTGGTCAATCCTGGTTCCAGCGAGGAACTCGCCTGCGCCATTGGGGAGGATTCTAGCTGGAGAGGTGCACTTCGACTCTGGAGCCATTGAGGCGGCAAGAGCGCGATTATCGTGGAAGGGACTGGCGTCCACAGTACTGGACTCTGGTGGGCTGGACGATGTTGCTGGGTCTGTGAGGACTGGACTTTGACAGAATCCATTGCTGGAATCCGCGTCAAGAGGATAGTCGGAGGTGCAATAGTGCTCTTGTCGCTCGGGTTCTACATTGGGTATGCCATACGTAACTTCAGACACGTCCCCGTCATTGATTGGGACTGGATGTCTGTGGCTGTCGGCGCAGTCTCGATCACGCTAGTAGTCCTTGGCACTGCGATAGTGGGATGGGTTTGGTGCCGCTTGGTGAAGGACAGCAGCATCTCAACCGACTGCATGCGGGCAGTGGCCGTATTTGCCGTTGCCCAGTTTGGAAAATACCTGCCCGGCAATGTTGGACAATATGCCGGCCGCGTTATCCTTAGCTCGTATGATTGGCATACCGATTGCGGTTACTGTCAGCACTATGATTATAGAGTCCCTGTGGATTGTTGCAGCGGCCGCGGCGCTGAGTCTGGCAGCATTGGTGCGGTTCGCCCAGCGGATCATCCTTGGGTTGGTTGGCTTCTGTCGGTCCAGCCGGAATGGCCTTGCTTATGACCTTGGCCATGGTTGCTCCTTGGGCCGCCTCAGGTTCGCAAAGACCTGTTTCCGGAAATCATTAGGCGTGCGTGTCAAGGCAGGACCATACCCGAGCCACGACCTCGTACTGCGGTGCTTGTCACGACGATGCTTCTTGTCTGCTTCTTGCTCACCGGCATCATATTGAAGATACAGGCCCAATGGTACTTCGGTGTCGCAAATGTGGACCTGCTGCAACTCACGTGTTTGTTCGCCGTAGCGTGGGTCGCTGGATACTTGACACCGGGTGCTCCGGGTGGTGTTGGAGTGCGTGAGGCAATGATGGTGTTGTTGTTGCCTCCCGTGGTAGGGTCAGGTGTGGCCGTAGGACTGGCCTTCACATTGAGAATCGCCACCACGCTGGGTGATCTCGTCGCCTTCTTGGCTGGAATGGTAGTCAGACGCCTCGTGGACAAACGCGAGGCGGTACGCAGTCTGTCATGATGGTCTTTGGTGATGAAAGGATGACCAGCGCCATGGGGGCGAGAGCCAGCAATGATACGTAAGAGAGCAGCCGGTCTGTGGGCGTGCTGCACACAGGGAAAGGCGTGTCCTGAACGGCTTATGGTAGTCGTCGTATTCTGCGTGTTCTGGCTGGTTAGCAGGAGGTACGCAGGTCCAGCGTATCTGAGCGACGAAATTGGCTATCTGGGGCACGCTGCCCTGTTGGCGGGCTATAGTATCGATGGTGCGAGCAGTTGGCACGCGGGCTATTCGCTGCTTCTTGCGCCGCTGTTCAGGATCTTCTCGGATACCGCCCAGATATGGCAGGGCGTGATGGTGTTGAACGCCCTGATGTGGGGAGGCACAACTATCCTGTTGCTGCGGGTTGTGGCCAGCCTCTGTCCTAACCGCACTGCCTCAGAACGTCTTGTTGCCGTGGCGGTAGCCGCCCTCTATCCGACATGGTTGACCATGTCCGGATACGCGTACTCAACCACTGCTATCGTCTTTGTGTTCATGCTCTCTGTGACGTTCGCCCTGCATGTGGATTTGAGGCAGCCGTGGACCATCATACCTCATTCTCTTGCCACAGGCTTTCTGTACTGGGTTCACCCGACTGGACTGGCTGTGGCTATTGCCTCGATGCTGGCGCTTGGCATTGTGAGCTTTCCAAGAAGACAGTTCGCCGCTCTGGCCATCCACCTTGTGCTCGTGGCAGTGCTCATCGCGGCCTACACCGAGCTGCTGCACCCATGGCTGCGAGTCACAGCGACTCCTCTTGGTTTTGCTGTTCAGGAGCACTATCTTTCATACGCCGACGCGCTCTCTGGGTTAGGTGAGCCCAAGCTCTGGGCTGACACTGCGGTCGGCGCCCTGGGGCAGGCGGCGTGTCTCACCGTCAGTAGTCTTGGACTGGCAGTTCTCGGCGTCTCTGCATTCATCCGTCTGGTACGGGAGGATCGTCGGCTGACCACACCAGATGGTGTCTCGCGAACTGCGGTACCAGCGTATGTCTATCACCTTCTTCTTCTGTGCCTGGTGGGGGTCATCCTCATGGGCAGCGCCTCGTTTTCGGCAGGTGGGCGGTTTCGGGTAGACCACTGGATCTACGGTCGGTATGCCGAGGGAGTGCTACTGCCGTTCTTGGCGTTTGGTCTTCTGGCTCGAGTCGAACGCAAATGGCTGCAGATGCTGGCGGCAGGGACTGTCGCGGTGGGTGTACTGCTCACGGTAGCCGCCAATCCCTTGGGCTACAGTGCGATGAATAACAGTGCGACCTCTTTCTGGCCACAGTACATCGTTGAGCGACCACACTTCCTGCTGTAGCCAGATGTCTCTGCAGAGGGCGACCAAGTCTTTTCTGTTCAACGTGGCGCGATGTGAAGGAGAGCAGGCAAGTGCGTAGCGCTGCTAATGCTATTCAGTGTCGCAGTGTTTGTCAAATGTGCGTGTACTCGGTGGCACCAGTACAAGTGGGACATGAACGCCCCACCGGACTGGTGGATACCGTCCGTGCGAGTTTCGCTCTGGTTCTTGTGTTGGATTCGATCCTGAGATGCCTGTCGATGCAGTGCTCTACCAGGAACAACGATTCCAACTGCACTTGTTCTACTACGACTATGAATATGGCAGGATGCATGTTGTGGATTGGCTGAGTAACTGCGACGGGCCGCTTTTCACGTATAGCATAGATGACCTGCGGGTCAGGTCCGGAGTGGTTCTGCTTGGACAGGAGGTGCGGTCGGGGTTGTGCGCCTTGGTTGCCAAGAGAGAGCAGAAGGCTTCCAGATTCCTGCGAAGACCCAACTGAGCATGCGTTCTATCCTGCGGTGGGATGGTCCTGAAACAAGACGTATACCGATGGGGAGAGGAGCTGAGTAGGTTGTCGTCTCAGGTAGGCAAGTTTGAAGACGCCCGAATGGTGTCAACCGGCAAAGAGGGCTGCTGGTCTACAGCCCAAGTAACACTGAATCACGCGGCGAATACGAGTTGACTGTGTCAGGAGTCGCTCCGTGGTTAGTGAGGCGTGGGTCGTCGTTACGTCTGGTCTTAATGAGATTGAGCACGCGCGTTTCGCCATTTCGTCGACATCCGGTTTCTGAGATCGAAGTGCTTTCGTGGGACACATCCCTGCTGCATGATGTGGTGCATCTTGAGATCAAAGTGTATGTGGGTCAGGCGACGATGTCCGCTTGGCTGGTTATCATCTAGTTCCTGCCGGCGGCTCGGTCTTCGGATGATTGGGATGCATCTCAGAGGGTCCGATGGACGCAATGAGTGACAGGCCAAGACCAGCGATCGATGCCGTTCGTGTGAAGCCCGAATGGATTCTCGCTGCCACGGTCTTCTGTGAAGAATTTCTGGTTGGTCAGCAGCGATCCCACCGGCCCCACCTTCATGAACGACGAGATTGGCTACCTGGCGCACGCGGCACTCCTTGCCGGGTACCCCATCGACGGGGCAAGCAGCTACCACGCGGGTTACTCGCTGCTGATGGCGCCTTTGTTCAGGTTCTCACCTGAGCCAATGACAACCTGGCGGGCCGTAATTGTGCTGAATGCGGCAATGTGGGCCGGTTCTGCCGTGCTGTTGCTGCGCATTCTAGATCGTGTCCTGCCTGAGCGGCCATCGCCGCACCGCATCGCGGCCGTTGTGGTCGCGATGCTCTACCCCACATGGCTGGCGATGAGTGGCTATGCGTTTGCTACCACGGCCATTGTTCTGGTGTTACTGGTGTCCGTGCTTGCTGCACTCTACGTTGATCTAAGGCGCATCTGGTCGGTCCTTCCTTACAGCCTGGCGGTCGGGTTCTTGTACTGGGTCCATCCCACTGGCCTTGGCATAGTGGTGGCCGCCACGATTGCATTGGGAGTTCTGTGTGCGAGGCGACGACTGCTCGGTGTCCTCGCGCTGCATATCGCTGTGGTGTTCCTGCTGATTCTGTCGTACGGAGAGGGTGTGCATCAGTGGCTGCTCGAGGTGGGAACAGCGCCTGGCTTCCCCACGCAGGAGCACTATCCGTCGTATGTGGAGATGCTCTCTTACCTGACGAGGGGCACGTTCTGGTTGGAAGCATTGGCAGGTGCCCTCGGGCAGATAGCGTGCCTGACAGTGAGTAGTCTGGGGCTCGTGGTTGTTGGATTCGTTGAAGCGGCTCGTCATGCAAGAGGAGACATCTCGTGCGGGGCTTCCGGCATGACTGAACGATGGGATGCCAGGGGGTTCATGTACCTGTTTGTCGTGCTGGCGCTTCTTGCGGTCATTCTGCTGGGCAGCGCTGCCTTTTCGGCAGGTGGACGCACTCGTATCGACCACTGGATCTATGCACGTTATGCGGAGGGAGTGCTCTTGCCGCTCCTCGCCATCGGTTGTCTTGGGGGCTTTCGGTGCCGACTGGCTCTTGTCACGGTGGGTACGCTGGTTCTAGTTGGCGTGGTGCTGGTTTCGGTTGCGGACCCCGGAGCCAGCAACAAAGTCGTCAATACCATTTCCTTCTGGCCTCAGTATCTTGTTCCCGCAGCCAGCTACCTCATCTGGATGATGATCGGCGGACTCGGAGTATTCCTGTTTCTCATGGCAGCCGGACAGGGGCCTGTGGGCAAGAGCGGAGCACTTGCTCTCCTCATCTGCATGTCGGTGCTGTCGACGTTGAATGCGATCAACTCTCACGAAGAGCTGTTCCGTGGCTATAGTCAGCCTACGGGCCTGCTTCACGCCGTGAGAGCCAACTTCGAGCGTGGTTCCTGTGTTGGCTTCAATCCTGACTTGCCTGAACGCGGGAACCTCTTTCACCAGCATCGCTTCAACCTCTACTTGTTCTACCTGTACGATTACGAGTACCAAAGGATGCGAATGGCCGACTGGCTTGAAGATTGTGACGGGCCGCTCCTCACTTACACCATTGATGGATTGAGCGATGCCTCTGGAGTTGTGCTGCTCGGGCAGGAGGTACGGTCTGGCCTGTACCTGGTGGCCAAAGAGACGGACCGCGAGTACTCTATGGCGCGAGAGTCTCCTTCTGAGCGCACTTTCTACTCTGCGGAGGACTGGGCCTTGATAAGAGACTGATCTCTCTGCAAGACGTGGATCCTGAGACAACTGGGCAGGCATGCAGGGTAGCTGAACAACACGGAGGAAATGAATGAGGATATCGGTCTTCGGTACGGGCTACGTTGGACTTGTGGCGGCAGCCTGCCTTGCGGATGCGGGTCACCACGTGTTCGCGGTTGACGTGGACGAATCGAGGATTGTAGGCCTGAACAACGGCCGTATCCCCGTTGTTGAGCCAGGGCTCGGTTCGATGGTTGGGAGAAACTTTGCCGCTGGCCGATTGCGGCTGTCCGCTGACACCCATGAGGGGGGGTGGAATTCGGGCAGCTACTGTTCTTGCGGTGGGTACCCCATCTGACCAGCGGCGCCGCGGATGTCAGTCACGTGATGAATGTCGCGGGCACCATCGGGCGGCACATGTCGGAGTACAAGCTGGTGGTGAACAAATCCACCGTTCCCGTGGGAACGGCTGACACGGTTCATGCCATGATAGCAGACCTTCTCCGGCAGCGCGGGCTTGAAGTGTCCTTCGATATCTGCTCCAACCCGGAGTTCCTGCGTGAAGGCAGGGCTATCGATGATTTCACCAAGGCGGAGCGGATAGTTGTGGGCACTGATTCTGAGGCACGTTCGCGAACTGATGCGCGAGTGCTATGCACCGTACAACCGGAAACGCGACAAACTGCTGTTTATGGATGTGCGCTCGGCGGAGTTGACCAAGTATGCCGCGAACGCCATGCTGGCGGCACGCATCAGTCTGATGAATGAGTTGGCCGGACTTGCAGAGCGTCTCGGAGCAGACATCGAGCAGGTGCGGAGGGGCATCGGCTCCGATTCGCGAATCGGCTATGACTTTCTCTACCCTGGATGTGGTTTTGGTGGCTCCTGTCTGCCCAAGGACTTGCGAGCACTCATTCACACCGCGAGGCGGGTCGAGTACGATGCCCCCATTCTGCGGGCAGTTGAGTCTGTCAATCAGAGACAGAAGGGCGTTCTGTTCGAGAAGTTGAACCATGCACTCAACGGACAGCTTGAGGGCAAGGTGATCGCGGTCTGGGGTCTAGCCTTTAAGGCGAATACGAACGACATGCGTGAGGCTCCCAGCAAGCAATTGCTCGAAGCCTTGTGGACTGCAGGGGCACGCGTACAGGCGTACGACCCTGCGGCGATGCAGGAAGCCGAGCGTATCTACGAGACTCGTGGCGACTTGCACCTGTGCGCCACTCGAGAAGAGGCGGTGATGGGAGCCGACGCGCTGGTCATCTGTACTGAATGGAGTGAATTCCGGGCAGTCGATTTCCGCTGGCTGAAGTCGAAACTGGGCCAGCCGATCGTGGTCGATGGCCGCAACCTGTTTGAACCCTCCGAGGTGGCGCAAGCCGGGATTCGGTACTACGGTGTAGGGAGGGGTGAAGTTGCGTCAGCAACCTGAATCTGGACTGCTCGAATGATCCGTAGCTTGAGTGAGCAGCCGCGACTTGAGCTCGCCCCGTCAGTACGACGCCACTCTTCCCAGCCTGGTGCCCGCGATCTCCTCGACCTCGTCGCGGTTCTGGGCGTAGGTCAGCAGCGTCTCCGCGCTGATGATGCCCTGGACGTAGAGCTTGGCCAGGGACTGGTCCATGGTCATCATGCCCAGGCGGGAACTGGTCCGGATCACGTTGTGCAACTGGTGGATCTTGCCCTCGCGCACCAGATTCTTCACCGCTGAGTTGCCCAGCATGATCTCCACTGCCGCCACCCGGCCCGTGCCGCTGGCCCTGGGGATGAGCGTCTGGCCGAGCACCGCGATGAGCGTGGCCGCAAGCCGTATCTGCGCCAGGTAACGCTGCGCCGGTGGGAAGAGTCCCACCACGCGGTCGATGGCCTCGGGGGCGCCGGTGGCATGGCCGGTGGTCAGCACGAGGTGCCCTGTCTCCGCCACGGTGATGGCCGCCTGCGCCGTCTCCAGGTCGCGCATCTCGCCCACCAGGATCACGTCGGGGTCCTGCCGCAGCACGTGTTTCAGCGCGGTAGCGAATGAGAGCGTATCGGTTCCCAGTTGGCGCTGGGTGATGGCCGACTTGATGTTGGTGTGCGTGTACTCGATGGGGTCCTCGATGGTCACTACGTGGCAGGTCCGGTGGTGGTTGATGTGGTTGACAATGGTGGCCAGAGAGGTGGACTTGCCGCTTCCCGTGGGACCGGAGGCGATGACCAGTCCGTGCTGCTTCATCGCAAGCTCTTTGTAGACCTCCGGCAGTTCGAGACCATCGATGGTCGGTATCTCCACCGGCAGCAGCCGGATGGCGAAGCTGATGTGCCCCCGCTGCCGCGCCGCGTTGCGGCGCAGGCGTCCCACCTCGGGCAACTGCATGCCGAAGTCAAGTTCCAGATTGGTGGCGAGCTTCCGCTTGCTGGTCCGAGGACGTCATCTTGATCAGCGCTGTGGACGTCCTCCGGTGTCAGCTCGCCGTAACCATCAAGGACCTGCAGTGCGCCGTCGATGCGCGTGCCATCAGGGGCGACCCGACGACGAGGTGGAGGTCCGAGGCTTCGCGCCGCTTGGCGAGGCGCAGGAGTTCAAATATGTCGCTCATTGTGCTGCAATCATAGTGATTGTCTGTCTATTACACAAACGATTCTCATTACGCACTGGTTGATGCGGGCAAGGACTGGTGCTGGGGCGAATGGGGCGACTGTTCCCTCACCAGTCTTCTCGCGATACAGCACATGCGGACATCGTGTCCGACGTAGAGGTGTTGTTGGGGACGGTGCATTCTCTATAATGGGGCACGCACCTGGCACGAGAGGAGGCAGGCATGACCTGGAAGCGCACGACAACGGTTTCGGGATATCTGCTCGTTTGAGCGTATCGGCGACCTGATGCTGATAACGCCCTACTTTCACGATTTCTGGACCGAGACGCTCGACGCGTGGGTTTCCCAGGGCGCGCCCCCGGATATCAGGAGGGCTCGTTTCCGTGGAGAGTACTTCCACCTCGATCACATCCGCATGATTCGCGAGATCAAGCTCGGCATGTTCATGGACAAGGTCATCGATGTCCACGGTGCGCCCTATGTCTACGGCATCCCTCCCGTAGTGCCGGAGTATGACACTGCCATCATCGAAGAGGATGACGAGTACGCGGTCATCGTCAATGCGGGCGGGCAGAAGCTGCGCGCCTCGAAGAGACACCCGGAGAAGATGCCCATGTACCTGGACTTCCCGGTGAAGGATAGAGCCACCTGGGAAGAGTACCGGAAGCGGCTGGACCCGGCCACGCCGGAGCGCTGGCCGGAGGACTGGCCCATCTTTGTCGAACGCATGAACGCCAGGGAAGAACCGGTGATGCTCAACGTGGGCGGCCTCTTCGGCTACGTCCGGGAGTGGATGGGTGTGGAGCGGGTGCTGTATCTGGTATACGACGACCCCGCCCTGTTCGAGGACATGCTTGAGCAGATGACCCTGCTGCAACTCGAGGTGGTGAAGAAGGTCCTCGCCGAAGTGAAGGTCGACTGCGCCATGTTCTGGGAGGACATGTGCTTCAAGACCGGCCCACTTATCTCGCCGAAGATGTTCAAGCGCTTCATGGTGCCGCGCTACAAGCGGGTGACCGAGCTGCTGCACGATGCAGGCATCAACGCCATCTTCGTCGACAGCGATGGCAATCTCAACGCGCTGATTCCCCTCTGGCTGGAATCGGGCATCAACGGCTTCTGGCCGCTGGAGGTGGCCGCCGGGAACGATGCCGTCGCGCTGAGGAAGCAGTACGGAAAGGACATAATCCTGGCCGGAAACATCGATAAGCGTGCCTTCCTCAAGAACGAGCAGGTGCTGCGCGACGAGGTGATGGCCAAGGTCCCCTTCCTGCTCCAATCGGGAGGTTACTTCCCGTCGCTGGACCACCTGGTTCCGCCCGACGTGCCCTTCGACATGTACCGCCGCTTCATCAACATGCTGCGCGAAGCTGCCGGTCTGGACCGGATATCCTGGTGACCTGTTTCGGCGACAAAAAGGGGGGAGGCTTCGCGCCTCCCCCTTTCTTCTTGACGTGCTACCGCGGTACGTTGTCTGCCGCTACACAATCACGCAGTCCGGGTTGATGATGTTGTTGGGGTCGAACAGCTTCTTAACGCCGAGCTTCAGTTCGCGCGACTTCGGATCGAGGCCCAGGCTGAGATAGGGCAGCCTGGTCTTGCCGATGCCGTGCTCGCCGCTGATGACGCCGCCCAGCTTGACCGTCGCCGCGTAGATCTCTTTCTTGGCGGCATCCAGCAGGCCTTTCTTGTCGTACTCCCAGAACATGTTCGGGTGCACGTTGCCGTCGCCGGCATGGCCGACCACCGGGATGAAGATGCCGTACTTCTCGCCGACCTTGTCGATGGCGTCCAGCAGGTCAGGTATGGCCGCTGGAGGCACGGTCACATCGAGGGCATCGCAGATCTTGGACTTCATCGCGTTGCCCACTTCGCTGCGGATCTTCAGAATGGTCGACTGCTCCGCACTCGTCTCCGCCATGAGGACGTCGACTGCGCCGTTCTGCTCGGCGATGCCGGACAACTGCTCGCACATGCCGTAGAGCTGGTCCTCGTTGGCCTCAGCCATGATGACGATGATCTGCGCGGTGCCCTGCTTCGCCGGCCAGGTCATGTTGCCGTGCTTCGCGGTCTCCTCCATGAGGACTTCTCCGTGTACTCGATGGCCAGCGGGGTGATGCCGGCCTGGAGGATCTTGGGAACCATGCCGATGGCCTTGCGCCGGTCGTCAAAGGAGATGACCAGGGTCGCCGTTGCGCCGAACTTGGGGTACAGGCGCATCGTGGCCTTGGTGATGATGCCGAGGATGCCCTCGGAGTCGATGATGAGGTGCATCAGGTCGAGGCCGGTGTTGTTCTTGAGCAGCTTGCCGCCCATCTCGACGATTTCGCCGGTGGGCAGAACAACCTCGAGTCCCTTGACGTAGTTGCGTACCACGCCGTACTTCACGGCACGCGTGCCGCCCGCATTGCAGGCGATCATGCCGCCCACCTGCGCGCCCTCGTCGCCGGGGTGCGGTGGGAAGAGCAGGTCGGCTGTCTCGACTTCCTTCAGCAGGTGTTCAAGGGTCACGCCGCCCTCGGCCACCACCATCATGTTGTCCTTGTCGATCTCGATGATCTTGTCCAGTCTCTCGAGTGAGAGGACGATGCCGTCCTTCGTGGGAACGGCCGCGCCGACAAGACCCGTGCCGCCGCCGCGCGGATAGACGGGAGTCTTCTCCTGGTTGGCCAGCTTGAGTATCTCCGAGATCTCCTGAGGGTTGGCGGGCTTGACGACCACCACGTGCTCCGCCGGTTTGGGCAGCACGCCCAGGTACGTCTCATCCGCCAGGTAGCCCTGGATCTGGTCGCGCTGAGTGACGACATAGTCATCACCAACGATGCGCTTGAGGGCATCAACACTGATCATGCCGGTACCTCCTTACTGTACGTGAAGAAAAGTGACTCTGTTCCGCTGATGGGATTGCGGTTCGAGGTGGTATCCGTGTGGCATCGGCGTGTCGCCGCGGGATTGTGCAACTGCCCATTACTACCCGCCGGTCTGCAGTCGAGTCTTCGTGTGGCAGGCCGGAGGTATAGCCAACAGTTTCGTGCCTCCAATGCAATACACCTCCAGCCGTCGGTACGTGGGCGAGAACCAGTAGGGGTGAGCGTGTGTGCTCACCCCTGAGTGTGCCGGTCTTAGAACTTGATCATCTGATGCGGCAGCCAGAGGATGATGTCCGGGAAGATGATGCACAGGGCCATTCCGATCAGGATGATGATGACGAATGGAATCACACCCCTGATGATGTGGCCCGTCTCCATGCCCCATTCCGGTGGCGCCATGCCCTTGAGGTAGAAGATGGCGTACGCGAACGGGGGAGTGAGGAACGACATCTGCAGATTGACGCAGATCATCATGGCGGGAACCAGAGGGGTCGAAACCCATCGCTTCGCCGATCGGGCTGACCAACGGGATCATCACGAACAGGATGCCGATCCAGTCGATGAACATGCCCAGGATGAAGATGATGAACATGGTCAGGGCGAACACGCCCCGCGCGCCAGGCGCCGCCATCAGCAGGCTGCTGACCGCGTCGCCGCCTCCCAGCCGGAGGAAGACGCCGGTGAACATGCTGGCGCCCAGGCCGACGGCCATGGCCATGGCGCCGATGCGCAGCGTGTCACGTGATGCGCTCTTGAGCATATCCATATTGAACTTGCGGTACACGACCGCGAGGAGAGTTGCGGCGACACAGCCGACGGCTGCTGCCTCAGTGGGTGTGGCGATGCCGAAGAAAATGGTGCCGAGCACCGCCAGGATGATGAACATCGGGGGAAGGAGTCCCTTCGTGAGCGCAACAAGCTTCGTGCCGAGAGGAATCGAGGCGCTCCTCGCTGGAGGGCACGGGTGCGACCGAAGGCTTCAGGATGGAGAGTATGACTATGTACACGATGTACAGTCCGGAGAGCAGGAAGCCGGGCATGAATGCGGCCATGAACAGCTTGCCCACGGATATCTGTGCCATGGGACCGTAGATGACCAGCATGATGGACGGCGGGATGAGGATGCCGAGCGTACCGCCGGCACAGATGCAGCCCGCGGTCAGTTCCTTCTGGTAACCCCGCTTGAGCATCGTGGGAGCCGCGATGAGCGCCATGGTGGTAACCGAGGCGGCCACCACGCCCACGCAGGCCGCGAGGACCGTGCCCATGAGGATCGTGCCGATGGCGAGCCCGCCGCGGACGCCTCCAAGGTCCATGAGAATGCCGTCGTAGAGCTTCTCAGCAGCGCCGGACTTCTCCACCATGATGCCCATGAATACGAACAGCGGTACGGCCAGGAAGGTGTAGTTGTAGAGCTGGCCGAGCACGCAGATGGAGGATCTTGAACACTGGCGGCCCGATGGTGATCAGGCCGACGAGCAGCGCCACCGCGCCCAGGGAGTAGAACAACGGGTAGCCAAGCAGCACGCCGACCAGCAGCGCGCCGAACATGATGAGTACAACCGCGAGGGGGCTGAGTTCAAGTCCTACCATGGTTCTTCGCCCCCCTTCTTGAGTACGAGGATATCCTTGAGGAACGTGGCCACACCCTGGATCAGCAGGAAGAGGATGCCTGCCGCCACCACCATCTTGTATGGCCAGGTGATGGGCGACCATGCCGAGGTGTTGTCGACCTGGTTGATGGACAGGGCGAAGAACGCATCCTGAATGAACAGCCGGGTCAGGATGTAGGCGAGAGGCAAGAAGAAGACGATGGTGAAGATCACCTCGAGCGCGGCGCGCACCCTCGGCGAGAACCGCATCGAGATGATATCAACCCTCACGTTCTTGTTGATGCGGTGGTTGTTGGCGAGTCCAAGGGCGATGAAGGCCGCACCCAGCATCTGAGTAGTGGCCCACGCCCACATCGTCGGCGCGTTCAGCACATACCGCATGAAGACTTCGAAAGTGGTGGTGAGTATGACGGCGATGATGATCCACTTGGACATCTCGCCGACTTTGTCGCTGAACCAGCCGATGCCGTCGTAGACCTTTCGAATTACGGACATCTTGCGTTTACTCCATGGCAGGGGGGACACGACGCCGAGCGTCTGTGTCCCCCGCCGATGCGTTTACGGGTGGTTGCGGTACTAGGAGGCGTAGTCAAACAGGCTGAACTTGGGCTGTACCTGCTGGGTCTGGCGCCGGATGGTCTTGAAGTAGGCCGTCTGGTGCTCGAAGACCGCGGCAAACGTCGCGTCTTCCGCTGCGTACTTCTCGCAGATGGCGAGACCGGCCTTGGCGATGTCTTCCTGTGCCTGGTTCGACAGGGTGACGACTTCGTTGCCGTAGGCTTCGTAGTCGTTCATGGCGATACCATCGGCGTAGAGCATGGCGATGAAGTGGTCGACGACCGCCGTCTTCCAAGTGGCCTGGAAGATCGTCTGCAGGTTGGCCGGCAGAGCGGTCCAGGTGTCATTGTTGACCAGGACGTAGCTCAGATAGCCGGGGGAGTGGATTCCAGGGACGCCCACGTAGTTCGTGATCTCCTGGAAGCCCATGGGCCAGTTCTGCGCGGGCGGGCAGTACTCGAAGGCATCGATGACGCCGCGCTGCGCCGACTCGTAGATCTCGGAACCGGACAGTGTCACAACCGAGGCGCCGTTGTTCTTCAGCACTTCGGCCCACATGCCCATGGTGCGGAACTTGACGCCCGAGAAGTCGGACATGTTCTCAAGCTTGACATTCGCGTGGCAGAAGATCTCGGCCTCGCCGGGGATCGCGCCAACGGGATTGGCCCACTGGCCGAAGATATCCGCTACCAGTTTGTCGCCGCCGCCGGTGTAGTACCAGCCAAGCAGCTCGAAGGGATCAGCGCCGCCGGGAAGGCCGGTGGGGGTCAGCAGGTAGCCGACCGGGCCGATGACCTTAACCTGCGCGGTTCCGTTGCCCCAGCCAACCTCGGCAACGCCGTCTTTCAGCGCTTCGGCGATGTCATACGCGCCGACGATCTCACCGCCAGGGGAGACCTTCATCGTCATCTGGCCGTCAGTGGCCACCTTCAGGTCCTCTGCAACACCAGTGCAGTAGTTGAACAGAGGAGTTCCGGATGGGTGCTCATGCAGGAAGGTCCAGTTGTAGGTCTTTCCCGCAGGCTGAGAGGGGGTGGTGGGGGTGGTGGGTGTGGTCGGAGATGTGGGGGTCGTGGCGCCCGGTTCGGGCTCCGCGGGGGCGCATCCTGCGAGCGCTACGCCGGCGATCGCCAGGACGGCCATGAGGGATACGAGCAGTCTTCTCACGTGTCCTAACCTCCCTTTCTTTCTTGCCTCGTTGGGCGGGCTGCCGAAGCGGTCCTTCTCAGAACGGCTGGTGGATCAGGAGTCAGGATGTCGGATCCCTTCGCACGCGCAGGATGATGGTGATGTTGTCAGGCTCCTGCGCTTGTGTTGACGCGGCATCTAGCCCTTGATGCAGCGTGGCCGAGACCCGATACTGCCCCTGTTCACGTATGCCGCCTTCGAACGCGCCGATCTGCCACTCGCGCGGTCGAACCGTACCGGCACAAGGGTCCATTCTATCTGCGGCCCGGCGTCAACGCAATACTCGTATCGGACCATCATCTATGGTCCGGTCACACAGATCCCGTTATACGTCGACTGATGCAGCAGTTCCGCACTCGTGCTCTGTCCCGAGGCGACTTCGAGCGCCGTCTCGAACAGCTGCCGTCCGCTGGCTGCCAGCGACCCCGACTTACCCAGGTCGACGAGCACGTCGATGTTGTCCCCCATGTGCTCATACGTACCTGGATTTCCAGTTACCTTGATGACGGGCACGAACGAGAAGCCCACCGGCGTGCCGCGGCCGGTTGAGAAGAAGAGCACATTAGAGCCGGCGGCGGCGAGACAGGTGAGGTTCTCCGTGTCCATGCCCATGCCATTTACGATGAACAGGCCTTTGCCTGCCGGACGCTCCCCGTATTCCACCACGCCATCGATAGGATGGGTGCCGCCCTTGGCGATGGCTCCGAGCGACTTCTCCTCGATGGTGGTGAGTCCCCCCTCGATGTTGCCACGGGCCGGATTGGCGCCCCGCATGTCCACTCCCTTGTCCAGGAAGCGCTGCTCGCAGGCGGCGACCATGCGCATGATACGCTCACCGGTGGCCGGCGACGCCGCCCTGGCCGCGAGCAGGTGCTCCGCCCCGATGAACTCCTGGGTCTCACTGAATATGCCGCTGCCGCCCTCGTCCAGCAAACGGTCGAACGCGTTGCCGATGGCCGGATTCGCCGCCAGTCCGGACGTCGCGTCCGAGCCGCCGCACTCGGCGCCGAAGGTGAGCAGCGACAGCGGGCAACGCTCCCGGGCGACGCGCTGCGCCGCCGACACCATCTCGCGCGCCAGTCTGCCGCCGCGTTCCACGGTGCGGAGCGTGCCACCGTCCTTCTGGATGACCAGCATCTCCACCCTCTTGCCGCTTCTCGCCGTCAGTTCCGCGATGCGCGGCACATCCGAGGGTTCGCACCCAAGGCTGACGAAGATGACGGACGACAGGTTGGGGTGGCTGCCGAGGTTCACCAGCGTGCGTTCCAGTATCTCAAGCTCATCCGGCGTGTGGTCACACCCCTGAAAATGCGTGAACAGAGCGGTGCCCTGCACGCTCTGCGCGATCTGCCGCGCCGTGTCGCAGGAGCACCCCACGGTCGGGATGACGCCGACATAGTTGCGCGTGCCGGCTGTGCCGTCAGCGCGAGGGTAACCGAGGAATTCCATCTTCGCCTCCCGTGATTCGTGTCTCTTTCTTGGTCGCTCGACTCCACAGGTTATGAGGGGGCGCCGGGCAATACGATGTTGGACGCAGCGGGCATTCCCCGCGCGCCCTCTCCCGCGAGCGGCACTCGCCTGTTCGGCTGCGGCGCAGCTCTAGAACACAGCGCCCGATACCCAGATGTCAGGATACGCGCTGTAGCCGAGGGCTTCTGCCTTCGTGGTTCGTCCTGAGGCGACCGCCAGCATCTCCTCATACAGCGTGCGCCCGTGCTGCTCCGGCGTCGTGTCCGCATAGAGGTCAACCAGGACGTCGATGTGCTCCGCCAGGTGCTGCGCGGTGCGGGGGTTCGCGGTGACTTTGACAACAGGCACGAACGGGAAGCCCTGCGGCGCCCCTATGCCTGTGGCGAACATGATGATGTGGGCGCCTGCCGCGGCCAGCGCGGTCACGGCCTTGGGCTCCTGTCCGGGGCTGTCGATGAGATACAGTCCCTTGCCCTTCACCGGCTCCCCGTGCTGCAGCACGCCCATTATGGTGGATGTGCCTCCCTTGACGATGGCGCCGAGCGCCTTCTCCTCGATGGTGCTCAATCCTGCGGCTATGTTGCCGCGCGAGGGATTGGCGCCGCGGATGTCCACGCCCAGCATGCCGGCGCGCTTCTCAACATCGCCCACTATCTCGCGTATGCGCGTGCATATCTCTTCCGATGCCGCGCGGCGGCAGAGGATGTGCTCCGTACCCAGCATCTCGGGCGTCTCGCCGAAGACGCAGGTGCCTCCGGCCTTGATCACCAGATCGCACATCGCGCCGATGGAGGGATTGGCCATGATGCCCTGCGTGGTGTCTGACGCGCCGCACTTCACGCCGATGATGAGGCGTGAGTCATCGAGCTCCTCGCGCTGCAGACCGGAGATGGCGGCGAGCATGGTGCGTGCCAGACGGCCTCCTTCCTCGACCGCCTTGCTGGCTCCTCCGAGCTGCTGCACCACCACGCTCTCGACCGGCTTGCCGGTGCGGGATATCGTCTCCTTGATATCGTCGATGCCGCCTTCGCAGCCCAGGCTGACGAGAAGCACTGCTCCCAGGTTCGGGTGCGCGCCCAGGCTGCCCAGGGTACGGTGAACCAGGTCCATGTCCGGTCCCGGGTTGCGCAACCTTGCTGATGGACGAACGCGGTGCTGCCGGGGACGCGGTCCGCGATCCAGCGCGTCACATCGTTGGCGCAGGCCACCGTCGATATGATGCCGACGTGATTCTGACCCCCACGCTCCCGTCACTCCGCACGTAACCTTTGAAGCTCATTGTGCCTCCTCTCTTTTGCAGGTTGGTTGCCCATCGTGGCGTGGTGAGCCGGACACCCGGGATGAAGTTCCAGACATTGTAGGCGCTGCTCTGACCACAGTCCAGCAGCGATACGGCGACCGTTCGCAGCGCGAGGCCGGTGCTATAATCGAACGTAGCTCTGGACGGTGACGACGATGAATCTCTGTGCTGAATTGGACAGGTGGCTCTCGCCCGAAGTAGGCGGCCTGCTCTCACGAGTAGGAACTGCTGCTGCGAGGCTCGACTGCATGGCCTACCTTGTTGGGTGCCCGGTGCGCGACCTTCTGCTCGGATGCTCCAGCCTCGATCTCGATGTGGTGGTGGACGGGGATGCCACCGCCGTGGCGCGGGCTGCCCTGGTTCCGGGAGAGGAGACTCTCGTTGTTCATCCGGCGTTCGGCACCGCGACGATCAGGTCCGGAGCATTCCGCATCGACCTGGCATCGGCTCGGGCGGAGTTGTATGAGCGGCCCGGTGCGCTGCCCGTGGTCCGGACGGGAAGCATCGAACAGGACCTGATACGCCGCGACTTCAGCATCAATGCCATGGCCCTTGTCCTCGACGGCCGCCACCGGGGAGAGCTGCTGGACCTGCACGGCGGGTTCGCCGACCTCCAGCGTGGGTTGCTGCGCGTCCTGCACTCAAACAGCTTCGTCGATGATGCCACCAGGATACTGCGCGGTGTCCGCTACGAGCAGCGGTTCGGGTTTGTCTTTGAGGAGCACACACTGGCGCTGCTCCAGCGCGACCTGCACTTCATCGGATGCATCAGTGGCGACCGGGTTCGGCACGAGTTCGAACGGACGTATGAGGAGGATGAGCCGGAGCAGGCACTGCAGCGGCTGGATGCGCTCGGGGTGCTTGCGGCCGTTCATCCGACGCTGGCGTTTGGTCGTGAGAAGGCGTGGGCTCTCGGGAGCATCAGGAGTGAAGTTCTCTCCGGCCCGCAGCGCGAATCGGCCTGTTGGTGCGTCCTCGCCTGGGCCATGTCCGGTGATGAGGTGGACTCGTTGGATGTGCGGCTCAACCTGCCGCGGCGCGTCAAGGAACCGCTGGCCGACTGTGTCGAGCTGGCTGCCCTCGAGCGAAGGCTGGAAGATGCGACGCTGAAGCCGGATCAGCTCTACGAGTTGCTGCAGGGTCGAAGCCCGGGCGCGCTCGCTGCGGCTGAACACCTGATAATGAGCCCTGTGGCGCGCGGTCACGTGTCCGAGTATCTTCACAGACTGCGCCACGTGCGGCCGTCTCTGACCGGCAGAGAGCTGCGGTCGATGGGCGTGCCGGAAGGACCGGAGATAGGACGCATTCTCGCTGCACTGCGCGTCGCGAAGCTGAGCGGTGGGATCGTGTCACGGGAAGACGAGCTGGCGCTGGCTCGCACCCTGTTCGGCCGTGGCTGTTAGGCGGCCCGCACCACGTAGAGCAGGTGCCTGGCGCGGCTGGCGGTGGTGTAGATGTCCCGGTCGGACCACCGCTCGTCGGAGGGGTCCACATCCAGCAGGATGACCGCGTCCGCCTCGCACCCCTTGAATTTCATGTAGGTGTAGTACCGAATGGCCCCGGGCACGGCCTCATCTCCATCCGCCACGGTGAAGCTGCCGACCGTGCTGCCGGGCGGCAGGGACGTGCCCTCAAGCCGGTGCCCTCCGAGTATCACGATCTGCTCCGGAGAAAGTCCCTCCTCGTGCACAAGGTGGTGCAGGATGGCGCCGACTCTGCGCCGGCGCCCGGCGGGTGAGGGGTGCACGAACTCCTCCACCGGAAGACCGTCCGGGCTTCTGGACATCGAGCGCATTGGCTGCGTGGTGTACTGTGCGGTGTACCGGCAGATGGCTTTCGTGTTGCGGCAGTTCTCCTGCAAAAGGCAGGGGGCGTCCTGGATCGGGAACTCCATCTCTGTTCCGAAGACGTTCTGGTCGGGATCATAGAAGATGTAGAACAGTCCGTCCTCCCGCAGCAGACACATGATGGTAACCCAGAACTCGGTGCGGAAGTCCTGTCCCTCGTCGACGATGATGGCGTCGTAGCGCTGCCCGTCCGGGCTGGCCATCTCGTAGAAGGCATCGGGGATGACCCGGTTGAAGTAGTCCCCATCCGGCTCGCCTTCGGGCAGGCGGCCGGCCTCGCGCAACTGCTCCATGCAATAGCTGTGATAGGTGCCGGCGACGACCCCCTCGACGTCGGCCACTCCGGACGCGAGCTGGCGTCCGATGAGTTGATTGAAGGCGAGCAGCAGCACCGACTTGCCCTCAAGCGCCAGTTCCCGCGCCTTCTTGATGGCCATTGCGGTCTTTCCTGAACCTGCACAACCGCGGATGAGCGCCCGCTTCTTGAAGCGTATGAAGTCGAGCATGCGGCATTGTTCCTCGGTGAGGGCAAAGAGCTGCTTCTGCTCCATGCCGAGGCGGTCGGACAGCTTGACGCCGAACTCGCATAGCGGCATCAGCGTGTAGCGAAGCTGCTCACTCTCCCTGTCGCTCAGGGGCCGCTCCGAAACGCCGCATACTGAGAAGACCTCCTGCACGCGTGTGGCCAGGTGGTCGAGATCTGGTGCTGTCAGGAGAATCGACCGTTCGGCCTGTGGAGGCAGGGCTCGTGGCTCGCCGACCGTGTGGGGGAAGCACACCGCGTAGGCGAAGCCGCAGTGAGGGAGTCTGCCCAGGCGCCGCTTCAGCAGGTCTTCGATCTTGTACCTCCCGTTCCTGGCCTGCACGAAGGGGTCGTGTATCGGCATCCCGTTCAGGAACCAGCGACCCTGCGCGCCGTCGTACACCACCTGGCCGCTCTTCACTTCGAGGATGAGGAATCCCCTGCGCGGGTCGAAGATGAGGAAATCCACTTCGCCCTCGTGCAGCACCCCGGCGGCATCGGGGGTCAGCGTGTGAAAGGAGTGGAATATGGTGTAGTGTGAATCGAGGCCGTCCCGCAGGAGCGGGTGGAGGGTCCTCTCGCCGGCACTCTGCGTCTCGTCCGGCGTCTCGGCCGGTATCATCAGCGCCACGAAGCACCTCCCCGGGGGATGGGGCAATACTACGCAGACAGAGTACGCCGGTCAATCGTTGTGCGGCTGCACGATGCGCGCGCTCGGGAAACGGGAGAGTCCGGTCACAGGCACACTGCGTCGCAGGTGCGTGCCGCACAGGCGTGCCGTCCTGACGCTTGGAGTCGTGTGACCGTCCGATGCGCCGCGTCTTCGGACTGCACCAGTGCGTAGAGGCACGGTCCCGAGCCGGCGAGGCGCGCCCGGGCGCCGGCGATGTCCTCAAGTACGGTGAAATCGTCCGCCAGCCCGGGGAAGACCGTGCGGGCGACCTTCTCGAAGACGTTGAAGAGGAGGTCTTCAGGAATGCTCGCGTTACGTCCAAGGGAGAACGCCGCAGCTCGGACGAACTGACCCCGGGTGAACATCGCCGGCTGCAGACTGCGGTACATGAGTCCCGTCTTCCCATCTGGTGGGGTGAGGGTGGGGACGAGGAGCACCAGATGCCTGGGATTCAGGGGTGGAAGTGGGCTGACTCGCTCTCCGCGGCCTTCCACCAGGACCGTCCCTCCGTGCAGAAACAGGGGCACGTCCGAACCGAGTTCGCTGCCCAGCGCCGCAAGCTGTTGCAGCGAAAGCCCGGTCTCCCACATGCGGTTCAGGGCGCATAGCGTTGCCGCTGCGTCGCTGCTGCCGCCCCCCAGCCCCGCCGCCCACGGGATGTGCTTGTCGAGGTGTATGCGCGCGCCGCGAGCGACCGCGCAACGCTCGCGAAGCAGGTGCGCCGCGCGCACCACCAGGTTGTCGTTCTGCAGTGATGCCTCCGTGCAGGTGAAGATGATGTCCTCTGCGGGTTCGAACGTGAGCGTGTCATGGAGGCCGATGGTCTGGGCGATGCTGCTGATGTCATGGTATTCATGCTGTTTGCCAAGGACCTCCAGCACCAGGTTGACCTTCGCCGGGGCGTGCACCGTCAACATGGTGTCGTCCCTTCGCGCGGCATGGCAGTGTGGATACGCCACAGGCGTACCCATTCGTCCACCGTCAGCGTCTCCGGCCTCCTGGTGGGTTCGATGTCCCCGGCCGACAGCAACGCATCCACGTGGTCACGTTCCGCCCCGAGGCCGTGGCCGAAGGAATTGCGCAGCTGTTTTCGCGGAGAGTGGAACCCCGCTCCCACGAAATCAAGGAAGGCGTCGACCTCCGAGTGTGGAATGGGTGGGGATTCGCGCATATCCAGCCGCAACACAAGCGAGTTGACCTTCGGTGGGGGATGGAAGGAGCGGGCGGAGACTCGCCGCACCGCGGAAACGCGCGCGAAGGCCTGGACGCTCACACTAAGCAGGCTCATATCTCCTGGCCCGGCCTTCATCGCGTTCCCCACCTCCTCCTGCACCATGACCACCATGGTGCTCGGCCTGAGTTCCGCGTGCAGGAAGTGGCGCAGAACCGGCGAGGTGATGTAGTACGGCAGGTTGGCGACCACCTTGTACGCGCCGGCCTGCCGCGCGCTGTGGTCGCGCAGAAGCTCCGCCGGGGACAGCCGCAGGATATCTCCCTCGACGATGTGCACGTTGCCATCTGCCGGGAACGATTCACGCAACAGGGTTACCATCCCGTGGTCGAGTTCAACGGCGATAACCTCCCCGGCCAGCGCCTGCAACTCTGTGGTCAGCAGTCCCGTACCCGGCCCCACCTCGATGACCGTGTCATCGCTGCTCAGGCCGGCGGCTGCGGCGATGGCTCGCAGTATGCCCCGGTCGACGAGGAAATGCTGTCCCAGGCTCTTCCTGGGACGCAAGCCCCGTTGCCGCAGGTCGCCTTTCAACTGCGACATGGTGCTGGGTGCTCTGGGGGCGGGCTCCATATGCGGCTATCCTAGCACGTTCACGTTGGAGCGTTGAGACCTCTGTCCCGGAGTGAGGGGCGTACCCATCTCGTGGTTTGCGCGGATTGACCGGACGGTTCGCGGTGCCTACAATCGGACAGAGGGACACTGTGGGTGGGGGTGTGATGGGCAGTCAACGCTACGACGTTATCATCGTTGGTGCGGGGCCGGCAGGGATACACTCGGCGCTCGAACTGGCGGACTCCGGCCTGCGCATTCTGCTTCTGGAAAAGGGACGCGATCTCGAAGAGCGCGTCTGTCCTATCGCCGGCAAGTCCGGCACGTGTGTCTCCTGCCGTCCGTGCAGCATGGTCAGCGGCTTCGGTGGGGCGGGGGCGTACAGCGACGGGAAGCTGACGCTGTCGCAGGATGTGGGAGGGCTCCTGGGTACGTTGTTGTCTCCCGGCGAATTGGGTTCGCTCATCGACTACGTGGACTCCGTCTACGTTCGCTTCGGAGCGCCTGACCGCCTCTTCGGGGAGGACCCGTCCGTGGACGCCCTGGTCAACAGGGCGATGCTGGCCGGCCTGAGGCTGGTGCCTGTGCGCATCCGTCACCTCGGCTGCGAGTACTGCCGCCGTGTGCTTGAGGCGATGCGGGCACACCTGCGCACGAGAATCGACATAAGAGTCCGCTCTGATGTGGTCGACATCGTGACCGAACACGGTTCTGTGGCGGGACTGCGGCTGGCGTCGGGCGAGCTGCTGCGCTGCCGCTACCTCATCTGCGCCCCCGGGCGCGAGGGCGCTGAGTGGCTCACGTTACAGGCGGGTTCTCTCGGTCAGACCGTTGAGGCGAATCCAGTGGATGTCGGCGTTCGGGTTGAGGTTCCCGCCACGGTGACCGAGGAACTGTGCCGCGCGCTGTACGAGGCCAAGATCGAGTACTACTCCGCCACGTTCGACGATCGCGTGCGCACGTTCTGCATGTGTCCCAACGGGGATGTGGTGATGGAGTCGACCGGCGGCGACGATCCGGTGGTCACCGTCAACGGCGTTGGCTATGCGGAACGTAAGACGGCGAACACAAATTTCGCCGTGCTCGTCTCGACCTCGTTCACGGAGCCGTTCCATCAGCCTATCGCCTACGGCAAGTACCTCGCCAGGCTGGCGAACCTGTTGAGCGGTGGGGTGCTGGTGCAGCGGCTCGGCGACCTGCTGGAGGGGCGCAGGTCGACGGAGGCGCGCATCGCCCGCAGCCTGGTACGGCCGTCGCTCAAGTCGGCAACGCCGGGCGACCTCAGTTTCGTGCTGCCATACCGCTACCTGACGGACATAGTCGAGATGCTGAGAGCGCTCGACCGGTTCGTTCCCGGCATCGCCTCGCCTCATACGCTGCTCTACGGCGTTGAGGTCAAGTTCTACTCCGGTCGGCTCAGGCTCAGTCCGTGTCTGGAGACCGGCATCTCGAACCTCTTCGCGGTGGGCGACGGCGCCGGCGTCAGCCGCGGGCTGGTACAGGCATCGGCGTCCGGAGTGGTAGCCGCGCGGGAGATACTGAAACGCGGCTGAGGTTGCTGTTCGTACGACCGCCTACATTCGTACGACCGCCTACATTCGTACGACCGCCTATTGACCCCCAGTTTGGCCGTTGCTAGACTTCAAGTAGCTGCTCCCGGATCGTTCGTTCAACGCATCACTCCTGTTTACGGGCAGTTGGGTAGATCGGGTAGAGGAGGTGTCGATGAACGTCACGCTCAGTGCCATCAAGGCTGACATCGGTGGCTGGGTAGGCCATTCTGTCGTTCACCCCGACACGCTTGCACGGGCCGATGAGTTGATGGCGGCCGCTAAAGGGCGCGGACAGGTGCTGGACTACCGCGTTCTCAACTGCGGTGATGACCTTCAGCTCATCATGACCCACCAGCATGGCGAGGACAACGAGGTCGTTCACCATCTCGCGTGGGACGTGTTCAGCGACTGCACGGCGCTGGCCAAACGGCTGAAGCTCCACGGCGCAGGACAGGACCTGCTCTGCGATGCGTTCGCCGGCAACGTGAAAGGAATGGGACCGGGACTTGCCGAGATGACGGTCTCGGAGCGGGACGCCGAGACGATCATCGTGTTCATGGCGGATAAGACCGCCTCGGGGGCATGGAACCTGCCGTTGTACCGGATGTTCGCCGACCCGTTCAACACGCCGGGGCTCGTCATCGCGCCGAGCCTGCACGGGGGATTCAGTTTCGAGGTTCATGACGTGGTGCAGGCGAAGAAGATAGTCTTCGCCGCGCCGGAAGAACTGTATGACATGCTCATCTATCTGGGGTCGCCGGGCCATTTCGCGGTGAAAAACGTGTATCACCGTGACTCGGGCCAGATCGCAGCCTCGGCATCCACCCAGAAACTCAGCATGCTCGCGGGCCGCTATGTCGGCAAGGACGATCCGGTGCTCGTCGTGCGTTGCCAGGGGGCGTTCCCCGCGGTGGGCGAGATACTGGAGGCATTCGCGGGAGTCAACATCGTGGAAGGGTGGATGCGTGGCTCACACAACGGCCCGCTTCTGCCGGTGGGCTTTGCTGATGCGCGCTGCACCAGGTTCGATGGCCCGCCCCGCTGCATCGCGGCTGGCTTCCAGTTGGCCAATGGGATGCTGGTGGGGCCGACCGATCTGTTCGGAGATGTTGCCTTCAACCCAGCCCGGGATCGGGCGCTGCAATTGGCCGATACGCTGCGCAGCATCGGCCCGTTCGAGCCGCACAGGCTGCCGCTTGATGAGATGGAATATACTACGATGCCCGAGGTGAGCGGGAGGCTTGCGTCGCGGTTCGAACCGATAGATGGCAAATAGACTCAGACTGCTGATCGCGAGCGCGAACAAAGGGAAGGTTGCGGAGTATCGGGCCCTGTTGCACGGGCTGGATTGTGAACTACTGTCTCTGAGCGATGTCGGCCTGGACGGCGATATCCCGGAGACGGGCACAACGTTCGAAGAGAACGCCCGCATCAAGGCCGTGGAGTGTGCGGCCCGTTCCGGGTTGTTGACGCTGGCGGATGACTCCGGCCTCGAGGTCGAAGCGCTCGGCGGCGAGCCGGGCATTCGCTCGGCGCGCTACGCGGGAGAGCACGCGACGGACGCCGAGCGTGTGGCGTATCTGCTGCAGAAGTTGCGGGGAGTACCTCCCGAACGGCGCGGCGCGCGCTTCGTGTGTGTCATCGCCATCGCCACTCCTTCAGGAGAAGTGGCCTTTTGCACGGGAGTGTGTCCCGGCAGCATCGTGACGGAACCTCGCGGCGAGAGTGGCTTCGGGTACGATCCGGCATTCCTGTTGCCCGATCTTGGACTCACGATGGCCCAGTTGCCGCCGGAAGTGAAGAACCGCCTCAGTCACCGCGGCAGGGCGGCGGCGGCGGCGCGTCCGGTTATCCAGCGATTCATTGACGGTCCGAAGGGCCGATAGTATCATTAGGTCCCCGATTTGAGGAGGTAGACGTATGAGAGTGTCGTGTCTTCAGGAGAACCTGAGCCGAGGTCTGGGCATGGTGGGCAGGTCCGTGGCGGTGAGGTCGACGTTGCCGGTGGCCCAGAACATCCTCATCGTCGCCGAGGAATCGCGCCTCAAGCTGGTGGCCACCAACCTCGAGATGGCCACTACCTGCTGGGTGGGCGCGAAGGTTGAGGAAGAGGGCAGCATCACCGTGCCGGCGCGGCTGTTGGGTGAATTCGTGAATTCACTGCCCAACGAACTGGTCAGCATCGAGATGCCTGCCGGCGGGCGCACCGTGCAGTTCACCTGCGGCCGCTTCCAGGCTCACATGAATGGCATCGACGCCGACGATTTTCCGCCCGTGCCCGAGGTGGGCGAGTCCATGACCGCCGAGATCGGCGCGGATGGGTTGCGCGAGGGCATCGTGCGCGTCGCAATGGCGGCGGCCACTGACGAGTCTCGCCCGGTGCTCACCGGCATCAACCTCGAATTCGAGGGTGAGCGTTTGACGCTTGCCGCTGCCGATGGTTTCCGTCTGGCCGTCTACCGCATGCCGCTGTCTCGGGCGGTTGAGGGCAAGACCACCATCATCGTGCCGGCCCGGACGCTCACGGAGATCCATCGCCTGCTGGGTGAGCAGGAGGAACCGGTCTACGTGGCGGTGAACGAACAGCGGAGCCAGGCGCTCTTCCGACTGAACAGCGCGGAGATCGTGACACAGCTCATTCAGGGCACGTTCCCGAACTACTCGCAGGTCATCCCGCAGAAATATGACACCAGGGCCGTCGCCGAGGTGAGCGAGTTCACGCGCGTCTCGAAGATGGCGTCCGTGTTTGCGCGGGATGCCAGCAATATCGTCAGGCTGCTTGTCACTCCCGGCGGCGACATGAAGGCCGGGAAGATCACGGTGACAGCCCAGGCCGAGGAAGTCGGCGGCAACACCGGCGACCTCGATGCGCTGGTGGACGGCAATGAGGCCAAGATCGCCTTCAATGTGAAATACCTGCTCGACGTGCTCGGCGTCATCAAGCAGTCACAGGTTGCACTAGAGGTAACCACCCCGTCCAGCCCGGGTGTCGTACGCCCCCTCGGCACGGACAACTACGTTCACGTGATAATGCCGATGTTCGTGCAGTGGTAGTTGGATTCCAGGACTCAGAACGTAGCCCTTGATGACGACGCCTTCCTGAGTAGCTGTGACCCGGATGTCCAGGCACTGAAGGCGTCTTTCTTGTCCTGGGCGGAGCAGTTGTCCAGGTCGGTCACTATCCGGCTGCACAGTTCCCGCAGATGAATCTCCATGTCACTGACCCGCGCCAGACTCTCTTTCGTCTTTAGCAGTTGGTCCAGGCGTGCGGAATCCGCTTCCTTCTCCCGTTTCGTCTCATTCATTTCGTCCAGCACCACGTCTGGAGTGAATCCAAGTTTCAGAAGGCGCTCAGCAGATGGCGCCCGGGTTGGGTATTTTCAGCTTCCGCTTCCAGTGCCGCAATCTCCCGGTCCAGGTCGCCGGTCGATACCTCTTCCTGTCCAGCCTCTACTTGTGCCTGACTTCGGCCAGCAGCAACTCAGGCTTGGCTTGTGACCGCTTCACCTCTTCCCATACCACCTCTTCGTCATTGCCAGCAAAGGTAACGCGCCTTGCAGCCCCGTACCTGCTCCCGTGTTGTAGGTGCCCCTGCAGTGGTAGTACTGATATCACCGAGACAGCTTCCCACGAGTGGGCTGCCACAGTAGCCGCAGTATGCGAAGCCGGTCAGTGGATAGTCGTGTAGTGCTCTGCCCGGTCGAAGCTCCTTGAGCGCGCCAGCGCCGCCTGTGCCTGGTCGAAGAGTTCCCGTTCTACGATTGGCTCAGTAGTGTCGGGCAACAGCA
The DNA here is from genome assembly GCA_040766535.1 of Dehalococcoidia bacterium. Taxonomy (GTDB): domain Bacteria; phylum Chloroflexota; class Dehalococcoidia; order GIF9; family AB-539-J10; genus SKVJ01. The sequence goes on along the minus strand of JAXGQG010000002.1, from coordinate 86,809 downwards.
CCCATGCCTCTTCCGGTACTGGGCCCTTCGCCGTTGCCGCCCTTCGTGCGGCCGAAGTAGGTTAGTCCGCAGTAGGCCGGATTCCGTACAAGACGGCTCACTGTGACCGCTTCCCAGCGCTTCCCGGCTCGTGTGGGAATGCCTTCCTTGTTCAGTGTTTGAGCGATGCTGTAGCAGCTCTGACCCTTCGCCACCATTTCGAAGATGCGCTGCACCACACGCGCTTCCGACTCGATGGGGATTGGCTTCTTGTACTCGCGCACCCAGGAGTACCCGTACAAGCCGATGCCGGTGCCCTGTGGCAGCTTGCCCGCCTTCAGCATCGCCTTCTTGCCGCGTCCGGTGGCGTCACGCCTGCGCCTGCATCCAACTTGGCCGCGTAGCCCTTGATGTAGAACACGAGCTTGCCCACCTCGGAGTTGTCGACTGGTTCCTGGTCGCCGCCTCCAGCGCGACGCTGCTTCAAGTTCCTGCATCAGATCACACCATGCACCGGGTCACGGGAGAAACGGTCCAGGCTGTAGACGACCACGCACTCAATCGCCTCAGACTGCACCAGGTCGCGGCAGTTCGGTCAGCCGTGGGCGCTCCAGCGCCAAGCCGAGAAGGTCTGCTGTGTACCGTGCCACCACCTCACAGCGCCGTGTCTGCAGTACTTGAGGCAGGCGTCCATCTGCGTGTCGAGGCTAGTGCCGTCTTGCCCCTGGCCTTCAGTGGATACCCGACAGTAGATTGCCGCTCTTTCGCCCATCTGTAATCACCCTGCGAAGATATTTAAGACCGTGAACGCCAGTCCAAATCCGGCGATGATACACGTAGCCACGACCCAGTGGTGCGTCTTCTCAATGGCATTCAACCTGCCTGCGTTAGTCTGTAAAGAACCTGCATGTTCCACCCCATGCCGTGTGGTAGTTCCACACTTTTCCCTTGCAGACCAGCCACCAGGTATGGCGCTGGCCTGCACTTCCAGCCAGCCTCTGATGGCACACGTCCACAGCACAACCTGAGTCCGTTCACAATCCACTCCGACGGCGTTCCTAACCACCCAAACGTCTCCCGACGGCCGCAACCCTGACTACGCTCTGTTCGGATACCCTGCGCAGCACTCGCCGCAACTCACGTTCGGTCACATGGTCACCACTCTTCTTGACCCCCTTCCACTTTGGCTTGTTCCAGTACGGGCTGTTACAGCGCGGCACGTCTTCGGAGGCGTGGCCTTCCGAGGTATCCACTTGTGCCTGCACCGGAGGCATTCGAGTGCTTCTGGCAGTTCGATGCACATGCGCCTATGCTACAGCCATGCCGATATGATGTCAAGAGCGCTGGGCTACCGCTTGCAAGAGATGCTCTCACCGTTCGGCATCTCACCAAACCGAGCTTGTTCGGCGGGACCGGCCCCGTCAAGACTCTGCCCCGGCTCCGCTACGCGTGCCCTTGACTGGCCCGGCCCGCCGCAGGAAGGCCCCACAGGCGCCGTGATGGTAGCAGTCGCCGTTGCGGTCGGTGCGCCTGCCGTCCTGACAAGCCAGCCGCGCCCTCTTCGTAGCCGTCCGGTACGCAGCCTGGCAGCCGCTCAGGTGGTCCGCCCTTCCGTTCCCGGAGGGTACCCGCGTTCCTCGATTGCTTCGGTGTTGGTGGTCGTCGGCCGCAGCACATCGTTGAGGCACTCCGCATGCATCCGCCGGAAACCCAGACCGTTGATGAAGCGCCTCACATATGGCTCCAGCCTCCCCGTTTGTCGCGCTCTATCTCCGCGCCGCACAGACGCAGAACTCCGGGGTTTCCGGAGTCGAGATTGCGGCTCTTACAGCCGCGCACGGGTACTTGCTGCATGATAGCTTTTCGCACCAGTAGTCAGACATTGAGCCTCCTTTGCTCCCGCTTCCATTGCTCCTCGGAGTGTGCGAGCACTCGCCGTAACCCCTCTGCGGTCCTGCATGACACTCTCGAATGACGTCCATCGTCACGCACCTTAGGTCTGCGCCATCCCGTCGCCCGTCGTGTTGAGTACTCGTACCTGCGCAGCATCCGGACCATATCGCTCATGAAGGTGTCTCCGTCGCCCATGACCTCCCATTTGGACGCGCCCCTCCGAACACGCCCCAGAACCGCCCGACCGATTGATAGGCCCCGGTAACGTCCTTCTGTGTTGCCTTTGCGATGTACGACTTCTTCAGGTACCCAGCCAGGCGCCTGCATGACGCACAGGACGTACACGGAGCCCTGCATGACGGTGGTCTGATCGCCGGACCCCACGATGCGCCACCACGCCCGGCTAACTCCTGTATTGGCACCCGGCCGTAGACGTACACGTGAGCATGGTGCTCCGCGCTCCTGGAACTCCAGACACCACACGCCACGGAAACCCTGTCGACGGAGGACCTTGAGGAAGGCGTCGATGTCGCGCTTGACCTTGCGACCGTCAGTTGGAAACCAGACGCCCGGGCATGTCAGAACGACCGGTTTCCAGCGCGGCCATGGGTGTTCCGGATGTTCAGCAACAGACGCCGCGCAGACGCTGCCGAGAAACGCTTTATGGTGCCGCGCTTGTTGCCCTGAGACTGTGCTCGGTAGACGCCCGCGTTCTCATAGCGACGGACCCGTACATCGCGACGCCCTGCGCACCTGGCACCGCAGCCACCTTGGCCCGAAATCCATACCGTTGTAGTGGTGAGATATGCGCCTATATGCTGAAGACAGAGGCGCATGGGATGGTCTCCGACTCAGGAGCACGTTGACCAGTCGGCGGTCGCGCCTGTTTGAGGTGTCAATCCCGGCCGGGGTCTCGGTCACCCGTGCGGGACTACCGCTCCCGGCGTCGAGCCGTGCCTGGACACGGGTGGGAGCCGGTCCATTACGACCGCTCCTTTCCGGCCCTGCGTGGTCGTGCCTTTGCCTGACTGGGAGCGGGGCCTGTGGCAGACGGAACAGGCGGCAGGCCGAAGGTCACTACCCGCCTCTCTTCCTTCTGTCCGCGCCGCTGTACTACCTGGCGCTGTTGGGGCGCGTCTGCTGTACACGTGCCCCGGCCCTGGGCCCCGCTGACGAGCCTGTTGAACAGCTCAGGCTTGCTGTCCTGCCGTTTTCGCAGATGCTGCCCGCACTTCAATGCTGAAGCTGACCTTGCAGCTCGCCGCACTTTCCGCGGTCAGTCTGTCAGTCATCCTCTGCCCAGCGACTATACATTTCTTGTACAAGAAAGCCATGCCAGCCCTTTGACAAGCTCACGGTTGCTGATTTTGTCGCCGGCCTGTGGACCAAGCCCTTTCCTGGGATACCCATCGCGATGTCCGCAGGAGGACTAAGCTTGACGATGTTGGACGGCAGAACCTCTATTCCTGTCTTCAGTTGATGCTTGATGCAGAACTCTTCCGGCCGGAGTACACGACACGGCACTGATACCAGTACCATGCGGTGTCGAATCCTGCTATCGTGGGTCAGCCGCATGCCGAAGTGCTTGAATGCCTTTGTGTACTTGCGGTGCAGGCGTTGGTCTGTCACGCCGTCTATTAGTGCCGACCTGTCGAACACTCGTCACCTATTTGCAGGTGCCTGCCGTCGCCGAATTCCGAATCCTCTCCCAGGTATTCCCCCGCCGTGGCCTGGAAGCACAGCCGTTTCGAGATACGGTGCGTTGCCACGAACCACCTTCACCTTCATGACGCCGGTTGAAGCCTACTCGAATGAAATCGTCAATCAAGGCCAGAAGGTACAACACGTCCAAGCTCTGGGAGTATCGCTTCCGCAGTCCCGCCGTGAAATCCTCTTCGGCTCGTACTGAACTCCCTGCTTCGCTGCCTTGAACCAGCCGATGATTCTGCCGGTCGGCACACGAATCTTCTCTCAGGAATGCCTGGCAGCCCGGTCTGCCCCAGGCATCCACGATTCGCTGGAATCGCCCGTTCAGGGTCTTCCGAGTGCTCGATGGCCACATGGACGCACTTGGCAGCCACCAAGTACGGCTGTACTCCCTCGGGCCAGTAGCGTGCTTTTCCGTACACCCTGGCAGGCTGCCGTCGTTTGCCCATGACTCCGCGTACTCTACCATCCGCGTTCAACCCATGTCAGCCCCCAGTTGGGACCCACCTGACTATTGAGGGGTACTCTCCAAGCATGTGGAACCAGTGCAAGCTCCCCGCTTGTCTGGAGGTGTCGATGCAGGACTGGAAGAACAAGCTCTACTTCGGAGACAACCTCGACATATTGCGACAGCACATCGCAGACGAGAGCATCGACCTCATCTACCTTGACCCTCCGTTCAACTCAAACGAACTACAACGTCTTGTTCCGGGAGAAGGGTGGCGAGGACTCCGCCGCACAAATCACGGCATTCGAAGATACCTGGCACTGGGGCTACGACTCAGAGTCCGCCTATCAGCACGTGGTCGCGAACGGTCCCCGAAAGCTCGCCGATTTGCTCTGGCGTTCAGAACGTTCTTGGGCCAAAAACGACATGATGGCGTACCTGGTGATGGTAGCGCAGCGTCTGGTGGGAGCTCCACCGCGTGCTGAAGCCGACTGGGAGTATCTATCTTCACCGTGACCCCACCGCAAGTCACTACCTGAAGTTTGTGATGGACGCCGTGTTTGGGGCGAACAACTACCGGAGCGAGATCGTCTGGAAGAGGTCGAGCGCTCACAGCGACGCAAAGCAGGGTCGACGGATTCACGGGCACATCCACGATGTCATCTTCTTCTACACCAGGGGGAAGGCCTGGACGTGGAACGACGTCTATACAGCGTACGAGGAATCGTACATGAGCAGGGACTACCGCCTTGTCGAGGAGGGGACCGACCGCCGATTCCGGAGAGGCGACCTTACCGCAGCACGCCTTGGTGGAGACACTGAGTACGAATGGCGCGTGAAGAGACGTGCTGGGCGCAAGGAACGGTGGGAAGCTGACTTGGACAGCGAGCACACGCGCCCTCGCCTCCTGATTGGGAGTACAAGGGGGTGCGCCCGGCATGAAGGCCGATTCTGGGCCTTCTCAAGGGAGAACATGCGGCGATTCGCGCTGGAGGGGCGTCTGCGTCACACCTTCGATGGAATGCCAGAGTACAAGCGCTATCTGGACGAGATGCCAGGAGAGTGCCATTACAGGACCTGTGACGGACGTTCCTCCCATCATCGCAGGGACCACGAGCGCCTGGGTTATCCCACGCAGAAGCCAGAAGGCCTTCTTGGAGCGCATCATCACAGCCAGCAGTAATGAAGGCGACGTCGTGTTGGACCCGTTCTGCGGCTGCGGCACGACCGTCGCTGTGGCAGAGCGTCTCAAGCGCCGGTGGATTGGCATCGACATCACCCACCTGGCCATTGCGCTGATGAGACGTCGCCTTCAGGACACGTTCCAGAGCCAGTTGGCCCCATACGAAGTGATAGGCCAGCCCAAAGACCTATCGAGTGCCCAGGCCCTCGCCGAACAGAATCGACACCAATTCGAGTGGTGGGCAGTGGATATGGTTGACGCCCATCTCGCCCACGACAAGCGCAAGGGCGCAGACAGCGGCATCGACGGGGTGTTTCGGTTCTTTCGACGACAACTCCGGGCAGGCGAAGCTCGTGGTCGTACAGGTCAAGAGCGGCGCCGTCAACGCGTCGCAGATACGGACCTCAAAGGTGTCTTGGAACGAGAAGGCGGCGATTGGTGTCTTCGTCACACTGAGCAACCGACCCGACCCATGGTCCAGGAGGCAGGAGCTGGTTTGCGTGCCCGAATTGTACCCTGACCGGAAGTATCCCAAGGTTACAGATACTCACAGTGGAAGACCTTCGATGGCAAGCGGCCAGAGCACCTGACCGTCGGTTTGCAGACCACATTCAAGCATGCCAAGCGCCACCGACCGTCCGATGGCAGTCAGGTGAGCTTCCCGCTGCACTTGTCCTCTGACGACCTGGGGGAAACCCAGCATTGTTACTGTGGCTGTCACGGAATTCCGCATCGAAAATCACTGGAGGTCCATGAGTGCGACCCATGCGCATCCCCGCTTCCATCGGTGCTTTCGTTGCTGTCTTAATGATTGAGCTAGCCTTGACCTTCCGAGCATCGGTCTCGACTTCAGTCGACCTCGCACTCGCCTGTCCTGACATCGGTGACTCCCCAGCCATTGACAACCCTGTTCCGAGCCTCTCCTTGTTCTCGTCGTCTACTTGACTCTGCCTCTCGGCGCTGCAGCCTGCACTTCTTTCATGAAGCTCTCACAGCATTGAACTTGCCGCACAGGTCACGTACGCATGGAACGGCAGACATGCCGATGTTCGTGCAGTGGTAGTTGGATTTCGAGACTAACACTAAACTGGGGGGCGCGGCGGGGCCCCCCTTCGCTATTACAGGCGTGGCGCTGAGGCGCCCGGCCTTTCTCTGCACTCAGCGGGCACCGGCAGCACGCAGTTCGTTGCGCCGGAGTATACTCACCGCAGTGACGCCTGCACCGCGGACTCGCCCTGTCCAGCACGGAGGCGGGAGCCGTGGAGGGTGCCTGGCAGGTATGGGAGACGACAGGACATCTTTGACTGGCGGCTGTCGCTGGAGGGGGAGATGACTACTGATCCAACCAGTCTCGTGAAGGAGTACCTTGCAGCGTGGAATGCGCATGACTCCGAAGCGCTCGTGTCTCTATTCACTGACGACTGCGTGTATGAAGATGTCGCTCTGAACCGGCTCGAGCAGGGCAGGGAGCGGGTGAGAACGCTGGTTCAATCCGTCTTCGTGGACCTCGCAGACTTCAAGATGGAGGCCATGTCCACTTTCGGCGTTGGAGACTGGGCGGCAACCGAGTGGACTATGACCGGTGCATTTGTGCATAGCAGCGTTCCCGGGCTTGAGCCCACAGGAAAGCGCTTCTCGGTGCGAGGAGCCACGGTTCTTCAGTTGCGGGATGGAAAGATCGCTCGCAATTCAGACTACATCGACCTCAATGCGTTCCTGCGGCAGACCGGCGCAAAGAAGACTGATCAGCCGACGCGTCGTCGATGAGCGAATCAATCGAGCTGATGTATGTGACTGGCAGGTTAGATATCCGGTGCTTACTCAGTGACAGTGGAGCTTGGCTTCTTCTCAGCTTGATACGGTGCTTCCGTTCCAGGATGGGATCTACTTCTGTTTCCTCGTGGAAGGGCATCGACAGCACCTGGCGCGGCCGCTATCATGGGTGGTGAGGTGGGACAGAGATGAATAGCATGGTGCCTGGAAGGCTGTTCTGGATATCGTGGTGTGGCGCCACCGCGCTCACGGGACTCATGGCCGGATTCCTGACGTCGCACGCCATCATGTTTGGCCGCTTCCAGACGTGGTTCATAGAATCCGGCAACGCCGATTTGCTGCGCCAGACGTTCTCAGTCTTTCGCGCGGCCAGCAGCCCGCACATCCTCTATGATTCCTTCCTGTATCTTGCCCTGGCAGCCGGCGTTATCTGGACTGTGTTTGCCTTCCTCCTCAAGAGAGACCGCGTGATTGCGGTTGTGGCCGGGCTGTCCACGTTCTGGGTTGGCGCGGTGTTCTTCGGGTTCGACTTCGGAACGGTGGAGGACCAGGTGATGATGGGGATTGCGGACGAAACCACGATGGCAACGTTCGCGCGCCTGAACGTTCCGCTCCACACAGGCTTCGCAATCTTCTACTCGGTCAGTCTCATCCTTCTGCTGAGCGTTGCGCTGAGACAGCTTGGGGTGTGGAGAAAAGCCGGGTAGTCCCACAACGCGCACCCCCGGGTCCGTCGGTGCATTGCATCGGTTGTCTGATTGCGCCGAACCCTGCCGGACTTGCGGCAGTCTCGTGGTGGTAGTCTCATCTCTCGCTCATCGATTCAAGCGCCTCCTGCTCGGGCGCTAACGGAGCTACGACGGGACGTTCGGGCCGCTAACGGGCCAGATATCGATGATCTCAACGGGCGCGGACACGACGCGTGAGACGCTGTGACGGACACCAGCAGGCACGTAGAAGGCGTCCCCCTGCGAGAGACGCTTCGTCTCACTGCCTATCTCCAAGTCGAACTCTCCCTTCAGCACGAGGCTGATTTGCGCGCAGGTGTGGGTGCTGGGTCCCGGCTCCGAGTTGATGATCATTCTTCCCAGCAGCATCTCCTCTCCCCAGACGTACTGCGCTTCTTCTCCTGGCTTGTAGTGGACGCGGGTGAAATCCTCCGGATACTTGAAGAACATCTCTCTCCTCCGTTGCCAGGGCTTGAGCTCGTTCTCGCTGCCGAATGAAAGGGGCGCCCGTGACGGCGCCCCTTTATGGTCCTTCGCACGAAGTAGTGCTGACCGCACGTCTACTGCGCTGAGCGAAGCGCCCCATCTACTCCTGCGCATGGGGATGGCGCTACTTCCTCCCTCCCATCCGCCGCGAGTTCGGCGATGGCCTTGCGCAGTTCCTGCAGCTCCGCCTGGTTCTGTCGGCTAGCCGTGCGGTGGCGTCGGTTGCTCCGCCACTGGGCGCCGAGGGTCGGGCAGTGAGGAACCGTATCGGCTCGTCGGCGTCCGTGTTCAGGTTCAGCGAGAGGACGTCCATCCGAGTGTAGTGCCCGATGATGTCGTGCCACTGCTTGCGGGAGATCTCCAGCTCAATATCGATGTCCGCGTAGATGATGCCTTCTTCACCCTCGATGCTCGCCAGCACCTCGCCGTTCGGTCCGTAGATGGCGCTGTATGCGTTGGCGTCGGTCAGGAACTTGCGGTGCTCCTCGGTGTCGCCCAGCACGTCGACGATGTCCTGACCCACCGTGCTGGTTGAGACCACGGTGAACAGCTTGCCCTCGCAGGCGTGGGCGCCTGCCCTGAGATGTATCCACGTATTCTGCCCCAGCTTGGAGCCGAGGCCCAGCGACGGGTAGTTGGCCACATGCACCTGCTCCCCCTGCGCCAGCAGTGCGTAGCGGGCCAGGGTGTTGCTGTTCTCTCCGCAGGCGAGGGTGCCAAGGTTACCGATGTCGGTCTTCCAGACTTTCATGCCTGAGCCGTCTCCGCGGGACCAGATCATCTTCTCAGCGAAGGTTGGCACCAGCTTGCGATGCGTTCCGAGAATAGTGCCGTGGCGGTCGATGACCACGTTGGTGTTCCACATCGTGCCCATGTTGGTGGCGATCTTCTCGTTCACGCCCATGACTACATAGATGTCGGCGGCCCTGGCAGCCTGGCAGAGTGCGTCCGTGGTGGGACTGGGAATCTCGACAGCCTCGTTGAAGAGGCGTGTGAACCAGTCACTGTACTTGAGCGGCGAGTCGAGCCAGATCCAGTAGGGATACCCGGGGATGAAGGTCTCCGGAAACGCTACGAGCTTGGCTCCGTTGCGGCTGGCCTCGTGTATCAGCTGGCATGCCTTCTCGGTCGTCGCCTCCCGGTTGAGGAAGACAGGCGATGTCTGTACTGCGGCTGCTTTGAACTTCGGATACTGGTCTCCCATTATCTCCTCCTGTTCGCACAAGTAGTGCATGTGACTGACATGGCACTCATCCGCAGTCGTGAGCCCAGGGATATGCCCGGTCTCTCGATTGAGCGCCGCGCGCTCCATGATACTACACCCGGTCTCGCGCCACGGTCCCGCGTCTCCACCGAGGCGGCTTGTGCCGAACTGAGGGGCGACTCCGACAAAGGCATCAAGTGCGTCCGGGCGCCACGGTGTGTCAGATCAGCCCTCAAGCCCACTCCGCTGCGGCATTTCGTCCGGCGATGCGACCGAAGACCAGGCACTCCGTGATGGCACAGCTCCCGAGGCGGCAGGCGCCATGCACCCCGCCGGTGACCTCGCCGGCAGCGTACAGGCCGGGGATCACCTGTCCATCGATGTTGATGACGCGGGCCGAGGTGTCGATGCACACGCCGCCCATGGTGTGGTGCACCTTTGGCCAGAGCCGCATCGCGTAGTACGGTGGCTCCATCAGCGGCGCCACGCCTCGATCACCGGCTTGCCGAAGTCCGGGTCGGCGCCGTCGGCCATATGGCAGTTGAATCGCTCGATGGTGGACGCGAGCACCGGGGCATCCAGTTCGTAGAAGGTGGCCAGGTCATGAAGGTCCGCAAACTGACGCACGACGCCTCTCTCGAGACAGCGGTCGATAGACCAGCCGGATTCCCTCACGGCTCGCGCATCCGCGATGCCAACGCAGGGCTGGCCCACGGCGAGGATGGCATCGGCCACCGTCTTCCGGTCGCCCAGCTCGTTCACGATACGCCCACTGGTGACGGGCGAGACAACCACGCCGTACTGGAACACCACGTAGTCAGCGAACCGCGGGCCGACGCCGTAGCCCTTCTCATCCGGGGATGCCCACGGGCCGAGCTGGATATGTGACAGGTGCACTGGCATCGCGCCGATGCGGAGCGCTGCGACCAGCGCCTCAGCGGTGGCCGACAGTTTGTTGGTGGTGTCGATGTCCCGGGTCAACCTGGGATCTTGGACCGAACGGAAGGCAATGTCCGCGCCGAAGCCTCCGGTGGCGAGCACGACGGCTCGGTGGGCGCGCAGCGTGACATCGCACCCCTCCTCAGGGTCTCCGTAGACGAAGCCCTCGCGCACCTGAAGACCCCACACCCTGCCGGCGCCGTCAGTGAGCAGGCGTTGCAGGCAGGCCTGTGGCCTCAGTTCGATGCCCAGTTCATGCAGCTTCTCCACCTGGCGGCGAATGATGGTCGCTCCGGTGACGCCCATGGCGGTGAAACAGCGCGCGACGGAGTGGCCACCGAACTGGTCCAGCCGGTCGAGGTATTCCACCCCGAGGTAGTCGACGGACCAGTCAACCACCTCCGCGGAGCTCTCGGCAACCACCCTGACCAGCTCCGGGTGGTTCAACCCCATACCCGCGCGCATCATGTCCCGAAACATCAATTCAGGGGAGTCCTCGATGTTGAGCCGCCGTTGCAGCGCCGTGCCGGCTGCCGCGATACCGCCGTCGCTGATGATGGAATTGCCGCCTGGAGCCTTCATCTTCTCCAGCACAAGCACAGACGCGCCGCAGTTGTGCGCTTCGATGGCGGCGGTCAGACCCGCAAAGCCTGCGCCGATGACCACCACATCGTAGTCACCCTCGGCCATCGCTCCTTCGTATTGCTCGAGCGTGGCCGTGCGTGCCGACGCAGACTCCTGCCATTCCAGCTTCCTCTCTAACATGGCCGCAGTGTTCATGATGCCAATGCTACCGCGTACGAAAGGAGATGTCACGGTGCTCCCCGGCGAGACGAGGCGGCGGCACTCACCGGAGCGGCGGGACTGCGTCACCGCGTGACCCACCTGCGAGGTGGCACTGCCCCCGGAGCCCTTCAGCTTTCGCCAGAGCGCGGAGAGTTGATTCCAGCCGAGGAAGACGACGATGCCGATGATGACGATGATGGAGATCGGCCGTGTGAAGAACGGCAGCAGACTGCCGCCCGTCTGCATCAGGCCAAGTCGAAGGTTGCGCTCGATCAGGGGCCCGAGGATGATGGCGAGCACGAGCGGCGGCAACGGGATGCCATTTCGCTCCATGTAGAAACCGAGCAGACCGAAGAAGAACATCAGGCCGACGTCGAACACGCTGAAGTTCAGTGCGTACGAACCCACGATACAGAAGACGAGGATCATCGGCATGATGACGCTGTTGGGTAGTTTGAAGACCTTGCCGAAGGTTCTGATGGCGAGATAGCCCGCCGGGACCATGAGGATCTGTGTCAGCAGGCCGATGGCGAACAGTTCCCGCACGAGCTCGCCGCTGGCGCCGGCGAACATGAGCGGACCGGGGCGGAGACCGTAGATCATCGACGCGCCGAGGATGACCAGGAACAGCAGAGGCATGGCGAACGAGGAGATGAGGCGTGACCTCTCTTGCACGAAGCGCAACAGCTCGCGGTGCGCCGGCCATGTGTCCGGGTGCGGAGCCTGCCTGGAGCCGCCGGAACTACCGGCGAGGGTCTCCCTGCTTCATGGCATAGCGCGGAGCGGATTCGCGCCGACAGTGTCGCACGCGGACGGTTCGGCACGTCGAGCCCGTGTAGCCGGCTTACGGCGCGGTGCTGCCTTTCCGCCGCATCCTGGCGAGAAGAGGCGATATCTTGCCCCAGAGCAGGAAAAGGACGATGGCGACGATCACCGCGACGGAAATCGGTCTGGTGAAGAACGGCAGAAGGCTGCCGCCGGTCTGCATCAGTCCAAGCCGGAGGTTCCTCTCGATGAGCGGCCCAAGTATTATCGCCAGCACGAGCGGAGGCAGCGGTATGCCGTTGCGCTCCATGTAGAAGCCCAGGAGCCCGAAGATGAACATCACGCCGACATCGAACATGCTGAAGTTGAGCGCATATGACCCTACGATGCAGAACACGAGGATCATCGGCATGATGATGCTGTTGGGCAGCCTGAACACTTTGCTGAATGCCTTGATGGACAGCAGTCCGATGGGGATGAGCATGAATTGCGTGATGAGGCCGATGGCGAATATGCCCCGGACAAGCTCGCCGCTGGCGCCGACGAACATCAGCGGACCGGGCCGCAGGCCGTAGATCATCGATGCCCCCAGGATGATGGCCGTGATGGAGTCGCCGGGGATACCCAGCGCCAAGGCAGGGATCCATGCGCCCGCTATGCCTGCGTTGTTGGCGCTTGTCGGCGCGATAACTCCTTCGTCGTGGCCGGTGCCGAACTTCTCCGGCTCCTTTGAGTTGCGCTTCGCCATGCCGTAGGCGACCCAGGCTGCGATGTCTGCTCCGGCGCCGGGCAGACTGCCGATGAAGGTCCCCACAAGCGAGGAGCGCAGTATCAAGTTCCAGCTCCGCCTGACGAAGGGCAGCGCGTCAGCTATCGAGTAGTGTTTCGTCTCCTTCACGCTGGGCATCTCAAGTCGCCTCGGAGCGAAGATGGTCTTGAGGACGACGGGGATGCCGAAAAGCCCTATCATCGCCGGGATGAAGTTGATGCCGCTGAGCATGTTGACATTGCCGAACGTGAACCGGGGGTATCCGGTGACGATATCCACACCGATAGTCGATACAAAGAGCCCGAGGGCGACCGAGATGCCTCCCTTGACCATCGTGCCGCGTGAGATGACGACGCATGTGGCCAGCCCGAATGTCGAAACCCACAGGAACTCGTAGAAGGAGAACTTGAGGGCCACGGCCGCGAGGGCGGTGGCGCCGAGTATCAGCAAGATGAATCCGATCACGCCACCGAGCGAGGAACAGACGATGTCGAGTCTCAGAGCCAGCGATGACTTCCCCTGCTTCGTCATCTCGTAGCCGTCGAGTACAGCCGCGCCCGAAGACGGCGTTCCGGGCACCCGCAGATATGTGGCGGGTATGTCGCCGGCAAAGATGGAGACGCAGGCACACCCGAGTATCATGGCGAGCCCGCCCATCGGAGAGAGATAATAGGTGATGGGTACCAGGATGGCCGTGGCCATCGTAGCGCTCAGCCCCGGGATGGCGCCGATGAATACTCCCAGGAGCATCCCCAGCACCCATGGGAGCAGCACTTCCACGTGCGCAATCGAAGCTATGACGTCAAGGATCATACTCACTCACTCCTGTGGTGCGTTGGCGCTGTCATCAAGGGAGTGTCACCCGCAGCAGGACTGAGAACAGAACGTACACGAATCCGGTGGTGAAACAGGCTGCGGCGATGCCCTTGAGCGTGGTCAATCCGTACGTCTTCATGAGCACGAACAGGAACACTAGGGTGGTTGGGATGAATCCGGCCAGGTCGACCACGAGGATATATGCGATCACGGCTACGATGGTCACGGCGACGTTGCGAAGCCCCACGGAAGTGTGCGCGACGTCCCCTTCTGCCCCGGGTGGGCAGGCCTCCGCTTGAGCCCTGGTTTTCCACACCTGAAACAGCACCAGTGCGCCGAGTATGAGTAGCATTACCGCGACGACGCTGGGGAAGAGTGAGGGGCCGAAATCCGTGCCCTTCGCCGGTGGGAACGTCGTTGAGTAGGCCAGCACAAAGCAGGCGAACACGATGATGACGGTTCCTGTCACGATGTCGAGTCTCCTGCTGTTCATCGGTCCCCCTATGCGCTGGGCATTACGTACATTCGCAGGATGGCGCCTGCCGATGCAGGCGCCATCCTCTCTCACGCCAGTGCAACTGCTGTGTGGCGTATCTGCGTCTCTGACTACGAGATGAGACCTCCGGCCTTCAGCAGCCGCTCGGCCGCCGCGTAGTCATCCGCCATGAACGTGTCGAAATCGGCCGCGTTCCGGTAGAGCTCAGTGAATCCCTGCTGGCTCATCCAGTCCTTCCAGTCCTGGCTGTCGACGATCCTCTTGATGGCATCGTGCAGGGTGTTCACCACGGCATCCGGGGTGTCCTTGGGGACCGTGATGCCTCGCCACGCGCCCAGTTCCCAGTCGATGCCCTGCTCCTTGAGGGTCGGGATGTCAGGGAAGCGCGGCATGCGCTCGGCACTCATGGTCGCGAGCGGGGTCACGGTGCCGGCGTCGAGTTGCGGCCCTGCCTCGACGATGCTGCACGTCACCGCGTCGATGTTCTGCCCGAGAAGCCACGTGATGCCTTCGGCGGCGCCGGTGCTGGGGAGCCACTCGACGACGTCAGGGCTGACTCCCGCCTCCATCAGCATGCCGAGGAGCGCAACGTGCCAGACTCCGCCGGTACCGGTTCCGGAAACCTGCTGGCCCGGGTTGTTCTTCACGAAGTCAATCCAGTCGGTTGCATCCTTCCAGCCGTTGGCTGCTGCAACGTCCGGGTGGACCATCAGTCCGGCCGGGTCCCTGTTGAAGAGGGCAACGCCCCTGATGTCCTCGTAAGAGATCTCGGACCAACCCATGTGCTTGAGAATGCTCATCTCCCACGTGGAGATACACAGCGTGTATCCGTCCGGCGCCGCAAGCGCTCCCGCATTGTGGCCCACGGCCCCGTTGCCTCCAGTCTGATTCACCACGGCGACGGGCTGGCCCAGCTCCACGCTGAGCTTGTCAGCAACATAGCGTGCGATCCTGTCCGTGCCGCCGCCGGCGCCCCACGGACACACCAGGGTGATGGCTTTGCTCGGGTACTCTGCCTGCTTGGGCGCGCATCCGGGGACTGCGACGGCAGCCACCAGGAGCACCGACAGCAGGAACATTGCCAGGGTTCTTGTCTTCGAACTCATCAACTCACCTCCACTCGTATTCCCTCGATGGTGGCGAGGGTATCCCTGACGCTACGGGGCGACAACGTACTCGGGAAAGAATAGGCCTGAGTTGGAGGGCGGGGAGCACGTCGCCCACGCAGAATTAGGCTGACCGACATTAGGCCATCCCATATACCACACACTCTCCCACGAAGAAGGGACTGCACCTGGCAGTTGCTGCTTCCCGTGTACTGTATCTTCGTACACCGGCGCTGTCAATGCCCCGTAATACGAAAGAAAGTGCGGTACTGAGCCCCTCGCGTGCGGATGGGAGTCCGGATCAAGGCGCCGGCGGGCCTGCCACGGGTTGATGCCGGTTGATATCGTGATGCCTGGTCAGGTGGGAGGAGCGCTTGCTGTCACTGCCTGTTCGTACGAGCCGATCGCGGCACCGCCACAGGCGAACGAGCGGAAACCCATCGATCGCCGCTCATGGGTATGAGTGACGGGCAACGCACCGCACCGGACCCGCGAAGCCATGTGGTCCACCGCAGGCTTTGTGACGGCTCCAGCCTGACCCGCGCTTTACGGTTTGAATCCCTGGCGTCCCAGGAACACAGCCCGGCTGCCGAGTTCGGCTTCGATCTCCATCAGCCGCGTGGTGGCATCGTCAAGCCCGCCCTCACGCATGTGGCCGGTCTTCAGGCCGACCGCGTAGTCCGCGATGTCAGCGCCCTCTCCTCGGCTGTTGCACGGCATGACCGCATAGCCATTGCGGTAGGCAAGGTCCACCATCTCGAACGCCTCGGTCAGGCTGCCGACCTGATTCACTTTGAGCAGCACGCAGTTGGCTGCCCCCTGATCGATCCCCTGTCGCAACCGGACCGGACTCGTGGTGAAGAGGTCGTCTCCCGCGATCTGTATGCCCAACTCACGGGTGAGTATCGCGTGCCCCTCGAAGTCATCTTCATCGAGAGGGTCTTCCATGATCACGAAGGGGAACTGCTTCACCGCATCGCGGTAGAGCGCCATCAGGTCCTCACGCGTCTTGTCGTCACGTGAGAACAGACCTTTGTAGAGCCCCGTGGTCTTGTCATAATAGCATCCGGCGGCGATGTCGACCTGTATGCCGATGCGGCCGGCGCCATCCGCGCGCTCGATCGCTTCCGTCATCAGCGTCCACAACTCTCTGTCGTGCTCGAACACGCCTTCCTGGTCGATGAACAACCGGTCGATGCGGAAGGTGTTCAGCCCCTTTCTCTCGAGCATGACCTGTCGAAATGCGCGGCGCACCTGCCAGCACGCTTGCGAGGCATCCGAGAACGAATCGTAGCCGTAGCAGTAGAAGGAGTACGTGGGTTTCTCGCCGGCCCTCTCTCCGCCGCCATAGCGCTTGGGGCCGAGCACGGCGAGCACACCCGGAACGGGCATCACGCACGCATTGGGTCCGCCGATGTACTGGTAGAGTGGAAGACGCACGCTGGCCGCGGCCGCCTTGAGCACCGCTGCTGAGATGGCGCCGATGCAGTTGCCACCCAGTCTGGCCTTGTTGGGTGTGCCGTCCATCTCCAACATGCGGTAGTCGATTTCCCTCTGCCTCGTCGCATCCATGCCCACGAGCGCGGGCGCGATGGTCTCCTTGACCATGGCGACCGCCTTCTGAACCCCGAGTCCGCCCCAGCGCGGTCCACCGTCGTGAATGAACTGAACCTCGTGCTTGCCGACCGACGTGCCGGCCTGAACCTGCGCCACGCCGACCGCGCCATTCCGCGTAGTCACCCGCGCCTCGATAGCAGGATGGCCGCGCCAGCTCCATGCCTGCAGTGCGGTGATGGACTTGATGAGCGAACCGTCTTTCATGTGTGACTCTCCTTCTCCGGTGACGTGCGCATGATGAGCGCTACCGTGAGGTCGTTCAGGCTGATACCCGGCTCGGCCAGAACGCCGCAATGAAGACTCCAGAGCGCCGGCGTGGCATCGTGATGGCGCAGAGCGTCCGTGATGTCCACTCCGGCCGTTGATGCTTCCTCCAGGGTATGGCCATCGACGAGCCCGCCGGCCAGACAGGGGATCGTGTCCCCGCCCTGTACGAACTGCGTCCCCGGGCCATCGGTGCCATCGGTGTCCACTGAGGCGACGACGATGCCGGGGCTGCCGGCGATCCGTCGCGCGGCGGCAAGCGCGAACTCCTGGTTGCGCCCGCCGACGCCGCCATCCTTTCCGACGGTGACCACCAGTTCGCCGCTGGTGAACAGTGCACAGGGGGGCTCGAACGGCTGGCCTCGGCGCTCCACCGTGCGCGCTATCTCACAGAGATAGGCGGCGGCGTGGCTCGCCTCGATGGCCGAGACCTCTTCACCCAGCAGGTAGGGCCGAAACCCAAGCTCCTCGGCCTTGCGCATGGCGGCCGGCAGCTTCGCGGTCTGCCGTGGACCCGGCATGATGCCGAAGATGCGGTGGCCGAAGCCCTCGTATTCCTCCGCCTTGACGGTACTGAGGGCGGCATCTCTCCTGGAGAGGAACTCGCGCACGGATGAAGGCACTTCGTCCCATGCTCCCCACCGCTGCAAACTGTCTATGGCCGTGTCGTACGTTGTGCCGTCGGGGAGGGTGTGCAGCCAGAAGTTCTCGTGCATCAACTCACGGTAGGAGCCGGGTTCGATGGCAATGAGGTGGATGACGCGCGCTGGCTGCAGGCGCCGTGCGATGCGTCCACCCTTCAGCATGTCCAGGTGGTTGCGGATGGGGTTCAGGTCGGGCGTGGGCGCCCCGTGCTCGATCTGCATGATGCGAGTGGTTGCCATAACGTCTTCCAGCGTCACGCCGGGTACTGGCAGGGTCATCAGGGCCGATACGCCGTTGCCGATGCACGTAAACACGAGGTCGTCTTCGGTGAGGTCCGCCGTCAACTCGAGGATGCGACGGCATCCCCGTATGCAGTCTTCGTCCGGCACCGGATGGCCTCCGAGGGTCACCTCGATGCGTTGCAGCACCACCGGGTACCCTTTCTTGTCGATGACGTGACCGGCGGTAAGTCGCTCGCCGAGGGCATCTTCAAGCGCCTTCGCTACACGCTGGAGGCCTTTCCCTGCTCCGATGACGATGATGCGCCGGGTTGTCGAGAGGTCGATGACTATCTCACCCGTGACAGGCGATCCTTCCGGCTCAAACCTGCTGCCGCCGACAATCAAACGGTCCTGGTCAAGCCGCACCAGTTCACGGGTATTCCAGTAGGGGTCGGCAGCCTGTAGCCCCGCTTCGAGGATCTCGACCATGGCCCGTCTACCCGCCACGTTGCCGTGTGAGTAGAGGCTGTGTGCGTTTCTGATTCTCATCCTGGCGGCAGTCCGTGCCCGCCGCTGGCGCGGCGAGCATAACGCGAACGACACAAGTATGCCCCAACGCGCTGGCCGGACTCAAGGTCCGTTGTCCGCGGGGACCCGGCTCCAGCGGAGGGCGCGCGCCTGCGGCGCGCGCCTCCGCACTCAGAGACCGCAACCATCGGCTAACCGACGGTGAATGGCACGATGAGGACACGTTCACCGTTAAGCGAGAGAACAACGGCGTAACTGCCGGCCTTCCAGCCACCGGTTCCACCTGACATCGACGCCCACGTGGGCTTCTCGCTCGTCTGAACCGTCATCTCAGCGTTCTTGTTGATGAAGCGGTGAACCGCCGACCCGACGTCGTACCATTCCACCAGCAGTTTCGAGTTCGCCGGTACGTCCCGCAGGTATACGACGCAGTAGACCTTCTCGACGCCCACCGGGAAGGCAGAGGTCGGGTTGATCGGGTTGTAGTCGGCGTCGACGCTCATGGCGGTGACGGCGCCGATAGGTGCTGACTCGACTTCGAAAGGAACCGCGTCCTGGAGCGCACCGTTCAGATACAGCTTCACCTGGTACTGTCCCGCCGGCCAGCCTTCAGCGGGGATTGTGAGTGAAAGGGCGGCGTACTGTGTTCCCTGCACATCGACCGGGATGGTGCCGATGAGCTGGTTCGTGACTCCCTGCCACTCGCCGCTCACGTAGTACCACTCGGACAGCAGCTCGGTTCCGGCCGAGGCGTTGGATACGAGCACCGAACAGATGATCTCGGGAACGTCCGCCTTGAAGATGCTCGTGGGTTCGAGTGGCCTGGACATCGAGTCGGCCGAAAGCGTCATAGTGGCCTCGCTCAGTGAGGCGCCGCCGGGCCCGGCAGCAGCTCCCGTCCGGCTCACTGTGAACGGAACCGTGACTTTCTTCTTGCCATCGATGGAGAGATTGAGTTCGTACTCACCTACCGGCCACCCATCAGTGGGTCGCGACAGTGAGAAGCGGAGGTACTGCGTTCCGTCGGCCATGAGCGGCACCGTGTCGATCACATAGTCCTCCACTCCCTGCACTTCCCCCTTCACGTACACCCACTCCGATGTGATCTCTGTATCGTCCGGAGCGTTCGACAGTTTCACGGAACAGAATATCTCCGGCGTGTTGACTCCAAACTCATCGGTTGGATTGAGTGGCTTGGCTTCGCTATCCACGCCAAGGCACATCGTTGCGTCGCTCAAGGACGCGGTTGTGAAACTCACCTCTCCGCCACAGCCTGCGGACGCGGTGCCTACGACCACGAGCATGAGCAGCACTGAGAGCGCGCGACTCACTGGCATCTTCATGACCGTCCCTCCTGTCCTCAGGTGGCAGAGTGTATACCGTTGCGAAGCTCTTGACAAAGGGCTGTTTGTACGCGACCATATATCGCATACCGAGGTATCACGGGCCGAGGTATGTTCCGGTTCGTGAGGCTCATGAAGGCTGAGGAGCGCCATGCGACGCAAAGTTGCCGTCATCGTTGATGCCCCCGCGGCGGTGCCGCAGGACCTTGTGGAGAAACTCGATATCGGGATCGTGCCCCTGCATGCGGTTATCGATGGCCGGGATTACCTCGAAACCGATGTGGATATGGAATGGCTTCTCTCCCGGTTGCGCCAGAAGGGTGACGTTCCCACCAGTTCAGCTCCGTCCATCGGAGAGGTCTTCAATGCCTATGAATGGGCGGCGCAGAGAGCGGATGCGGCGATTTCCATCCATATGACATCGGTCTTCAGCAAGGGCTATGGCGCCGCACTTGAGGCCCGCAAACTGGCGCTGGAGAAGCACCCCGGTATGCAGATCGAGGTGATTGACTCGCGTACCGTCGAGGCAGGCGAGATGCCCATCGCCATCGAGGCCGCCAGGCTGGCGATGGATGGCGCCGGTTTCGATGAGGTGGTTCGCGAGGCGTATAAGGTGCGCGACTCGATGTGCGCCCTGTTCTGCTTCGAGACTCTCTTCTATCGCGACAAGGGGGGAAGGATATTCAAGGCGAAGCCGTGGGCCGAGGCTGAGGGCAACAGCGGCGCCGGCTTCAAGGCGATGATAGAAGTCGATTCCTCCACCGGAGGCACGGTGAGCCTCGTATCTCGCGCGCGGGCGAAGAAGCAGCTGGTACGCAAGATGGTGCAGATCGCCGCGGAACGCGTTGACGGCCGGAAACTGCGGGGCTCTATCGTCCACATCAACGCAGCACAGGATGCAGCCTGCCTTGAGCACATGCTGCGGGACGAGATGCACTGCGATAGCCTCCACGTGTCTCACGGGCGTGCCGTGACCGCGATTCAGAACGGTGAGGGCTTCATCACGTTTGGCTTTCACGCTGCTGACTGACGTGGATTGCACCTTGCCTTCGCGGTAGCGAGTCAGCCGCTCCTTCTTCGATACTCATCGGCGGAGCTAGGCCGCCGACATATACCCAATGGACTTCACGGTGAAGAGGAGGCGTATGAGAGTTCTGAGAAAGGTATTGGCACTCCTGCTGATGGTCGCCGTGCTGGGCGGCCTGCCCACGGGGTGTTCCGGACAGAAGACCCCGGATACCTACCGTGTCGGCGTGATCGCCTCGCAGACGGGCCCCTACAGCGCATTGGGACTGCCCGCGATCGATGGCGCACGTCTGGTGGCCGATCAGATCAATGCCGCGGGGGGCATTCATGGCAAGCAACTCGAACTGCTGTACTACGATGACAAGGGCAGCAGCACAGAGACGGCCCTCGCCGCGCAGAAAGCCATCGAGGTGGATCAGGTGGTGGCCGTGGCGTGTATCTCGGCGACGGGTCTGTCCCACAGCATGATCGCCGTGGTGAATGATAACGAGATCCCCGGCCTCATCATGTCAGGGACCGGATTGGTTGACAAGACGCTTGGCGCGTGGGCCTTCAAACCGACTTCCAGTGAGAAGGACTATATCCCGCTTCCTCTTGGATACCTCACTGACGACCTCGGACTGGCCACCTGCGCTGGACTCATCGAGAACAGCGGCTACGGAGAGGGAGGCGAGTTCTATCTGAAAGAGATCGCCCCGGGTGCAGGCGTCGATTTCGTCACGTACCAGCATTTCGATCCCGGCGCCACGGACATGACGCCGCAACTGGCGAATATCAAGGCTTCAGGGGCACAATCCATCTTCATCTGGGGCAGCGGTCCCGCCGGGGCACTCGCTGTCAAACAGGCGCGCGAGATGGGCATAATGGTGCCCATCGTCACGACTCCCGCCCAGAACTCGCCCGCATACTACGAGTCCTTCCGTACCTACTACGAGATGGAACCATCGCTCGTGTGCACTGTTCGAAACTCACGATGTGGGCCGAGTTGCCCGACACTGATCCGGACAAACAGATGTGTCGGGAGTTCACTGAGGACTTCATGGCGCGGTACGATCGCGCGCCGGGTATGTGGGACGCGATCGGCGCACAATTCGTCATGTTCATCGCCGACGGCATCGAGCGCGCGAATCCCGGCCTCGGAGATACCCAGCAGGCGAGGGGGCAGGTCCGCGACGCGTTCGAAACGACGGCTGATCTGAGTCTGTTCATGGGCACGCACACGATGACACCTGCCGACCACTACGGCCGGGTGGTGCACAAGGAAGTGCTGGTGACCTTCAGTGATGGCGCGAAGGTGCTCGTGAAGACGATGACGGACTGAGAGCAGGATCGTTGGAGGCTTCCACCGTACTGCAGTCTCTCATAAGCGGGCTCACGCTCGGGTGCATCTACGCTGCACTCGGGCTGGGCCTGTATGTTGTCTACGGGGTGACCCGAGTTCTCAACTTCGCGCAGGGCGAGTTCGTCATGCTGGGCGGCATGATTACCGTGAGCCTGTGCGCCTGGGGAGTCCCTTTGCTCCCGGCCATCATGTTGGCCGTGGCGGTTGTATCGCTCTCCGGAGCGATCCTGTACCGTTTCATCATTCACCCCGCACGCCACGCATCCGGCTCTGCCCTCGCGTTTCTCACCGTCGGGTTCGCCTTCGCCGTGGAGGGGCTGACGCTCCTCGCGTGGGGATGGGAGTACCGCAGCCTGACCAATTTCCTCGGAAGCACCAGCATCCATCTCTGGGGCGCCACGATATTCGGCCAGGCGCCATGGGTGGTCGGCATGACCGTTCTCATGGTGGCCGGCCTGTACTACTTCTTCGGTCGAACTATGGTGGGCAGGGCGCTGCGGGCCTGCGCCGATGAGCCGCTGGGCGCCAGGACGGTCGGCATCAGTCCTGAGCGCATGGGCAGGCTCGCCTTTGTGATCGCCGCCGCGCTGGGTGCAATCGCCGGTGCGACTATCACTCCGTTGACGATGACGGCCTACAATGTGGGCATCCCGCTCACCATCAAGGGATTGCTGGCTGCCTTCGTGGGTGGGATGCACCGGGCCGAAGGCGTTATCGTCGGCGGTCTTCTGTTGGGACTCACTGAGGCGCTCTCCGCCGGCCTCATGCCGGGGGGCTACCACGATGCGGTTGCGCTGGTGATTCTCCTGCTTGTCTTCCTGGTGAGACCGCGTGGGCTGCTTCCCGCGCACGCAAACATAGAGTAGCATCGATGATAGTTGCCGCACAGACTGAACGCTCTGACAGATTCGCCGCTCGATCCATGCCGCGGCGCGCCGCGCCCTACGTCGTCCTCGCTGTCCTCGTGTTCGCGGCGCCTCTGTGGGCGGGCCCGTATCTTGTCAGCGTCTTTACAGTAGTTGGATTCCATGCCATTCTGGCCCTGGGTCTGGTCACGGTCACGGGACTTGCCGGCCAGGTGTCACTCGGACAGGCGATGTTCTATGGCATCGGGGCCTACGTGTCCGCTCTTGTCACCCTGCGTTGGGGGGTGCCCGCCTGGCCCGCGATATTCCTGGCGGCGGTAGTCTGTGGGGCTTTCTCCGCGGTGGTCGCATGTGCCGTTCTCAGGCTGCGGGGGATCATCGTCGCCGGCGTAACGCTCACTGTCAATCTCATCTTCTACTACCTTGTCACCAGCCTGGGACAGGTGACCGGTGGGGCGACGGGGCTCACGGGCATTGCGCGGCTGCCGTATCCACGCATCATGCCGTACTCGGCGTTCATATTTCTCCTCGTCTGGCTCGGCGTAGCCATCCTGCTGGTGTTCTCTCTCAACGTGGCGCGTTCCCGAAGTGGCCGTGCGCTGCGCGTGCTTAACGTGCTGGCCGGAGGAGGCGAGGACACAGCTCAGGTGCTGGGCATCAACACCATGAAGTACAAGGTGAGCGCCTTCGTTGTCTCAGCAGTGTTCGCAAGTATTGCCGGCAGCATATTCGCGCACTATGCCGGTGTCATCGAGCCGGGCACGTTTCACGTTGAACTGTCTGTGCTGGTCGCCATCATGGTGATCGTCGGTGGAGTGTCCACTCCGTGGGGGGCCATTGTTGGGGCTCTGCTGATGATCGGCGTTACAGAGGTCTTGCGCACGGTGGCTCCCATTGTCCTCGGCGGGCCTACGGGTGCGTACGAACTGGTAGCGTACGGCGCGATCCTGGTGGCAACCCTGTTGTTCATGCCTGAGGGACTGTGTTCGCTCCCTGAACGATTGCGCCGGCGGAGGACACGTGACGATCGCTGAGAGAGACTCATCCCGTGATGTGGTCACGCCGTCTGCCGCAGCGTCGCTTCTGGAGATTCGTGGCTTGCGCGCGGGCTACGGCGAACTGGTCGTCCTCAAGAGTGTCGATCTGCGCGTCGATGCCGGGCAACTGGTGTGCATCATCGGACCCAACGGTGCGGGCAAGACCACTCTCCTCAAGCTGGTGAACGGGCTGCTCAAACCTTCGGGCGGGGAGATCTGGTTCCGCGGACAGCGCATCGATGGTCTGCCCGCGTACAAGGTTGCCCGGTGCGGCATCACGCAGATGTTCCAGGATATTCAACTCTGCCCCTCTCTATCCGTTATCGAGAATGTGATGACCGGCTGCCATGTGTGGACAAGATCGAGTTTCATGGCGACCGGATTCCGGCTGCGCAGGGCGCGCGATGAGGAAGAGGTTATCCATGCCGCCGCGCTGGAACAACTGAATGCCCTTGGCCTTGCCGGCAACATACATGCCAGACCGGGCCGCCTTTCATGGGGCGAACAGAAGCTTGTCGGCCTAGCCCGTGCGCTTGTGGCGAAGCCATCGCTCATCCTGCTCGATGAGCCCTACGGTGGACTCGTGCAGGACGAGATCGACCGGTTGAGCTGCCTCCTTCGCGAACTGACCGCAGCCGGTATGACCGTTCTCATGGTTGAGCACCTCACGGACGTCGTGATGGACGTCGCCGGACGGGTGGTCGTGCTGCACTATGGAGAGAAGATCGCGGAAGGACCGCCGCAGATGATACGCCGTGACGAGCGTGTTATCGCGAGCTACCTTGGGGAGTAGTACTGAGAGTATTGAGATGATGAGCGCAGACGGGAACACGGTGCTGGAGATGCGAGATGTCCACGCGTCGTACGGGTCGTTTGACGCCCTGAGCGGCGTGTCTCTCGCTATCAACCGGGCGGAGATCGCGGCGCTGGTGGGTCCTCACGGGAGCGGCAAGAGCGCAACGCTGAAGGCGATCTGCGGCCTTCTGCCCGTCCGTTCCGGAGAGATACTGTTTGAAGGAGCGCGCATCGACGGCCTTTCCGTTGAGAACCTCGTCCGCAAGGGAATCGTGTACGTGGACGAGCAGAGGCTGATATTTGCGTCCATGAGTGTCATGGACAACCTGTTGCTCGGCGCCTATTCGCGCAGACGCCGGCATAGCGCGGACGCGATTCGCGATGACGTGGAGACGGTGTTGACGCTGTTTCCGATTCTGCGCGAACGCCGGGAGCAGTGCGCGGGCACGCTCTCCGGCGGCGAGAAGCAGATGCTCTCCATCGGCAGGGCATTCATGGCGGCTCCCCGGCTGCTCCTGCTGGATTGTCCATCCCTGCGCCTCGCGCCGATCCTGGTGAAGAAGGTGATGGGTGCCATTTCCGAGCTGCGCAGCCACGGCATCACCACGCTGCTCGTGGAGCAGAACGTCAAAGCCGTGAGTCACATCGCCGACCGCGGCTACTTCATGGAACACGGCCGCGTCGCAGCGCACGGGAGCCCCGCCGAGCTTCTCTCAGGAGAACGGGAGCAGACTCGTATCCTGGAACCGGTGCGGGGCCGATGTCTCTCCGGTGAGCGTCAGCAGATACGGGGCAGCAGTTCGCCCGCAAGCATCTGGATGAGGCGGTGTGGTCCGAGGTGTGTCCGCATGGTGATCTACGCCCCGGGACTCCGTTCAGCACTTCTCCGATGATGGCCGCCCGCTTCCGAGCGGGTGATGCCGCATGGTTGCCAGCAGCCGGTCGGCGTTTTCGGGCGCAACAACGGCGATGAGCTTGCCCTCGTTGGCTACATAGAGGTCGGCCCCAGCATTCGCAGGCGGACCGCACTTCCGGGCGGACCGGTATGGCATCCTCATCGATGGTGATGGATGTGCGCCCGACTGCGACGCCAGTTCGTTGAGGGTAGATGCCACGCCGCCGCCGTGGGGTCGCGCATGCAGCGAAGAGCGCTTGCGCATTGGCCGACCATCGTCTGGACCAGACCGTTCAGCGGGGCACAGTCGCTCTTCGTTGTGGTCGAGAAGGAAAGCCCTGCGCGCGCACTCATGACGGCAACGCCGTGTTCCGCGATGGCGCCACTGACCAGATCCGGTCGCCGGGCCGGCAGTTGTGTCCCGATACCCGTACCGTGTCCGGCATCACGCCTACCCCGGATGTGGTGATGAACAGCTCCGTCGGCCTTGCCGCGGTCTACGACCTTGGTGTCGCCGGTGACCAGCTCGCACCCCCGCCTCGGTGCACGCGGCCTGTATGGATGAAATCACCTGGTCGAGGGTCGCGAAGGGAAGACCCCTCCTCGATAATCAGGCAAGACTGGAGAGAAGCCGCCCGCGCGCCCATCATCGCAAGGTCGTTCACCGTTCCGCACACGGCGAGCCTGCCGATGTCGCCGCCCGGGAAGATGAGCGGTGAGACAACGTAGCTGTCAGTGGTGAAGGCAACACGTCCCGACAGCGGCAGAACGGCGGCATCGTCAAGCGGTTCCAGTGCCTCGTTGAACAGTGGGCGAAGAAGTCGCTGTGTCACCAGTTCATGGCCTCATGGCGCCGCCGCTGCCATGTCCCATGAGGACGATATCTTCGGCTCCTCGTACGTGCTCACTCCAGGGTGAACTCCCATATGCAGCAGATGCCCTGCCTGTCCGCCCTGGGAGGGAGAAGTACGGGCTCGACCTTGATGTCCGGGTTGAAGTAGCGGGCGTAGCTCCGGAAAACAGCGGCATCCACCTGGCTGCATACCAGTCTCTCGCGTCCGTCCCCGGCCTTCTCCATGCCGTCCAGGATGGAACATCTGCTTACCGTGAGGGTGCCCCGGTGGGGCGATTCGAGTTCGAGTTTGTACTCGGCAACCTGCATCCACGGTACGAGTTGCAGGAACTTGAACAGGGCGTCGAGGCCGTTGCCCTCGATGCCGGCGAGTGGGACAAGCCGCTTCAACTCGAAACGCGTGCATTTGTCCCACGCCCAGTGGTCCACCTTCAGCGTGAAGTCGTTGTCTGTCTCGTTCAACAAGCCCATGTACCAGAAGCCGTCCAGGGCCATGTACGCTCTGCCGTAGAATTGCAGCAGGTCGCGCAGGAACTCCTTGGACAAATCGGTGAACCTGAAATCGGGGCGGAACTCTCCGCTGTAGTTCTGCATCTCACTCATTCGGACCTGATCCTCCTTCGTGGGTGACGGTCTACAGTATGTCATGCGCCGGGAAGATAGGAGAAGTGGGCGGCACAGGCGCCTTCGTGTGAAACCATGCATGGTCCCACTGGATGGTCCGGGGTGCACCCGCTCCCAAACAACGGGCACTCGTGCGGCTGCGCGCTGCCGCGCAGCACATCTCCACACCGGCAGCCTGCAGGCTCGGCCGACGGTTCGAGGTCAGGGTGATAGATGGTGAGGGCATCGAATTCGACGTACTCGGGGCGCAGCCCGAGGCCGCTTGTCCGCACCAGCCCCAGCCCACGCCACTCGGCGTCACACGGCTGAAACACCCTCTGCATCAGGGCTCTCGCTACCTCGTTGCCGTTCTCGGACACCGCGCGCTCGTAGGCATTCTCCACGGCCGGGGAGCCGGCCTCCATTTGCTGCACCAGGAGTTCGATTGCACGCAGCATGTCCACCGGCTCGAATCCTGCAACAACGCAGCCGACGCCGAAGTCGACCGGTATGGTTCGGTATGGCTCCGTGCCGATGATCACGCTCACGTGGCCGGGGCACAGGATGCCATCAATACGGATCTCTCCAAGCGCCAGCAGCGCGGACATCACCGGGGGCGTGAGCTTGAGCAGAGAAAGCACGCGGAAGTTACGGAGCCCCGAGCGTGCGGCTTCGACTACTGCCGCGGCTACGGTCGGCGCCGTGGTCTCGAATCCGATGCCCACGAGGACCGTCTGCATGCCGGGATGCTCACGGGCGATGGCGATGGCATCGAGCGCAGAGTAGACAACACGGACGTCAGCTCCTTGCGCGCGTGCACGTTCAAGACTGCCGTGCGTTCCGGGAACGCGGATCAGGTCGCCATACGTCGCCGTGATCGTGTTGGGCGCCATGGCGATGGCAATGGCCAGGTCGATATCTCTCGTGGATGTCACACACACGGGGCAACCTGGACCGGATCGCATCGTGATGGTCGGAGGCAGCATGTCGCGTATGCCGTGGCGCAATAAGGCATGCGTATGGCTGCCACAGAACTCCATGAACTGGACCGGGCGGGTGGAAACAGCGGTGATGCGCCGGCCTATAGTGCGCGCCAGCGTGGCGTCCCGAAACTCGTCAATGAATCTCACTGACTTCCGCCAGTTCACGGAACACCGCGAGCGTCTTCTCGGCCTCTTCGGGCTTCAGAATGCTGATGGAGTAGCCGGTGTGCAGGAGAACGTAGTCGCCAACCTTCACCTGAGGGGTGAGCATTATGCCGATCCGCCGCTGGATGCCGCCAACGTCCGCCTCGGCGCTATCACCTTCGATGGAGAGCACGAGAGCAGGAATAGCGAGACACATAGTGGGAGACATTGTAGCCCGGCTGAAGGCTGCGGGACAAACCGAACTGACCCGGTTGGACGAGAAACCCTTCGCAGACCGTTCCCGGTGCTTCTATCGACCGCGTTGTGCCGCCGTTGCCGCGATAACGGCCTGCCCGAGCGACACACAGCCGTCGTTGGCGGGCAGGTACCGGTGCAGTAACACTCGGAATCCTGCCTCTCTCAGCCGGGCGGGCAGCATCTCCACGAGGAGCCTGTTCTGGAAGACGCCTCCACTGAGCGCGACCGTCCTGATGCCCGTCTTCTGCGATAGCACCGTGCACACCCGCACCGTCATCGTCACTACCGCGTCGTGGAATGCTGCCGCGATCACGGGGATGGCCACGCCGTCGGCGGCGTCTCGAATCACGCCCTCCAGTACCGGGCCAACACGAACCACATACGTGTCGTCGTCGTGTTCGATGCCGAACGCGTAGCGGCTTCCCGGCCGCGGCCGCCCGAGCCGGTGCGCCTGCATCTCCAACTCGATGGCGGCTTGCCCATCGTAGTCGATGACGCCGCGGACGCCGGCAATCGCGGCGACGGCGTCGAAGAGACGTCCCATGCTTGAAGTGAGCGGCGTGTTCAATCGAGCTTCAACTTGCCTCCGGAGTATGCGTCTCTCTTCATCAGACAGGAAGGAGGACAGGCGGGCACATTCCTGCAGCCTGCCCTCGCCGAACAGTCGCATCACATACGAGGCTGCGGTCCGGTACGGCCGCAGCGTGGCGGCGTCGCCCCCCGGCAGGGGCAGGCATTCGAGGTGTCCAGCCCTCCGGAAATCCCCCGCGTCGCATATCAGGAACTCGCCGCCCCATATGGTTCCATCGCTGCCAAGGCCGGATCCGTCGAACGCGACGCCGATGACGGGCTCACTGACACGGTTCTCCGCCATGCAGCTCACGATGTGGGCGTGGTGGTGTTGCACCGCCCACAACTGCTGTGGCGAGGCGGCCAGCCTCCGGGCAACTCCGGTTGAGGCGTAGTCAGGATGCAGATCGTGCGCAACGACGTCTGGCTCGATCCGGAACAGCCGGCGATAGAGGTCGATGGTATTCTCCAGATGCTCGAGAGTCTCAACGCTGTCGAGGTCGCCTATATGCTGCGAGACGAATGCGCGGCGTCCACCCATGAGACAGAACGTGTTCTTCGTGTGTGAACCGAGCGCCAGCGTTGGGATTGAATCGTGTGTCAGGTCCACCGGGTACGGCGCATATCCGCGGGCGCGGCGCAGTGTGTGTGTCACTCCGCCCGCCACCATGACCACGCTGTCGTCATACCTTGAGTGGATGGGACGGTTGTGAGTCAGAAAGTAGTCGGCGACCCCGTCAAGGCGTTCGAGAGCCTCCCCGAGTTCTGCTGCGATCGGCTCTTCGCTCAGATTGCCGCTTGTCATGATGAGGGGCCGGGCGTACTGTCGCAGCAGGAGGTGGTGCAGCGGTGTGTAGGGCAGCATGATCCCCAGGTAAGAAAGCCCGGGCGCAGTCTTCGTGCATATGCGAGACTCCGTCTTCCACGGAGCCAGGACGATGGGCGCCGCGGGCGAGAGCAGCAGTGCTTCCTCTTCAGGCGTGAGCACACAGTGCGCTCGTGCCGTGTCGAGATCGCGGACCATCACCGCGAATGGTTTGGACGGACGGCGCTTGCGTTCACGCAGGCGCTGCACAGCCTCGGGACTGGTAGCGTCGCATGCCAGCAGGAAACCCCCGAGGCCCTTGATGGCCACGATCCTGCCTTCACCGAGCAGGGCGGCGACCTGGACGATTGGTTCCGTACACGGCACACTGCGTCCGTTGCCGTCCAGGAGAGTCAGTGTCGGGCCGCACACGGGACACGCGTTCGGCTGTGCGTGGAAACGCCGGTTCGCCGGATCGACGTACTCGGCGTGACACTTCGGGCACATGGTGAAAGAGGCCATCGTGGTGTTGGGCCTGTCATACGGCATAGCGGTGATGATGGTGAAACGGGGGCCGCAATTGGTGCAGTTGGTGAAGGCGTACCGATGGCGTCGATCGCTCTCGTCCAGGATTTCGGAGAGGCATGCCGGGCAGGTTGCATCGGGAGACACGAGCTGGCTCCTGCCTTCCTCAAAGGTGCTTTCGCGTATTTCGAAGCTACACGTGCCGGGCCAATCCGTGTCCTCAATGGACACGTGGTGAATCCGCGCGAGCGGGGGCGCCTCGGAGGTGAGCCGGCGAACGAAGGCATCGATGGCGACTGGTTCGCCGCAGACCACGATGCTGACATCGGTTGAGGTGTTGCGCACCCACCCGGTGAGGCCAAGTTCGGAGGCGAGCCGGAAGACGAACGGACGGAACCCCACGCCCTGCACAACCCCGTCCACGCCGATGCGCACGCATCGTCGCCCGCCGGCGCCACGGCCGTCAGGGGGTGGCGTCCGGTTCACCTGCCCGTGCGCTTGCTGCGCAGCCATGCCACCCATTCTGCCACGCCCTCGCCCGTCTTGCACGACACCGGGAAGAACTGCGCACGTGCGTTTATGTTCCTGATGGAGCTGGTGAACTTCTCCATGTCGAAGTCGACGTATGGCAGGAGGTCCATCTTGTTGATTACCACCGCGTCAGCATCCGCGTAGATGACCGAGTACTTGAGCGGCTTGTCGTCGCCTTCGGGCGTACTCGCCATCACCACTCTAAGATGCTCTCCGAGATTGAACTCAGCAGGGCAGAGCAGGTTGCCGACGTTCTCTATGAGCAGCACGTCCAGCTCATCGAGCGGCAGACGCTGCAGAGCCACGTGGATCATGTCTGCGACCAGGGCGCAACTCTCAGGCATTCCCTCAGTGTTGATCTGGACCACGGCAGACGCCGCGTCCTGAACCTTCTCGGCGTCGACGGTTGAGACCATGTCACCCTCGATGACACCGATGCGGGAGTCCTGCCTCAATTCGGCGATGGTGCGCAGGATGAAGCTGGTCTTGCCCGCGCCGGGCGCGGCCATGATGTTGACGGCGAGGCACCGGTGCGCGTCCAGCACCGCGCGATTGCCTTCGGCGGTGGCATCGTTCGCGTCCAGGATACCCCGCACTATCTCGATCTTTCTCACGATACCTCCATGTCCTTGATGTACAGTTCCCGCCCTCCCTCAATGCTGACTTCGGTGCGGTTGCACGCCGGGCATGACCACTGCAGGTGATCTGGTTGGAACTCGTGGCCGCACGACCGGCAGCGTAATCGCACCGGTGGCTGCTCGAATTCGAGTACGGCGCCATCGGCCACCGTGTTCCTGCTCATGGTCTCGAAGTAGAACTGTATGCTCTCCGGCACAAAGCCCGTCAGCGCTCCGACGACCACCCTGATGGTCGATACCTTGGTGACCCCGGCCTCCGCGGCCTTGTCTTCAACTATCTTGAGCAGGCTTTCGGTGATCCCGTACTCATGCATGATCGTCGCTTGCGGGGGAGCGATGCGCTGTATCCCCTTCGGTTGGCCGCTGCTGTCTGTCTTCAGCCACCACGGAGCCCAGCACGCCATTCACCAGGCGCGGCGTCGCATCACCGCCGAATGTCTTCGCCAGTTCCACCGCCTCGTTGATGCATACCTTCACGGGGACCTCGCGCGTGAAGACCAGTTCATACACGCCGATGCGCAGCACGGTCCGGTCTATGGGCGCCATCTGGTCCACCGGGAAGGCGCGCGCATGTTCCTCGATGATGGAGTCTATCTGCTTGCGATACGTCTGGACGCCTTCGACGAGCGAGGTGATGAAGGCAAAGGCATCTTCATCTACCGTGTCGTCGTAGGCGAGGCGCGCGAGTACCTCTTCCGCCTTGTGACTTGTGCAGTCGAGTTCGTAGAGTACCTGGAGGGCGATGCCTCGTGCCCTTCGACGTGAAGCCATATGCTATGCGCGCGGCGCCGGGTCGATGAGTGCTGCGATGTCCTCGATCCCCGAGATGTTGATGGTCTGGGCATCAGGACTTATTCTCTTGATCAGGCCGCTCAGTACGGTTCCCGGCCCTATCTCGTAGTACGTGGTAACACCCTGGCGGGTCATGTATTCGACCGAGGCCTGCCACTGGATGCATCTCCGAAGCTGTGAAAGCAGTTCGTCGCGGAACTGGCTCCCGCTCGTGAGCGGCATGGCGGTGACGTTGGAGACGATAGGGATGGTCGGCGTCTTGAAGTCGAAGCCGTCGAGGACCTGGTTGAACTCGTCCAGAACTGGCTCCATCAACGTGGAGTGGAACGCTCCGCTCACGTTCAATGGGATGAGGCGCCTCGCGCCTCGCTGCTTCGCAAGTTCCTCTGCCTTGTGAAGCTTGTCAACGGCGCCGCTGATGACCAGTTGCCCCGGTGCATTGATGTTGGAGATCTCGACGCCTGCCTCGGCGCATACCTCCGCCAGCGGGCTGCGGTCGAACGCGATTACCGCCATCATGCTGCCGGGCGCCTTCAGTCCGGCCTCATACATCAGGCGGCCGCGCTCTCTTACGAGCTTCACCGTGTCGCTTAGCGACAGTACGTGAGCGGGTACCAGCGCGGTGTACTCTCCGAGGCTGTGACCGGCCAGATAGGCGGGCACGGGCAACTTGGCTCCCAGGGCTTCACGAGCTGCCTCGAAGCAGGCGATGCTCGTCGCCACGATTGCCGGCTGTACATTGATCGTCTTGGTGAGTTCTTCAGCGGGACCTTCGAAACAGAGCTTTGACACGGGGAAGCCCAGGCTGGCATCAGCCTCGTCGTACACTGCCCGGGCCGAGCGGTATTGCTCGTAGACCCCCAGACCCATGCCGACCTTCTGGGAAGCCTGTCCCGGGAAAACGTACGCGGCCCAGGATGACATGGCTATTTCTTCTTGCTCTCGGTGGTGACTACGATCGTCTGTCTGCCGTCATACATGCCGCATGTCGGGCACACGCGATGGGAGAGCTTCGGGCTCTTGCAGTTGGGGCAGAGTATCAGCGCGGGGTTCACCAGCGCCTGATGGCTTCTGCGCTTGCCTTGACGGGATTGCGAACGCTTCTTCTTGGGTTCAGACATCGGGATGCATCTCCTCCAAGCCGGGACAGTCTGTCCGGCACAACGGTTTCACGGGTAAGTGCAAAACGATATATTGTCGAATTATCTCACCTAAGTCAAGTGTGTGGTCGGGTTGTATGCGCACCTCGCCGCATTCCTCGAAGCCGTCGGTTCCGCGACGGTGAGCGAAGCCGGGCTCCGGGTGCAGTTCTTCCTCAATAGTGAAGTGCACATGCTCGCAGTAGCTTTCGAGACAGCGGATGCATTCCATGGTCACGTCCGCATCTCCGTTGCCTGACAGGGTGACACCGCGGCTCGTATGGGTGAAGGTTATCGTTCCCGAGACGAGCCCTTTCTGATCGCCGGACAGTAGATCCTCTATGTGGCACACCATATGCGTGCCGACCGGTTGCTGGAGAAGTGCGCTCACGTTCAAGCGGATGTCCAGCGGGCTGGCGGAGAGGGCTTCCATGGAGAGCATGCGTAACCAGAAAGGTACATCAGAATCGCCTGTCGGTGCAAACGTGATACGAACGTGTCAGCGCTCACTCCAACTGTGAAAAGCGGCCGCCAATCTGCTACCATTGAGCCCGTATGGACTATCAGGTAATCGTGCTCGGCGGAGGCCCCGCCGGTCTGGCCGCCGCGATCTATGCCGCCAGATCCGGATATACCACCGTTCTCATTGAGAAAGCGTTTCCGGGTGGGCAGATAGCCAACGCCTCCCTTGTTGAGAACTACCCCGCCTATCCTGATGGCATTTCCGGGATGGAGTTGGGGCAGTTGATGCATCGCCAGGCTGAGGCTCAGGGCGCTGAAACCATGCTGGCGGAAGTGATGGACCTGGTACCCGGTGAGCAGGGCGCCCCTCACGTGGTGAAGACGTCCGAGGGAGAGGTTCAGGGCATTGCCGTCATAATCGCGACCGGTTCGCGGTACAGGCTTCTGGATGTCCCGGGAGAGGCGGAACTGACCGGGAAGGGCGTATCATATTGCGCCACATGCGATGGCCCGTTCTACCGTGGCAAGCGGGTTGCCGTGGTTGGAGGAGGGGACACGGCGATAACGGATGCGCTCGAACTGACCCACTTCGCGGATCAGGTCACTGTTATTCACCGCCGAGCGGAGTTGCGCGCCAGTGCGGCACTGCAGCAGCGGGCATTGAATTCTCCCAAGATCAGGTTTGAGTGGAATTCGGTAGTGGAAGCTGTGGAGGGAGAGCCCGTGCTTCAGGCTCTGCGGCTTCGGAACACTGCTGACGGCGCCGCCTCCGTACTGCCGGTGGATGGCGTGTTTGTCGCAGTGGGTTCGGTGCCGTCTACCGGATTCCTCAGGAACACGGTCCCGCTGGATGACTCCGGGTGTGTTGTCACCAATGAACTCATGGAGACAAACATCGCGGGCGTATACGCAGCGGGGGACGTGCGCCATAACTCGGCGCGCCAGGTCATCACCGCAGCGGGTGACGGGGCAACGGCTGCACTTTCGGCAAGGAGGTATATCAGTTCGCTATGAAGGTCATCTTCGTTAAGGATGTCGCAGGGTCAGGCGAGGTCGGAGACGTTAAGGACGTCGCCCGCGGTTTCGCCCGCAACTATCTTCTTCCGCGCGGCCTTGCCGTCGAAGCCAGCCCCGGCGCGATGAAGCAGGCGGAGTCCCGCATCAAGCAGGAGAAGGAACGCAAGGAGATGGAGGCCAGGCGCCTCGAACTCCTGGCCGAGAAACTCAACGGCAAGGAACTTCACTTCACGGCTCGTGTGGGCAGCGAGGACAAGCTCTTCGGCTCGATAACCGCTGCTCAGATCGCCGAGCAACTCACTGCCATGGTTGACAGCCCCGTTGACAAGAAGCACGTTGCGCTGGAACGGCCATTGCGTGAGGCAGGCAGCCACGAGGTGCTGGTGAAGCTGTCGGGCAGAGCGGAAGCTACTGTCACGGTCGTCATCGAGCCGGAATCGGAAGAGTCTTAGGCGGTCGTCATGGAGGAACAGGGGAGGCTCCCGCCCCACGACATCGAGGCGGAGGAGGCGCTGCTTGGCTCCCTGCTCATCGACCCCGATGCCATCTTGAAGGTCGTCACCTTTCTCAAGGTCGACGATTTCTTCGATGAATCGAATGCTGCCGTTTATGGCGCATGCGTCGAGCTGTATCGCCGTAGCGAGCCGATCAACCAGATCACCGTTGCGCACGAGTTGATGCGCAACGCTCAACTTGAGCCCTCCGGTGGAGCCTCCAATCTCAGCCGGCTCATAGGCGGCGTGCCGACGTCGCTGCACGCTGAGTTCTACGGCCGCATAGTCGAGCGCATGTCCGTCATGCGCAAGCTCATCGTGGCCGGACGGCGCATCGCCGCAGTCGGTTACGAGGCCGGTCCGGATATCGAAGAATCCCTGAGCCAGGCCGAGGATGCTCTCTTCCAGGTTCGAATGCGGGAAGGCTCCCGGGATTTCGTTTCCATCAGGGACGTGCTCGAAGGCTACTTCGAGCAGGCTGGAAGTGAGACGCAGGACCCATCCAAGGGGTTGGCGCAAATCAAGACCGGCTACCCCGGACTCGATGGACTGCTTGGCGGACTGCAGCGGTCAGACCTCATTATCCTGGCTGCCCGCCCAAGTATCGGCAAGACGACGCTGGCACTGGACATCGCGCGAAGGGTGGCTGTGGAGCGGAAAGCCTGCGTCGCCATGTTCAGCCTGGAGATGTCCGCGGAATCGGTGGTGCAGCGCATGCTCTCCGCGCAGGCGGATGTGGACTTCTGGCAGGTCCGCCTCGGTAAGTTCCTTGAACATGAAGAAAAGAAGATCATGACGGCAGCCGGCACCCTCTCGGACACCAACATCTACATCGACGACACCCCGCAGGTCGGCACCATGTCGGTAACCAGCAAAGCCAAGAGGCTTGATTTCGAACGTCGCCTGGATCTCGTCATCATCGACTATCTCCAGCTCATTCAGGGAGAGGGCCGGCGGGATACGAGGGTACAGGAGTTGAGCCAGATCACTCGTGCGCTCAAACTCATGGCGCGAGAGTTGAATGTCCCGGTCATTGCGGTATCCCAGCTCAGCCGCGCGGTCGAATGGCGCACGTCGCATGAGCCGATCCTGGCTGACCTGCGCGAATCGGGAACCATCGAACAGGATGCCGACATCGTGCTCTTCATCTACAGGGAAGACAAGTATGTGACCGAGGAGGAGTGGAACCGATTGCATGACATAATGGGAGAGCCGTATCCGCGGAACATCGCCGACATAATCGTGGCGAAACACAGGAACGGCCCCCTCGGTCGCGTAAAGATGCGGTTCGTTGACCGGGCCGTTCGCTTCGACAGCCTGGAGCAGGAAGCTGCGCCGACATCGTTTATCTAGGTGAATAGCCAACGACATGACGTATCGTGTGCCGTACTCCGCAGCGCAGCCCGACTCGTTTACCTCCGTGCCCGGCTCGTACACCGGGCAGTTGATGCGGCATGTTGCGGATATCAATGAGTTGAAGGTCACGCTCCTGGCATTCCACTTGTTGAGCCGGTCGCGGGAGTATCCCGGCTATGTGGCACACCAGGACCTCGTGCTGAAGGCGGCATCGCTTCTGGGGATTGATGAGGCCGCGACGAATGCGGGCGCCGAGGCGGCGGTGCAACGAGGTATCTTGCTGTCGCATCACTTCGCCGGGAAGGGTGGGATGGGCACGGTGTACTTCGCGAACATCGAGGCGGATACGCAGGCTATCGAGCAGTTCAAGAGAACTGGTTCGGACGAGGTTGGCGCCGCCGCCCGCTCCTCCAATATTTTCCAGTTGTATGAACGCAATATCGGGATCGTCACCCCGATAATCGCCGAGGAACTCAAGGACGCACAGCGGACGTATCCCGCCGAGTGGATAGAGGATGCATTCCGCGAGGCGGTCACCGCACAGAAGCAGAACTGGAAGTACATCAGCAGGATACTGGAACGCTGGCGCGTTGAAGGCAGAGGAAGTGGAACGCATAGATCGGGTGCTGTCCCGGATGACCCAGACAAATACGTCAAAGGCCGATACGGGCGCGTTGTCAAACGCTGAGGCGGGTCCGCCCGCCGGACCACTGCCCGAGGAGGCCAAGCCGCGGTGCACCGTGTGCCGGGACGCCGGTTTCGTTCATCCTGTGCTACCTTCCGGGGAGCCTGACTACTCGCGCGTTGTTCCGTGCGCGTGCCGAACGGACACACTGCTCCGCGAGAAGCAGAGCATACTGGAGCGCTACAGCAACCTTGGCTTCCTGACACACTACTCTTTTGAGACGCTGCAGCCGTCGGGACGGGCCGGCGGTGTCGATGGATACCCGGTGGCCCTGGAGTCTGCCCGTCGCTATGCGGCGGAGCCGCGCGGGTGGCTGGTGCTGGTGGGGCCGGTGGGCACTGGCAAGACGCATCTGGCCTGTGCGATCGCCAACGAGCGCCTCTCCCGTGGGGAGCCCGCGTTCTACATAAGCGCAGCGGACCTGCTCGATCACCTGCGGGCCGCTTTCAATCCCGGCAGTGAGTTGACCTATGACGACCTGTTCAACCAGGTGAAGAATGCCCCCTTGCTCGTGCTGGATGATGTGCGGGCCGAGGGGGCGACCGAATGGGCGCGGCAGAGACTGGATCAGATACTGAATCACCGGTTCAACCTCAGGCTGCCGACGGTCATAACCTCGGATTCGGCGCTGGATGATCTTGAGCCCGGCGTCACGCGGAGATTCGGGAATGCCGAGTTGTGCTCCGTCCTGGTGCTGGGGGATCTGAGGAACACCGCGCTGCGCATGCCCGACCTTCCGGAGGGACTGAGACAGGAGACGTTTGAGAACTTCGACCTCCGCCGCCTCGAGTTGACGCGTGAGCAGCAGCAGAACCTCGAGATGGCCTATCACCTGGCGCGTGAATTTGCCGGACAACCCGAGGGATGGATCGTGTACCAGGGCGTGCACGGATGCGGCAAGACCCATCTCGCTGCTGCTATCGCGAACGCCCGCATTGCGGCCGGAGAGCCGGTCCTGTTTCTGGTGGCGGCGGACTTGCTCGACTACCTCCGGTCGGCGTTCGGTCCGGACAGCAAGGTGTCGTATGCGCGCTTCTTCGAGGAAGTGAAGCAGAGTCCGTTGTTGATTCTGGACGATTACGGAGAGCCGTCAAGCACACCGTGGGCCAGGTCCAAGCTCTTCCAGCTCATCAATCACCGCTACAACGCGCGCCTTCCGATGGTGGTGACCACGTGTCTCTCTCTCGAGGAGATGGAGGTCCGCATCAGTTCGCGCTTCGCCGACCCGCGGTTCAATACCGTATTCAACATCATGGCGCCCCACTATAATGTGGATGTGTCCGGACAGCAGTCAGGGGGCTAAACGCGCCGCCGCTGCGCGACGATACAGGAGGTGGTCCCATCGGGGCACTTGTCCTCGTTGTCTTTGCCTACTTTCTCGGGGCGTTGCCGTTCACGGCGGCGCTGGCTGCGGCTCACGGTCTGGATCCCGCAACTGAGCCCGATCTTCACATCGCTATTCGGCGCTCCCTGGGGTGGCCTCACGCCGTGGCGGCGGTGCTGGTCGATATCTCGAAGGGCATCTTTCCCGTTCTGATCGGCTTTGGCTTCTCGCTGTCGGTGTGGGCGGTGTCCCTTGCAGGTGTGGCGGCTGTCGCAGGACAGATGTGGCCACCGTTGCGCGGCCTCGGCGAGAAAGGCAACAGCACGGGAGTAGGGGCTCTTGTTGCTCTGCTCCTCGTGTATCAGGCGTACATGGGGCTGGTGAGTCTGGCGTGCTTCGCCCTTGGCGGTGCCGCCAGGTTATTGACGCTTCGCTCGTCATCGCCGCATCTTCGCAGGCCGGATCACCCTCTCTCGCTCCTGTTGCCCATTGGCATGCTGGCGGGTTTTGTGGCTGCGCCCCTGTTGTGCTGGGTGGCCGCGGAATATAGCGGCATCACGGTGGGGCTTCTGTTGCTCGCCACTGCGATCATGGCCAGACGCCTCACGGCGGGGTTGCGAGAAGACATGTCCGTAGGTGCACGGATGGGGCCTGTGCTGATGCGCCGGTTGTTCCTGGATCAGTCCCTCACCGGGAGCGACTGATAGAGGCCGTTTCTGAGAGAGGGGCTTCCGCCCTCTTGCGCGTGAAGTAGTACACCAGATAGCTGGTGACCGCCCCGACCGATATGGAGATGACGATGATCACCATGACGGCCCGTGGGTATACACCCGGATCGATAGATCGGATGGCCAGCCCTCCCAACGCTCCCGCGCTGAGAAAGGCCGCTTCCCAGATCACCAGTTGTCCGGCAACGGCTTTCAGGAACTGCCGCGTGCGCATCGTCGACACGCCACACACGAAGGATGTGAGTACAGTCAGTCCGGGAGTGAAGCGCGCGAGTATGATCGTCGGTACGAGGAACCTGGAAAGCCTGGTCTGTAGTTGGTCGATTCGTTCCGGCGTAACGCGGATCCATCCGCCGTACTTCAGCAGCAGCTCCGTGCCAATCTTCTCCGACAGGTGATAGGCGGAACCGGAACCCAGTAGCCGGCCTGCATACGCCACCAGCAGCAGCGGTACCACAGCCGCGAACACGCCTCCGTGTACGAGATGGAAGCCTGTGAACACGAGCAGGCTCTCGATCACCGGACACGTGAACGGGAGTCCGAGTTCTCCAAGGAGTGCCAGCGCAAGGACTGTCGCGAGCCAGATTGCGCCGCCGACAGCAAACGAATTGAGGACGTTCCAGACCGCGTCTGCCACGTGTCAGGATTATATCACCTTGAGTCGTGCACACGTCTGTTCTAAGCTTGAAGGTGTGAGAGTGGAGCGTGGCGTCATGCCGCAGATCCGCTTCTTCAACCTCGGCGGAGGGCCGGCTGTCATCGCAGGCAGCGTCGGTTTCACTGAGGGCGGCCTTGTTCACGCGGTCCGCTCGATGGCGCCGCTTTCCGCCAGATACGATGTCACGGTGGTGTGTCCCAACGTGCTGTCGCTACAGGATTCGATCAGGGATGTGTCGATCGACGGCGTGCGTGTTATCTGCCCGAAACCCCCACTCCCGGTGCGTGGGATGCCGGCGGGTGAGATGTGTGTTGTCGAACGACCGCTTTTGACCGTGCTCAACTGGCCCAGCATACTCGCCGGATACCTCGCGGAATCGAGGAGACTATCCCGGGACCGTGTGGATGGCGTCATATCGAACGGGATTGTGGCCTCTTACCTCGCAGGCTTGATGAAGGGGCCGTGGTTCAGGATCGCCGTGCTTCATCACCTGTATCAGGATCGCTGGAGCACCGGGGCGGCCTCGAGCCCGGGTGGCCCCCTTGTCGGCATGGAAAGGCTTCTGCTTCACCGCCTCAACGCGGACGCCGTTGCGGTGGTGAATCCGTTCGTCGCGTCCTGTCTCGCGGCGAGTGGCTACCCTGCCGACAGAGTTTGGTTCGTGGGCAATGGGGTGGACACCGATAAGGAGAAGTTCACGCTGCGGCACGACCAGGACTCGCTTCTCTTCGTGGGACGTCTCCGTGCGGCCAAGGGAGTGGAGTCCTTGCTGGACGCGTTTGCCATCATTCATGCGCGGCGTCCTCGGGCTCTGCTGCATATCGTGGGTGATGGCATGCTGAGGCACGCGCTGGAGTCCCGTGCAGCGGCCCTTAGCATCGACCGGAGTGTGGTCTTCCATGGCTTCGTCGACGAGGCGACGAAAGCACGTCTGCTGCAGTCCTGTTCGGTCTACCTTTCGGCGTCGCGCTTTGAGGGCTTTGGTCTGCCGGTGGTTGAGGCCATGGCGGCCGGCGCCGTTCCTGTTGTGAGCGACATACCGGCGCACCGCTACATCTTCCAGGACCGGCCGGTTGGCTTTTTCACCACCTCTGCGGATGAGATGGCTGCACGTGTCCTGGAGCTGCTGCAGGATGAGCCACGGCGAACGGCCATGGCTATGGCTGGTCGCGCGCTGGTGGAGGACATGTGGACCTGGAACAGGGTGGCCGAGCGCTACGGCATGCTCATCGACCGGCTGCTCGCCCGCCGTGGCGCCGCTGCATAGGTTTCGGTGCAGCGATAGCTGGCTCGCCAATAGCGGTTCAGGTACGTTCTGGCACGGCTTGAC
Source organism: Dehalococcoidia bacterium (assembly GCA_040766535.1). Lineage (GTDB taxonomy): Bacteria > Chloroflexota > Dehalococcoidia > GIF9 > AB-539-J10 > SKVJ01. Next base: position 45,257 of record JAXGQG010000002.1, on the reverse strand, counting down.
ACCGCCTTCGCGCTGGGCTAGCTTTGGCTTGCAGCGCAGGGGGTGTGGCCATGGGACGTGTGGCGGTTGTGACTGACAGCAGCGCCTGTTTGCCGGGCGATCTGGTTTCTGAACTGGACGTTCATGTGGTGCCGTTGCGGTTCTCCATCGACGGGAAATCGTACCGTGACGGAATCGACATAACAGCAACCGACTTGTACCGGCTGTTGCCGCGGGTGCGGGAACTGCCCACCACCTCGGCGCCCACCCCGAGTGACTACTACGCCGCGTACCAGCAGGTGGCGGCGGACCATGAGTCCGTTGTTGTCATAACCCTGGCACGGCGCTTCAGTGGCATGTATCAGTCTGCCCTCCTCGCCGCAGCCACGGCACAGGAGTCTTTGCCAGCCTTGCGCATCGAAGTCCTGGATAGCGGTACTGCGGCGGGGGCGGAGGGCCTCGTGGCTCTGAGCGCCGCCCGGCGGGCCGCGGCGGGCGCCGCTCTGGATGACGTGATCTCAGCCGCGCGGGAGGTCAGCGGCAGCGTTGTTCTTGTGGCGACGCTTGATACCTTGTACTACCTTGCGCGTGGCGGCAGAGTGCCCATGGCGGTTCACTGGGCTAACTCCGTGGTGCGTGTCAATCCTGTCTTCCGGATCCTGCCCATGTCGGCCGATGCACGCACGGTGCGTGTTGCGCGGGGCCGTCAGAGCGCGGTCAGACAGATGCTGGAACTCGTGCGGCAGCAGGTGGGCGCCGGGGAATGGCACGGGATTGTCTTCCATAGCGACAGTCTCGACGATGCCGAAGAACTGCGTTGCCAGGTCGGCCGTGTGATGCATGTTGCCGAGTTGTACCTGTGCGATTTCACTCCGGCGATGGGTATCCACACCGGGCCTGGAGTGCTGGGACTTGCCTACTACACGACGGGTTGATGTGGCATACTAGACGGACTTACGGGAGATTCGTGCCGCCTGACGTGTACCGATGTCCCACTGCTGGAGGTAAGACGATATGCTTGACGCTGCAGTATACGGACTGGAGGGTAAGACGGCCGTTGTGACGGGCTCGGGGTCTGGTATCGGCAGGAGTACTGCGGTCGAAATGGCCAGGGCCGGCGCACACGTAGTCATCGCTGAGATGCAGTCCGGGTCTGCGGAAGAAACCGCGGCCATGGTACGTGATCTTGGTCGCAGGGCACTCGTTGTCGGCACCGATGTAACCAGTGCGGAGAGCGTCGCCGCGATGATGTCGCTCGCGCTGCGCGAGTTCGGGGGCGTCGACGTGCTGGTGAACAACGTGGGAGGCCTCGGCGCCCACCCCAGGAAGACCACCATCGTGGACCTGGACCTCGCCGAGTGGGAGTCTCTCCTCCGCCTCAATCTGACGTCTCAGTTCATCTGCTGCAAGGCGTTCATCACCTATCTGGTCGAGAATCAACGCAAAGGCGCCATCGTGAACATCTCCTCGCTCGCTGCACTTGTGCCATATGAAACGTCGGTCGTGTACGGTGCAGCCAAGGCCGGTGTCGTCAGCATGACGCAGACGCTGGCTTCCGAGTACGGCAAGTACGGGATACGCGTGAACTGCATCGCGCCCGGACATGTGCGCACACCCATCCCGGAGGCGCTCTACCAGGGTAAGGAAGAGCTTCGGGCAGCTCAGAACCGCATCATCCCCGTCGGGCGGTGGGGCGAGCCAGAGGAACTGGGCAGGGTCGCAGTCTTCCTTGCGTCCGAAGCCTCCAGCTTCATCACAGGCCAGACGATCGTGGTCAGTGGCGGAATGACCTACTTCCTCACCAAGCTGCATTAGGACTCCACGCCGGCGGGCGTGGCCGCTGTTGCGGGGGGCAGGAACGGTTGCTAGAATACCGCGAGGGCTCCCGTATGACAGACGCTCCCGTACTGGTCTTGAATCAGGGCTTCGAGCCCCATGACGTGTGTCGCACCCGCCGCGCCATCGTGCTCGTCTACTGTGGCAAGGCTGAACTGGTGGAGGACAGCCGGGGTGAGGTACATAGCATGTCGCAGGTCTTTCCAATCCCCTCGGTGATACGCCTCACACAGCGCGTACGGCGCCCCTTTCACGAACGTCGTCTCACCAGGCTCGAGGTGTTCATGCGTGACGGATACGTATGCCAGTATTGTGGCCGGGAGACGCGTGATCTGACGCTCGATCACGTTATCCCACGCAGTCAAGGCGGAGTCCACTCATGGGAGAATGTGGTGAGCGCGTGCAGACCCTGCAACCGCAGGAAGGGCGGACGCACGCCGGAGCAGGCGGACATGAAGCTGCTGAGCGAACCGAAGGCTCCGAGGGGATACGGCTATCATGTCCCGTATCACTACTTCTGCTCTCACACCGAGTGGCAGAAGTACGTGTCCTGATGGGCCACGTCAAGCCTGTGGTTCGGATACGCGTATCTGATCCGGCCGCAACTCCTTGGTAGTGGTCTCGAGTTGCACCGTCACGGTCTCTTTGAGGACGTTCACCGCGACTACCCTGCCGGGGCCAAACTCTGTCTCCACCATCCGGTTGACGCGGGGCAACCGGGACTTGGCATCAAGGTACATGTCCTGTTCGTAGTTGAGGCAGCAGAGAAGCCGGCCGCAGATGCCGGAGATCTTCATCGGATTGAGCGCCAGTTCCTGAGTCTTGGCCATCTTGATGGTCGACTGGGCGAACTGGCCGAGGAACGTCTGACAGCACAGCGAGTAGCCGCATTTCCCCACCAGACCGCATAGCTTGCCCTGCTCTCGAGGGCCAACCTGTCTGAGCTCGATACGCGCATGAAGGATGCGGCTCAACTCACGCACCAGCTTACGGAAATCGACCTTCTCTTCGGCGCGGAAGAAGATGATGACGTGCCTGTCGGTTTCCCAGCGGGCCGCCAGAGGATGCATCCTGAGATGCAGTTGTGCCACCTTCTCACGGCATAGTGCGAGCGCCTTCAGAGACTCCTCGTCGGTGCCGGCCTGAAGTACAACCCGTCGCGGCTGCGCTTCGCCGTCCTGTTCGTTCTGTCCGACCGCTCCCTCTTCGTCCTGCGGCTGCGAACCGGACTCCGCCGGTTGTTCGTTCTCCGGTGTGACGCCCGGTTCCAAGTCAGCATGCTCTGGTGTATCTGAAGGGTCGCGGTAGCCGCAGCCGGCCCCTGCTCATCGCCGCCAGATCCGAGGGAGACGTGCTGATGTCTTCCTGAGTGTGACTGTCGCGCCTGTCCGCCTGAGGCTCGTCATTCGGAAGTGGCCCCCGTTGCCCCGCGGTTTCCTCGGGGGGCATCTGGAGCCCTCGGGTGCCATCTCGCCGGCCTCGGTATCTCGCTGCAGAGCCGATTCGTTCATGAAGCCGGGACGCTTGCTCGACGGGTGGATAGCTGTCATTCTCGTTCATCAGGCTCCATTCTCACCGGACGGCACGACGGCTGACGGCGCAGCCTCCCCGGCAATCCTGGCGATGCGGGGCATCGTGTAGAGGAGCGAATCGAATACAAGCCGTGGCAGCACATTTGCCTCGAGATCTTGCTTCGCCTGACTGAGCCTGCCGATGTAGTCTCGTATCTGTTCGAGGGTCAGCCGCTGAGCCTGTTCGCGAATGTCGCTGTCGTAGTCTGCGTTGACGATGCTGTCGGCTGAACCGGATTTCACCAGCAACAGGTCCCGCCACCACATCGTCCACTGCTCCAGGGTCTCCAGCACCGCGGACCGGTCTCTCTTGAACTGGGCTTCCATCTCACGTGAACGGTCGAAGCGGGCTGTGTAGGTCATCGCCGGAAGCTGTATGGCGCTCTCGACCTGTGACGCCCGCTCACTGAGAAGTGAACCGTCGGTCATCGCCGTCAGGGCCCAGCCGGTACGGCCACGTGATATGCGGGCGATCAGGCGCGCGCGGTCCCCGGGAACCTGGTGGGCTTCAACAAGGTGCCGCTCGAGGTCGAGAACCGGTAACGGCCGGACATCCACGCGCTGGCATCGAGATACCACTGTCTCCAGCATGCGTTCCTCGGACTCGGCCAGAAGCATCCATACCACGTGAGGCGGAGGCTCTTCGAGAGTCTTGAGCAGCCGGTTCGCGGCTTCGGCCGACATGTGATCCGCGTGCTCGATCAGCAGAACCTTCCATCTACCCTCATAGGGAGGAAGGCTTGCGGCGTGCTGCAGGTCTGCGATCTGTTCGGTGGCAACGCGGGTGCGCCGCTTCCTGGAGTCGTCGTCCGCATCCGCCTCAGCCGAAGCGGCCGAGGTATCCATCGCTACCGTGTGGATGTCCGCGTGCTTCTCCTCCAGGATGCGCGTACACGGACGGCACGTCCCGCACGGTGGGTTGGCATCTTCGCAATTGAGTGCGCAGGCGAGGTCTATGGCGAGCGTCTTCTTCCCCACATGCTCCGGACCGAGGAACAAATAGGCATGGTGGGGTGTCCCTTCCGCTACGCTGCGGGATAGACGCTCGATCGCGCCTTCCTGTCCAAACGTTCGCCACATAGTCTTCTAGAGCGCATCCAGTCTCATCAGGTCTTCCGGGGTTTCGCGGCGCCGGACGACGCGATGCCGGCCTTTGTCCACGAACACTACTGCCGGGCGGGGGATTGCGTTGTAGTTGCTGGCCATCGGTATGCAGTACGCACCGCACACCGGAATAGCGATCACATCGCCGGGCACCACCCGCGGCAACTGGATGTCTTTGACAAGTATATCACCCGACTCACAGAGCTTGCCGGCGATCGTAACGGTGACGCCGTCCGGCTCGGTTGGGCGGTTGGCGACCATGGCTTCGTACCTGGCTCCATACAGAGGCGGCCTGATGTTGTCGGACATTCCGCCATCAACGCACACGAAGTTGCGGACACCGGGGATGTCTTTGAGTGCACCGACGGTATACAGGGCGACACCAGCGCGCGCCACGATGGCCCGGCCCGGCTCGATGACGAGCCGTGGCGGCATCAGGCTCTGCTTCAGGAGAAGATTCGACATCGTCGCGACGATGGCATCGGCATACACCGCCGGCTGTGGATAGGAGTCTCCCACCGTGTAGGCCACTGGAAACCCGCCGCCGATGCTCAACTCCACCATGTCGAAGTCGTATTTGTGCTTCATGTCGTGCGCAAACTCCAGCACGATGCGAAGCGCGGCTTCATATGGTCCGGCCTCGGGAATCGGAGAACCAAGGTGGAAGTGCAGCCCGAGGAGGTTCACCCCTTCGAGTGTCATCGCCTCCTCAACAGCCTCTTCGGCCTGGCCGGTGCTTATCGGCAATCCGAATTTGCTGTCCAGAACCCCTGTTGTTGTGAACTCATGGGTGTGCGGATCGACGTTCGGCGTGAGCCGCAGCAGGATGTCCTGCCTCATCTGGCGCCTGCGCGCGAGGCCGTCAAGCAGGCGCAATTCATGAATGCTGTCAACCACCACCCGCCCCACTTTCCAGTCAAGAGCTTGAGACAGTTCTCCCGGCAGTTTGTTGTTACCGTGAAAGTAGACGAGTTGTGCGGGAAAACCCACCGATTGCGCTACCGCGAACTCGCCGATGGATACGACGTCCATTCCCAGTCCCTGGTCCATGACCAGCTTGGCCATCGCCCTGTTGAGAAACGCCTTGGCGGCATAGCACACTCTCGTGTCCGGATAGCGGCTACGGAAACGATCGGCGAATTCCCGACACTGATGTCGAAGAGTGTTCTCATCGAAGACGTAGAGAGGTGTGCCGAACTCTCGCGCCAGGTCGTAGGCGTCACACCCGCCTATGGTGAGATGTCCGGCTGCATTGATCCCTGTGTCTTTGGGGAAGAGTTGGAGTCTCGGGATGTCGTGAGTCGATGTAGTCATAGACAGATGGTATCGTTGGCCGACCGCGTCGTCAACGCCTTGTGTGGGTCTCGCCACACATAGTCAATGCCAGCAGACAAAGGGCGTGCGCGCATCATGGACTGCGGTTGCTCCGCACCGCCGCGCTAGCCCTCCGGTCAGTCATCCAGTCGGAAGCCGGTAGCCGGATCGAGTTCCACGCCCCGCGGGGGTTCCATCAGTTCCACGGTGATGCCGTCCGGTCCGTAGAAGTGGCAGATGCCCCAACCCGTGAGCGCGCCCTCCTTGGCCCACAGAGGCGCATGTACGAAGTGGACGCCCTTCTCGCACAGGTCCTCGTACACCTGTTGCAGGTCGTCAACGGTGAGCGCCAGATGCGCCAGGCCGGCATTATACGTGGACAGGTCGATCTCCTTCCCCTGGGGAGACACATACTCAGCCAGTTCGATGTTGCCGCCGTCCGGTAGGATGACGTTGGCGATCCTCATGTGCAGACCGGGCAGCCCGAACATCTTCTCCACCCGTTCGCCGCTGAGTTCGCGGATGGGGGTGGCCGTGAGGCCAAGCACATCCACGAAGAACCGGCGTGCCTCGTCCACGTTCGTGACGCTGTAGCTGATGTGTTGTATGCCGGTAATCATCGCCGTTTCACCTCCTTGATGATGACGGTCACGGTGCCTCCGGTACCGTGAATGTACCACAACCGTACCGCCTTCTTACAGTGCTTTTCACCGCATCGCTCGGCAGCGACTCACATTGTCGCCGGCCGTTGTTCATGGCGCGACGGGACTGATAGAATGCTCGAAATACCGCACTGATGGAGGCCGTAGTATGACCGTTGATGTTTCCCGGCAACAGTTGCTGGACAGGGTTGAGCAGGATGTCATGTGCCTGCAGAGGGACCTGCATGCCTGCGCCCGGTGCACGCTGCTGGCTGTTGGCCGCAACCTTCACCTCGCTGACGAGACATGCCTGGAGGTGGCCCTCAAGACGGCGATCCCGTTGAGCGGTGGCATCGCCGGCGTCCGGAAGCAATGCGGAGGCCTCATCGGGGGCATCATGGCCATAGGCCTTGGCCTGGTCAAGTACGATGCGCGTACATCAAACCCCGAGGCACGCAAACCGGTGATGGCGGCTTCCAAGCAGTTCTACCGCTGGTTCGAACGCGAATTCGGCAACTCTGACTGCTACGACATCCGTGATATCCACCTTGGCCGGTTCTTCGATCCTGGCGATCCGGAGGAGATGAAGAAGTACGAGGCGGCTGGAGGTCTGGAACTCTGCGCGCGGGTAGTCGGCAAGGCGGCCAGAAAGGCTGCCGAGATCATCCTGGATGCATCGCCGACGCGCTAGGCGATATGTAGCTGGCAGCTAGCGTGTCCGGTCGCTCACACTACAAGACACCCGCAGGAGGGCACGCGGCCAGTTCGGTGCGGTTGCGGCCGTTGTCCTTTGCCCGGTAGAGAGCCGCATCGGCCCGGCTGACCAGCACATCCTCATCATCGCCACAACAGCACTCCGCTGCGCCGAAGCTGCCCGTTACCGTGAAAGTGGTCCCTTCGGCAGCGACCATCGGTGTGCGTTCGAGTGCGCAGCGCATCCGCTCGGCCATGATTCCCGCGCCGGTCACATCGGTTCGGGGCAGAATCACCAGGAACTCCTCACCACCGTACCGGCCGCAGAAATCCGTCTGTCGCACGTTGCGTCTCAGCAGCCCGGCCACATCGGCGAGAACGCGGTCACCGACCCTGTGGCCGTACCCATCGTTCACCAGCTTGAAATGGTCGATATCCACCATCACCACGCTCAGCCGGTCCTGATAGCGCCGGACCTGCTGCAGCCACTCATCCAGCTTCTCCATGATAGCGCGCCTGTTGAGCAGACCGGTGAGTGTGTCATAGTAGGCCAGCCGCTCCAGCTCCCGGTTCTTCTTCTCCATCTCACGCTGCATCGTGAGCAACTCATTGTTGAGCCTGGTGAGTTCGCTGTACACATCATGGGGGTCGCCGCTGATTCGTGCATCCACGTTCATTGGCATAAGTATACTCAACTGAGGCCGAGGAGGGCACCCGCAGCCTGCAGTGCCCCCAGCGCGTCGCTGGCGGTCGAGTCCGCTCCAACACGCCTCCACAGTCCCTCCGCAACGAGGAAGGGACGTCCGCCGACGAGGACCTTCACGCTATCACCATGAGGTGATTCCCTCACACGAATGATGAGTTCACGCGTTGGAGTGATGTGCGACACCAGGGTAGCCGATATGGCCAGCATATGAGGCGAGTACTTGTTCAGCGCGGCGATCACGTCCGGAGTCGGCACGTTCGCGCCAAGGTAGTGCGTGTCCCAGCCGTTCATTTCGAATAGGTCGGATACCATTCTGGCGCCAAGCTCGTGCATCTCGGCGCCGACGCAGGTCGCCACGAGCCGGTACGGGCCGGACTCCCCGGTGAAGATGTGTCCATACAACTGTGACATGATGAACTGCGTGCCCGCGGTGAACAGGTGCTCGTCAGCCACGCTGATCTGGTTCATCTGCCACAGGCGGCCAACCTCCCACTGACAGGGCTGGAAGACCTCCATGTAGATGTCGGCAACCGAAGCGCCTCCAGTGATAGCCTCGTCGATGATGCGTGCCGCTGCCCGCCGGTCTCCCGCCAGGAGCGTGGACAGGTATTGTCTCGCCACATGCGCGTATCTGGACTCATCCTTGATGAAGGAGTCCACGTCGACCGGGGCATGGGGCAGGTAATCCTGCGCGGCGCGAATCGAGGGTGCGATGACCGCCGAATACTTGGCCGGCAGTGTCTCTTCAATGACTTCCGTCATGCACTGCAGTGAGGCGTCAAGCGACCGGGCTGGCAACTGGCGGTGATGAAAGACGATCTTGACCCAGGCCATGTAGTCCACGAAGAGCGCAGGTTCGTTGACGGCAACCGCATCCGCCAGCATATCAAGGTGATACAACGCGTCACGCACCGCCTTGGCGCGGCCGGCCTCTCCGTACTTCGCCCAGATGTCTTTCTGGCGGTTGTACTGCCGCGCCACCATGGCTTCCGCCAGAACGTCGCTGTGCGCTCGCAGTTCGTCGCCTGCTTCGTAGAACGTCTGCATGAAGTCACAGCCGCGGCGCGGCAGTACAGTTAAGGAGGTGAACTGACTTCATACTACACTGCCGGTGTGCCGGACGCCAGTGGCACTGAGGGTAATGAGGACGAACTTCTCTCTATCTTCTCTGGCCGCCACGCCGGGGGCTTCTCTCGCTGGATAGAGAAGTGGTGCGGGCATGACCGCCCGCACCACTCAGGAACCTTCAGATGCCTTCGGGAATCCAGACGTCAGGACGATGTCTCGTCGCCGTCGCCATCAGGCTCATCATCGCTGGGGCGGCCGGCTCCCTCAGGTCTGCCGACACCCTCATCGGGGCGTCCCGGGGCCGGCTTGTTATCTCCTTCGTCCTCTTCATCGGTCCATGCTGGTTTGCCGGCAGCCGCCGAGTTCTGATTCGCGTTCTCAGAACCCGATTGTTTTTCGCCCCCCTGCGCCGCCCACTCCGGTTTTCCGGCCCAATCGGGTCGGCCAAGCTGAACGCGCTCGTGGGCCATTTCGTTGATGCGGTACAGCTGTCCCTGGCCGCTCTCCGTCAGCTGCGGTTTCAGTATGTACTGTCCGCTGTTTCCGGCCTTGAAGACACTGATGTCGAAGACGAACTCGGTGGTCTCTTCCTCTCCAACGTCGAACGGCATGTCGAGCTGCAGCTTGTTTGACGGCAGCTTGATTTCCACCACTTCCGCTTCTTCGCCCTCGGGGGCCACGAGCGTGCCCCAGACTTCGTCGACGTAGATGAAGATCTTGACGTAGTCTCCCTCCGGCAGTTCTCCCGTCCACAGGGCGATCGCGGCGTCGCCGATCAGATCAGTCAACGGGACATCAACCGGCTCGAAGCTCTGCTGGATGATGCCTTCCTCGTCACCCATCACGAAACCGATCCCTGAGATTGTGACCCAGAGTTCGGAGAAGTCTTCGATATCGTTGGGCTCGTCACTGATGAGCAGCACGAAGTTGGGCTCGTCGGCGGCTGTGACGGCTGCCACAGCAACGGGAGCAGGCGAGCTGGAATCGGGCTGAACGGCGCCACTCTGGACTGCGGGGGCGCAGCCTGCGGCCAATGTGAGCACGATGATTGCTGAGAGAAGCCCCGCGATATGTCTTTTCATTTGAATTGTCTCCTTGCTGGTTCGCGATTCTGTTCTGGTTCACTATTAGTAACGCGGATGCCAGCGGGATGTCAGGTGAGGGGACGGCTCAGACCAGAGTCTCGGGATCCCTGCCGGCGTGTGGCTGGCCGGGTCCCGGGCCCGGGGTGGTGTCGGTGGACCCGTGCGCTGCGTCTGTGGCCGCGTCCTCCGGGCGCTCGGCTTCCTGTCCCGGGTGGTCGATGGATGGAGATGCGGGCGGGATAACCTGCACACTCCGTCCGGTTCCACTTTCGCTCGCTTGTGGAGAGAGCACGTACCGTGTAGCGGCCGCGCTCTGCCCCATCCTGTGAACGGTGATATCGAAGACGAATGCGGTGGTGCCGCCTTCTTCAACCGAGAAATCTGTGGTGATATGCAGCCTCTCCGAGGGCAGCATGATGTCGGCGGTGACGCCTGTTCGCTGCAGCACGCCGTCAATCGCGGACACGTTGACAAACACTGCTGAATAGTGCCCCGCCGGCACATCGCCGCGCCACAGTTCACTTGCCAGGTCCCCGGGGAGTTGGACGAGATCCGCCCGAGATTCGACGGGGGTAATGAGTATCCACTTGCCGCCGTCCTGTGGCTTGAGTTCGATGCTGTCGATGTTCACCACGAGACGTGAGAAATCCCCGATATCGTTGGGTGCATCGCTCACGTAGAACACGAAGTTGCCGTCGGCAAGCGGCGCGGGACAGACATACTCTGGTTTGGGCGAGGAGGTCGGAGGGGTGTCGGTGGATGTGGTGGGGGACGTTGGCGCCTCGGTGGTTGTCCCTGGTGCGGCAGGGGTTGCCGGTGCGGGCTCCCATGGAGGGAGTGTGACTGAAGAGTCCGGCATGAACGGGGCGCCTACCAGCAGCAAGGTGAGAGAGATGACGCAGAGGGATGCGATCGCCGCCAGCGCCAGCGGGCGCGCGGTCAACCGTTCCAGCCAGGTGCGCCCTGCCTGTGAATGCTGCTCGGCGGCAGCCCGGGCCAGGGCCGTGCGGAACCGTTTCCGTGCCTGTGCGGTGGCGTCCGCCGAGGGAGCGAGACGCCGTGCTGCCAGCGCGTGGCCGGCGGCATGAAGAAGCGGCTCCAGCTCGGCTGCATCTTCGGGATACGACAACAGGCATTGCGCGACAGACTCGCCCCGCTCCAGGCGGTCGAGGCAATCATCGAGTTCCCGGTCAAAATCCCTTCGCTTCATGTCCGTTCAGGGCGCCAGCATTTCCCGCAGTCTCTCAAGCGCCGCCCGCTGCATCTCTCTCACCGAACCTCTACTCTTGTGCAGCACCTCTGCGACTTCCTTCGAATCGAGGCCGGCGAAGAACCTCAACGAGACAACCTCCCGCTGCTGTGGTGTCAGGGTCTTCATCGCCTCTCTCACTTCACGCAGTCGGATGCGTTCCTCAGCGACGTGGGCGGGGTCCGGAGAGTCGGGCAGACCCTCGGCCGGCTCATCAGCACGTTCCACTCTGTTGACACGCCGTATATGGTCGACCACGAGGTTGTGCGCGATGCGGAAGAGCCATGCCTCCATGGGAAGTCCGCGCTCGCGGTACGACGGAAGCGATTCGACAGCTCGGACGAACACCTCAGAGGCGATGTCCTCAGCCTCGGACTGGTCGCCAATGCGGGCCATGGCGTAGCGGGTGATGCGCGGGTAGCACGAATCGAAGAGAGCAGCGAGGCGGGCTTCCCGCTCCCGTAAGGGATTGTCTGGGCATCCGTTGTGTTCCGGCTCCATGCCTCGCTATCCCGATTCATCGGGTCCGCCTCCCAGTATACAGAACAGCTCATGAGTTGCGGCTTGCCCCGGTGCCGCTACTACAACATGAAACGCAAAGCGGGCCCGATTGTCAGCATGGGGAGGTGACGGTATACGCTCAGCGCATGGCGCGGAAGGGGCTCCCCGAAGGGGGAGCCCCGCACGTGATCACGAACTCCAGGCCTAGACGAAACTGAAGAAGCGTTTCGGGTTCTCGATCATGATAGTATCGATGACCTCTCTGCTGATGCCCCGCTTGAGCATCATCGGCACTACGTAGTTCAGTATATGGGCGTAGCCCCATCCTCCGTAGCGAACGAGTTTGGTCTTGCACACGATGTCGTGTGAGATGAGCACCTGATTCAGGTATCCGGCCTCCATCAGATCCCGGATCTCATAGATACGCGTCGTGTCGTTTGGCAGGTCGATGGGTTCCAGACCGGCGAACACAGGGAAATGACCTTCGTAGCCGAACAGATCGTATTCAATGTAGCAGCCAAGACGTGCGAGTTCCAGACGGCCCTCATGCGTGCGAACGCGGCCGTCGATGTGGCTGAACGCGACGCGGGTCATGTCGGCTCCGGCATCGACGAGTATCCGTGCCGCGGTGATGGGGCCCAGCGAGTGGCGTCCCGGGTGCACGTTGATGGGGGCCCCGGTTGCCTTCTGAGCCTTCGCGGCGGCGAGCAGCGACTTCTTCTCGAACTCGTGAATCGGCCAGGAGGTTCCGATTTCACCTATGAGGCCCGCCTTGATGCCGGTGTCGCCAACACCCTCGGTGATGTCCTTGACTATCTCTTCGGCCATCTGCTCCACGGACTTGGCGTACACCGCAGTGTTCAGTGAGTTGGCGGTGTAGTACCCGGAACCCATGACCACGTTCAACCCCGTCACTCGAGATATTCGAGCGAGCGCATTCACGTCGCGGCCAAGTCCGTTGTTGCCCTGGTCCACGATCGTCCGTCCGCCAGCAGCCCTGAAGTACTGAACTTCACTGGTCATCAGCGCTTCATCGAGAAGACGAAGGTTATCGGCGTTCTCGAAAGGGTGGTACCTCAACCAGCTGAGGACATCCCAATCCACGGGCTTCAATGACCTTCCCTTGTCTGACGATGCCGAGGGTTCTGAGTAGAGGGCGCTGCCATCCATGAGGATGTGCTCATGGGCAAGCGTGACGCCGAGATCCTCACCGTCTATCGCGCCGAGTACGGTCTGCGCCTTTCCAACCAGCCACGGTATCGACATGGTCTTCCAGCCTCCTTTCTCAGATGGTGCGCAACGACTCGCCCGTGAGTCGTCAGGACTCCGTTATCGTGATTGTCTTGATCGCATCTCCTTCGCGTATCGAGAGCATCACTTCCATTCCCTCGACGAGTTGTCCGAACACGGAGTGTTTGCCGTCGAGGTGAGGTTGTGGGCTGAATGTGATGAAGAACTGTGAGCCGTTGGTGTTGGGACCGGCGTTGGCCATTGACAGCGCCCCGGTGCCATGCTTGCGTGAACTGAACTCGTCCTCGAACCGGTACCCTGGGCCGCCGCTGCCGGTACCCGTGGGGTCCCCGCCCTGTATGACGAAGTTCGGAACCACGCGGTGGAAGATGACGCCATCGTAGAATCCCTCGCGTGCGAGAAAGACGAAGTTGTTGACGGTGATCGGGGCGTCCGCCGCGAACAGTTCGCAGACCAGGTCTCCCTTCACCGTCTCGATGGTAGCTGTGTAGGACTTCTGCGGGTCATGGTCATCTGAGGTGGTGCGCTGTACGTCAATGGTTCTTCTCCTTATCAGGGGTACATGCCGTGAGGGCAGAGACCAACACGGCCAGGGCCGCTATCGCTGTCAATCGCATGATTACCCTGGTCACGGTGTTTCATCGCTCCTTTCTCAATATGGTTGTGGCAGCCGTCGTACCTCCCACGCGGTGATGCCGGGGGCAGTTTCGACCGGGCTGCCGGATGCGTCTCAACTGCAACGCCGCCGGTGTTCACTCGCGCCGCCTGCGGCCACGGTCGGCTTGAAACCGTTCGTACGCGTCGAGGAGGTTGATCTCTCCCAGGTAGACCTTGGCGACGAACCATCCGATCAGGACGCAGAGCACCACCACGAGGAACGCTGCAAAGCCGAGCCACGTGATGATGATGCCCGCTATCAGGCCCCCGAGCACGCCGATTGTCTTTGGGTGCATCGTCATCGCATCACCCCCGTCACCTTACGGAGACCCGTCCACGTTTATCCGAGTGATACCGGTACTTGATGTCGACGCTGGACACCGCGAGTCCGGTCAGTTGTTGCAGTGTCTCGCGAACCTTCGTCTTCATCTCAGGGTTGGTCTCCAGCAGGTTCGCGCCCAGACCGACCACCGCATGGCAGCGAACGCGGAGGCCGTCCTGCCGTTCCTGAATCATGCATCGAACGTCCTTCACGTCGTGGATCGTCTCTCCCGTGCGTTCGGCAAGCAGGCACAGACTGTCGTTCTCAATGGTGGCAACGCCTTTGTCCGTCACGCTGAGCGTGTGAACCATGTTCTCGCGGAGCGGCAGGATTTCGGCCAACAACAGTGCCAACATTCCTATCCCCGCCACCGCGGACATGGCGATTATTCCCACCCGGGTCGCCCAGGGAGCGCTCGCGGCCAGCCGCAGTTGCGGCTCGAACCAGCCAACCAGGATGTTGGCGGGCCACGCGTGCGCCGCCACTCCGATGGTGACGACCGCGGCAGCCAGAATGGCAAGAGCTACCAGCACGGCCAGAATACGGTTGAATACGGAGATCATCATCTCTCCCCTCCACAGTGCGCCACACCGAAGTACCGCAACGCGGGCGCAACGAGGCGCGCAACTGTTGGCCCGGCGCTATTCGACCTTGGGCTGGGGCTTGCTTATGCCTACCTCGATGCCGACCACGTTGATGTTGATTTCCTTCGCGATCAGGCCCGTGAATTCCAGCAGCCGGGCGGCCACCTTCTTGCGGACTTCGTTGATGATATTGGGTATGCTGTAGCCGTACAGTACGTTGATCTGCAGGTCCACGATGCATTCGCGTTTGCCGACCTCGACCGCGACGCCGGTTCTTGCCTTTGCAGACGCATCGGCGAATGCTCCGGAAAGAGCCCTGCGCACGGCGCTCTTCCCGAGACTCCCGACGCCCGGGATCTCCTGGGCAGCCATTCCAGCGATCGATGCCACCACCTCGTCTCCGATGATGGTGTCTCCTACGAACCCGTGTTCATTCCTCTTTTCCTCTGCCATGACTTGACCTCCTTGTATCCTGGCCATCACGCCGTGGGACTCTCTCACATCAACCGATACGGCAATTCAGTACCGCGCACACTGAGCAGGTGTTTCATTGCTCGCTGAATCTGCGCGAGGGTCAGTTGCGGGAAGCCAGTATCAGCACGATTCTGACCCCCCGTCACCATTGGTCAGTGTAGAGCCACGCATACGTAGTGTCAAGGATACCTGCGTAGCCGCACGGCAGGGGGCTGCCCGAGGTGGCGCACACGTCCAGTCGCCGCCTTCTCCAGGAGCACTCTTAATGCGTCATTGCCGATCCATCGCGTGGTTGAATGCGATGACCGGGAGAGCGCCTCAGCCAGTTGCACCGCCTGTGCGTGGAGTCGCTCGTTTCGAGCGCCTATCTCTCTCAGCGCCCAGTTGACCGCCTTCTTCACGAAGTTCCGCGAGTCGCCGGCCTCGCGTTCGACCAGACCGAGAAAGCGCTCAAACACATCATCCTGCAGCATGCGGTTGCCCGACGCGAGACGAGCCATGATGACGAAGCCCGCGCGTTTCACGAACTCACGGGTGTCGCCGCTCCACTCCACGGCAGTGGATACCGCGTCAGGCAGGTGTGCGAACAGGTTCATCACCGCCTGGTCGCACACGTCCCACGAATCGATCTGCGCGACCCATGACTGTAGCTGGGCTGTCGTCACCGCGTCTGGAGTGTCGATGAGGCTGGCGAGGATCCTCGCTTCGTGGATACCAGTGTCCCACAGGCTCACGGCCAGGACGTGGTTCTTGCCGATCTCCTTTGCCATGCTCCGCAGTCCGGGCATCGGCACGCCCAGCGCGCGGTCGACCACTATGCCGTAGCGGGCCATTCCCGCGAGGTTGTCCGGGTTGGCCTGCCGGCGGAGTTGGGAGAGGATTTCGTCAATTGTCATCGGGAGCCGCAACCACGATGAAGCGTTTCTTCCTCTTCATCAACAGTGCCCCGAGGAATCCCAGTGCGATGAGCGTACACGGCAGGTACATCGCCTGCTGGAACGCCTCGACGGGGTAGTGGCGGATGTCTCCGAGCATACTGCCATCCCAGTTCCGGTCTAGTATGGAGCCGAAAAGGGGCTGCATGACGGCAGCTCCCGCGAATCCTCCCATGTTAACCAGGCCGGAGCCCATACCGCGTACTTCCGGAGACACGATGTCCCGCACCGTTGCGTATGTGATGGGCATGGCCCCGACGTTGAATCCTACGATGAACGAGATGGGCCAGAAGGCCTCCAGAGGGGCCTTGCCGCCGTTCCACAGCACCATTGTCAGATAGCAGATGAGGGAAATGGTGGTCGCGAGTAGAATCGGTCCCTTGCGGCTTCGGAAGTAGTCTGAGATGAATCCCAGCGCGGACGTGCCGAGTATGGCCCCGACGGCCGACACGAGGGCGAAGTTGGAGGCGGCGTCCCGTGTGAGTCCATACGTCTGCATGAGATATACCACCAGCCAGTTGAGAAAGAACGTCGCGTAGGCGCCGTAGGTGCCAAGAGAGACGAGGAACAGCGGCCAGATCTGTCTCGTTCTGACGACCTGGCCGAATCGCTGCCCGACGGACAGGCGCACTTCCGGCATTCCCGTCGCGCGGGGCGAGTCACCTTCGATCTCGGCGATCGATGGCAGCCCCGCCTGTTCGGGCGTGTCCTTCACGATGAACCAGTTGAGCAGCGCCACGATGAGGCTCGCGACGGCGGCGGTGATAAACGACATACGCCAGCCGATGGCGATGATGAGGAGCGCCAGTGGGGTGGCGGCCAGCAGTTGACCGCTGTTATTGATCGCTCCCGCCAGTCCGGTGACTGTTGCCACCTCATGTGAGCGGAACCAGTTCATGATCACCTTGAGCGCGCTCAGCCACGCGAGAGACGCGCCGAAGCTGACCATCAGGCGCCCCAGGTACAACACCGAGTATGATGGCGCCACTCCCATCACGACGCTTCCCGCGGTCGAAATCAGCAGGCATGTGGTGATCGTCTTGCGGGGGCCGAACGTATCCGCCAGTGTGCCCGACGGTAACTGCATGGCGGCGTAGACATAGTAGTAGACGGCACCGAGGCTGCCGAAGGCGGCGGCCGTGAGACCGAAATCGGCCATCAACCTGTCGGCCATCGGGCCCAGGGCGGCCCTGTGGAAGAGCCCGACGGAGTGTCCCAGCACCGCCACGAACCATATGCGCCAGCGCTGGCGATATGCCCTGGCCATCATGTCCGTCCATTGGGGGCGCGAACTGCTCATAACGATGTGCCTTCCTTTGCCAGTGACCGACTCGATCGTTCCTCTGAGTGCATGACGCCACTATTTCGAGCGGCCCGCCTCAAGCGCCATCTGCGCGCCGCGCACGAAGAAAGCGTCTGCCTCTCCCACCAGCATCGCCCGATACCCCAGTGAGAGGAACCAGGGAACCCGCTCCAGTTCATTGGTCACCGTTCCGACGACCTTTCCCGTGGCAAGGGCCGCCTCCGCCACGCGTTTGAAGGTATCCAGATAGCGTGGTTCATCCCACTTCAGCGGTGCGCCGTATCCCATGTCGAAGGACAGGTCGAACGGCCCGACGATTCCCGCATCGATGCCCGGGACAGAAAGGATGTCTGCCGCGTTGCGCACAGCATCCTCGGTTTCGAGGAGGGCCATGATCAACAACTGATCTTCGACCGTGGTGAGATAGTCGGGGTCGGTTCTGGAGGGACGCCGAGGCCCAAAGCCTCTCACTCCCCGAGGGGGATAACGGCACGCCCGCACCGCCCGTTGCGCGTCCAGCTTCGTGTTGACCATCGGCGCGACGATGCCGTGGGCGCCAAGATCGAGGACGCGTTTGATATCCGCATCGTTGTTGGTTGGCGGCCGCACCAGCGCCACGCAATCGGTTCCCTTGACCGCCTGGATCATGCGCTGGACCAGCTCAAACGAGAGCGGGCCATGCTCCATGTCCAGGATGAGCCAGTCGTACCCGAGGTGCGCGAGCCACTCACACACGTCCGGATGGGGGAATCCCACAAAGGCACCCACTATCGTCTCTCCACTCTGCAGCTTCTTCTTGGCTATGTTCTGCATGGTACTGTCTCCCTAAAGAGTCCTGTGCCAACCGCACGCCTGCGCCATCTCCGCACGTGGGTCGTACGCACCATGGGTGCCGGGCGAGAAGACATCGTGGGACCCAGGACAGTGATTCTGCTGGAGGGTCTAGTGAGGCGTCGGCGCGGTGGATACCACACGTTCCGGTGATCGAGGCGGCGCAGGGAGTGAAGGCCGGCCTGTTCCGGCTCTGCACGTGCATTTGGCTGGCTCGTATTCTACGCCACTAGCACGTGAATGTGCCACTCGGGTGAGCGACGTGCGGTGGTGTATAATCGCCCTGCTCACTGCTGCCGGCCATGCCTGTGGCAGTGAATCGCCGAAGAAGGAGGCACACACGCATGGGTATTCTCGACAAGTTCAGCCTGAAGGGCCGAGTTGCGGTTGTCAGCGGAGCGCGAAGCGGTCTGGGTATGGGAATGGCGTTGGGGCTCGCGTCAGCAGGAGCGGACATCATCGGTGTCAGTTCCAGGCTGGAGGAATCCGGAAGTGAACTGGAGAAGGCTGTCGTCGCACTCGGTCGAAAGTGC
Source organism: Dehalococcoidia bacterium (assembly GCA_040766535.1). Taxonomy (GTDB): domain Bacteria; phylum Chloroflexota; class Dehalococcoidia; order GIF9; family AB-539-J10; genus SKVJ01. The sequence continues at coordinate 26,620 of JAXGQG010000002.1, read as the reverse complement.
ACGTGCTACCAGTGTGATCTGTCGAACAGACAGGCCATGTACGGTTTCATCTCGAAGGTGAAGGCGGCGTTCCCCGTGGTCGACATCCTGGTGAGCAATGCCGGCACCATCGAACGTACGCCCTGTGCCGCGCACTCGGATGAGCAATGGGACAGGGTCATCGAACTGAATCTCAACTCGCACTTCATCATGGCGCGGGAATTCGGCAAGGACATGGTTGCCAGGGGGTATGGCAAGATCGTCTTCACCGCATCGTTGCTGTCCTTCCAGGGCGGATTCACCGTGCCTGGCTATGCGGCGGCTAAGGGCGGCATAGCCCAGCTGACCAAGGCGCTGGCCAATGAGTGGGCCTCCAAGGGCGTCAATGTGAACGCGATTGCGCCCGGGTATATGGATACCGATCTGTCGGGTGCCCTGAAGAGGGATCCCGTTCGCGGACCCGCCATCACATCGCGCATACCCGCGGGTTTCTGGGGCACGCCGGAGGACCTGCAGGGCGCGGTGGTCTACCTCTGCTCCGACGCCGCCAGCTATGTACATGGCGTCGTTCTTCCTGTTGACGGCGGCTGGATGGGGCGCTAGACCGCTCATCAATCGTGTGGTTACTGACAACACCATATGGAGGAGGCCGGTTGAACAACAACCGGCCTCCTTCGTCATCATCCCGGGCAGAAGCGCAGACGAAGAAGGAGGCCTCGCATGAGTGAGCAGATTCAGGCAGTCATCCCGCAGGTACGCAAGCCGAAGTCATTCGGACGCTCAGATACGTATACGCTTGTGCTCACGGAGTCCCGGATGGTCTTCGCGGAATTGACGAGCGAAATGCTCAAGGAGATCACCGTGGAGGCCCAGCGGAAGGGCAAAGAGGAAGGCAAGGGTTTCTTCGCCCGCTGGGGAGATCAGCTCAAGGCTTCCATGAACTACGCTGAACGCTACTGGAACATGACGGCCGACGAGGCGCTGCATGAGAACGCGAAGAACTTCTCCCTTGCCAACGCCTCTGTCAAGAAGATCAAGGTCAGCACGAAAGACAGCTCCAGCGGCTCGGATGACTCGGGCAGAAGCTACACGGAACTCAAGATAGAGTCGAGCAGCGGCAAGTACGAGTTCAAGTGCGACGGCCACGCGGGTCCCATCAGGGAAGCGCTCAGGAAGGTGTTCGCGGACACCGTCAAGTAGCCTTCGTTATGGGCGGGGCATCGGCGCGTCGGCAGCCTGCGGCAGTAGCAGCGCCGACCGGCCAGGCATGCGGTGACGGTGAAGCAACCGGACGTGAAGCGGTTCAGCGTGGTGGAGTTCCAGTGTCGCGGTTGCTCGTCTTCCCTTCTTCGCTTCGCCGCTGTGTGCCCCACCAGGCCTGGAGCCTGGCCGCTATCTCCCGTTCGTAGCCCTCATTGCTCGGCCGGTAGTAGCGACGGCCGCGAAGCCCCGAAGGGAGGTACTCCTGCTCTGTGAAGTGGCCTTCGTAGTCGTGGGCGTACTTGTAGCCTTTGCCGTAGTCCATCGACTTCATCAGGCCGGTCACTGCGTTACGCAGGTGCAGCGGCACCGGTTCATTGGGGCCTCTATGTATGTCTTCCTGTACGGCCGCGTAGCCCGCGTAGAGCGCGTTGCTTTTCGCTGCAGTGGCGAGGTAGACGGTCGCCTGCGCCAAAGCGAGATTGGCCTCCGGCAGCCCGACGAAATGGACGGCCTGTTGCGCCGCCATCGCTATGACGAGCGCGTTCGGGTCCGCCATGCCCACATCCTCCGATGCGAAACGGACCAGGCGCCGAGCGACATACAGGGGGTCCTCTCCTGCCTCGATCATCCGGCCCAGCCAGTACAAGCCCGCGTCCGGATCGGAGCCACGGAGTGACTTGTGCAATGCGGATATGAGGTCGTAGTGCTGCTCTCCTGCCCTGTCGTAGAGCAACGTTCTGCTCTGCATCGCCTCCCGGATCGCATCGAGTCCCACGTATCTCTGACCGTCATCGCCTGCGGCGGTCGCCCCGGCCGCCAGTTCGAGCGCGTTGAGCGCCATCCTGGCATCTCCGCTGGCCACGGCAACCAGTTCCTCGAGTGCTTCAGGGGCCAGCCGGACGTGCAGGTTTCCCAGCCCTCTTTCCGTGTCCTCGACGGCACGCGTGACGATAGCCTTGAGATCATCGGCGGTCAGCGGCTCAAGTTTGAACGTACGGGCACGTGAGAGCAGCGGTGAGATAACCTCGAACGAAGGATTCTCTGTGGTTGCCCCAATGAAGGTGACGGTGCCGTCTTCCACGAATGGCAGCACCGCATCCTGCTGCGCCTTGTTGAAACGGTGTATCTCATCGATGAAGAGGATCGTCCGTTGTCCGGAGAAGCTCAGCCTCTTCCTGGCCTCGTCGACGACCCTGCGCAGGTCCGCCACACCGGCGGTCACCGCACTCAGGGGGGCGAAGTGAGATTTCGTGGTCCTGGCGATGATCCGCGCGAGCGTCGTCTTTCCCGTGCCCGGAGGCCCCCACAGCACGATGGAGGGCATGGCATCGGCCTCGATGCTGGTGCGCAGCACCCGGCCGGGCCCGACGATGTGCAGTTGGCCGACGAACTCATCGAACGAGCGTGGCCGCATGCGTGATGCCAGTGGAACCGCGCCCCGGGGAGTCTGCTCCTCAGCCCTCTCGCGCGGTGTAGAGAACAGCGGCCCGCCGAAGTCCGTGCCCGGCATAGCTGACTCGCCGCGATGCGCCTCCGGCATTGTCATCGGCCGGATGCACCCGCACTCATTCGAACAGCGCCCGCAGGGATTTGAGCCCCTCCCGCGCGATGGTCTCTGGATCGGGTCTCAGGTCCATCACCTCGAGCGAGAGGTATCCTGAGTAGCCCACGTCCTTGAGGGCGCGGACTATGGGTGGGAAATCCACCTTGCCTGTCCCGGGCCAGCTCTTGTTCTCGTCGTTCATGTGGACGTGCACGAGGTCTGCACCGTACTTGCGAATGGCTGCCGGCACGTCAACACCCTGGTTATAGGCGGCGAAGCAGTCCAGCATCCACTTGAGGTTCGGGTGGTTGACTTCGCGCACCATCTTCACTGCGTCGTCCGGCGTGTTGATGAAGTTCGTCAGGTTCGCGGCGATGGGCTCGAGGCTGAGAATCACGCCATAGTGTGCCGCGTATTCAGCTGCCTCGCGAAGGGTTTTCGCCGCCATCCGCCACCCCTCGATGAACGGTATCTCCTTCGGGATGTTTCGGGAGGCGGCCGACCCCAGTACCACGTTCTTTCCGCCCACCTCGCCCGTGAAACGGATCAGTTCCTTCAAGTACTCCTTGGTCTTCACGCGTATCTCGGGGTCCGCGCTGTTCATCTGGAGCCACGCGGGGCAACTGTGCAGCGGCCGGAGTCCCGGTATCGGGGTAAACAGCGCATGGAAGCCTGCGATGGCGACACCCGCGGCATCGGCCCAGGCCTTCATCTGCCGTCGTTCGGCCTCGTCCACGTCGGTGATGCTGTCGCAGAACGAATACGATGCCAGTTCGACGGCCTCATAGCCGGTCTTCTTGGCGAAGTTGAAGACCTCCTCAACGGACCATCCGGGGAACGTGTCGCTGCAGATGCAGTACTTCATCCTCTCGCTCCTCCTGTTCAGCTTCCGCTCCGCTGCGTTCTTCCGCCTACCTTCCGTAGAAGAAGCGCAGAGGCCTCAGTGTGTGCCATACCTCGTCGCACTGTGCGAGTTCCGCTTCGCTCAAGTTGAGTTCCGTTGCCGCAACGTTGTGCTCGATATGCCGAAGTGACGTCGCGCCCATGATGATCGCAGTGACGGTGGGATTGGTGAGCACCCACGCCAGGGCCAGCTGAGCCATGTCCTGTCCATGTTCTGTGGCGATGGCCTTGACCTGGGCCACTGCGGCGAAGTTCGACTCGTTCCAGTACCGCTCGAAGTACATCGATCCCATCGTCTGGTTGGAAAACCGCGTGCCTTGCGCGGGTGGCTTGGATGGGTCGTGCTTGCCTGTAAGCAGTCCGCCGGCCAGCGGGTTGTAGACGCACACACCGATTCCTTCTTCTGCGCAGAGCGGCAGCAGCTCATACTCGATGTCTCGCGTCAGCAGATTGTATGGCGGCTGAATGGCGTCGAAGCGGATGAGGTTGCGAACGTCGCTGGTCCACAGCGCCTTGGTCAACTGGAAGGCGCGGAAATTGGAGCACGCCGCATACCGGACCTTACCCTGATGTACGAGGTCGTCCAGCGCCCGCAGGGTGACCTCCACGGGAGTCGAATAGTCCGGCCGATGCACGTAGTAGAGGTCGATGTAGTCCGTATCCAGTCGCCGCAGGCTTTGCTCCACCCCGTCCATGATGTGCTTGCGGGACAACCCTTCGTCTGTCAGGTTGGGGCCCATCGGCATGCCGACTTTGGTGGCCAGGACCACGTCGCCCCTCTTGCCCTTTATCGCCTTTCCTACGATCTCCTCGGAGCGCCCGCGTACGTACATGTCAGCGGTGTCAATGAAATTGACCCCCTTGTCCATCGCCGTCTTGACGATGTTGATCGACTCGGGCTCATCGACCTGGTCTCCGAACGTCATGGTGCCCAGGCAGATCTCCGACACTTTCATCCCCGTCCTGCCAAGAGTTCTATAGCGCATGGGATGGCGAAGCCTCCTTACTGCAGCATAGTGGAGAAGTCCCTCACTGAAGCGTATCCACCCGTGGGCGTGGTGTCAACCACGTAAGAGAGAGGGTCGGGTCTGGCTACGACTTGATTCGCATCGCTGAGGGGCGGGTGGCGAACACGATCAGCACCGCTGCCGTGATGAGAACGGCCTGCACCAGAGTAAACACGCTGAAGTAGCTGCCCGAGAGGTCGTGGAGCTGACCGCCCAGCCATGAGCCCGTGGCCCCGCCCAACGAGATGAACAGGATCATCGTGCCATGAATGGAGCCGTAGTTCCTGCTGTGAAAGCGGTCGATCATGGCCGCGAAGCAGGCGGGAGGAACGACCCCGAGTCCCCAGCCGGACGCGAACGCGAACAAGAGAGGGATGAGGGTGGAGTCCGGGTTCGGCGTGATCCTGAGGAGAAGCACGCTGCCCGCGGTGGACAGGCATCCCGCGATGACGAACGGCACCCGCCCGAAACGATCCGACAATGGACTTGACAGGTTGCCGGAGGCGAAGGCCACTCCGAAGACGCCGAACATGCTGGCGGCGATCATCGGTGCGTAACCCACGTCCTGCAGGAAGTACACCTGGTGTGCGATCGTGACCTGTTGAGCGAATCCCATGTTGCAGAAGCCGATCAGCAGAAAGAGCTTGAACGACCTCGTACGGAAGGCTCGACGCACTGTCCACTCTTCGGTACGCGCGGTCTGCCTGTCCGAGGATTCGCTCTCCTGCGTGTTCGCCGTCTTCTGTCGAAGGAGCGCCAGATGCTGCGGGCTGCGCCGAATGAGCAGCAGACTCACCGGCACAATGATGGCGATGGCGCACAGGCCGATCGTGATGTACGCTGAACGCCAGCCGTACGTCGTGATGAGCCACTGGTACGCCGGGGCCGTCACTAGGCTGACCCCAAAGCCGGCGCCAAGCACACCAAATACCAGACCTCCGCGGTTAGTGCCGAACCAGTGCGAGACCACGGAGATGACCGGTGTAATGCCGATAAGGCTGGTGCCGACGGCGACGATGACGCCGTAGATGATGTAGAAGTGCCAGACGGATGTGGGCGTGCTGCACAGCGCGATGCCGGAGCCGACCACGACGCCGCCGGCCGCAAGCACATACCTCGGCTGGAATCTGTCCGCCAGGCCTCCCGCCACCGGCGCGAACAGTCCGTAAGCCAGTATCGTGAGTGAATACATCAGCGCCGTGCTGCCGCGCGTCCAGCCGAAGTCAGAGACTATGACCGGGTAGAACACGGAGAACGTGTTCCGCATGGCGTAGCCGACGAGGATGATCGAGAATCCCGCGGCCAGTGCGACCCAACGGTAAGAATCCCGTGACCACCTCATGGTGTCGCCTCTCCCTGCCGCGCGGCCCGCGCCACCATTCCGGCGACCGGCCGCAGCCTTCGTGGCGCGCTCAGTATGACGAGGAGGCCGGCGGTGGTGAGGCCCGTGACTACCAGCGCGACTGCCGCAACATAGCTATCGGTGATATCGTGGAGATAGCCGGCGAACCAGGGACTGAATGCACCGCCGATGGAGAATCCGAACGTCATCAGGCCCTGAATCGCCCCGTAGTTGCGGCCCTGGAACAGGTCTGCCACGGTGGCGAAAAACGTGGTCACGGCGCCACCCATGCCCAAACCACAGAGGAACATGGAGGTACAGGCGATGCCGATGTCCGCCGGACCATCGATGAGGAACAGCAGCGATGTTCCCGCTGCCGAGAGCAGACAGCCGGGTACGAGGACACGTTCACGGCCGACGCGGTCAGAGAGGTTGGCAAACAGGTATCCGATGGTGATGCCGATGCCATAGAAGCTGAACGAGTTGGCTGCCGGCTGGGGAGCGAAGCCGCTGTCTCGGAAGAGGTACACGCTGTGTGTGACCACCACCTGTTGAGCCAGCCCGAGGAGACACAGCGCGGTGAGAAAGAGCAGCCAGAACTGACGGGTGCGCAGCGCCCGGCGCAGCGTCCAGTCGACTCGCATCCAGGGCGTCTCGGCACCCTTCAACGGCACAGTCTGCTGCCGGCCGTGCGATACGTCGCCGTCCGGCACGGTCCCCTTCTCCGCCGGTGAGCGCCGCATGAACAGCACGACCAGGGGAACGACGATCGCGATGGCGGCCAGACCGATGGATGCATACGCAAGTCGTCTCCCGAGATCGGTTATCAGCGATTGCGCCGCGGGAGACGCCAGGAGGCTGATGCCGAAGCCCATGTTGAATATGCCAAAGGCGAGGGCGCGCCGGCGCACGAACCATCTCGATACCAGCGCCGCCAACGGCGTTGAGCCGCACATGCTGAGACCGCACGCGGCGGCCACCCCATAGAGGAGGTAGAAGTGCCATTGCTCTGTTGCCAGGCTGCACAGGGCAATGGCGCCACCCATCAGGCACACACCGACCGGGAAGACGAGCCTCGGGCTGAAGCGGTCGATCAGCCCGCCCGCGATGGGAGCGGTGATGCCGTATACCAGCACGTTGATGGAGAACATCAGCGCCGTGTTGCCCCGGTCCCAGCCGAAGTCCTCAACCAGCACGGGATAGAAGACAGAAAACGTGTTGCGCAACGCGTAGCCGACGGCCATCATGACGAGGGCGATGCCCACGATAATCCAGCCGTAGAACAGTCGTGACTGTCGGCTCATGATGCACAGTGGGGCCGCAGGCGGAGGCGTTGTCCGGAAGACAGAGGTACGGGATGCTCTTCGGATGCTGCCGATCGTTGACGGGCCCGAACCCGCGCCAGTATAGCAGCTACCGGGTGGGCCGACAATTTGCATCGGGTTCCGGAGGGGTGCTCGCGCACCCCATGCTCCATGGTTCGTTATTCGGGGACGAAATCAGACGGTGCAAGTTCGTGTGCCATGCCGGGAGCCGTGAAGATGAGGACGGCGCGGATGGCCGCTGCGGGGATGCGCAGGAGTCTGCTCAAGGCCTCACGGTATAGTGAGAGCTGCACATGATACAGCGCGGCCTGCTGCTGTGCGTCGTCGGCGGGAACGTCATCCGTCTTGAAATCGTAGATGCACGCGGACAGCGCTCGTCCCTCATCGTTTAACCTCACCACCACGCGGTCGAACGTTCCCGTCACCCATCGGTTGCCCAGCACGACGTCGAAGGAACGTTCGCGCCACAGCTGCACGCGCTCCTCCGGCCTGGAGAGCAGCGCCCGTATGCCTGGTGACGCCATCGCATGTGTGAACTGCTCGATGGCCCGCGCTCTCACGTCCGCCTCGTATGTCACCGCGCCTTCCCATTCGGCGATGGTTCGCTCGACATCCGTCTCTTCCACCCATGACACCTGCTGCATCAGCGCATGGACCGCGAGTCCGAGGTCTCGCCGCCGTCGCCTTTCAGGGTGGAACAGTGATGCAGCGCTTGTCTCTCCGCGGTGTGTCTGCGAAGGCTGGACAGCCACAAGGTGTTCCCGGCGGGACGGTCTCTTCGAAAGGTCCAACGCGGCAGCCTCGGCGCGCGGCGCTCCCGCCGCCCGTTCGGGGAAGGCTGTGTACCACCGTTCGTCGCCATGGCAATAGAGACGTGTGAAGCTCTCGTAGCCCAGGGTGACCGCCTCTCCATGGGATTCCGTGGCTCTGGCGGTGCCGACGAGTTGTGTCTTCACGAAAGCGGGCTGATTGAACACCTGTGCCGACTTGCCGGGGAAGGAGGTCACGAGGTAGAGCCCCTTCTTGGCGCGGGTCATCGCGACATACAGCACGCACAGGGATTCAAATGCGGCATTGGCGTCGGCCTTCTCGATCTCCGCGCGCACCGTCTCGTCGCACTCCGCCACAGCCCTTCGGGGCAGCTGCAACGCCCAGCGGGGACTCTGTGTGTGCTCATCGCGCGCCAGCACGAACTTCGGATTCCTCGCCGCCGTCATGCTCTGACGTTCCAGTTCCGGCAGTATGACCACGTCGAAGCCCAGTCCTTTCGACTGGTGCACGGTCATCACGCGGATGGCATCATCATCTGCCGCGTCGCGAAGCTCGAAGTGGTCGATATGGTTGAGGAACTCGTCGCAACTCGTGCCACCCGCGGCATCGAACTCCCCCGCCGCTTCAAGCAGCTGTTCCAGCCGGATGCGTCCGAATGCGTCCAGTGTGGCAGCCCGGTCAAGCCTCGCGCCCCAATCGCGGAGAGTCCGCTGAAAGCCGTGAGCCTGCGCTTCCTTTAGTATCCGCGTGGACAGGGTGTCGGCATCCAGATGCAGTTGGCCGAGGATGCCCTGCAGCGGGGACATCTGGATGTGCCTCCAGGCGAGGGTGTCTCCGGGATGCGCCGCGAAGGTGACCAGTGAGAGCAGCAATGCAACCACGGGATTATCCTTGATGGCGGCTACACCTTCATGGACGACCGTCATCTCCGGACACTCCGTGCGCAGACAGTCGACCACCGCGCGTCCCTGGTCGTTCGTGCGTACCAGCACCGCTGTTGACAGCCCCCGCGCGAGGGGTTGTATGTGCTGCAGCAGACGGGCAACGGCATGGTGCCGGTCCTCCGGTGCGGGCGTTCTCTCGCCTCCGTCGCATGACGGCTCTATCACCATGGCGCATCCGTTCTGGGGCACGCCCGCGGCGCATTCATGTGTCTCCCAGAAAGACTCCCAGAGACTGACGGCGGCGCGTGGCAGGGCTGTCTCCGCAGTCTGGCCGAACACGCGGTTGACGGTGTCGATGATCGCCTGGCATGAACGGTGGGAATGCTTCAGGCTCCGCTGCGCTATGGCATCGCCGTACCGGTCGACCAGGGTCTGAAACAACCTGGGGTTGCCGCCGCGCCAGCCGTAGATCGCCTGTTTCACATCGCCGACGTAGAAGAGACTGCGGCTGCCCGATGCATCCTGCACCACTTCGTCGATGAGGTTCTCCAGTGCCTGCCATTGCAGGTCGCTGGTGTCCTGGAACTCGTCCAGCATCCAGTGGTCGAGTCGGGCGTCGAGTCGATAGTCGATGTACAGGCGCGTTGGCGAACCCTGTGTGCGGCTCAGTACGGCGCCTCCACTCACCTTGTTGGCCTCGGTGAGCAGATACTGGGCGTCGATGAAGCTCAGCCGGCCCTCGCGGCGCATCGCGGCGTCGTAGTGCTCTTCGTAGATGCTCAACAGTCTGTGGATGCCCTGGGTTCTCTTGAGCGCGGTCTCCAGTTCGGTGCGTACCAGGTGTTGCATCAGCGTCATCACACTGGATGCGATGTCGCCCTCGAGCGGACATGACGCGCGGTTGATCTTCACTTCGGCGCTGCCCATGGACAGCGCGTCACAGCACTCCGCCAGCTTCTTGAAGATGAAATCGATGCGGTGGTCCCACCGTGAATACGGGCTGTAGCGCCGGGCCGCGGCAACGAACTCCCTCCACTTCTCTGTCGCGGCAGCGGTCCAGCCGGCGGCAGCCAGGAATCCCTCCACTGTGTCCGCTGCTGTCTCCACGTCCAGCGTGGTGTCCAGCCAGGGTGTGCCACGGGGCCATATGACTGAGCGCGTGCCCCAGCGGTCTGCTTCAGGCAGCACTCGAATCCACGATTGATGCTCGCTCACGAACTCACCGGCGATCTCATCAACCCGCTTGTTGGAGCGACCGTATGAAGCCTGTCTGATGGCTTTCCCTACCGCGTTCCTTGAACGCAGCGACATCTGTTCCAGGATCTGCTGCTGCATCGCGAGTGCGACCGCGCTTCCTGATTCCAGCAGTTGGAATCCTGGCGGGATGCCCAGCTCAAAAGGGAAGCTGCGCAGGATTCCCGCGGTGAAGCTGTCCAGCGTGCCCAGTCGGATGAGATGCAGCCGCTCAATGAAGGTGCGCAGCAGGAAGAGGCATTGCGCCTGCGAGAGGCCGGGCGTTCGGATGCGTTGTGCCAGGCGTTGAGCCTCAACCTCGGATGAGGCAGCATCGCACAGGTACCGGACTATCGAGTCCGAGATCTCGCCCGCCGCCTTGCGGGAGAACGTCAGCGCCACGATGCTCTCGGGCGTCACGCCGCGGGCCAGCAGGCGGATGTATCGGTGTGCAAGTTCAAACGTCTTGCCGGAACCCGCCGATGCGGAGATGGCCTCGTGTCCGATGGTGTTGACCGGCATCACGGTTGCCACCCTTCGAGGAATTGAGTGAAGCCCTCGTGGTCCAGAAAGGCTGATGTCGCGCCCGGAAACATGGACTCGAAATCATCGTTGGGGATCTTCTCAGTGGGTGGCCAGAAACGGTGTCCGCGGATGTCCTCGACAACTCCGTTGGCGCACTCGAGTGCGGCGCCCAGCTGATCTGGGGTGAGATCCCCCCAGACCTGCACACCTGTCTCGTCCGTTTCGGCTGGCAGCGTGAAGTAGCCGGCGGAGATCTCTGCGTCTGGTCCGAACTGAGTGCCGGCCATCAGTATGTAGAGGGGTAGTTGGAGGTCGATCCAGCGTCTCTGTTTCTCCCCAACCTCTACGAGCGCGTATGGACGCGTCTCCCCTGTCGGCGTCGCCAGGTGGCGTTTCTGAGGGGTCTCCGCTGCCTCCGAGGTCTTATAGTCCAGGATGCGTATTTGACCTGTGTGACGGTGGCGGTCGACTCTGTCGACCCGTCCTCGTACGAGGGCAGAGCCACACTCCATCTCCATGGAGGATTCCCACAGCACAGGCTCCCAGCCCGCGAGGGTTTCCTGCACCAGCACCGGGGCGGCGGCCGCCAGCCGATCCCGCGCACTGTCTCGTTGCACCTCGATGCGGAACGGCAGGCTGGGGCCGAAACGTTGCTCCAACCAGGAGTCGACAGCGCTCAGCAGGAACCGCTCCAGTGTGGGCTCGCTGGTACACTCCCGCATCTCGGGATCAGCTGACATGCGCGCCAGCGCCTCATGGAGTAGAGAGCCGAAGTCCAGTGCGTCCATCTCCCGTTTCGTATCCGCGAGACGTTCCATGTGAAGTACGTGCTTCAGGTAGAACCGGAAGGGGCAGCGAAGGTAGTCCTGAAATGCAGTGACCGGCAGGCTCACAGGCCTCCATTTGGCACTGTCCCGCACGGCAGGTACCCAGGGGCGGAGTGTGAAGCTCACGCTTGACGGCACGCTGGGCCGCACGTCATCCGGCGCCCCGAACAGCCTGCGGGCGCGGCTCGGCAGTTCGTCGTCCGGACACTGCAGCAACAGCCGAGAGGGATGCAGCGGCTCCCCGTCGATGCCGCACTTGCCGGCCACAAGGTACACGTGGCCTGCGGCCCTGCGGGACTCTATCATCGCGGTCAACAGGTAGATGTCACGTGCAAAACGGTCGTCGTTGGTGCGCATACCCAGTACCTGCCTGAGCGAATCGGGCAGGAAAGCCGTGTTTGTGTGGCGCCCGGGCACCGCCCCCTCATTCATGCCCGTGATGATGAGCAGAGGAGCATCGTCCCAGTGGAGTTCCAGCCAGCCTTGCAGGTCGATCGCCCCGGCTGGCCGGTCCACCGGGTACCGGATGGCTCCCAGATGCCTCAGCACGAGCTCCAGAGACTCCCCGGGAGAGAAGCCGAGTGACGGGACGCAGCCGGTGGCGACCAGGTGCAGCGCCTCATCGATGCCGTCGGCGGCGGACTGGAACTCGTCATCATCGGGAGCGCCGGGGTGCAGCCGTCTGGTCGAGTACACTTCCTGCAGCAATTGGCGCACGGGATGCCCGGCCGCCCCGTCACGGGGCACCGTGAGCACTGTCCTGAGTGCTGCAACCGCCGCAGCCAGCGCGGGATACGTGTCTTCCGGGTTGGAGTGCGTGCGAGCCAGCCGCTTGAGCACATCCTCCACTGTTTCTGGCATGTGGCGCGTATGCAGCCTGTCGAGTTCAGTCAGCACAGCGCCCGGCGGTATCCATTGTGACTGCAGCAGGTGGTCAAGCACATCGGCGTTGCGCAGCAGGGCCGCGAACGACCGGTAGCTGCGATCGGCCACGAGGTTCGCGTAGTCCTGCAGCAGACGGTACACCGGGTGTCGCGAGAAGGGGGCCCCGGCCGCATCATAGGTTGGGACCCCGCGCTCAGACACGACGGCCTCGAGGTGCGGAATGACGGCGCTGTCGGGCACGCCGATAGCCACATCTCCCGGACCCGTGCCATCACGTTCGAGTACTGCTGCCACCAACTCTCCCTGTGCAGAGGGCGAACTGGCCAGCAGAATCGAGCGCGCGGCGTCAGGCACATCGACGTGTGAACTCTTCCAGTAGGCGGTGATGGGCCGCCCCCACGCATCGAAGGTGCTGGAAAAGGTCTCGGGGGCATGGACGAGAATCGTCACCGGCACGTGCCCGGCTATCGCCTCCAGCGCAAGGAGGGCGATGGGGCTCGGGTCCGGCACGCACGCGACCACGATCCGTTCGCAACCGTCCTCGAGGCGGGGCGCTCTGGCCTGCCGCAGCAGTTCTCGGGATGGATCTCGAAGGCCGTGGTTCGACTCCAGTTGGGAGACGAACGCTGCCTCCAGCCGGGCGATGTCGTCCCAGCGTTCATACTCCTCAAGTTGCTCCCGGGCAGTCGTGACCACGGCCTCGGCCGTGAGCCCGTGTTCCGCCAGTTCATCCCGCAGAGACTGCAGCAACTGCGCGGTGCAAAGGGCCCACTGGAAGTCGCGGTCAACGGTCAGATTGGGGAAGATCGCGCTGAAGTGCTCCACCTCGATCCGGTGCAAGAGGGAAGTCCAGACTGCGAGCGTATCGATGCGGCTGGCTACGGGCCCAGCTTCCGAGTTCAGCAGCCCGAGCGGAGTGCGCAAGACGGGAGCGGAGAGGTCGACTCCATGCCGGGAGCAGTAGACGGTCAGCGTCTCGCGAAGCCGACGCCCTGCCTGGCGAGTGGGAACGAGAACGAGGGTCTGGCGGAGATCGACCGCTGTCTCCGGCGCGTGCGGGATCAGGTACTCCCGTACCTTGTCGACAACGGGAGCGTCCCAGCCGAGGAAGTGACGCTGTGCTGCCATCATAGTGAACAGGCCGGGCTATTGAGGTCGGTAGATGGAGACCCGCCGCATGAGGATAGCATGGCATGGACTCGGGTGGTAGACTGCCGAGGTCCGTCCGCGGCTCGGGGAGAGACATGGAGGATGTTGAACTGAGAGAATTGATCGTAACGGAGGTGTGCGAGGCAGCGGCCCATCCGGCCGGAGAGACGCGGTATCGGGAGCCGCTCGTCGGATTCTCTGGCATCGACGATGACGCCTTTGCGCTGCTGCGCCGCAGCGTGCCCGGCCACCTCACCCCGGGGCAGGTGCTCCCGGGTGCGCGTGGGCTCGTCTCCTATTTCCTGCCCTTTTCGGAAGATGTGGTTCGTGCCAACGCACGCAGTCCTGGCGTTGCGAGGCAATGGGCGGTTGCCTACGTGGAAACGAACCTGCTGCTGGAATCCATTGGGCAGAGGCTCGTCGAGGTGCTGGCGGCGCACGGGGTGAGAGCGGCCGCCGAGGCGCCCACGCATGTGTTCGATAAGCAGAGGCTGATGGCTGCGTGGTCACACAAGAGCGTCGCCTGTATGACCGGACTCGGGAGCTTCGGCTTGAACTCGCTGGTCATCACGGACGCTGGCTGCGCCGGAAGGTTCGGCAGCGTGGTGATCGATGTGGATCCGGGCGTTTCGGCCGCGCCCGAACGGACGCGTTGCCTGTACTTCCACAGCGGCTCATGCGGGCTGTGCGTAACGCGCTGCCCGGTGTCGGCGCTTTCACGTGATGCCTCGTTCGACAGGCAGGCCTGCTACCGTCACCTGCAGGAGGTCGGTGTTCACTTCACGGACCTGTCACTCGCCGATGCCTGCGGCAAGTGCTCGGTGGGCCTTCCGTGCTCAATGACGAACCCGGTGGGGGAGTGAACTCCCGTCGGCATCGTTCGGGCCGGCGGATATGTGAAGGACAGACAGGGAGGGCGCATCTGCGCCCTCCCGTGTATACCGTCGTCAGGGGACTACCGCTCGCGGCGCCGCCTGTGTCTTGCCGGCATTTGCGGGTTGCTGTCCGCGGCAATACGGAGTGGCAGTACGGAGTCTCGTGCCGCGGCTACTTCAGGTATTCTTCCTCGCCTGCCATGGGGACGAGGCAGACGAACCGCAGCGTATCCTTGCCGGTGTTCACCACCTGGTGACGCTCATCGGCCGGGATGAAGAAGACGGTGCCGGCGGAGACCTGCTGATCGCCCGTATCGCTCTTCAGCGTCGCCTCTCCCTTGAGAATCATGACTTCGTGCTCGTATGGATGGCTGTGGTGACTGCTGGCGCCCCCCGGGATGATGTCAAAGACCCGCATCACGAAGGTGGGTGCGCCCTCGTTGCGGCCTATGACGATTCGCTTCTGTGCTCCGTTCCCGTAGGGAATGGCGGGGACATCCTCGATCTTGCGTACTATCATCTCGCTCCTTTCTCCTGCCTTGATTCTGGTCCGGGTGTACCCGGGTTGCTCTGTTCCATCTGGGCAGGCGCTCAGCGCCTGCCCCTCACCGCCACTGCGAAGTCCGCTATCGCTTCATTCGAGAGAATAGCGGGGGCGCCATCCCCCAGTCTTTGCGAGCCAGACTATCGTCCAGTTCGCGCGGCATAGATGGTGTCTGGTCTTGCCGCTCACACCGCATCCATCACGTCGGCCCAGTTCGCCAGCGAGCCTCTGATTGCCGTGATTCGGCCGTCGACTCTCCGCGGCGGCAAGACCTCGTGTCAACTGCTGTCCCTGTCCGGATGAATTCCCACTGGCGTCGTACCGGCCGCGTCAGTCGTTCCGCTCCTGTCCGGTCCCGGTGGCGGCGGGTTTGGCGAGCCCGATGCGCCGATAGTACATCTCCGGTATCTTGGCCGGGTCCTTATAGAAGAGCAGTGTGCACGGCTTGTCCGGGTCGTCGGGGTCGTACTCCTCGACCAGCCGCGTCGGCACACCAGTCGCCTGCATTGCCATCAGTTCATGCCACACGGAGCAGTGCAGACAGTAGTACGAGACGTTCTTCTTGCCCCAGGACCACGGGTACGCCTTCTTCGTCGTGCCGAGGTTGTACGGCGGCTCGGTGCGTGCCGGCGTGCCGTCGACCTCTCCCCCGCGCCGCATCCTGCCGCCCGCACCGCAGGGGTCGCACGATATGACGAAGCGGTCCTCTTCCTCGCGAACCGTGAGTGATCCCGTCTCGCCCCGGCCGGAGCGGTGGGCGCGCATCTGCTCCGTGTACCACTGCACGAGCTGCTTCTTGGTCTTGAAGTTCTTGAACTGGTCCGTGAACACCGCAGAGACCAGTTGTTTCGAATACTCGAGTACCTCGGGCAGCCGCTCTTCGCTCAGGTTGTCCGCGATCCACGTGAGCAGGCCGTAGACCCAGTCGCAGTACAGGTCGTGCAGTCCCTTCCCCTCGATCTGGACGTAGTCGATGAGTTCAAGGGCCGTCTTGGTGTCGCCCGCTCTCACCGCCTCTCTCAGCCTGTCGTAAGAACTGATGCCCAGTTCCTCGACCGGCTCATCCACGCGCAACGGACGCCCCAGTAGCTCGCGGTCGATCTTGAGCATCCGCTACCTCCCCGTTTTCACGGCGTCTGCTATCTCTCTGAACTCGTCCTCGGTGAGTTGCCGCTTGACGTCATGAGAGTAGAGCTTGACGCGGCGCAGCACTTCCGCGCCCTGATCCTTGTCCAGTTCGATGCCCAGTTGCTCCGACCAGATGCCCACCGAGTCGATGCCGCTCTTCTTGCCCATCACGTACCTCGGACCCCTGTGTCCCACCAGCGCGGGGTCGATCGGCACCGTCTCAGTGGGGTAGACATTACGGCTGTTGCGGTGCCAGCTGACCACCATGCCCGACTCGACGTCGTACGTTTCCTCTCCGACAAACGGCCGGTTGGGGCCGCGCCCGGCCAGCGTACTGATCAGGTCGTACAACTCGCTGAACATCTCGTACTTGAGGCCGGCGTCCACGCCGTAGAGGATCTTGAGCGCCATGGTGGCCTCGATCATGGGGCAATTGCCGCCGCCCTCGCCGATGCCGGTGATGGTGGAGTGAATCACCTCGCCGCCCTCGAGCACGGCCATTATCGTGTTGGCGACGGCCATGCCGAAGTTGTTGTGGAAGTGCACTTCAAGCGGCTGCGAGATGTGGGCTCGCATCGTGCGCGCGTAGTACGCGGCGCCCTGCGGTGACAGCACGCCGAACGTGTCGACGAGCCCCAGCGCGTCCATGTGCCCCTCGGCTGCAACCCGCTTGATGAGCTTGAGGAACCAGTCGATGTTGGACCGGGTGGCGTCCACCGGAAAGAAGGAAACGTACAGGCCCTGCTCATGGGCGAACTGCGTCGCCTTGATGGACAACTCGGTGGCTTTCTCCATCGACCACCGGTAGGAGTGCTCAACCAGGTGTTCTGAGGACGGTATCTCCAGGGTTACGCCGTCGACGCCGCAATCCACGGCGCGCTTGACATCGTCGATCATGCAGCGGCTGAGCACGAACACCTCGGGCCCGAGCTTCCGCCTCACGATCTCCTTGATGGCTGCCTCGTCGTTCGGCGAGACCGCCGGCGTACCTGCTTCGATGCGGTGTATCCCGGCCTCGGCGAGCTTCTCGGCGATGCGTATCTTCTCGTCGCGGGTGAACACGATGCCCGCCTGCTGCTCGCCGTCACGCAGCGTCACATCGTGGATACGCAGTCGTGCGGGCGGCTTGAAGCCCCTCGTCACCTCCGGCTCGAAGTTCCACGGACTGACGAACCATCTGTCGCTTTTCCACGGCTGTGCCGTCGCGCTCATGGAGCGGCTCCTTCCGCCTGCATTAGCTAGTCGAGCTTCTTGGCGAGCTTGTCCAGCTTCTCGGCCTCGCCCTCGATCATCTTGTAGCAGTGGACGTCCTCGGGGAAGCGGCCGGCGCGCACGTCATCGACGTACTGGCCGATGGCCTGAACGGAGATATCCGCTACCTCGGCATAGCGCCGGACGAACTTGGGTTTGAACGCCTCCCAGATGCCGAGCACATCGCTCACGATGAGCAGCTGCCCGTCGCACAGCGGCCCCGCGCCGATGCTGTAGACAGGGATGTCGAGGTCCTTGGCGATGAAACCGCCCACCTCGGGAGTCACTGCCTCCAGCAGGAGCATCGCCGCCCCCGCATCGCGCACCGCGCGGGCGTCCTTGATGACCTCGATGGCGCTCTCCGCCGTCCGGCCCTGCGCCTTGTAGCCGCCGAACTGTCCGGTGCTCTGAGGCGTGAGACCGATGTGGCCGCACAGCACCATACCGGCACCGACGATGGCACGGATCATGGGCGCAACCCGGCGTCCTCCCTCAAGCTTGATGGCGTCCACCTCGGCTTCCTTGAAGAAGCGGACAGCGCTGCGGACGGCATCATCCGGTGTCGTCTGGTAGGAGCCGAACGGCATGTCGCCCATGATGAACGTGTTCGGCGCTCCGCGCCGCACCGCCTGGCAGTGGACGATGCACATGTCCATGGTCACGGGCAGCGTGCCGGATGCGTAGCCGTACACCGTGTTGCCCATCGAGTCTCCAACCAGGATCATATCGATGCCCGCCTGCTCCTCGAAGCGAGCCGTCGGGTAGTCATACGCCGTGAGCCAGGTGACCTTTTCGCCGCTCTCCTTCATTGCACGGAAGTCCAGAAGCCCCTTCTTCTTCTTGATATCCATTGCGCGTCCTCCCTCATTCACACTGTGGTGATGCCACATGCTATCTGAATTGGCGTGGGGCGGCAAGCCGCCGAGCGGCGGCGCCGGACCGTTGCACGGCATGCCGTAGCGTATACTAGTCGTGGCCAGTAGGGATGCTCCGTGCCATGTCCAAGACCATATTGGTAGTTGAAGACGACGCCACCATCCTGGACGTGCTCCGCCATAACCTGTTGCGGGAAGGGTACGAGGTGGTCACGGCGCGCGACGGCGAGGCTGGGTTGGCAGAGGCGCGCGCGCAGCGCCCTGACCTTATAGTACTGGACATAATGCTGCCCCGGCTGGACGGAATCGAGGTCTGCCGCATCCTGCGCAAGGAGATGAGCATTCCTATTGTGATGCTCACCGCCAGGGCCGGCGAGATCGACAAGGTGGTTGGGTTGGAGATCGGCGCGGACGACTACGTGACAAAGCCATTCAGCCTGCGCGAGTTGCTGGCGCGTGTGAAGGCGCTGCTGCGCCGCGGGGAGCTGGTGCGGGAGGAGTTGGCGCGCGCCGCTGGCTCACGTCAGGACATTCTGCGCGTCGGCAATCTGGTCATCGACATGGAACGGCACGTGGTGACGCGGGACGGAATGGAGCTGGGGCTCAGTCCGAAGGAATTCGATCTGCTGGCGTTCCTGGCTCGAAGTCCCCGGCGTGCTTTCGGCCGGGATCATCTTCTCGAGAAGGTGTGGGGCTACGACTACGGCGGCGACAGCAGAACCGTCGACGTTCACATCCGGTGGCTGAGACAGAAGGTCGAGGCGGACCCGGCACAACCGTCGCTGCTGCTCACGGTCAGGGGTGTCGGCTACAAGCTCGAGGCGTGATGCCTCGGCCGCGGCAGGAGGCGCGCTACAGCCGCCGCCGCATGTTTGTCGTCGGGGAGGGAATCGGTGTCCGTGCCAGTTGAATACGTGGTCTTCGGCGCCATCGTCGTGGCTGTGGCGATTGCCGCCATCGAGCGCGGGCGGCGCGAACGGGCACGGCGGAGCGAGGCAGCGCTGCGTTCCGCGGTCGCTTCTCTCGGGGCCTCACGATTGGATGAGGTGTCGGACCATCTGTCCCCGGGCCACCGGGCCATTGTCCGCGTCCTGACCGACGCGTCGCAAATACTCCGTGACAACCTGTCACGCGTCAGCCGCGAGAACGAAGCTATCCTGTCCAGGGTGTCCGACGGGGTGATGGTGACGGATGACCGCGGCGTAGTCCGGTCCGTCAACCAGACTCAGGCGGAACGTCTGAAGCTCTCCCCCGCCGAGATAGTCGGCCGCAGCCTGATAGAGGTGCTGCGCGATCACGAGGTCTACGAGGTCGCCCGGCGTTGCCTCATCTCCGGAGTCGAGGAGCGTGCGTTGGTCGAGACGGGACCCGGGAAGCGGTTCATGCAGGTGAGCGCCACCCCGTTGGGACAGCGCTCCGGCTGCGTCATCGTGTTGCAGGACCGCACCGAGGTTCGCAGACTTGAGCGCGTGCGCCGCGATTTCGTCAGCAACATCTCCCACGAACTGAGGACGCCGTTGACGACGTTGAAGCTGCTCTCGGAAACGCTGTCGCTCGACGATGGCGATGACCCCGCGCTCCTCAAGGACTACCTCGGGCGGATAGAGATCGAAGTGGACCGGCTTGCACAGATGGTTGATGAACTGGGGGAGCTGTCTCACATCGAGACCGGACAGGTTACGCTTGACCGCGGCGCCGTGGACCTTGGAGCGCTGGCCCGGCGGGCGGCTGAGCGGCTTGAATCGCAGGCCGGCAGGGCTGGACTCACGTTGACCGTAGATGCGCCCGACGAACCGGTGATCGCACATGGTGATGAACGACGCCTGGAGCAGGTGCTGGTGAACCTGGTCCACAACGCCATCAAGTTCACGCCCCCGGGGGGAGCGATCAGCGTCTCCTGTACGCAGGGGGATGGCTCCGTGGTGGTCGCGGTGGAGGACAGCGGCATCGGCATCCCCGCGGGCGATCTCGAACGCATCTTCGAACGGTTCTACAAGGTCGACAGGTCTCGCAGCAGCCAGGGGACGGGTCTTGGACTGGCCATCGCCCGGCACATAATCGAGCTTCACGGAGGCAGGATCTGGGCGGAGAGCATGGAAGGCAGGGGCGCCACGTTCTCGTTCACGCTGCCGGGTGCGCAGCCGCGCTGACGGGCCGGTCCAATGTGGTAGTGCCGACGACTCAGCCGGACCTGGGCTTCGTTTCCTGCATCTTGCCGGTGACGGCGAACTCCACCCGTTCGCAGATATTGGTGACCCGGTCGGCGCTGCGTTCAAGATTGTGGGCTACCCATATCAAGCGGGTGGCTCTCGTAATCGTGCGTGGATCCTCGATCATGAACGTGAGTAGTTCACGGAATACCTGGTCGTACAGGCTGTCGATCTCGTCGTCTTGCGCCGCTACCCGCCGCGCGGCCTCGGCATCACGGTTGATGAACGCTTCCAGGCTTTGTCGCAGCATCGTGGTTGCCTTTTCCGCCATGCGCGGTATGTCGATGAGCGGCTTGAGCGGCGGCTCGTCGCCGATCATGATGACTATCCGTGCGATGCCCTCGGCGTAGTCACCGATACGCTCCAGTTCGACGATGATGTTGAGCACGGCGATGATGACACGCAGGTCGCCCGCCATCGGTTGCTGCGTGGCGATGAGCTGGATGCACCTCTCCTCGATGTCGAAGCGTTTCTGGTTCACCTTCTCATCGTCGGCGATGATGCGCTTCGCGCTGTCGATGTCGCGCGCCTTGAGCGCCTCGACGGAACTGGAGAGCGCCTTGTCGACCATGCTCCCCATCACCAGTATCTCGTCCTGGATGTCGCGCAGTCGCCTGTGATAGCCGGCTCTGATTTCCATGTGTTGTCTTCCTTCGGCCCTATCCGAAGCGGCCGGTGATGTAGTCCTCCGTCGTCTTCTGCTTCGGGTTGGTGAAGATGTCCGACGTCGGGCCGCTTTCGACGAGGATGCCCGCCCTGTCCTGCTCCATCATGAAGAAGGCGGTGATATCGGATACCCGGGCAGCCTGCTGCATGTTATGGGTGACGATGATGATGGTGTAGTCGTTGCACAGCACCCGCATGAGGTCCTCGATCTTGAGTGTGGCCACCGGGTCCAGCGCGCTGCAGGGCTCATCCATCAGGATCACCTCCGGCTCGACGGCGAGGACGCGCGCAATGCACAGGCGTTGCTGCTGGCCGCCCGAGAGGGCGAGCCCGGACTGCTGCAGCTTATCCTTGACCTCGTCCCATAGCGCCGCCTGGCGCAGGCTCTTCTCCACTATCGCCGCCAGTTCTACCTGGTTCTTTTTGCCGTGGCGCCGGGGACCGAATGCGACGTTCTCGAAGATGGACATCGGGAACGGGTTGGGCCGCTGAAACACCATTCCCACTCTGCGCCTGACATCGACCACGTCGACATCCCGTTCGTAGATGTCATGCCCGTCGACTTCAACCCGGCCCGTAACGCGCGCATCGACGATGAGGTCGTTCATCCGGTTGAACAGCCTGAGGTAAGAAGACTTGCCGCAACCAGAAGGGCCGATGATGGCCGTCACCGCCCTGTCGGGAACGTCCAGGCTGATATCCCTCAGCGCCTGGAACTTGCCGTAGAAGAGGTTGACGTTGCGTGACCCCAGCTTTGTGTCGAGAAGGTGCGGTTGCCGGGCGTCCGGGGCAAATATGCGCGTGTCCATCAGCTCACTCTCTCCCTGCGGGCTCTAAGCCGGATGATGAACGCAACGAGGTTGAATGACAGTACGACTGCCAGCAGCACCAGCGCCGTGCCCCACATGACGCCCTTGGGCATACCGGGTACGTGGGCTGCGGTGGTGTACAGGTGATATGGCAGCGCCATGAACGGATCAAGCGGCGATGACGGCAGCCCGGGGACGAGAAACGCCGCGCCCACCACCAGGATGGGCGCTGTCTCGCCGGCCGCACGGCTCATGGCCAGTACGGCGCCGGTGACGATGCCCGGCTTCGCCTGGGGCAGGATCACATGCTGTATCGTCTGCCAGCGGGTCGCTCCCACGGCCAGGCTGCCCTCGCGGTACTCTTGGGGCACCGCGAGTATCGCCTCCCGAGACGTGGTAATGGTCATGGCCAGCGCCTGGCTCGCCAGCGTGAGGCTGGCGGAAAGCAGCGACATGCCGAAGTGAAACAGCATGACGAAAATGCCGAGGCCGAAGAGGCCAAACACGATGCTGGGCACGCCTGCCAGGTTCAGAATGGCCAGATTTATGAGCCGGGTGAGCCAGTTGTCGCGCGCATACTCCGTGAGGTAGATGCCGGCGAGCACGCCGATTGGCAGCGCGAACAGGATGGTCCCAAGCATAAGGTAGAACGTCCCCACGATGGCCGGCAGTATTCCGCCCGCCTTCCCCGCCATCCTGGGCGGCTCGGATATGAACTCCCACGACAGTGTCGGAGCGCCGTGAACGATCATGTAGCCGATGATGAAGACGACCGGGAGCACGACGGCCATGGTGGCAGCCAGCAGCAGAACAGTGGCCGCTCTTTGAGTGATACGTCGTCTGTCCATTTCCGCGGTCCCCTACGTCCTCGAGAACCTGCGCCGCTGTTGCTCGAGCACCCGGTCGGCGATGAAGTTGAGGAACAGCGTCATGATGAACAGGACGATGCCGATGGCGAAGAGCGCCTGGTATTGCGGGCCGCCGCGCACTGCATTGCCGATCCCCGACGCGATGGCGGCGGTCATCGGCATCATCGGATCTGTGGGCGCGTTGGGCACGGCGAGCGCTCCGCCAGCCACCATCAGTACGGTCATCGTCTCTCCGATTGCACGCCCGACGCCAAGCATCACCGCCGCCGCGATGCCGGATATGGCCCCGGGGATGCACACGTGGATAATCGTCTCCCAGCGCGTCGCTCCCAGCGCCAAGGATGCCTCTCGAAACGAGTTCGGTACCGCCCGCAACGCATCCTCGGATACGCTGACGATAACGGGCAGAGACATGAGGCAGAGCATGATCGCGGCGGTGAGACCGCACAATCCGGTGTTGAGGTTGAACGCATCCTGCACATAGGGAGAGAGCAGTGCGAGCCCGATGAAGCCCATCACCACCGAGGGGATGCCGGATAGCAGCTCGACGACGGGCTTCACCACCTCTCTCACCGCTGGCGGCGCCACTTCCGCCAGGTAGGCGGCGCAGGCGACGCCGATGGGGACGGCCAGGGCGGTCGAGATTCCGGTTACCCACAGTGTCGCCACGAAGAACGGCGCGATCCCGAAGGTCGGCGGCTCGGACACGGGATACCACTTTGTGCCGAAGAGGAACTCCCACGGGGTGGAGTAAGTGAAGGCCGGGAGCCCCGTCCTCAATAGCAGCACGAGCACACCCACCAGGATGATGATCGCGATGAGTCCGTTGATGAAGATGAACCCCTCGATCAGCTTCTCACCGAAACGCGACCGGCGCCGCGGCCCGGAGGCGGCTGCGGCGTTGGTGCTCTTGCCTGCGTTTGCAGGGGGATGGTCGGGTGTAGTGCGCATTGCCATTTCCCGGTTCGTTGCCTATTCTAACGAAGTCATCTCACGGGCACATAGCCGCTCTGCGCGACGATGTCCTGTCCGGCATCAGAGAGACAGTAGTCGATGAACGCCTTGATGAGGCCGGTTGGCTCGCCATTGGTGTAGTACAGCAGGGGACGGGCCACCGCATACGTGCCGTCCAGTACCGTCTCGATCGATGGCTTCACGGCAGCATCTGATGCGGTCTTCTTGACGCCCACCACTTTCACTTCGTCGCTGACATAGCCCAGTCCCGGGTAGAAGATGGCATTTGAGTTGTGTGCGGTCTCAGTCACTCCTGCCTCGGTGGATGGCAGCAGCATGATGCTGGAGCCATACTCGAGCGAAGTGTCTTTCGTCGGCAGACCATCCATCTGGACGACGTGTTCCTTGAAGAAGACGTGCGTACCTGAGTTGGTGTCGCGCGCCAGCGCGACTATCGGGGCATCGGTGCCACCCACTTCCTTCCAGTTGGTCACCTTGCCGCTGTAGATGGCGGAGAGTTGTTCGATCGTCAGTTCTGAAATCGGGTTGGCCGGGTGCACGACGACGGCAAGGCCATCGCTGGCCACGATGATCTCGTAGGGACTCACCCCCTTCGCCTTCGCCTGGTTGACCTCACTGGACTTGATGACTCGTGATGACTGGCAGATGTCCGTCGTGCTGTCGATGAGTGCGGCGATTCCCGCGCCGGACCCAGGACCGGAGATGGCGATGTTCACCTTCTGGTTCGCGGTCATGAACTCCTCAGCCCACATGGTCGATAGCGGGGTGACAGTGTTGGAGCCGAGGATGGTGAATGTGCCGGAAAGCTCCACCGTGTTGTCCGCGGGAGTCTGTTGCCCCGAACAACCGGCAACGGCCGCGATGAGGGCAGCCACCACTGCCAGGGCCGCCACACGCGGACGTACAGCGATTCTCGATCTCACTCTGGATTCCTCCTCTTGATTCATTCTATGTGGGACAGTCTAGTGGCCTCATGTTAACGGCGCCTTAGTCTGGTGTTAAGGTTGCGTTAAAACGCCGGAGGCGTTCGAACTGGTTGGGGTGACGTTGGATTGCGCCGTCACGGCCGCGTAGAATACGCATCCCGGATGAGGGAGCGTGGTTGAGTGGGGCCGACGGCATGGAGCCGCTCTCATGCGAGTTGGTGATGCCCAGAGAGAGCTACCATCAACAGTTGAAAAGCCTGCAGGATGAGTTGCTGGTCCTCGCCAGCATGGTGGATAAGGCCATCGAGCGGTCGGTCCACGCGCTGAAGGAGCGCGACCTCGAACTGGCCCGTCAGGTCATCGCCGGCGACAGCGCGATAGACCGCAGGTGTCTCGACATCGAGGAGCGTTGTGTTCAGCTCATCGTGACGCAGCAGCCGGTGGCCGGAGACCTTCGCCTCATACTCTCCATCATCCATTTGCTGGGCGAGATGGAGCGTATGGGAGACCACGCGGAAGGCATCGCCAAGATCACGCTGATGATCGGGGACGAACCGCCGCTGAAGCCGCTCATCGACATACCGCGGATGGCGGAGAAGACCCGGGAGATGTTTCGCCGCAGCCTTGATGCCTTCTCAAACCGTGATGTGCAGGCGGCGAAGGAGGTGTGTGCCGAGGACGATGTGGTGGATGGCCTCTATGATCAGGTATACCGGGAGTTGCTGACCTTCATGCTGGAGGATCCCAGGACGATTACCCGGGCCACGCGGCTCATCTGGGTGGCGCATAACCTCGAGCGGTGTGCGGACCGGGCGACCAACATCTGTGAGCGGACCGTCTACGCGGTCACGGGCAAGATCGACAGTCTCAAGGCCTCCAGCTACTGACGGCGGACGCAACGCTCCAGGGCGCACATCCCGGGAAGAGCACCGCTGCTACTGGATCTGGTGGATCTTCAGAATGTTCGTGTTGCCGGCAACGGCAAAGGGAACGCCGGCTGTCATAACCACGATATCGCCCGGTTCGGCTACGCCTGACGCCCTGGCGAGGTCCGACCCTTTCGCGTAGAGCTCTTCCATGTACCGGAATTCCTCTGTGAGCACCGGCGTCAGCCCCCAGACGAGCGCCAGCCTCCGCAATACCCGCTCGCTGGTTGTGATGGCGAGCACCGGGCACTTGGGGCGGTACTTGGCCACGCGCATCGCTGTGCTGCCGGACGTAGTGAACGCCAGTATGGCGTTCGCGCCGACCTGCTCGGCGATGTGTACCGCTGCGAAGCTGATGGCATCATCCGGTTGCGGCACCGCATCCCCCGCCTTCTCAGACAGGAAGGTGTGATAGGGGAGCGCGCCCGCCGCCTCGACCGCGATCGCTGCCATCGTTCCCGCGGCCTGGACCGGATAGCCGCCGGTAGCCGTCTCTTCGGAGAGCATGATGGCGTCGGCGCCGTCGAAGATGGCGTTGGCCACGTCGCTCGCCTCGGCTCGTGTGGGCCGCGGGGCGAAGACCATGGATTCCAGCATCTGCGTGGCAACGATGACCGGCTTGCCGACTGCGTTGCACTTCGCAACGATGCGCTTCTGTTCGATGGGCACCCGGCGTAGAGGAACCTCGACACCAAGATCGCCTCGGGCCACCATGACGATGTCCGCTGCTTCGATGATCTCATCGATGTTCCTGAGCGCCTCGCTGCGCTCGATCTTGGCGACGATGGGAACGTCAGCGCCTTTCTCCCTCATGAAGGCACGTGCCCGGTTCACGTCATGCGCGTTGGAGATGAAGGACAGGGCCACGAAGTCGATGCCGTGCTCAAGTCCGAACGCGAGGTGGCGGAGGTCATCGTCTGTCACCGCCTCGAGGCTCAGTTTCACTCCAGGGACGTTGATGCCCTTCATCTGGGTCAGTACGCCGCCGGC